>NZ_JALJRL010000001.1:0-575257 GCF_024519675.1 Mesorhizobium sp. Mes31 | reverse complement strand
ATCACGAACTCAAATCAATGGGAATCCTGAATCCCTTAAAACGCGACACGCTTTATCTTCACGTCGTTGGGGTCGCGAAGCCAAGCCTGGTAGGTGTCGTCGCAGGCGAGTTTCCTCGGCGTGACGTCTATTCCCTTCGACCTGATGTGGGCGATCGCGGCGTCAATGTCTTCCACCTCGAGGCAGAGATGGTTGATCTGGTTCAGGTCGCTGTAGCGGGCTCCGCCCTTCTGGAACACCTCGATGTGGCTGCGGCCGCCGCAATTGAGGTAGAATCCGAAAATCTTGCCGTCGCGCAGGAAATTGAATTGGGTGTCCATGCCGAGGACGTCGCGATAGAAGCTTCGCGTCACGTCGAGGTCATTCGCGAAGATGCAGACGTGAGCGAGCTGCTTTACCTTGATCATGTCGGCGGCGTGCCGTTTTCAGCCAGCACCGCCCCAGCCAGATAAAGCGACCCGCCGATCAGGATGCGCGGCGGCGGACCGTCCCAGGTGTCGCGCAGCAGCATCAGTGCGTTGGCGACGGAACTCACCGGTTCGGCCGTCAGTCCGGCTTCCGTGGCGCGGACCGCCAGTTCGTCGTTCGGCACGCCGGCGTCGCTCGCGCTCACCGGCACCGTGTAGACATGCCGGGCCAGACCCTTGAAGGCGCGGAAATAGCCGCTCTGGTCCTTGGTGTTGATCATGCCCGAGATCAGGAAAAGCGGACGCGGGTTCTTTTCTTCCTGCTCGGCCAGCGCTTCGGCAACGACCACGCCGGCGCCCGGATTGTGGCCGCCGTCGAGCCAGATGTCGGCGCCCTTCGGCGCCAGCTCCGCCAGCCGGCCCTGCGCCAGCTTCTGCATGCGGCCGGGCCAGGCGACATTGATCATCGCCTTCTCGGCGGCGCGATGGCTGATCTCGAAACCGGCCGCCTTCACCGCCGCGATCGCCGCGGCCGCATTGGCGAACTGGTGGCGCCCGGGCAGCCTTGGCGGCGGCAGGTCCATCAAGCCGTCCTCGTCCTGATAGACCATGCGGCCGTTTTCCTCGAAGGCGAGGAAATCCTGGCCGTAGACGAAGGTCGGACACTCGAGCCGCTCGGCGGTTTCGATCAGCACCTGCAGCGCCGTCTCGCTTTCCTGCGCGCCGATGACGACCGGGCAGCCGCGCTTGATGATGCCGGCCTTTTCGGCGGCGATCAGTTCGACACGGTCGCCGAGATAGGCCTCGTGGTCGAGCGACACCGGCATGATCACCGATACGGCGGGCTCCTTGATGACATTGGTGGCGTCGAAGCGGCCGCCGAGCCCGACCTCGATGATGGCGGCATCGGCCTGATGCTCGGAAAACAGCAGGAAGGTGACGGCGGTGAGAATCTCGAAGACGGTGATCGTCTCACCCTCATTGGCCCTGGCGACGCGGGCAATGGCATCGGCGAAAACCTTGTCGTCAACCAGCCTGCCGCCGCCATCGGCGGCCAGCCGGTAGCGCTCGTGCCAGTTCACCAGATGCGGCGAGGTGTGGACATGGACGCGGTAGTCGGCCGCTTCGAGCAGTGCGCGCGAAAACGCCGCGCAGGAGCCCTTGCCGTTGGTGCCGGCGATGTGGATCACCGGCGGCAGCCGGTCCTGCGGGTCGCCGAGCCGCTCCAGCAGCCTGGAAATGCGGTCGAGCGAAAGGTCGAAGCCCTTCGGATGAAGCGCCATCAGGGCTTCGATTTCGCGGTCGGCGGCAAGCGTCGTCATATGGGAATCCTAGCGCATGGTCCCGAAAACCGGATCGCGGTTCGCGGCGAAGAATGTCGCGTCAGGCCTGTGGTCGTGCCTCCGCCGGAATTGTTGCCGGCGGCAGGATTTCCGGCTCCAGCGGCTTTTGCTCTTCCGGCACCTTGAGCAGCATCTTCAGCAAGCGTGCGATCGTTTCGCGCATCTCCAGCCGCGAAACGACCATGTCGACCATGCCGTGCTCCATCAGATACTCGGCGCGCTGGAAGCCGTCCGGCAGCTTTTCCCGGATGGTCTGTTCAATGACGCGCGGTCCGGCAAAACCGATCAGTGCGCCGGGTTCGGCGATGTGCACGTCGCCCAGCATGGCGTAGGAAGCGGTGACGCCCCCGGTGGTCGGGTTGGTCAGCACGACGATGTAGGGAAGGCCGGCTTCCTTCAGCCGGTCGACGCCGACGGTAGTGCGCGGCAATTGCATCAGCGACAGGATGCCTTCCTGCATACGGGCGCCGCCGGAGGCCGCAAACAGGATCAGCGGCCGCTTGCGCTGCAGGGCGACTTCGAAACCATGAACGATGGCGTCACCGGCGGCCATGCCGAGCGAGCCACCCATGAAGGCGAAGTCCTGCACCGTGACCACCACCGGCAGGCCTTCGACGGTTCCCAGCGCGTTGATGATCGCATCTTCCAGGCCGGTCTTGGCCTTGGCGTCCTTCAGGCGGTCGACATAGCGTTTCTCGTCTCGGAACTTCAGCGGATCCTGCATGACCTTGGGATTGTCCAGGGTCTCGTACTTGCCGCCGTCGAAAAAGAACTTCAGCCGCTCCTTGGCCGAGATCTTCATGTGATGGCCGGAGGACGGAATGACGAACTGGTTGGACTCCAGATCCTTGTGGAACACCATTTCGCCGGTCTCCGGATCCTTGATCCAGAGATTCTCGGGCATGTCGGTGCGCCGGCCGAGCATCGAATTGATCTTCGGGCGAACGTAATTGGTGATCCAGTTCATCGCTTCGGCTCCTGTCCTGACGAAGAGTTAGTGCATGTCGCCCAAAAGTGGGAACCGGTTTTGGGTAACGACACGCACAAGACCTGAGGTAGGAAAACTATTCGGCGGCAGCAAGGCGGGCCGAGCGCACGCCCTGCGCAAGGCCGCTGACCAGCGTGGCGACGGCTTCGGCCGGGTCGGCGGTCTTCTCGCCCTTCGGACCCAGCACATTGGCGACCGCATTGACGATCGCGGTGCCGACGACGACGCCATCGGCATTGGCGCCGATCACGCGCGCCTGCTCGGCGGTCTTGACGCCGAAACCGACGCAGACCGGCAGGTCGGTATGGCCCTTGATGCGCTTCACCGCCGCCGCCACCTTGCCGGTGTCGGCCAGCGCCGAGCCGGTGATGCCGGTCATCGAGACATAATAAACGAAGCCGGATGTGTTCTGGAGCACTTTCGGCAGGCGCTTGTCGTCGGTGGTCGGCGTCGCCAGCCGGATGAAGTTGATGCCGGCCTTCAGTGCCGGAATGCACAGCTCCTCGTCCATCTCCGGCGGCAGGTCGACGACGATCAGCCCGTCAATGCCGCTGGCAATCGCGTCCTTGAGGAAACGGTCGACGCCGTAGATGTAGATCGGGTTGTAGTAGCCCATCAGCACGATCGGCGTCTCATTGTCGTCGACGCGGAATTCCGACGCCATCTTCAGTGTCTTGACCAGCGTCTGGCCGCCTTTGAGCGCCCTCAAGCCCGCCGCCTGGATCGCCGGGCCATCGGCCATCGGGTCGGAGAACGGCATGCCGAGCTCGATGATGTCGGCACCCGCCGCCGGCAATGCCTTCATGATCGACAGCGAGGTGTCGTAGTCCGGGTCGCCGCCCATGAAATAGGTGACGAGCGCCGGGCGGCCCTCGGTCTTCAGCTTCGCCATGCGGCGGTCGATGCGAGTGGTCATGTCTGGCCCTTTGGACGAATTTTGCTCATAATCAACTCCCAAGTCGAAACTGTCCAATGGGCCTAGATCTCCATGCCCAGCATGCTGGCAACCGTATGCACGTCCTTGTCGCCGCGGCCGGACAGGTTGACGATGACGATCTGGTCCTTGTCCATGGCCGGCACGATCTTCACCGCATGGGCGATGGCGTGCGCCGATTCCAGCGCCGGAATGATGCCTTCGACACGCGTCGTCAGCTTGAACGCTTCCAGCGCCTCGTCGTCGAGGATCGGCACATATTCGACGCGGCCGCTGTCGCGCAGCCAGGAATGCTCCGGGCCGACACCGGGGTAGTCCAGGCCGGCCGAGATCGAATGGCCGTCCATGATCTGGCCGTCTGCATTCTGCAGGAGATAGGTGCGGTTGCCGTGCAGCACGCCGGGCCTTCCGGCATTCATCGAGGCGCAGTGCTCGATGCCATCGAGGCCGCGGCCGCCGGCTTCGATGCCGATGATGCGAACCTCCTTGTCGTCGAGGAAGGGATGGAACATGCCGATGGCGTTCGAGCCGCCGCCGACACAGGCGATGATGGTGTCCGGCAACCGGCCTTCCTGTTCGAGAATCTGCGCGCGGGCCTCCGAACCGATCACCGACTGGAAGTCGCGCACCAGCTCCGGATAGGGGTGCGGGCCGGCGGCGGTGCCGATCAGGTAATAGGTGTCCTCGACATTCGTCACCCAGTCGCGCAGCGCCTCGTTCATGGCGTCCTTCAGCGTGCCGTGGCCGGCGGTCACCGGCCGCACTTCGGCGCCCAGCAGCTTCATGCGGAAGACATTCGGGCTTTGACGGGCGACATCGGTGGCGCCCATATAGACGACGCAGGGAAAGCCGAAGCGGGCCGCGACGGTGGCCGACGCCACGCCATGCTGGCCAGCGCCCGTCTCGGCGATGATGCGCTTCTTGCCCATGCGCTTGGCCAGCAGGATCTGGCCGAGGCAGTTGTTGATCTTGTGCGAACCGGTGTGGTTCAGGTCCTCGCGCTTGAAATAGACCTTGGCGCCGCCCCAGAGGCCCTTCGCCGCGGAGACCTCACGAAGATGCCTGGTCAGCCCTTCCGCGAAATAGAGCTTCGACGGCCGTCCGGCATAGTGGGTCGACAGGTCCGTGAGTTCAGCCTTGAAATCCGGATCGTTCTTGACCTCGTTCCAGTTCCGCTCGAGATCGAGGATCAGCGGCATCAGCGTTTCGGCAACGAAACGACCGCCAAAAATGCCGAACATGCCCTGTTCGTCGGGTCCGGTGCGAAAGGAATTGGGTGTCGCCGGCTTGTCCATTGCCGATCTCCTGCATCTTGACTTGCGAGCCTGTCCTTGTCGGAAAACCGGTTCCCACTTTTCCGGGACATGCTCTGGTTTGAGCCGGTCAGGCGGCGCGGTTGTCGCGTGCTGCCCTGACGGCCCGGAAGAACTGTTCGATCAGCGCCGGATCCTTGACGCCTGGCGCGCTTTCCACACCTGAAGAAATGTCTATTCCGGGCGGGTTGGCAAGCCGAAGGGCATCGCCGATGTTGGCGGCGTTGAGCCCACCGGAAAGCATGTAATCGACGCCGGCGTCAAGGCCGGCGAGAATACGCCAGTCGAAGGCGACGCCGTTGCCCCCCGGCAGTTCCGAGCCTTTCGGCGGCTTGGCGTCGAACAGGAACCGGTCGGCAACACCGATGAACGGCTTTATCCGTTCCAGATCGGCAGCCTCGCTGAGCGGCAGCGCCTTCATCACGGGCAGTCCATGGCGGGCCTTGACCTCGGCCACGCGCTCGGGCGTTTCCGAGCCGTGCAGCTGCAGCATGTCAGGCTGCATCTTTTCGACGATCTCATCGAGGAAGGCGTCGCTTGCATCAACGCTGACTGCAACCGCGATTGCCTTGCCGCGCGCCGCCTCGCGCAGACGGCCAGCCTCGGCTGGCTCCACGTAGCGCGGGCTTTTGGCAAAGAAAATGAAGCCGACATGGCTGGCGCCGCCGGCCACTGCCGCGGCCAATGCCTTGTCGGTCTTCAAGCCACAGATCTTGATGTCAAGCGCCATGGCGCGGGATTGGCACGAAAAGCGGTAAGAGTCGAGAAAAAGCATGCTGTTTGCCGGCGAGGCCAAAGGCGCTACCTATTGATGGGCAGGACGCTAGGCGGGAGCAGAATCATGGCGGACAGAACGGTTGCCGAACTCAGGCAGAAGATCGCGCAGGCGCGCGAGGTTATCGCTCATCTGGTGGACAAGGCCGCCTTCAACGGCACCGAGGCGCATCGGGCGCTCGACTATTTCGGTAGCGATGCCTTCGACAGCAAATTCCTGCCATGGCCGCGTTATGAAGACGAGGGGCTGCGGCCCGAGGACCTCAACGCCGCCAACGACGACTGAATCGTCGCCCTCACTTAGGCCGTAGACTCATAAGCGCGCAGCCACAGCCGCATCGATGCAAGCTGGATCATGGCGAGGAAGTTGGCCGCGAGCTTATCGTAGCGCGTTGCCACGCGGCGGAAGTGTTTGAGCTTGGAGAAGAACCGCTCGATGAGGTTGCGCTCGCGGTAGAGCCGCTTGCTGAAGCAAGGTTTCCAGCGCCGGTTGCTCTTCGGCGGGATATTGGGTGTGGCACCGTGGTCCTGAATGAACCCGCGAATGCGGTCAACCGATCCCAAACGCCTGCTTTCCGCCATCGCACGAAGCGGTTATAGCAGGTCGTGCGCGGGCCATAGCGCTCGGGCAGGTCACGCCATGGCGCCCCGGATCGCAGCACCCAGAAGATGCCGTTCAGCACGCGGCGATCATCGACGCGGGGCACGCCTCTCGGTTTGTTGGGCAAGAGCGGCTTAATCACGCGACATTCGAAATCGGTTAGATCTTATGGGCTAATGCCGATCTTGAATCAGATTTGGCGCAGTAGCGAAAGCCTGCCATCCTGTCGGAATAAAAGCCGAGTCCGGAGGTGCGTATGTCAGGGCAGGTAATCGACCGTGTTGATCTTGCCGACGAGGCGGGGAGCATCATGCTCTACGACTATATGGCGAAAGACATGAAGGATGGCCGCAACCTCATGCGGGTTGATGCAGACGGCAACATCCTCTGGAAGGCCTTACCACCCACGACGCAGGACTGCTTCACGGGCATGAACTGGGACGGCGAAACGCTCACCGCCAATACGTGGAGCTGTTATCGCGTGACCGTCGATCTCCAGAACGGCGATGTCACCGTGCTGTTCTTCACGAAGTAGGCTGTTCCCGCACCAAGGCGCTTTATGGGTTCACGACCTAGTCGCCCGTCACCTACTCGAACGCGATCGCCTGCAGGGCGCCGCCATTGCGCTTCAGCCAGGCCTTGCAGCGTTCGGTGTCCGGGCAAAGCTGTTCGCATAGTTTCCAGAATTTCGGGCCGTGGTTCATCTCCTTGAGATGCGCCACCTCATGCGCGACGAGGTAGTTTATGACCGGCGACGGCGCCATCATGATGCGCCAGGAAAACGACAGGTTGCCGTCCGAGGTGCACGAGCCCCAGCGGCTTGATGTGTCCTTGAAGCGGATCGCCTTGGCGCGCTTGCCGAGCGCCTGCGTGTGCTTGACCACCAGCGCCTCGATCTCGCGCTTGGCTTCGCGCTTGAGGAAATCGGCGATGCGGCGCGGCAGGTGCACGCGCTCGCCATGCACGATCAGCAGCGGACCGCGCTCGTCGCGCGACACGGTGACGGTGCCACGTTTCGAGGGCTCATGGACGATGCGGTGCGGCACGCCGCGCACCGGGACCTTGATGCCGGGCCGCACCTGCGGCCGGTTGGGCACCTTGGCCAGCCGCTGTTCCAGCCACTCCTGATGGCGGTCGAGGAATTTTTCCACCTCGCCCCGGCGCAGGCCCGGCGGCACCGTGATGCGCAGGCCACGACCGCCGGAATCGATGCGCAGCGTCAGCCGCCGGGCGCGATCGTTCTCGACTATCTTGAGCGGCAATGACCGGCCGGCAACGACATGCTCGCGCTCTTCGACAGGCGCGGGCTTGGGTTTTGTCAGGTTGCGGAAGAAGCCGAAAGACATGGCCGGACGATACGCGATTCGAGGAAAACGAATAGAACAAAAAAGAAACGGCGCCGCTCGCGCGACGCCGTTTTTTTCACGATCTGGCCTGTCGCTGGGCCTTAGTCGTCAAGCAGGTTCGAGCCCTTGCCACGCTTGCTGGCCGTCGTCCCGGTGCTCGGATCGGTCTTCGTCGGTGCCGTCGCCTTGTTGCGGTTCGCCATGAAGCGGTCGAACTCGTCCTGGTCCTTGGCGCGGCGCAGTTCACGGGCATACTCGTCGAACTGGGTCAGCATCTCGTCGAGCTTGCGGCGCTCCTCGTTCAGGCGCTCGAGTTCCTTTTCGCGCCAGTCGTCGAAAGCGACGTTGCCGGTGCGGGCGGAGCCGTTACCCCAGCGAGCGGCCTTGTCGGAACCGCGGCGGCAGCCGGCGAAAATGCCGTCGGTCGCCCGGTTGACGTCACGCTTGAAGCCATCGAGGCGGTCGCCCCAGATGATGTAGGCGAGCATGGCGAAGCCGAGTGGCCAGAACACCATGAAACCGATCACCATCAACGCGATGGTTGCCGGCGTCCAGGCCGGACGGATCAATGCGGATGTGTTCATTTTCTCCCATTCCTTCGGTTGGAGACAGCCAAACCCGGCTGCGTGGAATCGAAATGGGAAGAAGAAAACGGCGATTCAAGACAATGTCCGCCAAAACCGGACAAGAGGCTGAAATGATTGTTGCTTTTTGAATGCTTCGAGGAAAAGAACGGCCAGGCCCGCGACCAGCCCCCAGAATGCGGCGCCGACGCCGAACAGCGTCAGTCCCGACGCGGTGACGGCAAAGGTGACGGTGGCGGCCATGCGTTCGCCTTCGTCCTTCAGTGCGATCGACAGGGCGTTGGCAAGCGGCGCCATCAGCGCCAGACCCGCCACCAGCACGATCAGGCTTTGCGGCAGGACGGCGAAGATCGCCACCAGCGAAGCGCCGAATATGGCAAAGATGATGTAGGCGAGCGCATAGAACGGGCCGGTCTTCCAGCGTTCGGCGGGATCGGGGTGGACGTCCGGCCCGGTGCAGATCGCCGCCGAAATCGCGGCCAGGTTGGTGGTCGAGCCGCCAAACGGCGCCGACAGCAGCGAAAACAGGCCGGTGACGCCGATCAGCGGGCCGGGCTCCGGGTGATAGCCGGCGGCGCGCAGCACGGCGAGGCCGGAGAGGTTCTGCGAAGCCATGGTGACGAGGTAGAGCGGCAGCGCCAGGCCGATGATCGCGGCGGCGCTGAACTGCGGTGTGATCAGCGTCAGCGTCGACAATTCCGGTGTCGGCAAGCCACCGACGCGGCCTGTCAGAAAAGCGGCGAGGCCACCGCCGATCAGCACCACCAGCACCGACACCGCCGGATTGAACAGCCTGATGACGAAAAACGCCGCGATCAGCGGCAGGATCAGCCAGGGATCGGCGGGTATGGCCTTGACCGCGTTGACGGCGAAACTGACGAGGATGCCGGCCAGCATGCCCGATGCCACCGACGGGGGTATCCTGGCGATCAGCCGCGTCAGCGGCCCGAACAGGCCGGTGGCGATCAACAGGAGGCCGGTGACGATGAAGGCGCCGACGGCCTCGCCCATCGAGAAGCCGCTCGACGCGGCGATCAGCGCCAGGCCCGGCGTCGACCATGCGGTGATGACCGGCATCTTGGTGCGCCAGGATAGCCACAGGCACTCGATCGCCATCGCCAGGCAGATCGCCGTCACCCAGCTCGCTGTCTCGACCTGCGTCGCGCCGACCGCCTTCGCGGCGGCGATGACGATGGCCAGCGTGCCGCCAAAGCCGACGATGGCGGCGACAAAGGCGGATATCGGAATGGAAACGCGCATCAGTTCTCCCTCCGCGCCATCGCGTCGACGGTCCTTACAAGCATGTCGAGATCCTGCGGCCGCGACAGCCGATGATCACCGTCGGGGATCAGCGACAATGTCACATCGTCCGCGGGCAGCAGACCGACCAGCTTCAGCGCGTGGCTTGCCGGCACGTCCGGATCGGCCAGCCCCTGCAGGATGTGCACCGGGCAATGCGTGTCGATAGGGCCTGCCATGACCCGGTTGTTGCGCCCGTCCTCGATCAGCGCGCGTGTGTAGATGTAAGGCTCGCTGGAATAGTCCGACGGCTCCTCGAAGAAGCCTCTTGCGGCGAGATCGTGCTTCTGCGCCTCGGTCAGCACCGGTTCGACCAGCTCGACGGTAAAATCCGGCGCCGGCGCCAGCAGCACCAGGCCGGCGACGTTCCTGTCGCCTGCCTTGCGCAGTTCCTGCACCATGCGCAGCGCGATCCAGGCCCCCATCGATGAGCCGACCAGGATCTGCTTGCCCCTGGTGAAGTGCCGGAACACGGCAAGGCTTTGCGAAAGCCATTTCGAAATCGTGCCATCGGCAAAGGCGCCGCCGGATTCGCCGTGGCCGGAATAGTCATGTCGCAGGAAGGCGCGGCCTTCTCTTGCCGCCCAGTCCGACAGCGTTTCGGCCTTCGTGCCCAGCATGTCCGACTTGTAGCCGCCGAGCCAGACGATGCCTGGCGTCGTGCCAGCCGTGTGGCGCACCGCGATGCTCGTTCCATCGACGTCCAGAAAGACAGGGGGCGTGGCAGTCATGGCTTTTTCCTCACGCCGGTCTTTTGGCACAGGGTCTTGTTGCACAGCCAGTGGCGTGGCGAAAAGTGCTCGCGATCCTTCTTTGTTTGGTGCAGGTCAGCGATCAGGTGATTTCCTGTCAATGCTGTGCTATTGACTCCGCCCGCGCGCTCACCACATTGGCGCGTTCACGCATCAAGACCTGCAAACCCTGAACGAAACGGCCAAGGAGACCACGACCATTCGCAGACCTTTCAAAGCAGCGGCGCCGACCAAGGATGGCCCGCGCTCAAACCGTGATATCCGGGTTCCCCGGGTCCAGCTGATCGACGCCGAAGGCCAGAACCGCGGCGATGTTTCCATCAACGACGCATTGCTGCTCGCCGAAGAGGCCGGGCTCGATCTGGTCGAGATATCGCCCAATGCGGTGCCCCCCGTCGTAAAGATCCTCGATCTCGGCAAGTTGAAATACGCCAACCAGAAGAAGGCGGCCGAGGCGCGCAAGAACCAGAAGGTCATCGAGATCAAGGAGATCAAGATGCGCCCGAACATCGACAGCCATGACTACGAGACCAAGATGAAGGCGGTTCGCCGCTTCTTCGAGGAAGGCGACAAGGTCAAGCTGACACTGCGTTTCCGTGGCCGCGAGATGGCGCACATGGAACTCGGCATGCAGCTTCTGAACAAGGTGCGCGAGGAAGTTGCGACCATCGCCAAGGTCGAGGCGGAACCGAAGCTTGAAGGCCGCCAGATGATGATGGTGCTGTCGCCTCGCTAGGATCACGATGACGTCAGGCTCGTCATCGCGCTCCAAATCCGCCTGAATTGTGCTACAGGGCGTCCCGGCGATCGGCGGGACGCCTGTTTCTTGGCCAAAGCTACGATCGCCGGTTCTGTTTTCATGCATGTCGTCCTCCCAAAACCGGGTCAATTCTAGGCGACATGCATCAGGCTCTTCGACGATCGGATTCCTCCCTTGGACAATGAACTCAAGTACGGGCTGGGCAACTACCAGCAGATGCGCAGGCTGGTGCTTGCCGTGCTCGTGGTGGTGCTTTTCTTGGCGCTGCTTTTTGGCCAGTCGACCTTCCCGCCCGATACGCCGGTGCACGAGTCGATCGAGATGTTCGGCGTGCTGCTGATTTTCCTAGGCATCGTCGGGCGCCTTTGGGCGACGCTCTACATAGGTGGACGCAAGTCTTCCGAGGTGGTGACTGGCGGCCCCTACTCGATCACCCGCAACCCGCTCTACGTGTTCTCGACAGTGGCCGCGGCCGGCGTCGGCGCGCAGATCGGTTCGTTTTCCGGCATCATACTCTTTGCTGTCCTGTGCGCGGGGGCCTTCCATATCGTCATCCTGCGCGAGGAGAAATTCCTCACGGAAGCGCTCGGCGCTCCATACCAGGCCTATCTGGCGAAAGTGCCGCGCTTCTTCCCGAAACTCTCGCTCTACCAGGAAGGCGACACCGGCAGCTTCAAGCCGCGCCTGCTGCTGACCACGCTGCTCGACGGGTTGGTGTTTCTGATCGCGCTGCCGGCCTTCGAACTGATCGACGGCGCCCAGCAGTCGGGTATGCTGCCGGTGTGGTTCACGCTTCCCTGACGAGGACCGAGCGCCGCATCCCGACGTTCCGGGAACGCGCGGCGCAGGGGGTGTTGCACAGCCGCCTGCTTTGACGTATAGCACCGCGGTTCTGAAAAACCGCCCGGCAGGGCATGCCGTGGCGGTTTCATTTGCTTTTCGGGCTTTGGTCGGCCTGAAGCGAACAAAAGCGCGATAGTGCGCCCACGATACGGAGTAGCAAAATGCCCAAGATGAAGACCAAGTCCGCCGCCAAAAAGCGGTTCAAGATCACAGGTACGGGTAAAGTCCTGTCGGCTGCGGCCGGCAAGCGTCACGGCATGATCAAGCGTTCCAACAAGTTCATTCGAAATGCCCGCGGCACGATGGTTCTGGCTGAACCGGATGGCAAGAAGGTCATCAAGAATTTTCTGCCGAACGGCCTCTAAGGCATTCGGTCCGGACACGCATTAGTTTTACGCAATTCCGAACGGAAAACCGCTGAGCACTTTTCCTGGAATTGCTTTTAAGGAGATCATGACATGGCACGCGTAAAGAGAGGCGTCACCTCGCACGCCAAGCACAAGAAGGTCCTGAAAGCCGCGAAAGGCTTCTACGGCCGCCGCAAGAACACCATCCGCATCGCCAAGCAGGCGGTGGAAAAGTCGCTGCAGTACGCTTATCGCGACCGCAAGAACCGCAAGCGCTCGTTCCGCGCGCTGTGGATCCAGCGCATCAATGCCGCGACCCATGAGCACGGCCTGACCTACGGCCGCTTCATCGACGGCCTCAACAAGGCTGGCATCGAGATCGATCGCAAGATCCTGTCGGACATGGCCATCCATGAGCCGCAGGCTTTCGCGGCACTCGTGGCCAAGGCCAAGGTGGCGCTCGAATATCTGAAGAACACCACGCCGAACGCTTTTGAAAGCGCTGTCGCTTAAAGACCAGCGCTTCCCAAGCATTCGCAATTCTGATTTGGGGAACCCGCGCTGGCACGGCTGGCGCGGGTTTTTCTTATGCCTGATGTAACCAAAATGGTGACGACGAACCAAAATGGTGTCGGTCGCCCGATCGAGAGAGTTTCGCCGTGAACGCCACCGCTGGAAATCTTGAAACCCTTGAAGCTTCGCTGCTTGCCGATATCGCGTCGGCCGCAGACGAGGCCGCTATCGAAGCCGTGCGGGTTTCGGCCCTCGGCAAGAAGGGATCGATTTCCGAAATGCTGAAGACGCTCGGCGCGATGACCGCCGAGGAACGCCAGGTGAAGGGCCCGGCCATCAACGGCCTCAAGAATCGTGTCACCGAGGCACTCACCTCGCGCAAGGCCGAGCTGAAGGATGTGGCGATCACAGCCCGCCTTGCCGCTGAAAAGGTCGACGTGACGCTGCCGGTGCGGCAGTCGCCGGCCGAGCGCGGCCGCATCCATCCGATCAGCCAGGTCATCGACGAGATCGCGGCGATCTTCGGCGACCTCGGCTTCTCGATCGCCGAGGGGCCGGACATCGAGAGCGACCACTACAACTTCACCGCGTTGAATTTCCCCGAAGGCCATCCAGCGCGCGAGATGCACGACACCTTCTTCTTCCAGCCGGACGAGAAGGGCGAGCGCAAGCTGTTGCGCACCCACACCTCGCCAGTGCAGATCCGCACCATGGAGACGCAGAAGCCGCCGATCCGTATCGTCATCCCGGGCAAGACCTACCGGCAGGATTCGGACGCCACCCACTCGCCGATGTTCCATCAGGTCGAGGGGCTGGTGATCGACAAGACGGCGAATGTCGCCAACATGAAGTGGGTGCTGGAAGAGTTCTGCAAGGCCTTCTTCGAGGTACCGCAGGTCAAGATGCGCTTCCGGCCCAGCTTCTTCCCGTTCACCGAGCCCAGCCTGGAGGTCGACATCCAGTGCGACCGCTCGCGGCCGGGCGAGGTGCGTTTCGGCGAAGGCTCCGACTGGATGGAGATCCTCGGCTGCGGCATGGTGCATCCCAATGTGCTGCGCCATGGCGGGCTCGACCCGGACGAATATCAGGGCTTTGCCTGGGGCATGGGCATCGACCGCATCGCCATGCTGAAATACGGCATGCCGGACCTGCGTGCCTTCTTCGATGCCGATGTCCGCTGGCTGTCGCATTACGGTTTCAGGCCGCTCGACATGCCGACCTTGTTCGGCGGATTGAGCGCATGACAGTGCCGCACACCGGCGGCTGCCGCTGCGGCGCCGTGCGGTTCGAGGCTTCGGCCGAGCCGCACCACGTCAGCTATTGCCATTGCGGCGATTGCCGGCGGGCGAGCGGCGCGCCGGTTTCGGCCTTTGTCGGCTTCCTGGTCGACCAGGTGGCGTTCACCGGCAAGGCGCTGAAGATGTACGAGAACGGGCCGGTGACACGCTCCTTCTGCGGCGTCTGTGGCTCGCCGATCGCCTATGTCGACGAGCGGCTGGAGGACGACATCTACTTCATGCTCGGCGCCATGGACATGCCGGCCGATTTCAGGCCGACGCAGCATGCCTATGTCAACGAGCAGCTTCCCTACCTGCATATGTCCGACGACTTGCCGAGACATCTGAAATCAAGCGTCAAAAGACCAGACGGAACAGTCCCATGAAATTCACCCTCTCCTGGCTCAAGGACCATCTCGAGACCGACGCCTCGCTCGACGAGATCGTCGAGCGGCTGACGTCGATCGGCCTCGAAGTCGAGCATGTCGACGACAAGTCGAGCCTGAAACCCTTCGTCATCGCCAAGGTGCTGACGGCGGTGCAGCACCCCGATGCCGACCGGCTGCGCGTGCTGACCGTCGATACAGGCGACGGCAAGCCACCCGTGCAGGTCGTCTGCGGCGCGCCGAATGCCCGCGCCGGGTTGATCGGCGCCTTTGCTGCGCCCGGCACCTATGTGCCCGGCATCGACGTGACGCTTACGGTCGGCAAGATCAGGGGCGTCGAAAGCCATGGCATGATGTGCTCCGAGCGCGAGCTGGAGCTTTCCGACGAGCATAGCGGCATCATCGACCTGCCGGCCGACGCCCCTGTCGGCACCAGCTTCGCTGCGTACGCGCATCTCGACGATCCGCTGATCGAGATCAACCTGACGCCGAACCGGCCGGATGCCACCAGTGTCTACGGCATCGCCAGGGATCTGGCGGCGAGCGGGCTTGGCCGCCTCGTCGGCGGTGCCATCATGCCCCATGCCGGTAGCGGCATGTGCCCTGTCAAGGTGACGATCGAGGCCCCGGAACTCTGTCCCGGCTTCGCGCTCAGGCTGGTCAAGGGGGTCAAGAACGGCCCATCGCCGAAATGGCTGCAGCAGCGGCTGATCGCCATTGGGCTTCGGCCGATCAGCGCGCTGGTCGACATCACCAATTACGTCACCTTCGACCGTGGCCGGCCGCTGCATGTGTTCGACGCGAAGAAGGTTGCCGGCAATCTCGTCGTACGCCGCGCGCGCGACGGCGAGAAGGTGCTGGCGCTCGACGGTCGCGAATACACGCTGACGCCGGAAATGTGCGTCATAGCAGATGACGACGGCGTCGAATCGATCGCCGGCATCATGGGTGGCGAGCATTCCGGCTGCGACGAAAACACGTCGGATGTGCTGATCGAATCGGCCCTTTGGGACCCGATCGCCACGGCGCGTACCGGCCGCACGCTCGGCATCATCACCGATGCCCGCTACCGCTTCGAACGCGGCGTCGACCCCGAATTCATGGTCCCCGGCGTCGAACTGGCGACCAGGCTGGTGCTCGATTTCTGCGGCGGCACGCCGACGGAGATCGAAGTGGCCGGCTATGCCGGTCACAAGCCCATGGTCGTTTCCTTCCCGTTGTCGGAAGTGAAGCGGTTGACCGGCATCGAGGTGCCGAAGGCGGAGAGCCTCGACATCCTGTCGCGCCTCGGCTTCAAGCCCAAGGGCTCGGGCGATGTCGTCGATGTGGCGGTGCCGTCCTGGCGCCCCGATATCGACGGCAAGGCCGACCTGGTCGAGGAGGTGATGCGCATCCACGGCGTCGACAACATCGCGCCGCAGCCGCTCGGTTCGCATGACGCGGTCAATGCAAGGATCCTCACCACGCTGCAGGTCCGCACCCGCACGGCCAAGCGGGCGCTTGCCGTGCGCGGCATGATGGAGGCCGTCACCTGGTCGTTCATTCCGGCCAAGCACGCTGAACTGTTCGGCGGCGGCCAGACCGCGCTGAAGCTCGCCAACCCGATCGCCGCCGACATGTCCGACATGCGGCCGTCGCTGCTGCCGGGGCTGATCGCCGCCGCACAGCGCAATGCCGACAGGGGAATCGGCGACGTGGCGCTGTTCGAAGTGTCCGGCACCTATGAGGGCGACGGCGCCGACCAGCAGCGGCGCGTGGCCGCCGGCGTTCGGCGCGGCACGGCAAAGCTCGACGGTTCAGGCCGCAACTGGGCCGGCAATTCTGGCCCAGTCGGCGTGTTCGACGCCAAGGCGGATGCTATCGCGGCACTCGAAGCCTGCGGCGCGCCCGTCGAGCGGCTGCAGATCGAGGCGGGCGGACCGGGCTGGTACCATCCCGGCCGTTCCGGCACGATCAAGCTCGGGCCAAAGACCGTGCTCGGCACCTTCGGCGAGTTCCATCCGAAGACGCTAGAGGGACTCGATGTCTCCGGGCCGCTCTGCGGTTTCGAAGTGTTCGTCGATGCCGTGCCCGAGCCGAAGGCCAAGCCGACGAAAACCAAGCCGAAGCTGGAGTTGTCCGCCTTCCAGGCGGTGAAGCGCGATTTCGCCTTCGTCGTGGACAAGTCGGTCGAGGCCGGCGCGCTGGTGCGCGCCGCTTTGGCCGCCGACAAGAAGCTGATAACAGCCGTTTCGGTCTTCGATATTTTCGAAGGCGCGTCGCTCGGCGAGGGCAAGAAGTCGATCGCCATCGAGGTGTCGATCCAGCCGGTCGAGAGGACGCTGACCGACGACGATTTCGAGGCGCTGGCCAGGCGCATCGTCGAAAATGTCGGCAAGCAGACCGGTGGCGTTCTGCGAGGCTGAGGCTTGCGGGCAGATGGCGAATCGCTCTCCAAAGGGCGATGGACCATCTGCGCTATTCCGGCCTCCCGTTCGAAGCACAACGCACGGCGTTTCTTGACATCGTCGCGGCGGATCCGCTGCTTGTCGAAACACTGGCGCGGGTGCGCGCGCTCGCGCTGCCGGACTGGCTGGTGGTCTCCGGCGCGCTCTACAACAGCGTCTGGAACCACCTGACCGGGAAGCCGTCAGGTTACGGCATCAAGGATGTCGACCTGTTCTATTTCGACGAGAGCGACCTGTCCTATGAGGCCGAGGACGCGGTCATTCGCCGAGCGGCACAGCATTTCGAGGGACTGGCGTTGCCGGTCGAAGTGCGCAACCAGGCCCGGGTGCATCTCTGGTACGAGGCGCGCTTTGGCGACACCTATCCCAGGCTTTCCTCGTCTGCAGAAGCGCTTTCCTATTTCGCTTCGAGAACCCATGCGGTCGGCGTTCAGTCTGGCGCGGAGGGGCCACTTGAGCTGGTGGCGCCGTTCGGTCTTGATGACATCTTCTCGTTTCGTATCACGCCGAACAAGGCACTGGACAACCGCAAGACGCACGAGGCCAAGGGCGCCCGCGCCAAGGCCAACTGGCCGGAGATCACGGTGGTGCCGTGGTGATCACCCTCCCCACAAGGGGGAGGGTGAAGGCGAAGGCCTAGCCATTCACCAGCGCCAGCAGCTCCTCAGTGTAGCGCTTGCCAACCACCTTGTCGGGCGACAGCGCGTCCCCGATCGCGGCCACCTCGGCCGCGCTCAGCTCGATCCCGGCTGCCACCGTGTTCTGTTCCAGATGGCGAATTTTTCGCGCCCCGGGGATCGGCACGATGAAGTCGCCCTGATGCAGCACCCAGGCCAGGGCCAGTTGCGCCGAGGTTACGCCCTTTTCAGTCGCCATCTTCTCCAGCGTGGCGATGACAGCGGCATTGGCCGCCATGGCGTCGGCCTGGAAACGCGGCTGACCGCGGCGCCAATCGTCGTCGCTCAAAGCTTCGGGTTTGGCGATCGTGCCGGTCAACAGGCCACGACCGAGTGGGCTATACGGAACGAAGCCGATGCCGAGTTCGCGGCAGACGGCGAACACCTCGTCTTCCGGGTCGCGGGTCCAAAGCGAATATTCGCTCTGCACGGCGGATATCGGATGCACGGCATGCGCCCGGCGGATGGTCGCCGCACTCGCCTCCGACAGGCCGAGTGCGCGCACCTTGCCCTCGCGCACCAGCTCGGCCATGGCGCCGACCGTATCCTCGATCGGCACGTTCGGATCGACACGGTGCTGATAGTAGAGGTCGATCACGTCGGTGCCCAACCGCTTCAGCGAGGCCTCGGCGACCGCCTTGACGTGCTCGGGACGGCTGTCGACGCCGGCCATGCGCCCGGTGCCTATGCCTTCCTCCAGGATCCTGAAGCCGAACTTGGTGGCGATCGTCACCTTGTCGCGCACCGACTTCAGTGCCTTGCCGATCAGGATCTCGTTCTCGTAGGGACCGTAGACTTCCGCGGTGTCGAAGAAATTGACGCCGATATCGACGGCGCGGTGCAAGGTGGCGATCGCCTCGGCTTCCGGCTGGCCGCCATAGACGAAGCTCATGCCCATGCAGCCGAGGCCGACGGGATAGACGTTCAGTTCAGGTCCTAGCTTGCGGGTTTGCATCACGCGTCTCCTTGTTGTGATGCGACAGAGATAGCGCCTTGCCATACGTTCGATAATCGGCTCTCATGTGCACGGGCTGTTCCAAAAAATAGATCAATGAACCGAGCGCATCTTTCCCAGTTGGCCGTGCTGGCGACGGTCGCCCAATGCGGCAGCTTTCGCGGCGCCGCCAGGGAATTGGCCATAGCACCGTCGGCGGTCAGCCACTCGGTTTCCAGGCTTGAGGCACGGCTTGGCGTGCGGCTGCTGGCGCGCAGCACGCGCAGCGTCGCGCCGACCGAGGCAGGAGCGCAGCTGCTCGAGCGGCTGCGGCCAGCGCTGTCGGAGATCGATGTGGCGCTGGAGACGGCGATCGAGGCGCGCGACCGGCCGGCCGGCAATCTCAGGCTGACCGTGCCACGCACCGCAGCCCACCTGGCGCTGACGCCGCGGCTCGGTGCCTTTGCCCAGGCCTTTCCCGAGATCGTGCTGGAGATCATCATCGAGGATCGCTTCACCGATGTCGTCGAAGGCGGTTTCGACGCCGGCGTGCGGCTTGGCGAAAGCCTGCAGCGCGACATGATCGCTGTGCGCATCGGGCCCAATCTGCGTGGCGCCGTCGTCGGCGCGCCGTCCTATTTCGCGACCATGCCCAAACCATCGCATCCGCACGATCTGGCCAGACACCGCTGCATTCGCTTCCGTTTTTCCAGCGGCATTCTCTACCGCTGGGAATTCGAGAAGGACGGCGAGGAGATCGAGTTTGCCGCGCAGGGGCCACTGATCCTCGACGAGGATCACCTCATCGCCAGGGCGGCGGTCGACGGCGCCGGCCTGGCCTTCGTGTTCGAGGACTATGTTCGCGATGCCATCGCCGACGGCCAGCTTGTCCGTGTGCTGGAGGACTGGTGCCCGCCCTTCGACGGGTTCTTTGTTTACTATCCAAGCCGCCGCCAGATGCGCCCGGCGCTGCGCGCCCTTGTCGATTTCTTCAAGGTGGGCGAATAAGAGCGCGACCCTCCCCGAGGGAAGGGTGGAAGAAAACCGGCATCGTGCTCGTTCACGCCCCATGCCTGCATCGATCACAAACAGCACGACCCGCTACGGCTGGGGCACAATCCTTCTCCATTGGCTGATTGCGCTGATCTTCGTCGGCCAGTTCGTACTCGGCTTCATCATGGTGCGGCTTGCCAGCCAGCGCACCGCCTTCGAACTGATCCAGTTGCACAAATCCTTCGGCTTTCTGCTGCTCGGGCTGGTGACCCTGCGCATCGCCTGGCGGCTTGGCAATGCGGCGCCGGCGCTGCCCCGCTCGGTAGGAGCCTTGGAGCGCCGGGCCGCGCCGCTCGCCCACCTCGCGCTCTATGCCTTTCAAATCGCTCTGCCCTTGTCCGGCTGGGCTCTGGTCTCTGTGTCGATGCTGGAAATCCCCAGCATGCCGTTCAATCTTTTCGTCATGCCGAACCTGCCATTGGTCGAATCGGACGCGGCTGAAAGCTTTTGGGCGGCGGCGCACTGGTATCTCGCCTATGCCGGCATCGCCCTGGTCGTGTTGCATGTCGCCGCCGCGCTACGTCATCATTTCCGGCTCAGGGACAATGTGCTTACCCGCATGATCACACCTTCGTCAGGCGGGGAATAGAACGGGCAGTTCGTTCGTTCCTGGGGCGAGGACGCGAAAAGCGTTGCCTCCAAAAAGGAACACTCCCATGTTTGCGCGCATCCCTGGATTTGCGGCGGTTGCCGCTTGCCTTGCCATGCCTGTCTTCGCGGCCGTCGCGCTCGGCGACGCCGCCGGCAGCTACTCGATCAGTCCGGCCAGCTCCAGCATCCGATTTTCCATCGGCAAGGTCGGGGGCGGCGGCCTCGATGGCGGCTTCGCCCGCTTCAAGGGCTCGATCCGCATCGACAACAGCGACGTCGCTCGCTCGCAGGTCAACTTCACCATCTTTCCCGAAAGCGTCGGAACCGGCCAGGGCCGCATCGACGCCTTCCTGCGCTCCGACGCGGTGTTCGACGCCGCCAACAGCCCGGAAATCCAGTTCCGCTCGACCAGCGTGACACGAACCAGCGACACCACGGCGCTGGTCACCGGCCGGCTGACGGCGCGCGGCAGGACTTTCCCGGAAAAATTCACTGCGGAGCTGGGCGGGCTGAAGGCCGGCGCGATCAAATTCCACGTCACCGGCAAGGTGCTCAGGTCACGCTATGGCATGGATGTCGGCACGCCCATCTATTCGAACATCGTCGACTTCGACATGACGCTGACCGGCAGGCGGGGCTGAACGCGGCCTGCTTCCTCTCTCCCGCTTTGCGGGGGCGAGGAACCAGCACTGCGCATTGGCTTTTCCATCGATTTCGGGCAAACCTCGTCGCCTGTAATCGACATGGAGAAGCGTGATGTTCCGATGGGGTGTTTTGTCGACGGCCAAGATCGGCCGCGAGCATTTGTTGCCGGCGATGGTCGAGGCCGAGAATGGCGTGCTGGCGGCGATCGCCAGCCGCGACCTGTCGAAGGCCAAGGCGCTGGCCGAGCGCTTCGGCGCGCGCCATGCCTTCGGCTCCTATGAAGACCTGCTCGCCTCAAACGAGGTCGACGGCGTCTATATCCCGCTGCCGACGTCGCAGCATGTCGAATGGACGGCAAAGGCTATCCAAGCCGGCAAGCATGTGCTGGTCGAAAAGCCGCTGGCGCTCGACGCCAAGGACATCGCGCCCCTGATCAAGCTGCGCGACGCCAGGAAGGTGCTGGTCTGCGAAGCCTTCATGGTCATCTACCACCCGCAATGGATCAAGGTGCGCGACCTCATCGCCAGCGGCGCCATCGGCCGGCTGCGCCATGTGCAGGGCGCGTTCTCCTACTACAATGTCGACCCCAACAACATGCGCAACCAGCTCGATCTCGGCGGCGGCGCGCTGCCCGACATCGGCGTCTACCCGACCGTGTCGACGCGCTTTTCCACCGGCAAGGAGCCGCTGCGCGTGCAGGCGACGATCGAGCGCGACAAGAAATTCGGCACCGACATCTACTCCTCGATCCGCGCCGATTTCGGCGACTTCGAACTGTCCTTCTACCTGTCGACGCAGATGGCGGCGCGCCAGGTGATGGTGTTCCACGGCGAGAAGGGGTTCATCGAGGTGTTCTCGCCCTTCAACGCCGGGCTCTACGACCATCACCGCGTCGAACTGCACAACCAGAACCACACCGAGGCGCAAGTGTTCCGCTTTCCCGGCACGCAGCAGTACCGGCTGGAGGTCGAGACGTTCGCGCGGGCAGCACAGGGTGGCAAGGAGCGCGTCTTCACGCTGGAAGAATCCGTGCTCAACCAGAAGGTCATCGACGCCATCTTCCGCGCCGGCGGCAAGGACGGCAGCTGGGAGACAGTCTGAATCTCTGCATTGAAATAGCCGGCTAATTCTGGGAGGAAAAATGGCTGACGACGCGGACGTGATCATTGTCGGCGCCGGCCTTGCCGGGCTGGTTGCCGCCGCCGAGCTGGCCGAGGTCGGCAAGAAAATCGTCATCGTCGACCAGGAGCCGGAGCAGTCGCTGGGCGGCCAGGCGTTCTGGTCGTTCGGCGGCCTTTTCCTCGTCGATTCGCCCGAGCAGCGGCGCATGCGCATCCGCGACTCGCATGACCTGGCGCTCGAGGACTGGATGGGCACCGCCGCCTTCGACCGGCCGGAAGATTTCTGGCCGCGCAAATGGGCGGAGGCCTATGTCGGCTTTGCCGCCGGCGAGAAGCGCTCCTGGCTCGTGCAGCGCGGCCTGAAGTTCTTTCCGGTGGTCGGCTGGGCCGAGCGCGGTGGCGGCAATGCCATCGGCCATGGCAATTCGGTGCCGCGCTTCCACATCACCTGGGGCACCGGCCCCGGCGTGCTCGAGCCTTTTGTCCTGCGCGTGCGCGAGGCGCAGAAGCGTGGATTGATAAGCTTCCGGTTTCGTCACCGGGTCAATGAACTGACGCGGACGGGCGCGACGATAACCGGCGTGCGCGGCGATGTCCTGCAGCCAAGCACCGTCGAGCGGGGCCACAAGAGCTCGCGCGAAATATCAGGCGATTTCGAGCTCCAGGCGCAAGCGGTGATCGTCGCGTCCGGCGGCATCGGCGGCAACCATCAGCTGGTCCGTGAAAATTGGCCGCAGCGGTTGGGCGCGGCACCGAAGCGCATGATCACGGGCGTGCCCGACCATGTCGACGGCCGCATGCTGGCGATCGCGGAACAGGCGGGCGGCTCGATCATCAACCGCGACCGCATGTGGCACTATGTCGAGGGCATCAAGAACTGGGCGCCGATCTGGACCGACCATGCGATCCGCATCCTGCCCGGCCCGTCATCACTGTGGCTCGACGCGCGCGGCAAGCGCCTGCCGGTGCCGCTCTATCCCGGCTTCGACACGCTGGGCACGCTCTCCCACATCATGAAGACGGGCTTCGATTATTCCTGGTTCATCCTGACCAGGAAGATCATCCAGAAGGAGTTCGCGCTGTCGGGCTCCGAACAGAACCCCGACCTGACCGGCAAGAGCTGGCGCCAGGTGCTCGGCCGTGCCACGTCAGGCATTCCGGGTCCGGTGAAGGCGTTCATGGAGAAGGGCGAGGACTTTATTGTCGAGGCCGACCTGCCGACACTGGTCGCCCGCATGAACGCGCTGGCCGGCGGCGAGCCGCTGCTCGAACTCGCCCAGGTCGAGCGTGAGATCCGCGCCCGCGACCGGCAGCTCGACAATCCGTTCTCCAAGGACATGCAGATCACCGCTCTGCGCGGTGCACGCGCCTATCTCGGCGACCGGCTGATCCGCACGGCCAGGCCGCACAAGATGCTCGACCCGGCAAACGGCCCGCTGATCGCGGTCCGCCTCAACATCCTGACTCGCAAGACGCTGGGTGGCCTGCAGACCGATCTCGACAGCCGCGTGCTGGGTGCCGATGGCCAGCCGGTCGCGGGGCTCTATGCCGTCGGCGAGGCCGCCGGTTTCGGCGGCGGCGGCGTGCATGGCTATGCGGCGCTCGAAGGCACGTTCCTCGGCGGCTGCATCTTTTCCGGCCGCAGCGCCGGTCGGGCAGCGGCCGCCTCGGTGGCGTGAAACGACACCATCGCGGCCTGATTTTCGGGCCTGGGTTCCACATACGCCCGGGCGATAAACATATGACTTTTTTATATTTTTCAGTTTTGAGCCGCCTCGAATACAAATGCCAATGCTTTTATCTTTCGGAGTGCAGCCGGTCCTGAGCCGCTGCAGGCGGCCGCCACCTCGTGGCGGCGGTTACAGAAAGAAGGAAGTCTCCGATGTTCCTCTCAGACGGGCTCTATCTGCCCACCCATCGTCCGCTGCCGGCCTCGCAACTCGAGCAGATCAGGCGTGCCGCCAACAGCAATCGCCGGCCGGCCGCCGGCGTCGCGCCGTTCACATACGCCTGGTGGTTCCTGGTTGGCGGCGCCTTACTTGCCGCCGCCATGGTCGCCGCGTTGGTTTCGTGATCGCGGACCGCCAAGGAGAATATCATGCCTAGTTCCCATACGTCCCCGGCTGGAAACGCTCTTCATCGTTTCGTGGTCGGGCGTGACGGCGAAGGTCATTGGATCGCGCGCGATGAAGAAGGGCTGACCGGCGGCGTCTTTGCCGACAGGAGTTCCGCGGTGCGTTTCGCCACCATGGAAACCGGCCACCAGGCCGGCGCGATACGCTTCGCTCCGGCAAGCGTCCGGCTGTCCCTGTTCAACTGACCCACGCGCCTGGTTCCGTCCTGATCGGAACGATGTGGCCATGAACAATTCCAACATTTCTGGACTCAACCCTGCCGATCTGGCTGACCTGCAGAACCGTCTTGCGCCTGTCAACAGGCTGCTCGAACACCAACTTTGGGAGGCGGCACGCACCCTGTCGCTCGACAGGGCGTCCCGACAAGGCCGGCGATTTGCCGGTCTGGTCGAGGCCGGCGCCACGCTCGACGCCGTCTTCCTGCTCGTCGCTTCGTCGAAGCCAAAGCGTTCGGTGTCGGCCATCTGCAGGACCGGAGAGCGCTGGTTTTGTTCCATTCAAATCACGTCGGCAGGGGCCGGCATAGCCGAAGCGGATCATATGGATCTGGCTGCCGCGGTGCTGTCGGCCCTGCTTTCCTCGCACCTCGAACAGACGGTGCATCCAAGAAATCACCCAGGAGACTCTCATGACACCCGAACAAGCACGACTGCGCCTGACCGGGGCGATGACCGCGCTGGTCACGCCATTCACCGACGGCGAGGTCGATCTGAAGCAACTGACCACGCTGCTGCGTTGGCAGATCGAACAAGGGATCAACGGGCTGGTCCCGTGCGGCACCACAGGTGAGGCCCCGACGCTGTCGTGGGAGGAGCGCCTCGACATCATCGCGCTCTGCGTGAAGATTGCCGGCGGCAGGGTGCCTGTTATCGCCGGCACCGGCACCAACAGCACCGAGACGACGATTGCCTTCTCGACAGCCGCCGAAGCGTTTGGCGCCGACGCTGCCCTGATCGTGACGCCTTACTACAACCGACCGAGCCAGGAAGGGATCTTTCGCCACTTCGAAGCTGTCGCGGCCAAGGTCAGGATACCGATCATCGTCTACAATGTACCGACACGGACCGGCGTTGACCTGTCCGAGGAGACGATCGAACGGCTGGCGCGGATCCCAAACATCGTCGGCATCAAGGATGCCACCGGCGATCTGAGCCGGCTATCCTCGCTTCCGGCGGTGCTGCGGCGCCGTTTCATCTGCCTGTCCGGCCAAGATGCGACGTCGTTCGGCTTCAACACGATGGGCGGGCGTGGCACTATCTCCGTGGTCTCCAACGTTGCACCACGGCTGTGTGTCGAGATGCACGATGCCTGCAGGCAAGGCGACCACCACACCGCCCGGGCCATCCATCACCGCTTGCGGCCGCTGATCGCGGCGCTTGAACTGGAGAGCAATCCGGTGCCAGTAAAATATGCACTGAGCCTGGCGCTGGGACTAAGTCCGGATGTTCGCCTGCCGATGACAGCTGTTCGCCCCGAAACCGCGACCGCGATCCGGGAGGCGATGTTGGAGCTGAGCGAGGCTGGATTCAGTATCGCGCGGTCAGGACCGGTGGCGGCCGCGAATGCGCAGCGCCAGTTCTGACAGCGGCTTGCGCCCCTCGCCATCGGCGGCATAGACCAATCCCGGCTGGACGATCCATTCGCCGGCGCGGAGCGCTTCGACATCGAAGCGCCCGCTGCGGTCACGCGGCGCAACGCCGACAAAATGATATCGCCGTCCCCTCGCATCGACGACGGTGTCGGCGATCGGATGGCCGGCGAGTCGGCCGATGACTGCTCCCTGCTCCCTCAGGTTTGCCAGGACGAAATACTCCGTCGGCACCCTGCGGCTTTCCTTTGAGGTCAGCCAGACTGAATTTAATCTCATGTTCGTTCGAAGCCAGATTGTCGTTCCGGCCGCCAATCAAGCGGCGGCCGGAATTACATAGTCGCTGGCCGCATAGGAATTCGAGAGCAGGTTCTGGCCTGAATTATATATGCCGCATATGTCGGCCGCGCTCTCGAACAGGGATCCGGCCGCGCGGGGGCGCGGCTCGATGCAGTCACACGAGGGCGTCCTGCCGTTCCGCCGCGACAATCGGGACGTGGGCGCTCCAGCCTGTCTGGTCTGGTCTGTGGCCGCCATCCCGCCAATGGTGTTCGCGGCAGGGGGCGGTCGCGATAGTCATCCGTGTCGACAGATGCGCCGAAGATGAAGCGCCAACGCACCTCCGAGTCTGGTCATGTCTGCGATTTCCTTGCTGTCGGTCACCGCGGGTTGGTCTGCCGGCTCTGCATTGCGCCTCGTGCGAACCGATCGCGGTGCCATCAAGCTGAGCGCCGCGTTGCGCCTCGGCCTATGCCAGCGCTCAGGCGGTGCCTCGCGTCACTTCGGTGTCCGTATCCGGGGCGCGAGGCTCTCGCGGCGATCCGGCTTCGGCCCCTCGATGCGTCGTCCCTGTTGATGACGCGGCAGCGGCGAGATGCAGCGGAGCAGGTCGAAAGGCTCGACAAAGGCAGCGATCAGCGGCAAGCGTTGCATGAGGTTATCCGGCTTTGTTTCAACAATATGTATGCAGTCTGCATATTAATAACTTGAGTGTCAAGCCAAGCGAAAGCATTCCGGCGTGGTGAGTCCGCATCGGATCATGCCAGTGCCATCATCTCTCACGGGAGGGGAAAATCGCTCACCAGAGCCAGGCGCCCTTGCCAAGGGCGGCTACCGCATCGACGATCCGGGTAAAGCTCGCGCGGGCGCGGCCAACCGTGTGCCGGGCCCTGAGATAGCCATGCACCAGCCCCGGTTCCTCGAACCAGGTGGCGCGCCCGCCTGCCGCGACGATCCGGTCGCGGTAGGTCTCGCCATCTGAAGACAGCGGGTCGCATTGCGCGGTGACAAGCACCGTCGGCGGCAGGTTTGAGAAGTCGGTGTCGGCAAGCGGCGCGAGTGTCGCGTCGCCGCTGCGGTCCTGCCCGCCGGTGCGGATGTGCTTGTAGAATTCGAGATCTCGCATGGTCAGCATCGGCGCTTCGGCATGCCTGAGATAGGATCCCTTTGACCGATCACCGCCGAGGCCGGGATAGATCAGCACCTGGCCGACCGGCCTTTTCGCGTTGCCGCGTGTTGCGTGGCTGACGGCAGCGGCAAGATTGCCGCCGGCGCTGTCGCCGCAAAGCAGAATGGGGTGATTGCGGGTTGTCGCCGCCCACTCGAAGGCGCTCATCACGTCGTCGAAAGCGGCCGGATGCAGATGTTCCGGCGCCAGCCGGTAGTCGACCGAGACCACCTCATGACCGGTACGGGCGCAGAGCTCGGCGCAGACATCGTCATGGCTGTCCAGCCCGCCGAGGATGAAGCCGCCGCCATGGAAATAGAGCACCGTCGCTACGGGTTGCGGGGTTTTTCGGTAGATGCGGACCGGGATGTCGTGCGTGGGCGTTGCAATGGCAGCGGTTTCGACCGTGACCCCTTCGGGATAGCCGGCAAAGAATTCGCGGCACATGCGGTCGTAGATCTGGCGCTGCTGCGCGATCGTGTAGTCGATCGTATCGGGCGGATAGTAGGAATTGGTCCGTTCGATGAAGGCCCAGGTCTCGGCGTCGATGAGGGTTTTGTAGTCGGTCATGGAACTCCTTTACCTCCCCCTTGATGGGGGAGGTCGCCGCGAAGCGGCGGGTGGGGGTGGTGGCGCGTCCACCCCACCCCGGACCTTCGGTCCGACCCTCCCCATCGAGGGAAGGGTAAAGTGGGTCACTTCCCCTTCCACACCGGATCGCGCTTCTCGGCGAAGGCGCGAAAGCCTTCCATATTGTCCTCGGAACCGTAGAGGGCATCGACCGTCGGCAGTTGGCGCCGCGTCACCCGGTTCATCGCATCCTGGAAGCTGAGCGCCTCGGCCACCCGCGCCGTTTCCTTGATCGCGGCAAACACCAGCGGCGGGCCGCTGGCGAGCAGCCGTGCGATCTCCCAGACGCGGTCCTCGAGCTTCTCCCTGGGCAGTACTTCGTTGACCAGGCCCCAGCGATGCGCCTCGGCGACATCCATCCAGCGTCCGGTGAGCAAAAGGTCCATGGCGACATGATAGGGGATGCGCTTCGGCAGTTTGATCGTCGCCGCGTCGGCCAGCGTGCCGGCCCGGATTTCGGGCAGCGCGAACGACGAGTGATCGGAGGCGTAGATGAGGTCGCAGGACAGCGCCAGCTCGAAGCCGCCGCCGACCGCCATGCCGTTGACGCAGGCGATGACCGGCTTGTTGAGGTCGCGCAGTTCCTGCAGACCCGCAAAGCCGCCAACGCCATAGTCGCCATCGACCGCATCGCCGCCGGCAGCCGCCTTGAGGTCCCAGCCGGCGCAGAAGAACTTGTCGCCAGCGGTCTTGACGATGGCAACGCGCAAGGTGGGGTCGTCGCGGAACGCCTTGAAGGTCTCGCCCATCAGCCGCGACGTCTTCAGGTCGATGGCATTGGCCTTGGGCCGGTCGAGCGTGACCTCGAGGATCGTGCCCTCGCGGCGAGTGGTGATGACGTCAGCCATTCTTCTTGTCTCCCAGCACCAGCAGCGCGTCGGCGATCCAGGCGCCCTTGCCCTCGGCGCAGACGATCAGCGGGTTGATGTCGAGTTCCTCGATCTCGCCGGCATTCTTCTGGACGAAGGCGGCAATGCCCGAAATGGCGTCGATGGCCGCCGCGACATCGGCCTTCGGCCGGCCGCGATAGCCTTCGAGCAGCGGATAGAGTTTCAGACCGCGCAACGCCGCCTCGATGTCGTCGCGGGTTGCGGGCAGCATCAGCGTGATGCTGTCGCGCAACAGCTCGACCAGCACGCCGCCGGTGCCCAGCGTCATCACCGCGCCGAACATCGGATCGCGGGTGAAGCCGACGATCAGTTCGGCGACACCGTCGCGCACCATGCGCTCGACATAGAGCCCGGTGCCGAGCGGCAGCAAGTCATGCGCCGCCGTGCTGACGGATTCGGCGTCCTTGAGATTGAGCCGCACCGCCCCGACCTCGGATTTGTGGGTAACGCCCAGCGCCTTCAGCGCTACCGGAAAGCCGAGCGCCATCGACGAGATCACCGCCTCGACCGCATTGCCGGCGCGTTCACCTTTCGGCACCGGCAGGCCCGCTCTGATCAGCCGTGCCTTCGCCTCGGCCTCGTCAGGGGTGACGTGCTCGCCGCCGGGTGCGCCGGCGGCCGAGGTGTCGATCGGCTGTGCCTGCGGCTCGAGCCACGCCCAGCCGATGAAGGCGGCCGCCTGGGCGGCGTCCATCGCCTCGGAAATACCGAACAACGGCACCATGCCGCGTGCCATCAGCCCGGCCGTGTACTCTTCCGGCAAATTCTCCGGCAGCGATGACACGATCGCGCCTTGCGCCTTGTTGGTCTTCAGCGCCGATTCGAAGGCGCGCAGCGTCGCCCACCAGTCGGTGTCGGAACAGCGGTCTGGGCGGGGGAAGTCGAGCACCAGCATGTTGAGGTCGAAACCGCCCGACACCATGGCGGTGAAGGTGGCGGTCATTGCCGGCTCGTTGTTCCAGATGAAGGTGTGGTAGTCGAGCGGGTTGGCCACCGCCACCAGCGGCCCGAGCGTCGATTTGACATGCGCGCGGTGCTTGTCGGTCAGTTCAGGGAAGTTGACCCAGCGCCCTTCGGCGCTGTCGGCCATCACCGATGCCTCGCCACCCGAGCAACTCATCGACGACAGCCGATAGCCGGGCAGCGGACCGGTGATGTGCAGAAGCTTCAGCGCTTCGATGAAGGCGGGGATCGAATCGACACGCGCGATGCCGAGCCGCTTCAGGAAGGCGCCCGATGCCGCGTCCGAGCCGGCGAGCGAGGCGGTGTGCGAGACGGTCGCCTGCCGCGCCTGTTCGGAGCGGCCGACCTTCATGGCGATGATCGGCTTCTTCAGTTCTCGCGCCCGCGCCGCCAGCTTCTCGAAGCCGGCTACCGAATCGAAGGCCTCGATATGCAGGCCGAGCGACGTGACCCGCTCGTCCTCGATCAGGCCGAGCGCCATTTCGGACAGGCCGGTCTGCGCCTGGTTGCCGGCGGTCATCAAAAAGGCGATCGGCAGGCCGCGCTTCTGCATCGTCATGTTGATGGCGATGTTGGATGACTGGGTGATGATGGCGACGCCACGGCCGCCCTCGGCCAGCCTGATGCCGCCATGCTGGTCGGGCCACAGAAGCGCGCCGTCGGCATAGTTGATCAGGCCATAGCAGTTCGGCCCGATGATCGGCATCGAGCCCGCCGCCGCGACCAGTTCAGCCTGCAGCCGCTGGCCGTCATCGTCATAAGCCTCGGTCTCGAGGAAGCCGGCGGCAAAGCAGACGGCACCGCCGGCGCCGCGTTCGGCCAGTGCCTTGATCACCTCGATGGTCAGGTGCCGGTTGACGCCGACAAAGGCGGCGTCGGGCGCGCCGGGCAGCTCGGCCACCGAACGATAGGCCTTGCGGCCGGCAACCTCGTCCTTGGTCGGATGCACAGGCCAGATCTCACCGGCAAAGCCCATCTTGATCGATTGCGCGACGACAGCCGCGGCCTGCGCACCGCCGAAGACGGCGATCGACTTCGGCCGCAGGAGACGCTCTAGCTTGTGCATTATCAGGCTCCAAACGGGCGCAGCAGCGCCCGCGAAATGATGTGGCGCTGGATTTCCGACGTGCCTTCCCAGATGCGCTCGACACGCGCGTCGCGCCAGATGCGCTCCAGCGGCAGATCGTCCATCAGCCCCATGCCGCCATGGATCTGGATCGCCTCGTCGGCGACGAAGGCGAGCATTTCGGTGGCCTTCAGCTTGGCCATGGCCATGTCCTGGTCGGTGACGGTTCCCTGATCGTACTTCCAGCCGGCTTCGAACACCATCAGGTCGGCGGCCTTCAGTTCGGTCGCCATGTCGGCGAGCTTGAACGACACGCCCTGGAATTTGCCGATCTGCTGGCCGAACTGCTGGCGCTGCGCGGCATATTCGACGGCGTGGCCAAGCGCCCGCTCGGCACGGCCGAGACAGGTGGCGCCGACCTGCAAGCGGGTGGCGCCGAGCCAGGAATTGGCAACATCGAAACCCTTGTGCACTTCGCCGAGCACCTGGCTTGCCGGCAAGCGGCAATCGTCGAATTCCAGGATGGCGTTGGTGTAGCCGCGATGCGAAACATTGCGGTAGCCGTCGCGGACGGTAAAACCCTTGGTGCCCTTGTCGACGAAGAAGGCGGTGATCTTCTTGCGTTTTCCACGCGCGGACTCTTCCTCGCCTGACGCCATGAACACGATGGCGAAATCGGCAAGGTCGGCATGGGAGATAAAGTGCTTGGTGCCGTTCAGCACCCAGTCGTCGCCATCCTGCACGGCGGTCGCCTTCATGCCGCGCAGGTCGGAGCCGGCGCCCGGCTCGGTCATCGCCAGGCAGTCCCATTTTTCACCACGGATGCATGGGAAAAGGTATTTCTCGCGCTGCTCCGGCGTGCCGGCCAAAAGGATGTTGGAAGGCCGCGCGACGCAGGTCCAGTGCAGCGCGTAGTTGGCGCGGCCAAGCTCCTTTTCGTAGAGCAGCCAGGTCACTGTATCCAGGCCCGCGCCGCCAACGTCGGCCGGCATGTTGGCGGCGTAGAGCCCGGCCTCGATCGCCTTGGCCTTGAGCTCCTCGATCAGCTCACGGCGCAGCACGCCCGTGCGTTCCACCTCGCGCTCATGCGGATAAAGCTCGTTCTCGACGAAGGCGCGCGTCGTCTCGACAATGAGCCTCTGTTCCTCCGACAGACCGAAATCCATGGTCTCAGCCTTTCTTCTTGCCGGTCTTTTTCTTCGGCTTCTCGGCTTTCTTCACCGGCTTGGAAGCCTTGGCCTTCTCGGCCGCCTTGGAAGCCGTCGGCTTCTTCGCCGCCAGCTTGGCCAACTGCCTGGTGTAGTCCTTGTGCAAGGCGCCGGCGCCCCAGCCCTTGCCCTTGTTCTGCTTGGACAGCGCGTCCATGATCGCGACCAGATTGTCGTCGCGGATTTTTTCCAGCTCGCGGATCGACAGGCCATGCGCCTGGTCGTCCGACTGCGTGGCGATCAGGTCGACCAGCTCGTCGTTGAACTCCGGCACGTCCATCAGCTTGGTCCATGGCCATTTCAGGCACGGGCCGAACTGCGCCATGAAGTGGCGCATGCCGGCCTCGCCGCCGGCGACGCGATAGACCTGGAACATGCCCATCTGCGCCCAGCGCAGGCCGAAGCCATAGCGCATGATGTCGTCGAGTTCCTCGACCGTGCAGATGCCGTCCTTGATCAGCCACAGCGCCTCGCGCCATGCCGCCTCCAGCAGACGGTCACCGACGAAGGCCTCGATCTCCTTGCGGATGACGACAGGCTTCATGCCGATCGAGGCGTAGATCTCCTTGGCGACCTCGATCGCCTCGGGAAAGGTCTGCTCGCCGCCGACGATCTCGACCAGTGGCAGGAGATAGACCGGGTTGAACGGATGGCCGACGACCAGCCGCTCCGGATGCTTCTTCATCGCCACCTGCATGTCGGTCGGCTTGATGCCGGAGGTCGACGAGCCGACAATGGCGTTGGCCGGCGCATGGGCATCGATCTCGGCCAGCACGCGGTGCTTGAGGTCGAGCCGCTCCGGCACGCTTTCCTGGATGAAGTCGGCATCGGCCACCGCCTCGGCGATGGTCTTGGCGAAGGTCAGCTTGCCTTCCTTGGGCAAGCCGCCTGGAACCATCTGCTTGTAGGCGCGGCGTGCGCCCTTCATCACTTCCGAGACCTTGCGCGACGCTTCCGGATCGGGATCGAAGATCGACACGTCAATGCCATTGAGCAGCAGGCGCGCCACCCAGCCGGCGCCGATGACACCGCCGCCGATGGCGGCTGCCTTGTTGATGATGCTCATGCGGAAGCTCCGGTTCTTGTCGTGGCTGTTTGGGGATCTGTCAGAGGCACGCGCTCGCCGGCGCGGATGACCGAGGGGTCGTAGGCCATGCGGGCAAAGACCTCGAGCACGAAGGGCCGGAAGAATTCGATCGGCAGCGTATCGTAGCCGGGGTCGAAGCTCGACTGGTCCCAGCGTTCGCAGAACTGGTCGCAGTCGTCGAAATAGGCATGGCCGGCAAAACGGTCGCGGGCATGGCGATTGCCGCCAAGATGATGGGCGTAGTAGAGGCGCTGGAAGTCGCCGTGCTTCTCCACCACCCAGGTGCATTGCTCGCGCACGAAGGGTTTCAGGATCGAAGCGGCGTATTCGTCGTGATTGTAGGGCGCGTAGATGTCGCCGATGTCATGCAGCAGCGCGCAGGCGATCCAGTCGGTGTCGGCGCCGTCGCGCCAGGCGCGCGTCGCCGCCTGCAGCGAATGGCCGAGCCGGGTGATCTTGTAGCCCGACAGGCCCTCGTCCAACTGCACCAGCGCGTCGAGCAGCCGCTCACCGGTCCTGGCCGCATAGTCGATTTCATGGGCGGTCAGGAACTCATAGTCGTCCCTGTCGCCATCCTTCATCGCGGTGAACTTGACGGTTGTCATCTGCGACTCCCCCCAATTATGCAGCTATCGGTGCCCGCTTGGTCAGGTTCAGCTTCTTGCGCACATCCTCTGGCCCGAGGATCCTGGCGCCCAGATTGGTGACGATGCTGGCGGCGCGCTCGACCAGTTGCGCGTTGGTCGCCAGCACGCCCTTGTCGAGCCACAGATTGTCTTCGAGGCCGACGCGGACATTGCCGCCGGCCAGCACCGCCGCGGCGGCATAGGCCATCTGGTTGCGGCCGATGGCGAAGGCCGACCAGTTCCAGGTCGACGGCACATTGTTGACCATGGCCATGAAGGTGTTGAGGTCGTCAGGCGCACCCCACGGCACGCCCATGCAGAGCTGCACCAGCGCATCGGGATTGAGCACCTTTTCCTCGACCAGCTGCTTGGCGAACCACAGATGGCCGGTGTCGAAAGCCTCGATCTCCGGCTTGACGCCGAGCGCCGTCATCATGCCGCCCATGGCGCGCAGCATGCCGGGCGTGTTGGTCATCACATAGTCGGCTTCGGCGAAGTTCATGGTGCCGCAGTCGAGCGTGCAGATTTCCGGCAGGCACTGGCGTACATGTTCCATGCGGTTGGTGGCGCCGCCCATGTCGGTGCCTTTTTCGTTGAGCGGCAGCGGCGCCTCGGGCGAGCCGAACACCATGTCGCCGCCCATGCCGGCGGTCAGGTTCAGGATGACGTCGACGTCTGCCGCGCGGATGCGCTCGGTCACTTCGCGGTAGAGATGCACGTCGCGCCGCGGCTTGCCGGTTTCGGGATCGCGGACATGGCAGTGGACGATCGCGGCGCCCGCCTTGGCCGCGTCGATGGCCGAATCGGCGATCTGCTTGGGTGAGCGTGGCACATGCGGGCTGCGATCCTGCGAGCCGCCGGACCCGGTCACGGCACAGGTAATGAAAACCTCACGGTTCATCGCGAGCGGCATCGAAAATCCTCCCAATCGAGATAGCCATGCATGTCGCCCAAAAGTGGGAAACCGGTTTTGGGGTAACGACATGCACCAGAACGAGCCAACAATGACTGACTTGCCGGAAACTGTTTTGCGTTTTACGAAGCTCTCATGATCAAAAGCGAAAAGCCGACAATCTTTCGCGCCGAGCGCTCGCCACTCAAGGTGACGCTGCTGGTGTTTTCCGGCTCGTCCATCATGTGCGTTGCGTCGGCCGTCGACCCGCTGCGCGCCGCCAACCGCATTTCCGGCGAGACCTTGTTCGATTTCAAACTGGTCTCGGTGACCGGCGAGGCTCCGGTCACCACTTGCGGCCTGCCAGTGGCGGTCAGTGGCCGTTTCGATGCGACCGAGCCAACCGATGTTCTTGTCGTCGTCGCCGGTTTCGGCACCCAGAATTATGCGACCTCGACTCTTCTGTCGGGCCTGCGCCGCGCCGCGCGCGCAGCACGCGCGTGCGGCGGCGTCGAGGCCGGCACCTGGCTGGTGGCGCGTGCTGGCCTGCTGGAAGGGCGCAGCGCCACCACCCACTGGGAAGACATGGAGGATTTTTCGTCGGCCTTTCCCGGCGTCGATGTCCGTCCCGACCGCTATGTCATCGACGGGCCTGTCTTTACCTCGGGCGGCGCTTCGCCGACCTTCGACCTGATGCTGCACCTCATTCGCACGCGGCTCGGCATGGCCGTCGCGCTGGATGTCGCCAGCGTCTTCATCTACGACCAGGCCCGAGCCGCGACGGACGCGCAGCCGCTGGTGTCGCTCGGCCGGCTCGACGGCTATGATCCGCGGCTGGCGCAAGCCATCCGGCTGATGGAAGCGCATGTCGACCAGCCGCTCACCATAGAAGCGGTGGCCAAGCGTGCCGGCGTGACGGCGCGGACGCTGGAGAGCATCTTTCGTAAGTCGATCGGCGAGACGCCGGGCGCCTATTATCTCAGGCTGCGCCTGGGAGCGGCGCGCAGGCTGGTGGTCGACACCAGAGTGGCGATGGCCGATATTGCCGGGCGGACCGGATTTTCGTCCGCCGCGGCGTTTTCGAGGGCTTTTTCACGGGCTTTCGGCGAAGCGCCGGTCAGGCTGCGCCGGGGCTGATATGCATGTCGCCCAAAAGTGTATTGCGGTTTTGGGGCAACGACATGCACAAAATCGGCAGGATCAGGCCGCGTTCCGGCGGTCCGAGCCAGCGTCGATCTGCGAACGCATCTGTCTGGCAAGATGGGTCTCAAAACGGCTGGCTACGGCGCGGTCCCATTCGTTCGAGCGGCGCGTACCATCTTTCGGATGCGGCATTGCCATCAGCCTGTCGATGATCGATCCGGCCTCGCCCGGTGAAAGCAGGGCGTCGATTTCACGTTCGTTCTGCATATCGGTTCGCCTCCTTCTTCCTCTCCGCCACGCAGCATCCTTATAGGAGATACGTGACGGCAGTTTGAAGGCAGGAGCGAGGTCATTGAAGGGCGGCAAAGGGCAGAACCTTGTCGTCCGATACGGCCTCGCGCAAACCCGTTCCAGGGCGGCAGGGTGTGTCATCCCAGCCGCCCTTAGAACAGTCCGAAACGGCTTTCCGCTCTCAGACGTAGCGGTTGACGATATTTTCCAGCAGCTCCTGGCGACCCGACCTTGGCTGCGGCTCGATCTTCTTCTTGACGACGCGCTCGGCGATTTCTTCCAGCGTCCGCTTGCCGGACAGCATCGCCTTGCCCTCGGCCGTGCTCCAGCCGGCATAACGTTCGGCCAGCGGGCTCGACAGCGCCTTGTCCTCGACCATGCGAGCGGCGGCCTTGAGGCCACGCGCGCACGAATCCATGCCGCCGATATGGCCGATCAGCAGGTCCTGCGGATCGAGCGACTGGCGGCGCAGCTTGGCGTCGAAATTGGTGCCGCCGGTCTTGAAGCCGCCGGCCTGCAGGACCTGATAGTAGGCCAGCGCCATCTCCGGCACGTTGTTGGGGAACTGGTCGGTATCCCAGCCCGACTGATAGTCGTTGCGGTTCATGTCGATCGAGCCGAAAATGCCGAGCGCATTGGCCAGCGCCAGCTCGTGCTCGAAGGAATGACCGGCCAGGATGGCGTGGCCCTGCTCGATGTTGACCTTGACTTCCTTCTCCAGCCCGAAGCGCTTGAGGAAGCCATAGACCGTGGCGACATCGTAATCGTACTGGTGCTTGGTCGGCTCCTGCGGCTTCGGCTCGATCAGGATCGTGCCCTTGAAGCCGATCTTGTGCTTGTAGTCGACGACGAGGCTGAGGAAGCGGCCGGCCTGCTCCTGCTCGCGGGCCAGGTCGGTGTTGAGCAGCGTCTCGTAGCCCTCGCGACCGCCCCACAGCACATAGTTCTCGCCCTTCAGCCGCTTGGTGGTGTCCAGGCAGTGCTTCACCGTCGCCGCCGCATAGGCAAACACATCCGGGTCGGGGTTGGTGGCGGCACCCGACATGAAGCGGCGATTGGAGAACAGGTTCGCCGTGCCCCATAGGAGCTTGACGCCGGTCTGCTTCATCTTTCCGGCGAAATAATCGGCGATCTCATCGAGGCGCGCCGCACTTTCGGAAAAATCCTTGCCCTCCGGCCGGACATCGGCATCGTGGAAGCAGAAATAGGGCGTGCCGAGCAGCGAGAACATCTCGAAGGCGACGTCGGCCTTGAGCTTGGCCAGTTCCATCGTGTCGACGCCTCCGGCCTTGGGGAACCAGGGGCGATCGAAGGTCTGGCCGCCGAACGGATCGCCGCCCGGCCAGGCAAAGGAATGCCAGTAGGCGACGGCAAAGCGCAAATGATCTTCCAGCCGCTTGCCGGCGACAACCTCATCCGGATTGTAGAACCGGTAGGCGAGCGGATTGGTCGAATCCGGACCCTCGTATTTGATCTTCTGGATGTCGCCGAAAAATCCGCTGCTCATTGGCTTTCTTCCTCTCGAATAGTTCGCCTTGATTACCTCAGGCGTAATTGGTTTCGTTCTTCCGCCGGTCGAAAAGGCTCATGTCAAAGCCAGCCAACAAAGGAGACAGACCATGACCGACCTCAACAAGATTGCCGAAGGCTACATCACCGCCTGGAACGAGAGCGACGCGGATCGCCGCGCAGCCCTGCTCGAGGCGATTTTCACCGAAGACGTCAGCTATCGCGATCCGCTGATGCAGGGCGATGGCCATGCGGGTGTCGCGGCACTCATCGACGGCGTGCAGCAGCGCTTTGCCGGCTTCCGCTTCTCGCTGAAGGGCACGCCCGATGGTTTCGCCGACAAGATCCGCTTCTCCTGGAATCTCGGCCCGGAAGGCATCCCTTCCGTCATCGAAGGCACCGACATCGGCGTCATCGAGAATGGCCGGCTGAAGAGCGTCACCGGCTTTCTCGACAAGGTGCCCGCACAGTGAGCTGGCAAGCCGCGGCGTGGGGGAGAAATCGCTCACGCCGTGACACTCTTGATTGCCGGGTATAGCGCCCGGTAGCGGTGATAGGCATCCGCGTAGGCCGCGCCGAGCGCGGCGTCCGGCTCGATCGTCGCATCGGTCGCGGGCGCCGTGCAGACGCTGAGCGGATCGGCGCCTGTCGCCGCGATCAGGCCGAGCCTGGCCGCGCCAAAGGCGGCGCCGAAATCGCCGTCGGCGGGAATGTCGACCGGCAGGCCAAGCGCGGTGGCGATCGCCTTCAGCCAGTAGCGTGAGCGCGAGCCGCCACCGATCGCCGTCACCCGCGTCAATGTCGTGCCGGCCTTGGCCAGCGCTTCGAGGCTGTCGCGGAAGGCGAAGGCAACGCCTTCCAGTACCGCCTGGGTCAGCACCGCGCGGCTCGATTCATGCGCCAGTCCGGTGAACGCGCCGCGAACGGCGGAATCATTGTAGGGCGTGCGCTCGCCCGACAGATAGGGCAGGAACGACACGCCACTCGGCGCCTTCAACGTACCGCCGAGCTCGGCGGTCAGTTCGCCGGCGCCCTTGCCCGTGATCTCCGATAGCCAGTTCAGCGAATCCGTCGCCGACAGGATGACGCCCATCTGGTGCCAGGTGTCGGGCAGGGCATGGCAGAAGGTATGCACCGCGCTCGCCGGGTTGGGCAGGTAGGAAGCATTGGCGGCAAACAAAACACCCGATGTGCCGAGCGAGACAAAGGCCTGGCCGGCGCCGACCGTGCCCATGCCGCAGGCCGAGGCGGCATTGTCGCCGGCGCCGCCGGCAATCGGAATGCCGGCCTGCAGGCCCCATTTCGAAGCCAACTCGGCGCGCAAGGCACCGGCCTTCTGCGTGCCCTCGACCAGCGACGGCATCTGCCTTTCGTCGAGCGATGTCGCCGCGAGCAATTCGGCCGACCAGCGCCGTTCGCCGACGTCGAGCCAGGAGGTGCCGGCCGAATCCGACATTTCCGAAATGTGCTCGCCCGAAAGCCAGAGCCGCAGGAAATCCTTGGGCAGCAAGACCTTCGCCACCTTGGCGAAAATGGCGGGCTCGTTGTTCTTCACCCAGGCCAGCTTCGGCGCCGTGAAACCGGGAAAGACGATGTTGCCGGTCAACGCGCGAAAACGCGGGTTGGCGTCGAGGGCAGCTGCCTCCGCATGGCTGCGCGTATCGTTCCACAGGATGCAAGGGCGCAGCACCCGGTCTGCCGCGTCAAGCAGGGTCGCGCCATGCATGTGACCGGAAAGGCCGATGCCTTTGACGGCGGAGAGTTGTTGCGGATAGCCGGCCCTCAGCGCGGAGATCGCCTCTTCACAGGCGCGAATCCAATCGGCGGGATCCTGTTCCGACCAGCCGGGATGCGGCCGCGACACATCGAGCGACGCATGGCCGGAGCCGACGACGGTTTGCCCGGCATCGATGAGCAGCGCCTTGACGCCCGATGTACCGAGATCGAGCCCGAGATACATGTCTTCCTCCCCATGCCATTAATTTTTTCGGATCTCGAAAAAATCTGGCTTGGCCAGTTTTTAAGACAAGATCCGCTTCCGGTCAATTCTCCGACAAATCGGCTGCACGACGCGAAAGCAACGCGGATAGCGGACTGTCGGGTCGAGCCATCGAACGTTCTGCGGTAAGCGCCTTGGCCAGCGCGCCGTCGCCGGCCCGCAAGGCCGCCTCGATCAGCGTCAGGTCGATGACGTCGCGTTGCGCGTGGCTGCCGCCGAAACGATGGGCGATCGCCCGGATCGGCCGGATCAGGCGCATGGTCTCGGTGTAGTTTCCGTCGCCGAATGCCTTGATGGCGAGTGTCAGCGGGTGGCCGACATCCCGGGTGAACGCGACGTTGTCATCGTTACCGCGCATGGCCTCGCGTTGCGCCTCGAGCAAGGTCTGAGCCGGGGCGTCGAGGCCGGCGCCGACAAAGGCCATCATCGCGTGGGCATCGTTGAAGGCATAGTTGCCGGCGCCGGCCTTGCGCCAGTTGGCGGCGATCGCTGCCCAGCGGTCGCTGACATCGATGCCGCCGAGATAGAGCCGCCACAGGATCGCCGACGCATCGACCATGTTGAGGGCCAGTGTCGATCGCTCGGCGTAGATCGGGCCGTCATAGAGCGCCAGCACCTCGTCGATCTCGCCGAGGTCATAGTGGAACAGCGCCAGATGCCACCAATTGTGCACCTGCAGGAAGCTTTCCTTCGTCCATGCTTCAGGATTGGCGCGCATCCAGGCGATGCCATCCCTTTGCCGGCTTTGCATCTCCATGACGTGGGCGACGGCGTGCTGCGCCCAGCCGTCGCGCGGCTCGATGTCTACGGCAGTGCGGCCAAGCATCTCGGCCCGCGCATAGTCGCCCATTTCCTCCAGCCCGAACGCCTGCATGCCGAGGATGGCGTGGTAGCCGGGCATGCCGCTCTGCCAGGACGGCAGGGCGCGGGCGATGCGGTCGCGCAACATGCGGGCATTGCCGGTGAAGAAATCGATCTGGTGGCCGACCTGCAGCGCCAGCGCGTCGCGCGGGTTCTCGATGGCAATGTCCTCGAGAATGCTGCCGGCATCATGCCAGCGTCCATTGGCGAGGTGGCCAAGGGCCGAGACATGCGCCTGCTCGTGCGCTGTCGCGGTAAGCGGCAGCGCCGCCTGATGGCAAGCCATGGCCACCGCCGTTGCCTCTCGCTCGGTGGCGAGGCCGAAGAGATAACCCTTGAACACATGCGCCATGACGAAGCCGGGATCCTCGACGATAGCACGATCGACGGAGGCGACCGGATCGCCGACGAAGCACTGCAATTCATGGACAGCCTGGCTGTAGGTTGAAAAACCTGCCTCTGTCGCGCCCGAAAATGTCAGGCCGAATGGATCCCTGATTGCCATGCAATGTCCTCCGGTCCGCCTATGATCGACCCTTCGAACCCTGGGTCCAAAGCGATCTTAAAGCATGGGCCACGGACGCGCCAACCATGCGTTGCGCTGGTCTAGTTGAGTAGTTTTCGTAGTTCATCAACCATGGGGTGAAGATTAGGCTTTGTAAAATCGGACAGATTGTGGCTTCATTGCGGCGCGGGTAAGGGGCTTGAAAATCGCGATCTGAGAGGGGACGCGATGTGGCTCTTTGAAATAGAGCTTCCGGGCAGCCGTTCGGAAGAGCCGGGTGAAACGATTGCTTTGTTGCGGCAAAGGCCGTGTCAAATCCATCCATGGTTTATTAGTTTTCTTGCAACTACAGCACTTGCGTTGCTACCCAATTCCGCGGCCTTGGCAGCATGCGTTCTGGTTCCGTCTCCTGGAAATGACACCTTCACTTGCGATAGTGGCGATTCAGGCGGCAGCCTCACCGATACCGGCGGCGACAACACGCTGAATTTTCCCGCTGGCGGCACCGGGCAGGTAAGCGGCAATGTCACCTTTGGCGTCGGCACGGACCGTATCAACATGCAGTCCGGCACCATCACCGGCACTGTCGATCAGGGCGGCGGCACGGACTTCTTCACCATCGGCGCCGGCGCTGTCGCGGGCAATGTCCAGCAGGGCGCCGGCATCGACGACTTCAACATGAGCGGTGGTCAGATCGGTTCGCTCAACCAAGGCGACGGCCTGGACACGTTCACCATGACGGGCGGCCGCATCGTCGACTTCTTCGACGATGGCGATCACGCCGTGATGACCGGTGGCCGCATCGGCCGCGTCAACATGAAGCTCGACAAGAACTATTTCAACATGTCCGCCGGCACGATCGACCGCAATCTCGTTACCGGCTTCGACGAGGACACGATCATCCTATCGGGCGGCACGATCGGCGGCAACATCAGCGTCAGCGGCGGAAACGACAGCGTGACGATTACCGGCGGCACGGTCGGCGGCGACGTGCTGATGAGCTTTGGCGCCGACAACTTCGTCTGGAACGGCGGCGGCATCATATACGGCGCTGTCGACCTCGGCGGTGACAACGATACCGCCAAGCTCAGCAACCTCACCAATGCCAATCTCGGCGCCGTCGACACGCTCAACGGCGCCCTTGGCGCCGACACGCTGACCTTCGACAACGTCAAGCTGGAGGGGATCGCCAGGGTCCAGAATTGGGAGACGATCAACGCCACCAACGACACCCAATTGATGTTGGATGGCAACCTGGTGCTCGGCGACGGCGGTACGGGCACCGGATCGCTCAGTGTCGATCAGGCGAGCACGCTCTACGGCGGCGGCTTCAATGCCTCGATCCAGGCCTTTACGGCGGGCCGGCTGGCGCAGGTCTCCAATGCCGGGCGCATCGACCTGACCAATGGCGGCACCGGCGCCAGCGACCGGCTGACGATTTCCGGCAACTATACAGGGCTCGGCGGGCTGCTGCTCATCCAGACCGAACTTGGCGATGATTCGTCCGCTTCCGACAGGCTGGTCCTGTCGGGAGGAACGGCCTCCGGCTCGACCGGCATCGGAGTGGTCAATGTCGGCGGCGCAGGCGCCGAGACCACGGCGGACGGCATCATGGTCATCCAGGCGATCAACGGTGCCACATCCAGCGCCAACGCTTTTGCCCTCGACGCGCCGGTCGCCGCAGGCGCCTTCGAATATTATCTGTTCAAGGGCGGCGTCAGCGCCGGCAGCGGGGAGAACTGGTATCTGCGCTCGACGCTGATAACGCCGACGTCGCCGGCGGCGGCGCCGGCGCCGCTGGAGCCCGCCCCGCAGCCGGAACCGGTACCGCCCGCGGTCGAGCCGCCGCCCCCGCCGCCATCCGACCTGCCGCCAACGCCGCCGCCGACCGAGGGCGACATCAACAACCCGCCGGTCGACCCCACACCGCCGGTGCAGGCCAGCGACCCGGAACCCGAGCCGCCGCCTCCGCCGCCGCCGGCACCGGCCGCGGATCCGCCACCGCCGCCACCGGTGGTGCCGACTGAGGTGCCTGGCCTGCCGACGCCGGCCGCGGGTGAGGAAATCCTGCTCTATCGTATCGAGGTGCCGGTCTATTCGGCCTTGCCGCCAGTGGCCGGACATCTGGCGATGACGACGCTCGGCACTTTCCATGAACGGCGCGGCGAGCAGAGCCTGTTGTCGAACACGGAATTGTCACCGGTCTGGGGCCGCATCTTCGGCCAGGACACCAAGATGGCCTGGTCGGGAACGGTATCGCCGTCCTTCGACGGCACTCTGTTCGGCTTCCAGGGCGGCTTCGACGTGTTCGGCCGGGAAACCAGCTCCGGTTCGATCGATCGCGCCGGCCTTTTCATTGCCTATGCCAGCATGAATGGGGACGTGCGCGGCCAGGCGCTGGGGCAGGATAATCTGTCCGTCGGCGGTATCGACCTCAGCGGCACCAGCGTTGGCGGTTACTGGACCCGTATCGGCCAGGGCGGCTGGTACCTGGACGGCGTGGTCATGGCCACCTTCTTCGGCGGCAACGCCACGTCGTCGCGCGACATCGGCATCGACATCGGCGGAACCGGCATCACCGCTTCGCTTGAGGGGGGCTATCCCATTGCCCTATCGCAAGGCTGGACGCTTGAACCCCAGGCGCAACTGGTCTGGCAGCATTTGTCGCTCGACGACACCTCGGACCGCTTCTCGTCGGTTTCCTTCGATTCCCACAACAGTGTCACAGGTCGGCTGGGCGTGCGGCTACAAGGCGAGACCACGATCACAGGCATGGCGCTGCAGCCTTACCTGAAGGCCAACATCTGGCACGATTTCGGCGGCACCGAGCGTGTCAGCTTCGACACGACGGACATCTCGACCGAAGGCAGGTCGACCTCGTTGGAGTTCGGCGGCGGCGTCGTCGCCAAGGTGACCGACAAGGTCAGCATCTTTGCCACCGGCGGCTACACCACCAATCTCGGCGGCGACAAGCGCCGCATTCTCGAGGGCAATCTCGGCTTCAGCGCCAAGTGGTGAGGCATGTGAACCTGCGGCACCGCGCATCCTTCAGGGCTCGCGGTGCTGTAACGTCCTGGATTTACCGGCCCTCAATTGCCTGAACGCATCGCCACCGTGGCGATGCCGGCGCCGACCAGCAGCGTGCCGCCGGTGCGGTTGAAGATGCGGATCGCCTTGGGGTTGCGCACGACATTGCGCGCCCGCGCCGCGATCAGCGCATAGCCGAAGGCATTGGCGAAGGCGAGCGCCAGGAAGGTCGTCTCGAAGATCAGCATCTGCGTCCAGAAATCGGCGTGCCGGTCGAGAAACTGCGGCAGGAAGGCGACGAAGAAGGTGATGCTTTTCGGGTTGAGCGCCGTGACCAGCCAGGCATGCGCCATCATCCTGGCCGAGGACACGACGTCGGTGCGCGGTTCTGCTTTCAGCGCGCCGCCGGCGCGGAACAGTTTCACACCGAGATAAATCAGATAGCCGGCGCCGATCAGCTTCAGGATCGTGAAGACGGTCGCCGAAGCGGCCAGCAGCGCGCCGATGCCAAGCATAGACAGCGTCATCGCGGTGAAGTCGCCCAGTGCCACGCCGACCGCCATCGGCAATGCGGTGCGCCAGCCCTGGCCCAGCGCATAGGACACCACCAGCAGGATGGTCGGGCCCGGAATGATGAGAAGTATCGTCGATGCGGCGGCGAAGGCGGCCCAGTTTTCGAAGGACATGCTCGTCTCCCTTGAGCTCAAAGAAGAGGATAAATCCTTGTGTCCGGGAGAATGTAAAGAGGCTGGTTTTTTGTTTTTACGCAATTCCGGACGGAAAACCGCGATGCACTTTTCCTGGAATTGCTACCACATCAATTTTTCCAGCGGCAGGTCGGTGTCAGTTCGCGCCGCTCAGCGTGCTCGCGATATCGGCCAGGCTGACATTGGCACCGAGAACTGTTGCTGCCGCGGCAATGGCAGCGGCAAAAGGCTTGATGTCGGTTTTCAAGGTCTCGCACATGCCTACCCCTCGTTAGCATTCGGGGGGTAGGAAATGCCGGGGCCGGGAATATGACCTGATGGAGGTCTTTTTGTGCGGCAGTCCTTGGCTGATGCCCCGGCGGAAGGCAGGAAGCCGGCAAGGCGGCCCGCAAACGCGGGCGACACAAGGTCTTCACGCTTTATCAACCATGAATGATGAAAATGCCTGCTATCCGGCCGGACCGTGCTTCCCGCCGACAGCGTAGGGTTTGGGTATATGCGTGAGTTGCCGCAAGGTCTGACGCCGCCGCGAAACGGCGACGCAATCGAAACCGATCATCACCTTTCCCGCCGTGCCGTCCTGTCCGGAGCAGGGGCGTTGGCCTTGCTCAGTGCTGCCGGCTGCTCGACCTCGGGCGGCGGCCTGCCGGCGCTGGAACTGGATGATGTCACCACCGGCTCGGTGCGGCCGATCCGGCCAAGCATCAGTGTCGACAAGAACATCACCAGCCCGGACGTCATGTACGCGTCCATGACCGATGGCGGCTTTAACCTGCCGGAAGTTCCCTATCTCAAGGTCAAGCCGGAATTCCGCCGCCAGATCGTCGTCGACACGACAGGCGAAGCGCCCGGCACCATCGTCGTCCATCTGCAGGAGCGCATGCTCTATCTCGTCCAGCCGGGTGGCGACGCCATCCGCTACGGCGTCGGCATCGGCAAGGACGGCTTCCGCTGGTCCGGTCGCGCCAACATCCAGTACGGCAGGGAATGGCCGACCTGGACGCCGCCGCCGGAAATGATCGCCCGCAAGCCGGAACTGGTGAAGTGGCAGGCCGGGCAACCCGGCGGCCTCACCAACCCGCTTGGCGCGCGCGCCCTCTACATCTATCAGGACGGCAAGGACACCGGCTACCGCATCCACGGCTCGCCCGAATGGTGGAGCATCGGCCAGGCCATGTCGTCGGGCTGCGTGCGCCTGATCAACCAGGACATCATCGATCTCTACAGCCGCGTCTCCAAGAAAAACCCGGTCGTTGTCGTCTGATCCTGTCGGCCCCCCGCGCGGCCGCCTCGTCTCTCTGTTTGAGCCCGATCTCTCGTGAAAGCCGGCTGCCAGCCTCGGGTCAGGCCCGACGGCAGGCTTTTCGGGACCATGCTCCGGTTCTCCCGTTGCGCGATGGCGAAAGACAGGCGAATGTGCCTGCGAATCCAGCGCTCGGGAGACGTCAGGAATGGCCGGAACTTTTGTTATCGCGCAGGGCGGCGGTCCGACCGCCGTCATCAACCAGACCGTTGTCGGGGCGACGCTCGAGATCCGCAAGCGGCATCCCGGCGCCAAGGTCCTGGGCTCGATCCACGGTGTGCGCGGCATCCGTGACGGCAACTATGTCGACCTCTCCGCCATTCCCGAGGATCGGCTGCGGCTGATTGCCGGAACGCCAAGTGCGGCCCTTGGCTCGACGCGCGACAAGCCGGACGCGGCCTATTGCGACGTCATCCTCAACGGATTGAAGAAGGCCGGCGCCGATGCCTTCATCTATATCGGCGGCAACGACACGTCGGGCACGCAGCAAATCCTGACCGATGCCGCCGGCGGCCAAATCGCCTTTGTCCATGCGCCGAAAACCATCGACAATGATCTCGAGGAGAACGACCACACGCCGGGCTTCATTTCGGCGGCCGAGTTCGTCGCTGGCGCCTTCCTGTCCGTCGACCTCGATTTTCGAGCTCTGCCCGGCATCTATGTCGGCATCGTCATGGGCCGGCATGCCGGCTTCCTCACCGCTGCGGCCGCGGCCTGGCAACTCGACCAGGACAGCGGGCCGCATCTTGTCTATGTGCCCGAGCGTCCGTTCTCGGCCGCCGGCTTCATCGACGACGTGCGCGCCACGCTCGACCGCCACAAGCGCTGCATCGTCGCCGTGTCCGAAGGTGTCAGCACAGCCGACGGCAAGGCGCTGGTCGAAAGCCTGGTGCCGCCCGACAAGCTGGAACGCGACGCGCATGGCAACGTCAAGCTCTCGGGCAGCGACCTGCCGGCGGCACTCGAGCGGGCGCTGGCCGAGGGCCTGCCGGGCAAGCGGGCCCGTGTCGATGCGCTCGGCTATATGCCGCGCGGCTATGTCGGCGCCATCAGCGCGGTCGACGCGCGGGAGGCCTTCGACGCCGGCGCTTTCGCCGTCACCGTCGCCGAACAGGGCGGCGGCTCGGTGGCGCTGCAATATGACGGTAGCAAAACGGTGCTGAAGAAAGTGCCGTTGAAGAACGTTGCCGGCAAGACCCGCCACATGCCGGACGATTTCATGCAGCCCGATGTCAATCAGCTGTCCGATGCGGGCATGGCCTACCTCAAGCGGCTGGTGCCGGAAAAATACAAGATCGGGAAGCCGTTCGTCTGATGCCGGGCTCAGACCCCGACTGGTTCAGCAAGAGCATCGTCGACGACAAGACGACGATGCTGACCGAGCCGTTCGTGCATGCCTATGTGCGCGCCAACATCTGGCACCTGCGCGGCCGCGACGCCGACCTTTTGGTCGATACGGGCATGGGCATCCGCCCGCTGGCGCCGGAAATCGAGACGCCGCAGGGTAAGCCGCTTCTGGTCGTCGCCACCCACATCCATCTCGACCATGTAGGCTCGTTGCACGAATTCCCGTGGCGGGCGGGGCCGAGGATGAGTGCGGCGCAGTTCGAAAGCATGGATGAGGCTGCGACCTACGCCTACATGTTCCACGATCTCGAAGGTGCCGTTTCGAAACTGCCGGCACCGGGTTGGAGAGCCGCCGATTACAAGATTCCGTCCGCGCCCTTGACACGGATCCTGGACGAAGGCGACGTGGTCGATCTCGGCGACCGCCAGTTCCGTGTGCTGCACCTGCCCGGACATTCGCCGGATTCGATCGCGCTGTTCGACGAGGCCGACGGCCTGTTTTTCAGCGGCGACGCCATCTACGACGACAGGCTGATCGACGACCTGCCGGATTCCGACCGCACCGCCTATCGCCACACGATGCGGCGCCTGCTCGACCTGCCGATTCGCATCGGCCATGGCGGCCACGGGCCGAGCTTCGATGGCAGACGCATGCGCGACATCGCCACCGCGTATCTCGGGCAAACCGGCGGGATCTGATGCCCGGCAGAGCAGAGAACCAGCCACCGTCCGGAAATTAAATCTTCGTAAGGTCGCCCGAAAACCCTAAATCGGGCCAATCTGCGTCCTAGATGCAGGGTTGTCGATCCGGTCGGCTGCCATGCTAGGCGAGACGGGCAATCGCGACCCTCGACACGCCGGATGACCGGATTTCCCTGCATGGGAAGCGGTCGCGGCGCCGGATCAACTCTCGCCCGGACAAACGACCATGTCAGATATCCTTCGCAGACATCGCGTCGCGGCCTTGCTGGGCGCTGCGCTGATCATATCCCCCTTCGTCGTGTCTTTCGCCCAAAGTGCGGGCAACACCGTTCCGACAACCCAGACACCTGTCGCCGGCATCACCGCGCCCAACGGCTCGTTCGCCCCCATCGTGGCGGCCGACAAGCCGGCGGTGGTGACGATTACCACCGTCATGAAAGCACCGCCGGCAAGTGCCGATGACAGCACACCTCTCGGCAACTCGCCGTTCGATGACTATTTCCGCCAGTTCTTCGGTGACCAGGGCATGCCGGCCCCACGCACGCCGCCGCAGCAGCAGGCGCAACGCGCCGAGGCGCTCGGCTCCGGCTTCATCGTTGCCGCCGACGGCACCATCGTCACCAACAACCACGTCGTCGATGGCGCGTCTTCGATCAAGGTGACGCTCGACGATGGTACTGAACTTCCGGCCAAGCTCGTCGGCAGCGACGCCAAGAACGATCTCGCCGTGCTGAAGATCAAGGCCGACAAGCCGTTGCCGACGGTCAAATGGGGTGACTCCGACAAGCTGATGACCGGCGACCAGGTGCTGGCGATCGGCAATCCGTTCGGCATCGGCACCACGGTGACGGCAGGCATCGTTTCGGCACGCGGCCGCGATCTGCACAGCGGACCGTTTGATGATTTCATCCAGATCGATGCTCCGATCAACCATGGCAATTCCGGCGGTCCGCTGGTCGATGTGAACGGCAATGTCGTCGGCATCAACGCGGCGATCTATTCGCCCAATGGCGGCAGCGTCGGCGTCGGTTTCGCCATTCCATCCGACCAGGCCCAGAAGGTGGTTGCCAAGCTGGAGAAGGGCGGCTCGATCCAGTACGGCTATCTCGGTGTCGAAATCCAGCCGGTGACCCCGGATGTGGCGAGCGCCATCGGCCTCGACCATCCTGGCGGGGCACTGGTTTCGCAGGTCAATGATGGCTCGCCGGCCGCCAGGGCCGGCGTCGAGACCGGCGACGTCATCACCGGCTTTGCCGGACAGGACGTGAAGGATCCAAAGGACCTGTCGCGGGCCGTCGCCGACGTCGCACCCGGCGCCAGGGAGCCACTCGAGGTCTGGCGCAAGGGCAAGGCGGTGCAGATTTCCGTCGATGTCGGCCAAAACAGCGATGATGTGAAGACGGCGTCGGTGACCGACGGCTCCGGTGCGCCCGGGCAAGGCAATCGGGCTCCCGCGATCGGCCTCGGCCTGATGGACATCACGCCCGACATTCGCCAGCAGCTGAACCTCGCCGACAACCAGCGCGGCGCGGTGGTTGCCAGCGTCAGTCCCGACAAGGCGGCCGCGGCGTCCGGTATCGAGCCCGGCGACCTCATCGTTGCCGTCAATCAGGTGCCGGTGAAGAACGCCAGGCAGGTCACCCAGGCGATTGCCCAGGCCGGCAAGTCCGGCAGGAAATCGGTGCTGTTGCTGGTGGAGCGCGACGGTGGCCAGATTTATGTCGCGGTGCCATTTGCCAATGGCTGACATGGGTCGCTGAACTGGGCGCAGGATCGGCAGGCTCGTCGGACCAGCGACGAACCCTCCGCCCTTGCGTCAAGATTTTGGTTGCCCGCCACGGTATCTTCGAGAACATTGTGCAAGGCTGACGATGGCCTGACACAGAGGGGATTGCCGCAATGGTCACCCGAGGGTTTCTTTCTGGGCGGCGCCCACCGACCGACGGCGATGCGCGCATCCCGCCCGGGCAATATCTCGAGCAGGGATTTCCGGTCCTGTCGGCCGGTCCGACGCCGCGCGTGCGTACCGAGGACTGGTCGTTCACGCTGAAGCATGGGCCGCGGCCGATCAAGAAGTGGAATTGGGCCGAGTTCAACGCGCTGCCTTTGACCAAGATGACGCGAGACATCCATTGCGTGACCGCGTGGACCAAGTTCGACACGCCGTGGCAGGGCGTGCTGGTCGACGATATCCTTGCCGATGCCGGCCTGGAGCCGCCGACCGATTTCATGCTGGCGCATGCGTTCGACGGCTATACCACCAACGTGCCGGTAAAGGACCTGACCGCTGGCAAGGCGATGGTGGCGCTGCTTTACGAAGGCAAGCCGATCACCCCGGACCATGGTGGTCCGGCGCGGCTGCTCGTTCCGCATCTCTATTTCTGGAAGTCGGCCAAATGGTTGAACGGCCTGCAGTTCACGACGCGTGACGAGCCCGGCTTCTGGGAACTGCGCGGCTATCACATCTATGGCGACCCCTGGCGCGAACAACGCTATACGGACGATCCATGAGCGAAGCGCTGGCGGTCCAGTCGCCCTGGCAGACAGCCGGGATCGTCCGCATCGAAAAGCGCACGCCGCGTGTCACCAGCTTCTTCTTCCGGCTGTCGCGGCCCTTCGCCTATAGAGCCGGGCAGCATGTCGATGTCAGGCTGACGGCGCCGGATGGTTATCAGGCGCGCCGCTCCTATTCCATTGCCTCCGCGCCGAGGACGGACGGGGCGATCGAACTGGCGATCGAAAAACTCGACGATGGCGAGGTCTCGCCCTTCTTCCACGAGGTCGCCGCGGTTGGCGACGAGGTCGAACTGCGCGGGCCGCTCGGCGGGCATTTCGTCTGGCCCGATGACGACGGTGGGCCCCTTCTGCTGGTCGGCGGCGGCTCGGGCGTCGTGCCGTTGATGTCGATGGTCCGCCATCGCGCCGCCCGAAAATCGACGGTGCCCGTCGTCCTCGTCTTTTCGGCCCGGGTCTGGGACGAGGTGATCTTTCGTGATGAGCTGATCGGTCTCGACGACCGCAAGGACGGCTTCGGCCTCGTGCTGACCCTGACGCGCGAAACCGCGCGCCGGCCGGCCGACTATTCGCGGCGGGTGGACGTCGCGATGATGGTGCAAGCCATGGCCCGGCTGCCCGAGCCGCCGAGGATCGCCTTCGTCTGCGGCTCCAACGCCTTCGTTTCGGCTGCCGCCCAGGCGCTGATCGATGCCGGCGTTGCGACGGAAATCATTCGCACCGAACGCTACGGGGTCTGAAGGAGGGTCGCCTCGGAGGTTGCGCTTGTCGTTTTCGACGCGTGCTTCCCGTCTTCTCCGGTCTCAGCCAACCGGCGAGAATTCTGCCGACAGCAATTGGAAAGGCAGTGCGCCATAGACGGCGACGGCGGCCGCGTCATTCCATTCGCGAAACTGCCGCGATGGCCGCGCCTCCAGCGTCAAGGCCTGTCGCGAGCCGTCCAGCCTCACCTTGCCGCGAAAATGCAGCACCCTTTCCTTGCCGGATCGGCTGATGACCATGGCACGCAGGCGAGCAACATGGTCGTCACCGGCATTGATCTCCATCTCGATGCGGCGCCGGACCGGTGGGACACTGATCCTGACGGCGACGTCGAGCATCACGTCCCCCGTCATTTGCGGACAGGGGATGGTCTGTGAAAACACCAGCGGCGACGCCGCGTCCGGTGGCCTGCGCCCAGCCGACCTGCCGCGCCAGGCCTTGGCCGGCGGCTCCTGTTGCAGCCGGCCGCTCTTTCGCTTCAGCCGCAATTGCTTGGCAAGGCCACGCGACAACCAGACCAGCCTGCCGAAATCAGTACGCGGCTTGGCCTGCAGCACGGCCGACCAGCGCGAAAGGCCAGCGCGGTCGGCCATCTCCAGCACGCGCGCCAGCACCCCATCCGGCACCGCCACGCCGATACCCAGCGCAAGGTAGGAGAGCGCCACCGCTGCGGCAACGGCGAGGCCGCGCCTGGCGATAATATCGAGGAACACGTCCCAGTCGACATCGCCGTCGCGGATAGCCACGGCGCAATCGACCAGCCAGTCGCTGTGCGTGTGGGCATCAAGCCCGCCATGCGCGATGGCCAGCGCGATACGGTCGGCAGGCGACGGCACCAGCACGCTGACGCCGCTGAACGCGGCGGCCGCCGCCCTGCGCCAGATTGCAAGGTCGTCTTCGTTGCTTTGCTGCGAACCATCATAGGCGAGCTGGTGAAGGTCGATGTCGCCGAAACTGCCCTTGAAGAAATTCATCGAGCGCAGCGACGCCAGCCTTGTCCGCAGATATTGCGGACTGACACCCGAGGCGATCTGCCAGTCGCGGTCGCGCAGCACGTCGAAGGCCGTTTGCATGTCCTGCGGCCGTACCAATATGTCGATGTCGTGCGCCACGCGGCCACGCTGCGCCGACGCGTTCAAGGCGATGCGGCTGGCGCCCTTGATCAGCATCACCATGCATCCGGCATCCGCCATCGCCTGCAGCGCCGGTTCGGCCTCGCGCATGGCCATGCGCGACTTGGTCCACAGCATCTTCTGCAGGCCAACGAGCCGCGGATAGGCGGAATGGCCGGCGAGCTTCCTGCCAAACCTGTCGGAAATGGCAGCAAGCAGCCGATGCTCCCGGAAGGCGACAAGGTCGATGTCGTTCTCGTCCAGCCATTGCGCTGCGCAAGCGGCGGCGGCGTCCTCGTCGGAAAGAAGCGCCGCCTTGAGCAGCTGGTCCAGCCCACCGGTCGGCCAGGACCAGCCGTAGTCCGGGAAGCGTCGATCGATACGGCGAATATCAGCCATCAGCCCGAGCCGGCCTTGTTCTGCGCCCGCCGCTGCATGGCGAGCCGCGCCACCTGGAGATAGCCGCGGTCGCGGGCCGGATCGCGTCCGTAGGACAGGCTGCCCGGCCGGATGCGGCGCAGCGCCAGCGCCTCGTCCAGCATATCGAGTGTAAGGCCTGCCTCGCGCGCTCGGGCGATCCAGTCGATCATTTCGCCACGGCCGCCCGGCGGATCGACGATTGATCCAACGGTCTCGGCGACCTCGCGGCGAATCATCATGGTGGTCCGCGACCAGCCGGGCATGACCTCGGCCTCGGGCGCGTCGGGCCGGTCGTTACGGAAATTCCGCCAATGACAGAAAACTCCCGATGTTCCTGGAGATCCCTCTAAATGCGAGAGCTGGCTTTCGATCTTGTTGGGCAGCCACAGATCGTCCGCATCGAGCGTCGCAATGAGCGGGGTCGATAGCGCCCCAATGCCCCGGGTTGTGGCACTACCGGGCCCGGCATTGTCCTGGCGCAACAGCTTGACCGGCAGGTTCATCGTCTTGATCACCGCAACCGTGTCGTCGGTCGAGCCGTCGTCGACGACGATGATGGTCTCGGGCCTGACCGACTGGGCCATGACCGACCGCAGCGTTTCAGCTATTGTGCCGGCCGCATTGAAGGCTGGGATGACGACGCCGTATCCGCTCATCACATGAAATGCCAGTCAGCGAGAGGCCTGAGATCGAAGATGCCCTCGATTCGACGCCGGGACGGATCTGCCTTGCGGCGGTTCATCGATTTGTAGATAGCGCGCATGAATTCACGGGACTGGACGTCGGTCTGTCGGGTCATGTTGCCGGGATGGCGTCTATAGTAGAGCGCCACTGTCTCCGGCATCGCATATCTTGGTCCGCTTTCAAAGGTGCGCAGCAGGTAGTCGGTGTCCTCCGCCTGATTGAATGCTTCGTCGAAACCACCGATACGCTCGACAAGCCGGCGCGAAAAGATCGCCGCCGAAAGATGGATGCCCCGAACCGTGATGCTGTTGCTATTGACGGCCGGCTCCAGACGCTCGTCGTCGATCTCGTCGACAAGCATCATTTTTGAATAGGTGAGGTCTAGGTCCGGATCGGTCCGGAAGAGTTCGACATCGGCCTCGAACCGTCCCGCTGGGGAAATGTCATCCGAATCGAGAAAGGACACCAGTTCCGTTTCCGGATCGAGCAGCCTGAGCCCGGTGTTGCGGGTCCGGGTCACACCCAGGTTGGGCTGCTGGAACAGGCGGATGCAGGGGTTTTCATCCATCGCCGCGCGCACGACTTCGGCCGATCCGTCTGTCGAGCCGTCGTCGATGACGATGATGTCGAGATCGGCGGCGTCGCGTTGTCTCAACAGCGAGCGCAGGGCCGCGCCGACAAAGGCCTCGCGGTTATAGACGGGCATGATCACGCTCAGCCTCATTGATGGCTCCACGACTGTTCCGGGCTTGGCCGATCCGAACCGATTGTGTCCGGCATCACAGCATCTGCCAGTCAGCCGGGCTCTTCAGTTCGAAGATGCCCTGGACCTCATGTAACGACGGGTCGGCCTTGCGCCGCCGCATCGACTTGTGGATGGCACGCAAGTGGTTGCGGACCCTGCCGCCATGTTCCTTGGTGACGTTGCCAGCGTGGCGCCGGTAGTAGATCGCGACGGCATCCAGCAATTCGTAGTTCGGACCCGTTTCGAAAACACGCAGCAGATAGTCGGTGTCCTCGGCCTGTTCGAAATCCTCGTCGAATTGTCCCGTGCGGTCGACAAGCCCCCTGCTGAGCACGGCGGTGCTCAGCGAAATTCCCCGAAGCGTCATGGTACGGCTGTCGGCTGCGGGCTCAAGCCTCTCGTCGTCAATCCGGTCGGCCAGCGTCATCAGCGAATAGGTCAATTCGAGGCGGGGGTCGGCCGTGAAGCATGCAAGATCTCTCTCGAAGCGTCCCGCCAGCGAGATGTCGTCAGAATCCAGGAACGACACGAACCCGGCGTCCGGCGGCAGGTGCCGCAGCCCGGCGTTGCGCGCCCTGGCGACGCCCATATTGGCCTGCTGGAACAGGCGGATGCAGGGGGTCTCGCGCATCATCGAGCGCACCGCCTCCGCCGACCCGTCGGTCGAGCCGTCATCGATGACGATAACGTCGAGATCGACGACGTCGCGCTGCCGCACCAGCGAGCGCAATGCCGAAACGACATAGCGCTCGCGGTTGTAGACGGGCATGATCACGCTCAGTTTCACGAAGCGCCCCGCGCGAGGAAATCCGCGACCGTGCCGGCGATCTCCTGCGGCTGCGTCCCCAGCGACAGACGGTAGCACGGCAGCAGGCGGGTGAGATCGCTGAAGAAGCGAAAGCCGCTTTCCCGCTCGCCCGGCATCTGCGCTATGCCGGACGGCGCCAATGCAATCATGGCATCCTTGCGCGACACCGGCATGATCGAGCTTGCCCCGCCACCGCTGATATGTGGCACCACCAGCGCAACGATGTCCAGCGTTGCCGGTACCGGCCGAGGCGCGATGTCGCCAATGTGAAAGGCATGCTTGCCCTGCCAGTTGAGCGGAACATTGGCCGGCACCCGGCGCTTCAGCCCGAGTCGCGCAAACCCTTGGGGATCCTGTTTCAACGTTGAAAACAGCGGACGGGCCGTCACGCCGTTGGAGAGGTCGATCAGCACATAGTCGTCACCGACGCTGTCCAGCCCGTTGAGGAGGCCGGCAGCGACGGTCCCGGATTTTCCGGCGCCGCCCGCACCGGCAAGCAGAATGCCCTTGCCGTTGGCGCCAAGGGTGCCGGCATGGGTCAGCCGCATGCCGCGTGCCGCATACTCCCAGTGCAGGAAGGCGCGCAGTGGCGCGCCAGGTTCCCAGGGCGGAAAGGCGTCGGCCGAGCCCATCAACTGCACGCCAACGCGACGTTGCGGATCGTAGAACTGCCAGAAATCGAGATCGTGAAAATGGTGGCCGCGCAACCCGGCCTTGGCGAGGCGCTTGGCAAAGCCGTGTTCGGTGAAGTGCGCATCGCCCCATTGTGCCGGCTCAGGGATGCCGTGGATGCCTGGGTGAGCAATAAAAATGCGGCAACGGGCGCTTTCCGGTTGATCACCCCTGGTCTCGACAAAAGCATGGCCGAGCGCATCCGCCAGCACCCCGGGACCGAGATGCGCGTTCAGTTCCAGCCACGGCAGGCGGATCGTTCGCGTGACCGGATAGGACGCGGACGCGCCTTCGGCGGCGGCGATGACATAGCGGGCGTAGTCCGGCAAGGTTTCGAGGGTAACGCGCGACATGGCCAGGTCCAGCGCCCCTCTATCGCGGATGCGACGGATCGTCAGGATGCCTGCTTGACCGCCGGCCAACCCAGCGGTTCCTCGACTTCATGGATGGGATCCACGATGATGAGGTCGGCCAGATCGTCGTGAACACTCACGTTGAGCGGCTCGCTCGTGGCCGCAAGCTCGGCAAGCAGGCCGCCCGGCAGCGGCTGCGCCGGCGCGTCGGAACGCGTCAGGAGCCGCATCTCGACCAATTGCGATACGAAGCCGTCGAGTTCAGCCGGGCCTATTGTCGAGGCACCTGCGGTCAGCCCGATCAGGGCCTGGGCATCGACGCCGGACGAGAGCGCCTGCCAGATCCTGCTGCCTGAATCGGAAAAACCGAAATATTTCCCGCTTGAAAGATCGAGCACGACGGCTTCGCCGTCGAAGGACTCAAAGACCACGTCCTTGCTCGCAATCTTGTAGACATCGGCATGGCGCATCGTTCTTGGTCCCCGCAGCTTGCGCGACCAATCACCGGTCGGCGTGGTTGCTCCCCAACAACGCCTGTAAACACTCGGTTCTTCCTTGGCAAGCCAACGGGCGCCGGCGAGGCGTCGACCATTTTTGGGGAGCAGTCCGGCTCTCCGAGTGGATCACGCCTCGATTTCGAGCGCCGAAAGCGGCTTGGAGCAGCAGGCGAGGATAAAACCGTCGTCGATCTCATGATCGAGGATACCGCCATTGTGGCTCATCTCGACGGTGCCCGCGACCTTCTTCACCTTGCAGGTTCCGCACAGGCCGAACTCGCAGGCGGCGGGGATACGCACGCCCGAAGCCCGCGCCGTCTGCAGTACGGTCTGGCCGGCGACGCATTCGGCATCGACATCCGAAAGCGAGAAGCGGATCGGCGTGGCGGCTTCGACGGGAACCGCGGCGCCGTCGCGCGCCTGCGCTGCGAACGGCGCCGGGATCTCCTCCACGACAGGCGCCGCAAAGCTCTCCTGATGGTATTTCGTCATGTCGAAGCCGGCGGCCTCCAGCATGCCGCGCACGGCGCGCATGAAGGGATCGGGACCGCAGCAGAAGATTTCGCGCTCGCGGAAATCAGGCGCCAGCAACGGCAGCCGGATCGCGTCGATGCGGCCCATATGGCCGAACCAGCCCTCGCGGCTCGACCGCTCCTCGATCATGAAGCCGAGCGACAGGCCAGGCATGCGGCTGCCGAGCAGTTCGAGCTCCTTGCGGAAAATGATCTCTTCCGGGCGGCGCGCGCAGTTGACGAAGCCGACATCGGTCCATGGCGCGCAGTCGTTGAGCCAGCGCAGCATCGACATCATCGGCGTCACGCCGGAGCCGGCCGAAATGAACAGGTATTTGGCCGCCGGGTGGCTGTGCAGCGAGAAGTCGCCGGCCGGCCCATAGGCTTTGACATGGGTGCCGGGCGCCAGATGATCGAACATCCAGCGTGTGCCGATGCTGCCCGCTTGTGCCTTCACCGTCACCGCGATCGAGAACGGCCGCGACGGCGAGGATGACAGCGTGTAGGTGCGCATCAGCGGCCCCTCGGCGGTCGGCAGCTCCAACGTCACGAACTGGCCAGGCTTGTAGCGGAACCAGGTCTGGTTGTCGGAGCGGAAGGTGAAGGTCTTAACGTCAGGGGCCTCGTCGGCGACGCCGATCACTTCCAGCACCTGGAGCCTGTCGTTCCAGGGCGCCATCTCGTCGAGATGGCGATAGAGGCCAAGATCCGTCATCGCGTTCATCCTCTTGTCCCTTTTGTTCCGCACATGTCGTGAACCCAAAACCGCCGCGCACTTTTGGGCGCCATGCGTTAGGCGACGCTGCGCAGGGCCGGTTTGCCGTCTCCGGCCAGGCGTGGGCCGATGAAGCGTGCGTACCAGTCGACGAACTGGATCACGCCGCCCTCATGCAGCTCCGAATAGGGGCCCGGTTCGTAGGCCGGCGACAGGATGCCGAAGGCGTTTTCCTCGACGATGCGGCGGTCCTGGTCATTGGTCTCGGTCCACACATGGGTGAGTTCGGCGAGATCGTAGTCGACGCCTTCGACCGCATCCTTGTGCACCAGCCATTTCGTCGTCACCGCGGTTTCCGTGGCGCTGATCGGCAGCACCCGGAAGGTCACCGCATGGTCGATGAGGATGTGGTTCCACGTCGTCGGATAATGATAGTGCATCAAAGTGCCAATGCGGTCGGCGGAGACGGCTTCGGACAGGTTCTTCTTCACCGCCCGCTTGCCGGTCATCGTGTAGCTGACGGCATCGCGCAGCAGCGGCGCGCGGGTGGCGCGGTATTGCCCGGCCGGATCGATGCGAAACTTGCTCGGCAGGCCGGCCGCCTCGCATTTCGCCCAGTGCGCAAGCATTTCCGGGTCGCTGTCGGCGCCTTGCACGCCGGTCACCGTCGGTGCTTCCGGGAAGGTCTTGCACAGTTCCGGATGATTGCCGGCGCAATGGTAGCACTCGCGGTTGTTTTCCCAGACCAGCTTCCAGTTGCCCTTCTCGATGATCGTGCTCTCGAAGGCGACTTTTGCCTCGCGCAGCCGGTGCGGCAGCAGATAGGGTTCGATCATCGCCCGCATCGGCGCGAAATCCGCCGGCTCCTTGGCCAGGCAAATGAAGATGTAACCGCCGACCGTCTCGCAGGCGACCGGCTTCAGGCCGAACTGGCTCTTGTCGAAACCGTCGGCCATCTGCCTGGCGAATAGCAGCCTTCCGTCCAGCTCATAGGTCCATTGGTGATAGGGGCAGACCAGCTTGGCCGCCGTGCCCTTGTCGGAATTGCAGACACGGCTGCCGCGATGGCGGCAGGAATTGTGGAAGCCGTTGATCTTGCCTTGCTGGTCGCGGACGATGACGACCGGATAGTCACCGATCTGCACGGTGATGTAGCTGCCCGGCTTCGGCAGTTCGCAATCATGGCCGATGAACAGCCAGTCGCGATACCAGATCAGCTCCATGTCGAGCTTGAAATAGTCGGGGTCGGTGTAGAAGGGCTGCTCCAGTGAAAAGCCTTGCTTGCGGCTATTCAAGAGCCTCAGCATGTCGTTGCGCGCGTCCATGTCCTGTCCTCACAATCAAGGACTGCATCGGAGGGGAAGAGAGGAAGGATCGGACGCAAGCCGGCGATGTGCCGGACATGCACTATCCACCTCTTGACCGCCCACCGCGATCAGTCGAGTCTAGACATCTCCGGCTGGTTTCCGGGCTCTGGAGTTGTCCTTGCGGACGATCGCGACACCTTCCCAGGCTTTTGGCCCAGTGGTCTCCCGTTGCGACTTGAACTCCACCACCGTTGCGGGGGCAGCGCCGGATTCTGACCGGCTTCCCAATTCTCCGCCTCGTCGTCACGAAACGGCACCTGAGATGTCATGATCTAATCACGACGGCGATTGCGACATCGGCATGAAAGCGACATCGCATCCATGCGGCGCGACACGCATACGAAAACGCCCCGGTTGGCGATTGCGGGGCTGAAATCCGATCTGCCCGACGGCCATTTGCCGGCCGCGATCTTCCCGAATCCGGTCGCTGGCGGAGGCCAAAAACGGTTAACGGTTTCGAAAAGTGACTATTAGCTGCCTCTAAAATCGAACCGAACGGTTCGTTTCTGTTGACGGTGCGTGCAGGACGGTGTGAACGCTGGGCCCTAGACACAGTTGGTGATCGGAACGCCAGTTTCATCTAACTAACTGATATAAAATGTAAAAATACCTGGTGTAGAAGGCCGTGGCACAATTTCAAGTGGCAGATTCATGGTCCACGCGAAACAACTTCGTGATTGGAAATGGCTGGATGGCCTTCCCACATCGGGGCTGTCCGAACGACGCGAATTCCTTCCAAGACACGCCGCTAGACGGACGGAAATAAGAAGACACTGGAGTACCAAAAAATGAAAAAGATTGTCCTCACTGCCGCCGCCCTTCTGGCCATCTCCGGCAGCGCCTTCGCTAATGGTAGCGATCACTACGGTTCGAATGCCCCGGCAGCCACTGCTGTCGACAGCTCGTACACCGCTTCGATCAAGAAGTCGGAACCGGCTGCTCAGACGCCTGCCCAGGGCAGCGACCGTAACCTCTTCGGCAACAACTAACAGCCGAATCCCAGGTGACGGCGGGCTTGCCCGCCGCCCTGGCGAAATCCAGAAATTCAGGAGTACTTGAAATGAAGAAGATCATCCTTGCTGCCGCCGCCGTTCTGGCCATCTCCGGCAGCGCCTTCGCCGGCAGCGACAACTTTGGCTCCAATGGCGCCAACCAGCCTGCCGCCACCTCGGTTGACAGCTCGTACACCGCTTCGATCAAGAAGTCGGAACCGGCTGCTCAGACGCCTGCCCAGGGCAGCGACCGTAACCTCTTCGGCAACAACTAACAGCCGAATCCCCAGGTGACGGCGGCTTGCCCGCCGCCCTGGCGAAATCCAGAAATTCAGGAGTACTTGAAATGAAGAAGATCCTTATTGCCACCGCCGCCCTGCTTGCCATTTCCGGCAGCGCTTTTGCCGGCAGCGACAACTTTGGCTCCAACGGTGCCAACCAACCCGCCGCCGCGGTCGACAACTCGTACACGGCTTCCATCACGAAGTCGGAGCCGGCTGCCCAGGCGCCTGCCCAGGGCAGCGACCGCAACCTGTTCGGCAACAACTAACATCCGAAAGCAAGGCGGCGGGACAGCCCGCCGCCTTGAACTCGAAAATACCGGAGTATCAAAAATGAAAAAGATTGTTCTTACTGCCGCCGCTCTTCTGATTGCCGCAGGCAGCGCCTATGCCCGCAACGACAACGTTGGCGGCACCGACATCAACAAGCAGGCGACCGTCAACGTCGACACCTCGCATACGGGCTCGATCCGCAACAGCGGCTCGCCCGTCTACAAGCTGCTCAATTCGTCGGGTGACGTAGAGAAGTCAGCCCCCCAGGGCAGCGACCGGAACCTCTTCGGCCACTAGAGCCTGTTCCATCCCGATGGAATCGGGATGGGGCTCTATCTCTTCGTTTGAGCATGATCTTTCCCGAAAACCGGATTCCGCTTTTCGGGATCATGCTCTAACAACCGAAGCCGATTCCTGAAACAGAGCGGCGGGCCTTGCCCGCCGCTCTTTTTTGTCGCCTGGGTCCAGCAAGGCTGACCGCCTCAGGCCGCCTTTGCTTCCGGCTTTTGCAGCGCGAAGGAATGTCCGTCCGCGTCGAAGATGTGCAGGTCCTCGGCATTGGCGCTCAGCCGCAATGTCGAGCCGCGCTTGACCTCGACATTGCCGGGCAGCTTGGTCACCAGCGGCAGGTCGGCGCGGCCGATGTCGACATAGACAAGCTGGACCTCGCCGAGCTGCTCGACATAGTCGACCGTTCCCTCGAACAGATAGTCCGCGCCGGTGGCGATGATCAGGTCTTCCGGCCGCACGCCGAAACTCACCGCAGCACCTTTTGCCGAAGCCGGTGTCGAGATCGGCACCGTCGCCTTCCGCCCGCCGACATGGCTGACGACGGTCGGGTTTCCGGTCTTGTCGATGGTCGCCGGCAGGATGTTCATGGCCGGCGAGCCGATGAACTGGGCGACGAACAGGTTGCCGGGCTTCTTGTAGAGGTCCATCGGCGTGCCGACCTGTTCGATATGGCCTTCCTTGAGCACCACGATGCGGTCGGCCAGCGTCATCGCCTCGACCTGGTCGTGGGTGACGTAGATCATGGTCGTGTTGGGCATCGATTCCTTGAGCTTGGCGATCTCGATGCGGGTGGCGACACGCAGCGCCGCGTCAAGGTTCGACAGCGGCTCGTCGAACAGGAACACTTTCGGATTGCGCACGATGGCGCGGCCGATGGCGACGCGCTGGCGCTGGCCGCCCGACATCGCCTTGGGCAGACGGTCGAGATATTTGGTCAGCTGCAGGATTTCCGCTGCCTGCCGCACCCGCTTATCGATCTCGGCCTTGCTTTCCTTGCCGATCTTCATCGAGAAGGCCATGTTGTCGTAGACGGTCATGTGTGGATAAAGCGCATAGGACTGGAACACCATGGCGATGCCCCGCTTCGACGGCGGCACGTCGTTCACCACCTCGCCGGCGATCTTGAGCTCACCCGAGGTGATTTCCTCGAGCCCGGCGATCGACCGCAGCAAGGTCGACTTGCCGCAGCCGGACGGGCCGACGAAGACGATGAACTCGCCCGACTTTATATCGAGGTCGATGCCGTGGAGAATGTTCAGATTGCCGTAGGACTTCTTCACTTGTCTTAGCGTGACATCGGCCATTGGTTTCCTCCCAGTGATTTGAAATTCAGTCGATGCGCCCGAACCAGGCGCCGTAGCCGCCGAGCTGTATGGAACCGGTGCTCGTCTGGCCCGAAAATCCGTGCCCGGGCAAAGGGTGCAGCGATCGGTCGCCAAGGTCAATCTCGGTCGGCTTGGCTCCCAGATTGAAGACGCAGACGATCTGCTCATTGCCCGCCCGGCGCGTGAAAGCGACCGTGTCGCCCTGGCTTTCGATGAAGGTGATGTCGCCCTTGGCCAGCGCCGGATGGGCGCGCCGGAAGGTGAGAAAGCGCCGGTAGTGCTCGAGCAAGGAGTGATCGTCGCCCTGCTGGACATTGACCGCTTGCGAAAGATGCTTTCCGGGCACCGGCAGCCACGGCTTCGCCGTCGAGAAGCCTCCATTCTTGGCGGCGGCATCCCACACCATCGGCGTGCGACAGCCGTCGCGGCCCTTGAATTCCGGCCAGAAGCGGATGCCATAGGGATCCTGCAGATCCTCGAACCGCAGATCGGCTTCGCCAAGACCGAGTTCCTCGCCCTGATAGATGCAGACCGAGCCGCGCAGGGACATCAGCAGCGCCGAGATGACCTTGAGATAGGCGGTCGGGTCGGCCTCATTGGCGGCCCAGCGCGAGGCCGGGCGCATCACGTCATGGTTGGAAAAGGCCCAGCATGACCAGCCGTCACTGGCGACCCTGCCGAAGGCTTCCAGCACCGAGCGGACCTTGGCCGCGCTGATCTTTTCGGGTGCCAGGAAATCGAAGGAATAGCACATCTGCACGCGCTTGCCGCCGGCGGTATAGGCCGCCACCACTTCCAGCCCGCGCTGCGAATCGCCAACCTCGCCGACGGCTGCTGCTGCCGGGTATTCGTCGAGCAAGGCACGGAACCGCTCGAGGAAACCAAGGTTCTCCGGACGGCTCTTGTCGTAGAGATGGTCCTGGTAATTGTAGGGATTGACCGCCGGCGCCGTCTGGTCGTTGCGCTCCTCCGGCGGCAGCGGCGGGTTGTTTTCCAGACCCTGGCTGTGGAAGTAGAAATTGATGGTGTCGAGCCGGAAGCCGTCGACGCCGCGCTCGAGCCAGAAACGGGTGACGTCGAGTAACGCGTCCTGGACCTGGCGGTTGTGGAAGTTGAGGTCGGGCTGCTCGGCCAGGAAGTTGTGCAGATAATATTGCTGGCGGCTGGTGTCCCATTGCCACGCCGATCCGCCGAAGATCGACAGCCAGTTGTTGGGCGGCGTGCCGTCCGGCCTGGCGTCCGCCCAGACATACCAGTCGGCCTTCGGGTTGGTGCGGCTCGACCGGCTTTCCTTGAACCACGGATGATTGTCGGCGGTGTGCGACAGCACCTCGTCGATCATGACCTTCAAGCCCAGCCTGTGCGCCTCGGCGGTCAGTGCATCGAAATCGGCGAGCGTGCCAAACATCGGATCGACGTCGCAGTAGTCGGTGACGTCGTAGCCGAAATCCTTCATCGGCGACTTGAAGAACGGCGATATCCAGATGGCGTCCGCGCCGAGTGCCGCGATGTAGGGGAGCCGGCCGATGATGCCCCTGAGGTCACCGATGCCGTCGCCGTTCGAGTCCTGGTAGCTGCGCGGATAGATCTGGTAGATCACCGCGCCTCGCCACCAGTCGCGATCGACGGCGAGGTCAGGTTTCGAACGGACTTTCAAAGCGGATTGCATTGTCTCAGCCTCCTTTCACCGAGCCGGCAAGCAGCCCGCGGACGAAATAGCGCTGCAGCGAGAAGAACACGATCAGCGGCACGATGATGGTCACGAAGGCCGATGTCGTCAGGATCTCCCAATCGCCGCCGCGTGAACCAAGCAAGGCATTGAGCTTGGCTGTCAGCACGATCTGGTCTGCTTCCGTACCCAGGAAAACCATCGCCACCAAGAGATCGTTCCATACCCACAGGAACTGGAAGATGGCAAACGAGGCCAGCACCGGAAATGACAGCGGCAGCACGATCTTGACGAAGATCTCGAAATCGCTGGCGCCGTCGATGCGCGCCGATTCCATGATTTCGCGCGGCAGGCCGGCAATGTAGCTGCGCAACAGGTAGATCGCGAAGGGCAGGCCAAAGCCGGTATGGGCCAGCCAGATGCCAAGATAGGTTTTCGACGGCACGCCAAAGAACGAGCCGACGCCGTTGTAGAGCTTCAACAGCGGGATCAGCGACATCTGCAGCGGCACCACCAGCAGGCCGATGATGACCGCGATCAGCAGCGCACGGCCGGGAAAGCGCATCCAGGCCAGCGCGTAGGCGGCAAAGGCGGCGATCAGGATCGGGATGACGGTCGCCGGGATGGTGACGGTCAGCGAGTTCATGAACGAGCGGCCGATGCCTTCGGAAAACAGCACGGTCTTGTAGTTGTCGGTGGTGAATTTCGGCGGCGCCGACGAGGCATAGTAGACGCGCTGACCGCGATCGCCTTCGAACGCCTTGGGCGAGGCCATGACGAAGCTGCCGTCGGCATTGAGTTGCAACGTCACGCCGTCGCCGAGATCGGCGACGCTGCCGGCGGGATATTGCGTGGGCGCCGCCGACTTGACGCCGAAAGCACTGATGTTGCGGGCAGCGCCGTCACCGAAGATGTTGCCCTGAAGGACGAACTTGCCGTCCTTCTGGACTTGCGTCGAGGCGGCCGGCAGGCGGCCGGCTTCCGTCTGGGTGGAACTGGAGAACGAATTCCACCAGCCCGAGGCGATGATCTGGTCCTTGACGCGCAGCGACGAGACCAGGATGCCGAGCGTCGGGATGGTCCAGATGGCGACGAAGACAAGGACGGCGATGTGGACGCCAAAGCGGCTGGCGAAGGAATTTCCGGTCGCGACGGCCATCTCAATGTCCTCCCGTCTCTTTGTTTGCCTGGCGGATGTTCCAGACCATGATCGGAATGACCGCGATCATGATGATGATGGCGATGGTGGCGCCACGGCCGAAATCGCCGCCGCCGCGGAACATCCAGTCGAACATCAGATTGGCCAGCACCTGGCTGTTCCACTGGCCATTGGTCATGGTCAGCACGATGTCGAACACCTTGAGCACCAGGATGGTGATCGTCGTCCAGACGACGGCGATGGTGCCCCAGATCTGCGGCACCATGATCTTCCAGAAGATCTGGAACGGGTTGGCGCCGTCGATGACGGCGGCTTCCAGCGTCTCCTCCGGAATGCCGCGCAAGGCGGAAGACAGGATGACCATGGCAAAGCCGGTCTGGATCCAGATCAGGATGATCATCAGGAAGAAATTGTTCCAGAACGGCAGCGATATCCAGACCTGCGGCTGGCCGCCGAAATGCTGGATGATGGCGTTGAGGATGCCGATCTGCGTCTGGCCCTCGCCGCGATACTCGTAGATGAATTTCCAGATCACGCTGGCGCCGACGAAGGAGATCGCCAGCGGCAGGAAGATCAGGCTCTTGGCGATCGTGCCCCACCAGATCTTGTCGGTGAGCACGGCGATGATCAGCCCGAGGAAGGTGCAGGCGGCCGGCACCACCGCCAGCCAGATGATGTTGTTGAGGATCGAGTTGCGGAACTCGCGATCGCCGAACGCCCATTCATAGTTGGCGAAGCCGACGAAATTGGCGCCGCCGCGATCGAGGAACGACAGCCGCAGCGTCTCGACCACCGGGTAGATCAGATAGATGGTCAGGATGATCATTGCCGGTCCGACGAACAGCCATGGCCTGATCAGCCCCTGCCGGCGCAGATTGTCGATGGCGGCGGCACCGGCGACGCCGCGCGACGGGAATATCAGGTCGACCAGCTTGTTGGCGCCCCAGAAATAGGCGACGCACCCGCCGACCCCGACGATGATGACGAATATGGCCGAGAAAATCTGAGACGCCATGGGTTCCTCCCCCTGCGCATGATCCACCAAGGTTGAATGACCTTGGTGACGGGACCAGGCGCCGATTCAGTTGTGTGGAGCGCGATCGGCCGCGGAACGTTTCTCGCGTGCGGATCGCGCTTCATGTCGATGCGCTCATGACGAAAGGCCGCGGCGCGGGCCGCAGTCGGGTCCGGGCCGGCTAGGCCCGGATCCAGTGCGAGAATGAAAGGCTCGGACGTTCGGTGGCCGAGCCCGACCGGCCGCCTACTTGCCGGCTGCCTACTTGATCGCGTCCCAGCTCTTCTGGATGTCGGTGGCGACATCCTGCGCCGACTTGCCGCCGACCAGGTCGATCATGCCGGTCCAGAAGGCGCCGGCGCCGATCTTGCCCGGCATCAGGTCGGAGCCGTCGAAGCGGAAAGTCGAGGCATTGGCGAGGATCTCGCCCTGCTTCCGCAGCGCGTCGCTGGCATAGGCAGCCTTGTTGACCGCCTTGAACGGCGTCACGAAACCGCCCTCGGCCATCCAGATCTCGTGCGCGAGCGGCATCTTCAGGAATTCGATGAAGGCGCGCGCGGCCTTGGAGTCCTTGGTGATCATCGCCAGCGTGCCGGCGCCGAGCACGGGCGTGCCCAGGTCAGGCTTGGAGGCATAGGGCGGGAAGTAGAAGAAGTCCGCGTCCTGGCCGACCTTGGTGCCTTCCGGGAAGAAGGTCGGGATGAACGATGCCTGATGGTGCAGGTAGCATTTCGGCGGCACCGAGAAGAGGCCCTTCGGGCTGTCGCGGAAATCGGTCGCCGCAACCGCCTTGGCGCCACCATCGACCATCTTGTCGTCGGTCGCGATCTTGCCGAAGATGTCGATGGCGTTGACCACCGCCGGATCGTTGAACGGGATCTCGTTCTTCACCCACTTGTCGTAGACGTCGGGCGTCTGGGTCCGCAGCATCAGGTCTTCGACCCAGTCGGTCGCCGGCCAGCCGGTGGCGCCGCCGGAGCCAAGCCCGATGCACCACGGCTTGCCGCCATCGGCGATGATCTTCTTCTCGAGATCGGCGAGTTCTTCCTGCGTCTTGGGAACCGTGTAGCCGGCTTCCTTGAAATTGTCCGGCGAGTACCAGACCAGCGACTTCACGTCGGCCTTGTAGGGGAAAGCGAAGAAGCCCGGCTTGCCGTCCTTGTCCTTGAAGGTGCCGAGATCGACCCAGGACTGGCCGGCGCCGTAATTGTCCTTGACCCATTTGGCGGTATCGTCGCCGAGCGGCGTCAGCAGGCCCTTCGACGCCAGGTCCTGGATCAGGCCCGGCTGCGGCAGCACGGCGATGTTGGGCGGGCTGCCGGCCTGCGTGTCGATGACGATCTGCTGTTCGTAGTTCTCCGAGGAGGAGTATTTGATCTCGACGCCGGTGGCTTCCGAGAAATAGTCGAGAACGCCGCGCACCAGGCCTTCGTCCTCGCCGCGCCATGGCCCGAAGATGGTCAGCGTCTCGCCCTTGAGATCGACTTTCTTGAGCTCTTCGAAATTCGCCCAGTCGAAGCGGGGATCCTCGCCCGGCTTGAACTTCAGTTCGGCCTGCGCGGGCACGTTCAGGGCGAGCGTGACAAACGCGGCGCCCAGCAAAAGCATTTTCTTCATCGGTATTCCTCCCAGTGGGTCACACACACACCGGACGGAACCTCCATTCCGTCCGCCGACGCCGAAGGACTGTGACTCACTCGGAAAGGAACCGCAACCTTTCGGAGAGTCTTCCAAAGCGCTTTGGCTTTTTTGATCTCGCCATTGAATCGCTTGGAAGTCAAGAGGGTGATGTGCTAATCGATTTAATTTGCGGCCATTCGACGTCAAAAAGTGCGGTGCAGCATGCTTTTATGGCGGTGCAGCAGCAATTTTTGTTTCAAATCTGGTCAAACCACCCTTATGGTTGATCATGGCGTCGCCGTGCTGCCGTGGCGTCTTGGCCAATTCAATTTAAAAGCGCTTTGAGGCGCGGAGACCTGCTGTGAACCTCAAGCAGCTCGCCCATATGCTGGCGCTTTCACAGACCACGGTAAGCCGCGCGCTGAACGGCTATCCCGAGGTCAACGAGGAAACGCGCCGGCGGGTGATGGACGCCGCCAAGCGCCACGGCTACCGCCCCAACCCGAGCGCGCGCCGGCTGGCGACGGGCAAGACCGGCATGATCGGCTATGTCCTGCCGACCGGTGCATCCGTCGACATCGATCCGCATTTCGTCGAATTCCTGTCAGGGCTCGGCGACTACGCCCGTTCGCACGAGCTCGACCTGGTGCTGTCGCCGGCCGACGCCGACGACCAGGAAACGACCTACCGGCGCATCGTCGCCAACCGGCAGGTCGACGCCGTCTACATCTCCTCGCCAAGGCCCGCCGACCGGCGTGTGGCGCTGGTCAACACGCTTGGCATTCCCTTCATCGTGCACGGCCGCAGCGAAGGTTTCGATTTCGACTATCCTTTCACCGACATCGACAATGAGGGCGCCTTCCACGAGGCAGCCAGGCTTCTCATCCAGCTTGGTCACCGCCGGCTGGCGCTGATCAATGGCGACGATCGCGAGACCTTCGCCATCCATCGCGAGCGCGGCGTGCGCCGGGCCCTGGCGGCAAGTGGCCTGGAACTGGGCGAGCGCCATGTCTGTTCGGTGGCCATGACCGAGGAGAACGGTTATCGCGCCACCCGGCGTCTGCTGGAAGAGGGCGACGCGCCGACGGCGATCGCCTGCTCCAGTCTGATCATGGCGCTCGGCGTCGTGCGCGCCGTGCGCGACCTCGGCCTGACCATCCCCGGCGACGTGTCGCTGATCGCCCATGACGATGTCTTTCCCTGGCTGAGGCCTGAGAACTTTTCCGTGCCGCTGTCGACGACGCGCTCATCCATCCGCCTCGCTGGCGCGCGTATCGCCGAACGGCTGGCGGCACGGATTTCCGGCCTGGAAGAGGGGGCCCGCGGCGAGGTCTGGCCTGTCGACCTGGTGGTCAGGGGATCGGTCGCCGGCGCGCCGGCCTGAGGGGTCAAGACTCGATCACTCTGAACGACGCAGGTCGATCATCAGCGGCTGCTGGCAACCCGCAGCGGCGACCTCTCTTGGCTCGTAGCCGGCGTGTCGCGTTGGCCAGCGGATTGCCATGCGTCCTGGTTGCCGGAAGTCGTATTCCGCGAGGAAGGGGTTCCGGCATCCATTCATTGTCTCAGGTCGCGGATTTGAGGTGATCGATGAAGGCGCGCAGCTTCGGCAGGACCTGGCGCTTGCCGGGATGATAGAGGAAGACGCCCGGCGTCGTGGCGGCGACGCCGTCCAGCACCGGCTTGAGCTTTCCTTCGGCTATCGCACCTTCGGCTACCGGTCGAGGCGTCTGCGCCAATCCGACGCCTTGTATCGCGGCCCCGAGCAATGTCGGATAGTCGTGCGCGATCAGCGGGCCCGAGACCATCGCCTCGATCTCCCCGTTGCCGTCGACGAAGGACCACGGCGCGACGGCGCCGTTCGAGCGGCGCAAGCGCAGGCAGGCGTGGTGGCGCAGGTCCTCGACACGCTCGGGGCAGCCGTGGCGCTCGAGATAGTCCGGACTGCCGACGACGACGAACGTGAACGGCGGCGTGAGCCGCACCGCGATCATGTCCGGTGCGATGAACTGGCCGAGGCGGATGCCTGCATCGAACCCGCCGGTCGCGAGATCGACCATCTCGTCGCTGGCGGCGATCTCCAGTTCGATCTCGGGATAGGCTCGGCAGAACGACGCGATCATCGGCTCCAGGATCAGCGGCACGACGGCGCGGGGCACGGACAGGCGCAGCAGCCCGGTCGGCCGTTGGCCGACGTCGCGGGCGGCCTCGCCGGCTGCGACGAGTTCCTCGAAGGCAGGACCGGCACGATCGAGGAACCGCTGGCCAGCCTCGGTCAAGCCGACGCTGCGCGTCGTGCGGGCGAACAGCGCCGCGCCAATGCGAGCTTCCAGCGCGCGCACCGCTTGGCTCACGGCGGATGGCGTCACGCCGAGATCAGCGGCGGCACGGCGGAAGTTGCGGCGCCTGGCGACAGCCAGGAACACCTCGACACCCTCCAGTGCACCATGCCGGACTGTGTAGTTCTGCTTCATGGGTTGTTGTGATTACAGCGGATAGTCGAACTATGGAAGCAGGCCTAGGTAGTCGCTTGAAGCTCGCGGACAGAGCAAGCCAACTGCCGAGAGGAGGCCAGATGCCCACGGAAGTGTTGTTCCAAATCCATCTCGTTCTGGGCTATGTCGCGTGGCTGCTTTGCTTCGGCGCATACGGTCTGCCGTGGCTGGGCTCGATGGACCGGGTCGCTACGCAACGTGCTATCGCCACTCTGCACAGCTTCCGCTTCTTCGGCCTCGTCTTCCTCCTTCCGGGCGTCGTAAGCCCCGATCTGCCCGCCGGCTTCGCTGTGTTCGCCGCCTATGGCGACTTCGCAACGGGGGTGCTGGCCATGCTGGCGCTGCTCGCGGTGAGGGTACCTCAGCTGTTCTGGCCGTTCGTCGTCGCCTTCAATCTCGTAGGGACGGTCGACCTCATCGTGGACTATTACCACGCCATCCAGGTCGGCCTTCCTGCACGCGCGGGTGAACTGGGCGCCACCTACGCGATTCCGATCATCTACGTCCCGCTGCTGATGATCACGCACATCGCTGCATTCTATTTTATGGTCCGTCCCCGGCAGAACCCGAACTAAGCCGCCGCAGACTACTCTTTGGCCGCCTCGGCCGCCTTCGTATCCAGCAGCCCATAGCCGAAGTCATTGTCGCGCCCCTTGGGGCCGAGATCTTTCGCCGTTGCCGCCAGCGCCTTTTCGATGTCGTCGGCCGAGCGGTCGGGTGCGGCATGGAGCAGGTTGGCGATGGCGCCGCTCACGATCGCCGCCGCGAACGAGGTGCCGGTGACCACGTCCGAGCCGGCGCCGCTCGGCGCCACCATCTCGACGCCGGGCGCCGAGATGAAGACATAGGCGCCGCGATTGGCCTGCGGCATCAGCCCGTCCCTGGCATCGGTGGCGGTCACCGCGATGACGCCGTCGAAGGCGGCCGGATAGCCGTAGGGCGCTTTCGGCCCGTTGTTGCCGGCCGCCGCCACCAGCACCATGCCGAGCGCCCGCGCATTGCGGCAGGCGGTGCCGAACAACTCGTTCTTCGGGCCGACGAAGCTCATGTTGATGATGCGGACGTCCTGGTCAGCCGCCCAGTCGAGCGCCGACAGGATGACGTCCATGGTCGACTTGCCGCCCTCGAAGGCGCGGGCATGGTAGATCCTGGCGCCCGGGGCCATGCCTTCCAGCGCGCCTACCCCGGCTATCAGGCCGTCGACCGAAGTGCCGTGATCGCGCTTTTCGATCGGCACGTCGGGCATGGCGTCGAACTGTCCGGCGATGACGCCGGCCAGCGCCGGGTTGGTCTCGTCGATGCCGGTATCGATCACCGCGATGCGGACGTTCTCGCCGCTGGCCTGTTTGGAGTCGAGGGCGATACGGTCGAAGGCATAGTTGACAATGCTGGCGGCCTGCTGCAGCGAATAGACATGGTTGGGCTCACGCCGCTGGGTGCGGCCGTCGGCGGCAAGCTGCGCCAGCACGACGCCGACGGGGCGGCCATCGGGAATGCCGAAGCGCACCAGCGTGGTGCCAAGCAGTCTCGACTGGCGCTGCGAGCGCACCTGCAGGCCGAAGGAAGCGGCGATCTGCTGCACGGCGCCGGCATCGCCGTCGACGGTCACCAGCACCTCGTCGGGCACGAAATCGCCGACCACCGCGCGCGGTGGCTGGACGGCGATGAGATCGGTCGGCGAGACGATCGGGCCGCCCACTGGCGGACCGGCCTGCGTGTCGGCAGGCGGCGTCGCCGGGTCTGGCCGTGGCGTCGGCACCGGTGCCGGAGGGGCGCCCGGATTGGGGAACAGGTCGACGATCAGGGCGGGAAGAAAGACCGCCCCTGCCGCGGCAGGACCCCCGCCGCCAGCACCATCGCTGCCGCCGCTGCCGTTCTTGGCGCAGTCGGCGCCGGCCGCATTGGTCCCGTTGCGGCAGTCGATTTTCGTCGGGTCAGGATTGGCGGCGTTGGTCTGCGCCGACGCAGGCGCGGCAGCGATTGTCATCGCCGCCGCAAGGATTGCCGCAAATCGAATGACCGCCTCAGCCGCCATCAACCGGTTTCCTTCCCTCGATCACAGTGTCAGTGAAAGGCTGGGCGGCAATAAGGCCGAGTTGCTTGGTGTAGTCGGCTGCGGTGGCGGCCGGGATGCCAAGCCGGAACACGCCGTCGGCGGTCGGTCCACCGACGATCTTCAGCCCGTTGCCGCCGAGGAAGCCCGCAATCTCCGACATCTTCGCGTCCGGCTTGAACTTGACCAGGGCGAACGGCATTTTTGCCAGATCGTCTTGTGCACCGGCAATCTCGAAATTGCCGCTCTTGCCGCCGGGGTTGAGGAGCGACTGCACCATGATCAGCGCCAGGAGCACCGCCGCCGCCGCCCAGGCGACGCCGGCCGGCACTGCCATGAAGCGGCCCCAGGCCTGCGCCAGCCAGGACGAGCCCGCCGGCCTGCGCACGGGCCCGGCCTCGGCGTCGAGCGCCCTGGCGAAGCGGCTGAGCGCATCGGCCGGCGGCCGGATCGCTTCGTTGGCGGCCGTGGTGCCGGAGAATTCGGCTTCCGCCTCGCCAAGGGCGGCAAGCGCGGCCGGATCGCTGGCCAGCCATTCCTCGACGGCTTCCAGGTCCGAACCTTCCAGCGAGCCGTTCAGGTAGAACGGCAGCAGCGTTTCCATTTCGTCGCGGCGCGACATCTTCTCAGCGGCGCTCATGGCCACCCCCTGTCGTAACCGGCGGCCTTGAGGGCCTCGCCGAGTTTCTTGCGGGCGTAGAACATCCGGGTCTTGACGGTCGCGACCGGGATGCCGAGCACCTCGCCGATCTCGGTCACCGACTGCCCGTGATAATAGGCAAGGTCGATCACCGTGCGATGCTCTTCGGGCAAGGCGTCGACGAAGCGGCGCAAGGCGGCGGCCTTGTCCTCCTTCATGGTGACGACTTCCGGCGTGTCGGCGCCGTCGGGCACCGCGGCGGCGGCCTCGTCGTCGATCCAGTCTTCCTTCTTCTTGCGCAACAGGGACAGCGCCTTGAAACGGGCGATGCCGAGCAGCCACGTCGAGACTTCGGAGCGTCCCTCGAAGCCTGGCGCCTGGCGCCATAGCTCGAGAAACACTTCGTTCGCGATATCGTCAGCCATCATTTCCGATCCCGTCTGGCGCGCCACGAAGCGGTAGACCCGCGCGTGGTGACGCATGAACAGGAGCCGCACGGCGGCACGGTCGCCCTTCGCGACCCGGTCGACAAGCGCGCGATCGGTTTCCGTCGCTGCCGTCATGGCCGGTCGAGCCGCCTGGCTCCTGTCTGCTCTGTCGCTGATCGGCCCAAAAAGGTTCATCCTCCGCCAAGGAATTCTGGGGAGGCTAACCGAAGAGCGCGGACGTTGCCAGAGCTGCGCCTTTTTCCTTCTCCACCTGTGGGAGAAGGTGGATCGGCGCGCAGCGCCGAGACGGATAAGGGGTGCTGGACGGATCGATACGTTGAAGAAATAAGCGCTTCAAATCCCTCAATATTTTCATGTTGGAGTTTCTTCCAACACCCCTCATCCGTCTTGTCGCTTCGCGACAATCCACCTTCCCTCACAAGGGGGAGAAGGAAAGAGGGCACTCAGCTCAGAAACGGCTTCGCCTTCATCGTCGCCGGCACGGGCACCCCGAGGCGGCTCAAGATGGTTGGCGCCAGCTGCAGCTGGTCGAGCAGCGTGTCGGCCTGTGGGCCTTGGCCTGGGCCGAAATAGTACAACGCGAAATCCTGCATCTCGTCGTCATGGCCGCCATGGTGGCCACGATCGGTCTGGCCGTGGTCGGCGGTGACCATGACCTCGTAGCCGGCTTCGATCCAGCGCGGCAGGAAAGCCGCCAGCATGCCGTCCATCGCATAGACGGCATGGTCCATCTCGTGGCAGTCGTGGCCGAAGCGGTGGCCCATCGAGTCCAGCGTGCAGGTGTGCAGGATGCCATAGTCGATGCCGTGGCGCCTGGTCAGCATGGTCAGCGTCGCGAACAGGTCGATGTCGCTCGGCGTCATCTGGTTGCGGGCGTTGTAGCCGGTCATGGTGTGGAACCGGCCATGCGTGATCGGCCCGTCAGGCTCGTCGAACTCCATGTCCTCGACCAGGTCGAACGGATAGGCGCGGAAGAATTCCGACCAATAGGAATGGGTGACGGCGCCGGTCTTGCCGCCGGCCTTGCTGACCTCGGAGAAGATATCGGGTTGCCCGACGCGGAAGCGGTTCTCGTTGGACAGGATGCCGTGCACCTGGGGCGAAACCCCGGTGTGGATCGAGGCGTAGCAGCAAGCCGAGGTCGACGGCAGCACCGAGCGCATCTTCCAGACCCTGGCCTCACCCGATTGCACCCAACCCTCGAGATTGCCCATCAGACGGCGCCAGTTCCTGTAAGGCACGCCATCGAGGATGATCAGCAAGAGCTTGGATTTGAGCGCCATGGGCTGCTCCATGCGGTTGTCGGTTGAAACGAACGCGCCGCGTGTCATGCGGACACGCGGCGTTTTTCAGGATAACCCTGATGTCAGGCGTTCAGCCAGCACTCAGCCAACGCATAACCATCCATCATTTCGCCAATCGGGCTCTTGGCGAAGCCGCCGATCTTGTTGGTGGCGGCGGCGTCGATGAACTGGTTGAAGAAGGGCACGATCAGGCCGCCTTCATCACGCATCATCACCGCCATGTCGTGGTAGATCGCCTTGCGCTTGGCCTGGTCGAGCTCGCCGCGCGCCGCAAACAGCATCTTGTCGAATTCCGGCCGCTTGAAGCGCGTGTCGTTCCAGTCGGCGGTCGAAACGTAGCCGGTGGAGTACATCTGGTCCTGCGTGGCGCGCCCACCCCAGTAGGAGAGCGAGAAGGGCTGCTTGTTCCAGACTTCCGACCAGTAGCCGTCGCCGGGCTCGCGCTTGATCTCGATCTTGATGCCCGCCTTGGCGCAGGACTGCTGGTAGAGCTGGGCGGCATCGACGGCGCCAGGGAAGGCGACATCCGAGGTGCGCAGCACGATCGAGCCGCTATGGCCGGATTTCTTGTAGAGCGCTGCTGCCTTTTCCGGATCGAACTTGCGCTGTTCGATGTCGCTGGAAAACAGCGGATAGGCTTCGTTGATCGGGAAGTCATTGCCGACCGAGCCATAGCCGCGCAGGATCTTCTCCAGCATCTCGTCGCGGTCCATGGCGAGTTTCAATGCCATCCGCAGGTCGTTGCTGTCGAAGGGGGCGGTGTCGCAAAACATGTTGAACGGGTAGTAGCCCTTGCCCGACACGTTCTCGATGGTGACGCCGGGAATGCGCTTGACCAGGTCGACCACCTTGGGCTCGACGCGGTTGATCATGTGCACCTGGCCGCCCTGCAGGGCGGCCAGCCTTGCGGTCGCGTCGTTGATGACGACGATCTCGATCTGGTCGGCATGGCCCATCTTGTCGCCTTGCCAGTAATTGGCGAAGCGCTCGCCGCCATGGCGCACGCCCGGCTGGTTGACGGCGATCTTGTAGGGGCCGGCGCTGATGCCGGCATTCGGATTGTCCTTGCCGCCATTCGGCTGGATGACGAGATGATAGTCGGCCATCAGATAGGGGAAGTCGGCATCGGCGTCGCCAAGCGTGACGATGACTTCCTTGCCGCTCGCCTTGACGCCCTTGATGTTCTTGAGGATGCCGAGCGCGCCCGACTTCGATTTCTCGTCGGCATGGCGTTCGATGGTGGCGGCGATGTCTTCCGCGGCGACGGTCTTGCCATTGTGGAATTCGATGCCGTCGCGCACCTTGATCGTCCAGGTCTTGGCGTCCTTGGCGGCGCCGATCTCTTCGGCGATCATGTTTGTCAGGCTGTTGTCCGGCATCAGCCTGACCAGGTATTCGCCCCATTGCTTGCCGAAACTATAGGTGACCTGGCTGAGGTTGAGCGCCGGATCGAGGCTGTTGGTCGATTCGCCACCTTGCAGGCCGGCCTTGAGGATGCCGCCCTTGACCGGCGCCTGCGCGAAGGCTTTTCCCGCCAGCGTGGTCGCCAGCGCCGCCGATACGCCCAGTGCCGCGGTGCGGCCGAGGAAGTCGCGGCGCGATATCCGCCCCTGGCCGGCGAGTTGAGCGAGATGGTCGAGTTCAGTCTTCATTTTTCTACCCCCTTTGAAACAATTTCACACGAGCGGCGCCCGCCCAGAAGGACGTGTGGCGCTGGAGTGTTGCATGCGGATGACGGCGGCCGTCTTCCCTGGCCGGCGGATCAGGTCCATCCCTTTGTTTTGGCGCAATTCCCTAGGCAAAGCGCTACGCGCTTTTCCTGGAATTGTTCTAGTTCCCCGCGCTGGCCATGCGCCGTCCCTTGATCGCTTTTTCCAGCCAGCCGATCTCCATCTCCGGGACCGATGACAAGAGAAGGTCGGTATAGGCGTCGAAGGGCGGCGTCAGCACCTTGCTCTTCGGTCCATAGCGTACCACCTCGCCGCGATACATCACCGCGATCGAATCGGCGATCGACTTCACCGTGGCGAGGTCATGGGTGATGAACAGATAGGCGACGTTCTCCTCCTTCTGCAGCTCGAGCAGGAGCTCGAGGATGCCGTGCGCCACCAGCGGATCGAGCGCCGACGTCACCTCGTCGCAGATGATCAGCTTTGGCTTGGCGGCAAGCGAACGGGCGATGCAGACGCGCTGCTTCTGCCCGCCCGACAGCTCGGCCGGATAGCGGTCGATGAAACCCTTGCCCATCTCGATCTTGTCGAGCAACTCGGCGACGCGCGCGTCGCGCTGCTTGCCGCGCATGCCGAAATAGAACTCCAGCGGCCGGCCGATGATGGTGCCGACGGTCTGGCGCGGGTTCATTGCCACATCGGCCATCTGGTAGATCATCTGCAATTGGCGCAGATCCTCCTTCGGCCGGTCGGCCAGCCGGTTGGCCAACGGGCGCCCGTCGAAGGTCACCGTGCCCTGTTCGGGCGGCAAAAGCCCTGTGATGGCGCGCGCCAGCGTCGACTTGCCCGAACCGGATTCGCCGACGACGGCCAGCGTCTGGCCTGGATAGATGTCGACCGAGACGTTCTTCAGCACCTTGACGTGGCCGCCGCCGTAAGCGGCGGTGACGTTCTTCACCGACAGGAAGGGCGTCGTGCCTGGCTTCTGTTCGGCATGTTCGATCTCGTGCACCGACACCAGCGCGTTGGTGTATTCCTGGCGCGGCTCCTTGATGATCTGGCGGGTGCCGCCCCATTCGACCAGCCGGCCATGGCGCAGCACCATGATCTCGTCGGAGACCTGGGCGACGACGGCAAGGTCATGGGTGATGTAGAGCGCCGCGACATGGGTGTCGCGGATGGCGTCCTTGATCGCCGCCAGCACGTCGATCTGCGTCGTCACGTCGAGCGCCGTCGTCGGCTCGTCGAAGACGATCAGGTCCGGCTCGGAGCACAGCGCCATTGCCGTCATCACGCGCTGCAACTGGCCGCCCGAGACCTGGTGCGGAAAGCGTTCGCCGATGGTTTCCGGGTTCGGCAGGCTGAGCTTCTTGAACAGCGCGACGGCGCGCTTTTCGGCTTCCGCGCGAGTCGCCGTGCCGTGCAGGAGGGTGGCCTCCACCACCTGGTCCATCAGCTTGTGCGCCGGGTTGAAGGCGGCCGCCGCCGACTGCGCGACATAGCAGACCTCGCGGCCGCGCAGCTTGCGGAAGCCTTCCTTGCCACCCTTGAGGATGTCACGGCCGTTGAGGATGACCTCGCCGCCGGTGATGCGCACGCCGCCGCGGCCATAGCCCATCGACGACAGGCCGATGGTCGACTTGCCGGCGCCTGATTCACCGATCAGCCCCAGCACCTTGCCCTTCTCCAGCGTCAGCGATACGTCGTGGACGAGGGTGATCGTCTTCGGCGGCTCGCCGGGCGGGTACACGGTGGCCTCGATGCGCAGATTGCGGATGTCGAGCAGCAGGCCAGGCTTCGCTTTGCTGTCGGCCATCACCCGCGTCCTCCCTTCAGGCTTGTCGTACGGTTGAGCACCCAGTCGGCGACAAGGTTGACCGAAATCGCCAGCATGGCGATCGCCGCCGCCGGGATCAGTGCGGCCCCGATGCCGAAAACGATGCCGTCCTTGTTTTCCTTGACCATGCCACCCCAGTCGGCATCCGGCGGCTGCACGCCAAGGCCGAGGAAGGACAGCGTCGACAGGAACAGCACGGCATAGATGAAGCGCAGGCCGAGTTCCGAAACCAGCGGCGACAGCGCGTTGGGCAGGATCTCGCGGAAGATGATCCAGCCGCTCCCTTCGCCGCGCAGCTTGGCCGCCTCGACATAGTCCATGACATTGATGTCGACGGCGACCGCTCGCGACAGGCGATAGACACGGGTCGAATCGAGAATCCCCATCACCAGGATCAGCGTCACCAGGTTGGACGGCAGCACGGAGAGCACGACGAGGCCCATGATCAGCGTCGGGATCGACATCAGCAAGTCGACGAGACGCGACAGCAGCGTGTCGAACCAGCCGCCGAACACCGCCGCCGAGAAGCCGAGGATGGCGCCCAGCGAGAACGACAGCGCTGTGGCAAGCACGGCGATGAACAGGGTGATGCGGGCGCCGTAGATCATGCGCGAGAGCAGGTCGCGGCCGAGATTGTCGGTGCCCAGCCAATGCGTCGCCGACATCGGTTCCCAGACGTCGCCGACGATCTCGCCATTGTCGTGCGGCGCGATCCACGGCGCGAAGATCGCCGCCAGGACGAACAAGGCGGTCAGGATTATGCCGATCAGCGCCGGGATGGGGATGCGTTTGATATCGAGCATACCCGCTCCCTTACTTTGGATGCCGAAGGCGCGGATTGGCGACGATCGCCGCGATGTCCGCGATGATGTTCAGGCTGATATAGACGGCGGCGAAGATCAGGCCGACGGCCTGAACCACCGGCACGTCGCGCTTGGTGACGTGGTCGACGAGATATTGCCCCATGCCGGGATAGACGAAGATCACCTCGACCACGACGACGCCGACGATGAGATAGGCGAGGTTGAGCATGACGACATTGATGATCGGCGCAATCGCGTTGGGGAAGGCATGCTTGCGGATGACGTTGAAGGCCGACAGGCCCTTCAGTTCCGCCGTCTCGACATAGGCCGACTGCATGACGTTGAGGATCGCCGCGCGCGTCATGCGCATCATGTGGGCGAGCACCACCAGCGTCAGCGCCGTCGCCGGCAAGGCGATCGCCTGCATGCGCTCGCCGAACGGCATGTCGTCATAGACGGTCGAGATGCCCGGGAAGATCTGCCATTTCACGGCAAAGAAATAGACGAGCACGTAGCCGATGAAGAATTCGGGGAAGGAGGTCGACGCGAGCGCCAGTCCGGAGATCAGCTTGTCGACCCAGCCATTGCGGTAGCGCACCGCGATCAGGCCCAGGATGATCGCCAGCGGTACCGCGACGATCGCCGCCCAGAAGGCAAGGAACAGCGTGTTCCACAACCGTCCCTTGATCGACGTGGCGATATCCTGCCCGCTTGACATCGCCGTGCCGAGATCGCCGGTCACCACGCCGCCGAGCCAGCGGAAATACCTGATATAGGCCGGGTCGTTGAGCCCGAGCTGCTCGCGCAGATTGGCGAGCGACTCCGGCGTCGCCGATTGTCCGAGAATGGCTTGCGCGACGTCGCCGGGCAGGATCTGGGTGCCGGCGAAAATCAGGACCGAAACGGCCAGCAGCAGGAGAATGCCCAGCGCGATGCGCTGGGCAATTAGCTTCAGGATGGGTGAAGACATATCCGCAAAGCCGGGCTCAAGCCTGGAGCCAGCACTTCGCCAGGGCGTACCCGTTCATCAATTCCTGATGCGGATCATCGACCCAACCGTCGACCTTGGCGCCGGTCGCGTCGATGAACTGGTTGAACATCGGCAGGATCAGACCACCTTCGTCGCGCACCATGACGGCCATGTCGTGGTACATCGCCTTGCGCTTGGCTTCGTCGAGCTCGGCGCGCGCCGCCAGCACCATCTTGTCGAAATCGGGACGCTTGAAGCGCGTGTCGTTCCAGTCGGCCGTCGACAGATAGGCGGTCGAATACATCTGGTCCTGCGTCGAGCGGCCGCCCCAGTAGGAGGCGCAGAAGGGCTGCTTGTTCCAGACTTCCGACCAGTAGCCGTCGCCCGGCTCGCGCTTGATCTCGAGCTTGATGCCGGCCTTGGCCGCACTCTGCTGGAAGAGCTGCGCGGCGTCGACGGCGCCGGGGAAGGCGACATCCGAGGTGCGCAGCAGGACCGAGCCGTCATGCCCCGACTTCTTGTAGTGGAACTTGGCCTTGTCGGGATCGTACTTGCGCTGCTCGATCTCGGTGAACAGCGGGTAGGCCGCGTTGATGGGGAAGTCGTTGCCGAGCGAGCCGTAGCCGCGCAGCACCTTGTTCAGCATCTCCTCGCGGTCGATCGCCAGCTTCAGCGCCATGCGCAAATCGTTGTTGTCGAACGGCGCCGTGTTGCAATGCATGATGAAGACGTAGTGGCCGGGACCGGAATGGTTGCGGATGGTCACGCCCGGCACCCGCTTGATCAGGTCGACGATCTTCGGCTCGACGCGGTTGATCATGTTGACCTGGCCGCCCTGCAGGGCCGCCGTGCGCGCCGTCGCATCATTGATGACGATGATCTCGATCTGGTCGGCATGGCCCATCTTGTCGCCCTGCCAGTAGTTGGCGAAGCGTTCGCCGCCATGGCGCACGCCGGGCTCGTTGGTGGTGACCTTGTAGGGGCCAGCCGAGATGCCGGCGTCGGCCTTGTCCTTGCCGCCATTGGGCTGGACGATCAGGTGATAGTCGCTGAGCAGGTAGGGAAGATCGGCATTCGGCTCCTTCAGCGTCAGCACGACTTCCTTGCCGCTGGCCTTGATGGTCTCGATGCCCTTCATGTAGCCGAGCGCACCCGACTTCGACTTTTCGTCCGAATGGCGCTCGAGCGTGGCGGCCACGTCCTCGGCGGTCACGGTCTTGCCATTGTGGAATTCGACGCCGTCGCGGATCTTCAGCGTCCACACCTTGGCGTCGTCGGAGGAGCCGATCTCCTCGGCGATGCGGTTCTCGAGCTTGCCCTCCGGCGACAGCTCGACGATCATTTCACCCCACATCTTGCCGAAGGCGAACGGCACTTGCGTCATGAACAGGGCCGGGTCGAGGCTGTTGGTGGATTCGCCACCGACCAGGCCGGCCTTGAGCGTGCCGCCCTTGACCGGGCCAGCCGCGCGCGCCGCACTTGAAAGCAGCGAGTTGGCGAAGGGCGCGGTGACGCCGAGCGCCGCCGCCCGGCCGAGAAAATCACGACGGCTCAGTTTGCCCGACGCGACACGCCGGCTCAGGAATTCCAGTTCGTTAGACATGTTGAGTTCCTCACTCTGTTGGTTCGACTCTGCGGCCGATTTTCTTGTTTCTTGTGAGGAGAATAATGACCGCAAGGGAAAGCGGTAAGCAAGACGGAATGCGACATGCCGTGGCGTAAATCGCACGTCGCATTTGGACCAATGACAGCGAGCCGCAATCGAGGCTCAAAGGAGTGCGCGCGGCACCTTTTCCTCGAAATTGCGCTCGAAGACGAGAGTTTCGCCCTCATAGGCTTCGATTCTGGCACTGACGATGAAGTTTTTCGCGTCGGATCGCATCTCCGCCGATGTCTCCGTGCGCACCGACCATCCATTTCGCGACAGGGTTTGCGTCCAGTGCGTCTTTCCCGAGGCCGACAGCGGATCGTCGGGATGGATCGTCCAGGTCTCGCGGGCAATGCTGCCATTGGCCAGGCCATGAGCGAGATCGCGCACTTCGCCGAAATCATCCGTAATGGAAAGCGTGACAATTCCGGTCTTCTCGTCGCGGTCGACATGGCGCTCGGAACTGGTGGCGCGGATGGTTTCCGTTGCCCAGGGGGTGGCGCCTTCCGGTTCGGCGAACGTCACTTCGTCGCCTGTCGCCAACGGGCGCAATGGCAAGGACAGCGTCGCGGCCGACATGGTGAGCTGAACCGGTTCCGGCGATGGCCAGATCATCGGCCAATAGGCGTTCGACACGGCAATACGCAGGTGGTGGCCAGCCGGCACGCGGTAGGCGCATTGATCGAGCACCACGCTCGCCGACACGATTTCGCCGGGCACCAGCGCTTGCGGGAATTCGTGCGAGTTGCGGTGCGTCAGGTTGAGCACGCCGTAGGAGATCAGTTCCGACGCGCCATCCGGGTGCACGTCGCACAGCCGGATCGCGATGTTGGCCTGCGGGCGGTCGGAGGATACCCGCACCTCGACTTCGGGCGCGCCGACGATGTCGATCGCCGCACTGAGTTCCGGCTGGTCGAAACTCACCGACAGCGCATCGTCGGGGCGCTGGTCGCCCGGCAGTTCCGGACCGAAGGTGAACGGAAAATACTCGCCACCCGCAAGGCCGCAGCTCTGCGGCGAGGCGACGATCGCCGCCTTGCTGCCCTCGGGGATCAGCGCGATCACTTGCGTCTTGATGGTGGGCGACGGCCATTGCTCCTCCGCAACCCAGCGGCCCGGCCGCTCTGGGTGCCAGCGCGCCGGGCGCACGCTGTCCATCACATAGGCGCGGTAGGCCGGGTCGGCTTCGACACCGGTGTCGATACCCTTCAGCCAGCGGTCCCACCAGCGCAGCGCTTCCTGCAGGAAACCGATGGCGGGCTTGGGCGCCGCGTAGTGTGGGTATTTGTGGATCCAGGGGCCAATGATGCCCTTGACCGGGGCTTCGATGTTGGTGGCGAGATGCGAGACGGTGTTGCGGTAGCCGTCATGCCAGCCGCCGATCGACAGCACCGCCGCGTGGACGGTGGAAAAATCTTCGCAGATCGAGCCGCGTTTCCAGTAGGCGTCGCGGTGCTGATGCTTCAGCCATAGCGGCGCCAGGAAGGGCTGGTTCTCCAGCCTTGTCAGCCACAGATCGCGCCACCTGACGTCGCCGGCCAAGAGCGGGTCCGGCGGCCGCGACGAATAGGAGAGCATCGTCGAGGCCCAGCCGAAATTCTCGATCAGCAGGCAGCCGCCCTTGTAGTGGATGTCGTCGGCATAGCGGTCGACGGTCGAGCACAGGCTGATCACCGCCTTCAGCGCCGGCGGCTGCTTGGCCGCCACCTGCAGGCAGTTGAAGCCGCCCCAGGAAATGCCCATCATGCCGACATTGCCATTGCACCAGGGCTGGCTTGCGGCCCAGGCGATGACGTCGCAGGCGTCCTGCAATTCCTGCTCGGAATATTCGTCGTCCATCAACCCTTCGGAATCGCCATTGCCGCGCATGTCGACGCGGATCGAGGCATAGCCGTGGCCGGCAAAATAGGGATGCGTCAGCTGATCGCGAAAAATGGTGCCGTCGCGCTTGCGGTAGGGCAGGTGCTCGAGGATCGCCGGCACTGGATCATCGCCCGCATCCTCCGGCATCCACACCCGTGCCGACAGCCGGCAGCCGTCGGGCATGACGATCGCCATGTCCGGAAATTCGACGACCTTGCGGGGAAATTCGATGACGGTTTTCATGGCGGGACTCCAGGATCGCCAGATGATGGAGCCGGTGGGGTCGCGTCGTGGGCCAGCCAACGAATTCGGCTGGTCAATCCGCGTCAATTCAGCGGAATGTCGTTTTCGGCCTTGCTCGCCTGGTAGGCCTCCGACAATTCGTCATAGCGGGAGGAAATCCTGCCGATGCGCGTTTCCAGACGCTGGCGCTCGGCGTCGGGCAGCGACCGCACCAGCTTGCGGATGGAAAAGCTCTTCCAGTAGGCATTCTCGGCATTGTAGCCGCCGGGGTCGAGGGTGAAGACCTCCTTCAGAATCCTGAGATCATGCGGGATGGCAAAGCTGTCACGCGAATCCTCGTGGCTGAACAAATAGTAGAAATTGTCGAAGCCGGTCCAGGTGATCGCCGACAGGCACAGCGAGCAGGGTTCGTGCGTGGCGAGGAAAATGGCGTCCCTGGTATCGACGCGCTCGGCCTTCGGTATTTCGTAGAAACGCTTCAGGCAATGCACCTCGCCATGCCAGAGCGGGTTTTCCATCTCGTTGTTGGTCTCGGCCAGCACCAGCGAACGGTCATCCTTGCGCAGTATCGCCGCGCCGAACAGCTTGTTGCCATGGGTAACGCCTTCTGCCGTCTTCGGCACGATGTCGTGCTCGATGACGTCGAGCAGGCGGTCGATCAGTGAAATGTCGGTCATTATCGGGTCTCCTGCTGCATGTCGCCCAAAAGTGCCCCGGCTTTGGGGTAACGACATGCACAAAGAATTATGGGAGATGGATCTCGTAGGCGTGCGAGAAATGGAATTCTTCGAGATTGGAGCCGTCGCCGCCGCGGTCGACGATCAGGAAATCCTGCGTCTCGCCGATCGGCGTCAGCACGCCGTGCCAGAGATTGCGGGAATAGTTGATGCCTTGTCCGGGTGCGGTGATGAACGCGTGCGGCTCGCCGGGCCCCTCGTCGCCGTCATGGCAGACGACGACCAGGAACGGACGCGGCGACAGCGGGATGAAGGCCTGGCTGCCAAGGGGGTGGCGCTCGACCATGCTCAACTTCAGCGGCAATTCGTAAGGCGTGCCGCGCACCATCGAGATCAGCACGCGGGCGTTCGGCCCTGCCGCTTCCGCGGTGGCGAGATCGTGGTAGCGTTCGGCCTTACCGCCATTGATGGGGTAGTGATTGCCGCCGCTCATGTCGATGACGTCGCCGAACGCGGCAAAGCTCTCACGGGTCAGCGGCCGCGCGACGATGCGGGTCACCGCGCGCGTTCCCCGAGGCCGGCCCCGCCGAGCTTGGCGTGCCGGTTGACGTCCTTGTAGAGCAGGTAGCGGAATTTCCCAGGGCCGCCGGCATAGCAGGCCTGCGGGCAGAAGGCGCGCAGCCACATATAGTCACCGGCCTCGACCTCGACCCAGTCCTGGTTGAGGCGGTAGACCGCCTTGCCCTCCAGCACATAGAGGCCGTGTTCCATGACATGGGTCTCGGCGAAGGGAATGACGGCGCCCGGCTCGAGCGTGACGATGGTCATATGCATGTCATGGCGCAAATCGGCAGGATCGACGAAACGCGTCGTTGCCCAGCGGCCTTCGGTGCCGGGCATCGGGCTCGGCGCGATGTCCTGTTCATTGATGAAGAAGGCTTCGGGCGTATCGAGGCCGTCGACGGCTTCGTAGGCCTTGCGAACCCAGTGGAAGCGGACATCGGCCTTGCTTTCGTTGCGAACCGTCCAGCCGCTTGCCGGCGGCAGGAAGGCAAAGCCGCCGGGCCTCAAACCATGCTTCTTGCCGGCGAGCAGAACCGTCAGTTCGCCCTCGACCACGAACAGGGCGCCCTCGGCACCGGCATCGGGTTCCGGCCGCTCGCTGCCGCCGCCGGGCTCGATCTCGACGATGTATTGCGAGAACGTCTCGGCAAAACCGGACAGCGGTCGCGACAAGATCCAGACGCGGGTCTTGTCCCAGAACGGCAAGGCGCTGGTGACGATGTCCTGCATCACACCCCGGGGGATGACGGCATAGGCCTCGGTGAAGACGGCGCGCCCGGTCAGCAGCTCGTTCTGGCCGGAATGGCCGCCATGCGGCGCGTAATAGGTTCGCTCGGGCATCCTGATCGTATCCATGGGTTCAAACCTATTGTGGAAGCATGTCCTTGAGGCGCAGCAGCGCTATGCGCTCGACCTGTTTGCAGGCGGTCTCGAATTCGACGCCGCGGCTGTTGCCGATGCGCGTTTCGAACTCCGCCAGGATTTCCTCCTTGGTCTTGCCCTTCACCGCGATGATGAAAGGGAAGCCGAAGGTGGTGACGTAGGCGGCATTGAGCTTGGAGAACAGTTCGCGCTCCTTGTCGGTCAGCGCGTCGAGGCCCGCCGAGGCTTGTTCCCTGGTCGATTCCGCCGTCAACCGCTTGGCCTTTGCCAGTTTGCCGGCAAGGTCGGGATGGGCGTTGAGCACGCCGAGCCGCTCGATCTCGCTTGCGGCGCGGAAGATGCGGCAAAGCGCATTGTGCAGGCCGCCCGAGGTGTCGTGCGCCGGGCCCAGTTCCAGTTCATAGGCCCGTTCGGCGATCCATGGCGAATGCTCGAACACGCCGCCGAAGGTGTGAACGAAGGTCTCGAATTCCATCTTCGACGGACGCAGTGCCGCCGGCTGGTAAGGATTGACCTCTTGCCAGTGCCTGGCGATATCGATGCGCCGCGCGAGCCAGACCTTGTCGTGCGACTTCACATAGTCGACGAAGCGCTTCAGCGCCGCCACCCGGCCCGGCCGCCCGACGAGGCGGCAATGCAGGCCGATGTTCATCATGCGCGGCCGCCCTTCCTTGCCCTCGGCATAGAGCGTGTCGAAACTGTCCTTCAGATAGGCGAAGAACTGGTCGCCCGAATTGAACCCTTGCGGCGTGGCGAAGCGCATGTCGTTGGCGTCGAGCGTATAAGGAATGATGAGCTGACTGCCGCCCTGATGCTCGAACCAGTAAGGCAATTCGTCGTCATAGGTGTCCGACACATAGTCGAAGCCGCCTTCTTCCGCCGCCAGCCGCACCGTGTTGACCGAGGTGCGGCCGGTGTACCAGCCGGTTGGGCGTGCCCCCGTCACCTCGTAATGCAGCTTGATCGCCGCTTCGAGATCGCGGCGCTCGTCCTCGGCGCTGTGGTCGCGGTAGTCGATCCATTTCAACCCATGCGAAGCGATCTCCCAGCCGGCTTCCTGCATCGCCGTGACCTGGTCGGGCGACCGGGCGAGCGCGGTGGCGACACCGTAGCAGGTTACGGGCACCTTGGCCTCGGTGAACAGGCGATAGAGCCGCCAGAAGCCGGCGCGGGCGCCGTATTCGTAAATCGATTCCATGTTCCAGTGGCGCTGGCCGACCCAGGGTGCGGCGCCGACGATTTCCGACAGGAAGGCTTCCGAAGCCTTGTCGCCATGCAGCACGCAGTTCTCGCCGCCTTCCTCGTAGTTGACGACGAACTGCACGGCGACATGCGCACCGCCGGGCCATTTCGGATCCGGCGGATTGGCTCCGTAGCCGCGCATGTCCCGTTCGTAACGCATTGTCACTCCTGCCGGATATTGTGATGAGGATAGTCGAAAGGGTTGCCTGCGCATTCCCCCGAAAATTTTTGAAAGTGTTTTTGTCGCGCTCCGCTCGACCGGGACTTATGCATGGCCTTTAATTGGCGCACAATTCATCACTATGTTCGATTGTATCGGGCCAATTCGTTCATACTGGAAATGGGAGGCGGCCAATGGCAGAAACGTCGAAAGCCGATGGCGGGCGTCTGACGACCCATGTCCTCGACACGGCGACCGGCAAGCCGGCGGCGGGACTGTCGATCGCGCTTTTTCATCTCAACGGCGACGCGCGGATACATCTGAAGACTGTTGTCACCAATGCCGATGGCCGTTGCGACGCGCCGCTGCTGGCGGGCGCGGAATTTCGCACCGGCGAATACGAACTGGTGTTCGCCGCCGGCGACTATCTGCGGCGGCAGGGCACAAAGCTGCCGGAGCCGGCCTTCCTCGACAGCGTGCCGATCCGCTTCGGCATGGCCGAGCCGGTGCACTACCATGTGCCGCTGCTCGTCTCGCCCTACGGCTATTCGACTTACAGGGGGAGCTGAGGCGTGGCCAAGGTCAATATCCGCAACGAAATCCGCTTCATCCTCAATGGCGAGGACGTCACGCTCGCAAAGGTGGCGCCCGACGAGACCTTGCTCGACTGGCTGCGGCTCAACCGATCGTTGCGCGGCACCAAGGAAGGCTGCGCCGAAGGCGATTGCGGCGCCTGCACTGTCCTGGTCGGCAAGCTTTCGGCCAACGGGCTGGTCTATGAAAGTGTCAATGCCTGCATCCGTTTCCTCGGCTCGCTGGACGGTACCCATGTCGTGACCGTCGAGCACCTGCGCGGTGAGGCTGGCAAGCTGCACCCGGTGCAGCAGGCGATGGTCGATTGCCACGGCTCGCAATGCGGCTTCTGCACGCCGGGCTTCGTCATGTCGCTCTATGGCCTGTGGATGAAAACGCCCGACCCATCGAACGCTGCTATCGAAAAGGCGTTGCAGGGCAATCTCTGTCGTTGCACCGGCTACGAGGCGATCATGCGCGCGGCGCATGCCATCTCCAGCTACGGCAAGGCCGCGAAGGATCCGTTGGCGGTGGAGCGCAAGGCGATCACGGCAAGGCTCGAGGCCATGCACGACGGTGCGCGGGTCGAGATCGGCGCCGGCAAGGCGCGCCTGGTCGTGCCGGCCAACGTCGACGATTTCGCCGCCGTGCTCGACAAGGAACCCGGCGCCACCATTGTTGCCGGCTCGACCGATGTCGGCCTGTGGGTGACCAAGCACATGCGCGATATTTCGCCGGTGATCTTCATCGGCGATCTCGACGGGCTTTGTACCATCTCGGAAGACAAGGGCGTCATATCAATCGGCGCCGGCGTCACCTACACCGACGCGTTCTCGATGCTGGCCAAGCGCATCCCGGCGCTGGGGCCGTTGTTCGACCGCATCGGCGGCGAACAGGTGCGCAACATGGGCACCATCGGCGGCAACATCGCCAACGGTTCGCCGATCGGCGATACGCCGCCGCCATTGATCGCGCTCGGCGCGCAGCTGACGCTGCGCAAGGGCAAGAAGCGGCGCACGATTCCGCTGGAGACCTTTTTCATCGCCTATGGCAAGCAGGACCGGCGGCCAGGCGAGTTCGTCGAGGCCGTGCACGTACCCGTGCCGGCCAAGGCAACGAACTTTGCCGTCTACAAGATCACCAAGCGCCGCGACGAGGACATCACGGCAGCACTCGGGGCTTTCTTCCTGTCACTGGCCAGGGACGGCACGGTCGCGGACGTCCGCATCGCCTATGGCGGCATGGCGGCGACGCCGAAGCGGGCGTCTTCTGTCGAAAAAGCGCTGCTCGGCAAGCCATGGACCGAACAGACGGTCGAGGCGGCGATGGCGCAGTATGCCACGGATTTCACGCCGTTGACCGACATGCGGGCTTCGGCCGAATACCGGGCGCTGGCGGCGCGTAATCTTTTGCTGCGTTTCTTCGCCGAGACCAGCGGAACCAGGGCGCCGATCCAGGTTGCAAGGCACGAGGCGGCATGATGAACAAGCACGCCACCACTCCCAATCTCAAAGCTGAAAAGATCGCCGGCGGCGTTGCCACCGATCAGCGCCATGATTCCGCGCACAAGCATGTCAGCGGCACCGCCGTCTACATCGATGACATGCCGGAACCGGCCGGCACGCTGCATGGCTGCCTCGGTCTTTCGGCTGCCGCGCACGCCACCATCACCCGCATGGACCTCTCGGCGGTGCGTACAGCCTCCGGTGTTGTCGATGTGCTGACGGCAAAGGACGTGCCGGGCGAGAATGACATTTCGCCGACCGGCCGCCACGACGAGCCGGTGCTCGCCGACGGCAAGGTCCAGTTCTTTGGCCAGCCGATCTTCTGCGTCATTGCCGAAACGCGCGAGCAGGCGCGCCGCGCCACCAGGCTGGCCAAGGTCGAATACAAGGAATTGCCCTTCGTCACCGACATCGGCGCGCTCGATCCGAAGAAGGACAAGCTCGTCACGCCGCCACTCACGCTGAAGCGCGGCGATGCCGCCACAGCGATCCGCCAGGCGCCGCGCCGGCTGAAGGGAAAAATGCGCGTCGGTGGCCAGGAGCATTTCTACCTCGAAGGCCACATCGCCATGGCCGTTCCCGGCGAGGACCAGGACGTCACCATCTATTCCTCGACCCAGCATCCGAGCGAAATCCAGCACATGGTCAGCCATGCGCTCGGCGTGCCGAGCAACGCCATCACGGTGGAAATCCGCCGTATGGGCGGCGGTTTCGGCGGCAAGGAAACGCAAGGCAATCAGTTTGCCGCATTGGCCGCGATCGCCGCGAAGAAGCACCATCGCGCCGTGAAAATCCGCCCCGACCGCGACGACGACATGATCGCCACCGGCAAGCGGCATGATTTCCTCATCGATTACGAAGTCGGCTTCGACGATGAAGGCGGCATTCTGGGCGTCGATTTCATGTTCGCCGCGCGTTGCGGTTTCTCGGCGGATCTGTCAGGCCCGGTGACCGACCGCGCACTGTTCCATTGCGACAACACCTATTTCTGGCCGGCGGTGCATGCCCAGTCGGCGCCGCTCTACACCAACACCGTGTCGAACACCGCCTTCCGTGGGTTCGGCGGCCCGCAAGGCATGGTCGGTGCCGAACGCGTCATCGACGAAGTGGCCTTTGCCGTCGGCAAGGACCCGCTCGAAATCCGCAAGAAGAACTTTTACGGCACCTCGGACCGCAACGTCACGCCCTACCATCAGACGGTCGAGGACAACATCATCCAGCGCATCGTCGCCGAACTGGAGGAAACCGCCAGCTATGCGCGGCGGCGGCGCGAGATATCGGCCTTCAACGCCAACAGCCGCTTCATCAAGCGTGGGCTGGCGCTGACGCCGGTCAAGTTCGGCATCTCGTTCACGGCCACGCACTACAATCAGGCCGGGGCGCTGGTGCATGTCTACAACGACGGTTCGGTGCATCTGAACCACGGCGGCACCGAGATGGGGCAAGGCCTCTACGTCAAGGTGGCGCAGGTGGTGGCGGAAGAATTCCAGATCGACCTCGACCAGGTGAAGATCACCGCGACCACCACCGGCAAGGTGCCGAACACCTCGGCCACCGCAGCGTCGTCCGGCACCGACCTCAACGGCATGGCGGCGCAGAATGGCGCCCGCCAGATCAAGGATCGGCTCACCGATTTCGCCGCTGAAAAATACCAGGTGCCGCGCGATCAGGTGCTGTTCCTGCCCAACCGGGTGCGCATCGGCAACCAGGAGATCGCTTTCGCCGACCTCGTCAAGCAGGCCTATATGGCCCGCATCCAGCTTTCGGCGGCGGGCTTCTACAAGACGCCGAAAATCCACTGGAACCGCGACAAGGGCGAGGGCCGTCCCTTCTACTATTTCGCCTATGGCGCTTCGTGCTCGGAAGTCTCGGTCGACACGCTGACCGGCGAGTACATGGTCGAGCGCACCGATATCCTGCACGAGACCGGCCGCTCGCTGAACCGCGCCATCGACCTCGGTCAGGTCGAAGGCGGCTTCATCCAGGGGATGGGATGGCTGACGACGGAGGAATTGTGGTGGGACGCCAACGGCCGGCTGCGCACGCATGCGCCGTCGACCTACAAGATACCGCTCGCCTCCGACCGGCCGATGATATTCAACGTCACCTTGGCCGACTGGCCGGAGGCAAGCGAGCCGACGATCCACCGCTCCAAGGCGGTCGGTGAGCCGCCGTTCCCGCTCGGCATGTCGGTGCTGCACGCGTTGTCGGACGCGGTGGCGAGCGTCGCCGACCACAAGATCTGTCCGCGCCTCGATGCCCCCGCGACGCCAGAACGCGTGCTGACGACGATCGAGCGGCTGAAAGGCGAGGCCAAGGCCTGAGTCAGCAAAACGTGCAATTTGGGCCGAAAAACTCTATGTTCCCCTCACGGGAATGCGAATGATGAATTCGAAAGTGCAAAGCCTGAAAGCCTTCCTTGCGGGTCAAGGCCGCATCGCTTTGGTCGAAGTGGCGGGCACCAAGGGTTCGACGCCGCGTGAGAAGGGCGCCTTCATGCTCGTCTCGCGAGCGGCGATCTTTGGCACCATCGGCGGCGGCCAGCTCGAATACATGGCCATCGACAAGGCCAGGCAGATGCTTCTCTCTTCCCCAAGAGGGCGGGATAGCCACATCGAGGTTGGCGAGGTCTGCGCGACGCTCGACGTGCCGCTCGGCCCCGAGATCGGCCAGTGCTGCGGCGGGCGCGTCGAAGTGTTGATCCGCCGCGTCGACACCGAGCTTGCGGCCGAGCTGATTGCTGCGGCGGAGGCCGAAGAGGCACATCTGCCGCGTGTCTACATCTTCGGCGGTGGTCATGTCGGTCAGGCGCTGGCGTCCACCATCGCACTTCTTCCGGTGCACGGCGTCGTCATCGAGACGCGTGCCGAGGCACTGGAAGGCATGCCGGAAACCATCGTGACGCGGTTGACACCGATGCCCGAGGCCGAGGTGCGAAACGCTCCTGCCGGTTCCGCATTCGCCATCCTCACCCACGACCACGCGCTGGATTTCCTGATTGTCGCCGAGGCGCTGAAACGCAACGATACCGCCTATGTCGGCGTGATCGGCTCGAAGACCAAGAAAGCCACGTTCAGGAACTGGTTCCTGAAATCGGCCGATGGCAGCGAAGCGCAGTTCGCCCGCCTCGTCTCGCCGATCGGTGGCGATGCCGTCAAGGACAAGCGTCCGCAAGTCATTGCGGCGCTCGCGGCCGCCGAGATCATGACGGCGCTGGTCGCTCACACAGCCGCGTCGAATGCCGACCATCAGGCGCCACGTGACAAGGTGACAGCCGGCTAACCTCATCGGTCAGGTCACAGCTGCTCATCGATTTCTTCGGTTCTCAAATCACCTGGGAAGGTGTTTCCTGCGCGCCTTGGGACTACGAGGTGGAAGCAGATGGACGTACTGAAGATCGCGGCCTTTTCGGATGGCGACACCGGCGGCAATCCCGCCGGAGTCCTGATAGGCGATGTCTTGCCCGATGCAGTCGCGATGCAGCGCATGGCGGCCGAAGTCGGGTTCTCGGAAACCGCTTTTGCCGCACCGGACGGCAATGGCTGGCGGGTCCGCTATTTCTCGCCGGAATCGGAAGTTCCCTTCTGCGGCCATGCCACCATCGCCCTTGGTGCGGCGCTGGTCCGGCAATTTGGCGATGGGGTTTTCCCGCTGACCCTCAACCAGGCGAGCATCACCGTCGAAGGCTTCCGTGATGGCGCGAATATCGCCGCCGCCCTGCAGTCGCCGCCGACACGCAGCAAGCCCGCTCCGCCGGAACTGATTGCCGAGGCGCTGGCGCTCTTCGGCTACACATCAGGCGATCTCGACCCGGCCATTCCACCGGCGCTGATTCATGGCGGCGCGGACCACCTTGTGCTGGTGCTCAGGTCGCGCGAGGCGCTGGCCGCCATGCGCTACGATCTGAAAACAGGACAAGCCCTGATGCGGCGCGAAGGGCTGGTGACGATCCTGCTGGCCTATGCCGAAACGCCTCGGCTGTTCCACACGCGCAATCCGTTCGCCTCCGGTGGCGTCTATGAGGACCCGGCAACGGGAGCGTCGACGGCCGCCTTCGCCGGCTATCTGCGCGACATTGGCTGGCCGCATGGCGGTGCGATCGACATCGTGCAGGGCGAGGACATGGGCATGCGCTCGCGCTTGCATGCCGACATTCCGCCGACGCCTGGCAGCTCGATCAGGGTCTCGGGCACCGCCCGGATGATGCATCCCTGAGCCGATTTCACCGCTGGCTCAGAACAATCGGATTGCAACTTGGCCAATGATCCGATCTTCTGGGGAGCGGCTGCTTTCGTCAGTGCAGCCCTAGCCACGGTGAGTGTCCGCATTTGGCAGACGGCTTCGATCCCCAGGCTCCGCTGGTCATGGATGGCCTGCAATACTGCAACTGGTCGCGCGCGATTTTCGAGGAGATGCGCGACGGCGGTGTAGATGTGGTCCATGCGACGATCGCCTATCACGAGACCTTCCGCGAGACGGTCGATCGCATCATTGCCTGGGACCGGCGCTTTGCCGACAATGCCGATCTGATCGTCAAGGCGTCGAGCCTTGCCGACATCGCTACGGCCAGGCAAGGCGGACGTACGGCGATCCTGTTAGGCGTGCAAAATCCGTCGCCGATCGAGGCCGATCTCGGGCTTGTTTCCATTCTCTACGACCTTGGCCTGCGATTCATGCAGCTGACCTACAACAACCAGTCGCTGCTCGGGACCGGCTGGCAGGAGAGCTACGATGGCGGCCTGACCCGGATGGGCCGGGAAGTGGTGCGGGAAATGAACCGCCTCGGCATGGTCATCGACATGTCGCATGCCGGCGAAGCCACCACACTCGATGCCATCGAGGCTTCCGACGCGCCGGTCGCGGTCACGCATGCCAATCCGCGCTGGTGGCGCGATACGGCCCGAAACGTCTCCGACAGGGTGATCGACGCGCTCGCCGCCAATGACGGCATGCTGGGCCTGTCGCTTTATCCGCACCATCTGGCTGGCGGCAGCGCCTGCACGCTCGAGGCCTTCTGCGCGATGGCGGCGAGGCTTGCAGGACAGATCGGCGTGGATCGGATCGGCATCGGCTCCGACCTTTGCCAGGGTCATGACGATTCAGTGATCAGATGGATGCGCAACGGACGCTGGACGCTTGCCTCCGCCGACAATCCGAACGGGCCGGCGGTGCGGCCGGCCCAACCGGCGTGGTTTTCGTCCAATCGGGACTTTCCGGGGGTTCGTGCAGGCCTGCTGCAGGCGGGGTTCTCGCCAACCGAAGCCGACGGCATCATGGGCGGGAATTGGGTAAGGCTGATGCAACGGGTGTTTCGCGGCGAAGAATCTTCAGGCGCCTCACCGTGAACACCATCGCTCTGCGGCCGCCGGACGTCGTCATGCGGCTGGACCGCATGGGCGCCTCGCATCCGACGCGGCTGAGCTTCCTGCGGGCAATGATGCGGCAAGCCGAACGGGAAGCCTGGAAAGTCGCGCCTTCTGCGTGGGAAATCGATGACGACGGTTTCGGCCACGCGGTGATCCGGGTCGACATGCCGATGCGATCCTATGCGCTGGTCGCCTTTTCGACGCCGCTGGCCGATGCCATGCGCACCGACCGGGTCATCGCCGAGGCGTGGGACACCAGCTACGTGCTCTATGACGGTGTGCCCGACGCGGCCGAGATCGCGCGCCTCGCCGCCAATGTGCCGCTTCAGGAAGCTGGCCGGTTCAGCGAGCGCGACCTGATCCTGTCGCGCGCCAACAAGAGCGTCAGGCTGTTCGCCCATGTCGTCGAAAGGCTGGCCGAAGGCCGTCAGCCCGATGCCGCGCAGATCGAAAATGTCGGCTATCTGATGCGCACCACGGCGGTCTACGGCAATGGCAAGTTCGGCATCGCCGACCGCGACCGCATTTCGCAAAGACCGGAATTTGCCGGACCGTTCCGTGCCGAGATGCTGACCGTCTGGCTTATCCGCTCGTTCACCATCGCGCTTGCCGAACACATGGCCCGACGGCGCGCGCCCGCGCGCGCTGCGATGCTCGATCCTGAATTGCGTCGCCAACTCGGTGTCGGCAATTCCACCGGCCTCGGCATGGCGCCGTTTCTGGTGCGCCATCCCTTCCTGCTGCACCGCTGGATGCTGGCGCGCGAGACGGCGCTGGCGCGCGTCCGCTCACTGCCGGCAGCCGACCGCGGCAGCATTGACGGATTTCTCGCAGCCCTGGCCGCGATGCAGGACAACATCCGCCGCTGGAAGACCGAAGATGCGGAGCAGGGGGCAGCACTTCTGCGGCTGGCGGCCGACTGCGATAAAATCGGCAGTAAGGCCGGCGGCATTCTGGCTGGCGAAGCCCAGCCCTGGGACGCTCTCTATCGCTTCGCCGAGCAGAACCTGTCGCTCGAAGGGCAGGAAGCGATGGTCGCCCTGATGCTGGAGCCGCACGGCGCGCTGATCGACGAACTCGCCGACACCATGGCTTGTGACGAGGCGGCGGTCTACCGGATCGATGGCGCCATGAGCTGCGGCGCGCTGCGCGGGCTGATCGAAACGCACTATGGCTGGGCGCTGGCCTACGACTTCGGCTCGGCCGAAGCGGACGCACGCTTCTGGTATGTTTCCGAGGAGAAGCTCGAGCCACGCCTTGGCGAGCGGCACAGCGAGCCGGGGGCCGAACGCGAACAGCCGCTGGCGGTGGCCCGCGACATCCGCCGTCTGGCCGCCGTGCTGGAGGCCGAGCCGTCGGAGAGCCCGGTCGCGAACCTGCTGTTAGGGCAGCCGCAATGGCGCCACGTCGTGCGCCGGGTGCAACTGGCCGCCGGCAATCCCTACACGGAAATCCGCGGCAATCTGATCGATGCGACGATGCGGCCGATCGACCTGCTGCGCTCGAAGCTCGCCTTCTTCGGCGCCAGCCGCTTCGATCCGCGTTCGGACCGATGGCTGCGCATTTCATTGTTTGCGGGCGCCCCCTTTCCCGAGGACATTGCCGCGCGGAAGACAGCCAGGGCGGCATCGTGATCGAGCTGTCGCTGAACGAGGTCGAGATGCTGGCGGCGAAGACCGCGCGCGGCGCCGGTTTCAGCTGGGGGCTTTGCGACGACATCGGCAAATGCGCCAAGGCGCTTGCCGCCGGCGGGCTGCCCTGGGCACCGTCCCTGCTGGCACTGGCGCGGGATAGTCCGTCCCTGGCCGCGCCCACTCTGTCGTTCCCGGCGGAGGCAGTATCGGCGATTTCGGCGCCCACCGACGGTTCTTGCCTTTGCCCGATCCGGACCGGGGCGCTGATCGCGGACAGGCCCGGCATGCTCACGGGCCATCCGCTGCGGATCGAACGGGTGGCCCATCCCTTGTGGCTGGTCGGCTTCGCCGCGCTCTGGGATGTACGGGTGCGCGTGTCGTGGAAGGGCGCGTGCGCGGATGTCGCTGGCGGCGCCATCGCCGCGAAAGCCGGCGACGCCGGTTGGCTGGCGCCGGATGCCGGCGTCACGATAAGCAGGGGCCCGGACGGCGTTCGGGAGCCGGATGGGCGCCGACGTGCCAGCATCGATCCCACGGTTTTCGAAGCCCTCGGCGCCATTGCGGCGAGAACCTACGTGCCGGCTTCGGACAATTCCCGAGCCACCGGCGCCGGCGGCAGCAGGACCGATGACGAATGACAAGGCTTGACGAGGAGCGGCGCGCGCGCCGTAATGATGGTTAGTTCAGCCGGACCGGAAAGGGCAAGGGCATGAACGTCAAGGCCGCGATGCCGGTGATCTCGATGCGCGGGGCGGGCTACTACTCGTCCAACACGGTCGGGGCCAAGGCGGTGATCGACCGTGCCGGCGATCTTGTCGCCGAGGCTATCGCCGCCATGCAGCCGCTTGCCGGAGGAGTGCCGTTTACAGTGGCCGACTTCGGCGCCGCCGACGGCGGCACATCGCTTGACCTGATGCGCCGCATCGTTGGCCTCGTCCGTGCGAAGGAACCGGATCGCGAGATTGCGATCACCTATACCGACCTGCCGCACAATGATTTCGCTGCTCTGTTCCGGCTGACCCAGGGTCTGCTCGGGGCGCCGACCGATGCGCCGCTGGCGGGCATGCCTGATGTCTACATCTTCGGCAGCGGCACCAGTTTCTATCGTCAGATTCTTGCCAGTGGCACGCTGTCGCTCGGCTTTTCGGCCACCGCCATGCACTGGCTGAGCAGCCGGCCGACAATGATCGCCGATCATGTGCAGGCGGTCGGCGCGACGCCGCGGGAGCAGGCGCAGTTCCGCGCCCAGGCCATGGCCGACTGGGAAACCATCCTGCTCCACCGCGCCCGCGAATTGCGGCCCGGCGGCAGGCTGGTGCTGGCCAATTTCTGCGTCGACGAGGAAGGCCGCTATCTCGGCAACACTGGCGGCGTCAACATGTTCGACACCTTCGCCAGGCACTGGCGCGAGCTGCACGCGTCTGGCCGGATCAGTGCCCCCGAATACCGCAACGCCACCTTCCAGCAATTCTACAAGAGCAAGGTTGAATTCGCGGCACCCTTCGCCGACGCGAACTCGGCTGTCTCGCGGGCCGGCTTGCGGCTCGACCATGTCTCCACCACTGTGACGGCCTGCCCCTACGCAGCCGATTTTCGCCGCCATGGAGACGCGGCGCGCTTCGCTGAAGCCTATGTGCCGACCTTGCGCTCGTGGTCGGAAACGGTGTTTGCCGGCGCTTTGGATCCGTCGCGGCCGGCGGAAGAGCGGGCCGCCATCGTCGATGATTTCTATGGCGCCTATCAGGCCGAGGTGGCGCGGGCGCCGGAGGGGCACGCCATGGATTACGTCCATTGCTTCATGGTCATCAGCAAGGCGTCGTGAACGCTCGTTGCGCTATAGCGGTCGTTTCAATCCGAGATGCTCTCGCAGCGTGCGGCCTTCATAGTCCTTGCGGAACAGGCCGCGCCGCTGCAGTTCCGGCACGACCAGCGTGGCAAAGGCATCGAGTTCGCCGGGGAAGTAAGAGGGCATCACGTTGAACCCGTCGGCCGCGCCTCCCTCGAACCGCGCCTGCAATTCGTCGGCGACCTGGGTGGCTGTTCCGACGATGCGCCAATGGCCGCGCGCGCCGGCGAAATGGCGAGCAAGCTGGCGAATGGAAAGGTTGTCGCGGCGCGACTGTTCGATGACCAGCGCTTGCCGGCTCTGCATGCCTTCGGTCGCCGGCAACTCCGGCAGCGGCCCGTCGATCGGATAGCGCCACAGATCGGCGATGCTGAGATAGCTGGACAGCAGCGCAACGCCGACTTCGTCGGGGATCAGTTCCTGCAACTCCTCGTATTTTTCCCGGGCTTCCGCTTCCGTTTCCGCCACCACGGGCGCAACGCCCGGCATGATCTTGATGTCGTCCGGCTCCCGCCCATAGGCCGCCAGACGCCCCTTCAGATCGTCGTAGAACGCCTTCGCTTCCTCGAACGTCTGCGCCGCCGTGAACACCACATCGGCGGTGCGGGCGGCAAGGTCGCGGCCGACATCCGAGGCACCGGCCTGAACCATGACCGGCGCGCCCTGGGGCGAACGCGGCAGGTCGAGCGGATCCCGAACCGAAAAGCTATGGCCATCGTGACCGGATCCAGAAGCCCCGTCGAGCTTGCCGTGCCAAAGCCCGGTCACCACCTCGGCGAATTCACGCGCCCGCTCGTAGCGGTCGGCGTGAGGCCGCAGGCCCGTCGAGCCGAAATTGGCGGCTTCGATCTGGCTCGCCGATGTCACCAGGTTCCAGCCGGCCCGGCCGCCGCTCAGATGGTCGAGCGACAAAAAGGTCCGCGCCAGCCCGTAAGGCTCGTTGTAGCTTGTCGAGGCGGTGGAGACGATCCCGATGAGGCTGGTCTGGACCGCCAGCGCCGACAGCAGGCTGATCGGCTCGAAGCCGATCGAGCGCGACGTCTGGCTGGCGATGCCGACATTGGCTTCGCGCAGGCCGGCGGCGTCCTCGCAGAACAGCAGGTCGAATTTCGCCGCTTCCGCGGTGCGCGCCAGCTTGACGTAGTGGTCGATGTCGATGCCGGCCGTCACATGTGCCTTGGGGTGACGCCAGGCGGCGATGTGATGGCCTGTCGCCCATAGGAAGGCGCCGAGCTTCATCTGGCGGGACGAGGCGGTCATTGGTCACCTGCTCCGGCAAGTCCGAGATGCGAACGCAGCGTCGCGCCGCGATAGTGCTCCCGAAACAGGTCACGCCGCCGCAACTCCGGCAAAACCAGATCGACGAAATCGTCGAGCGCCGAAAACTGTGCCGGCATGAGGATGTTGAACCCGTCGCAGCCTGTCGAGCGGAACTGTTCTTCCAATTTGTCGGCCAAGGCGGCCGGCTTCCCACCGGTGACGGGCGAGACGTTCATCAGCACCTTCACGGCATCCGGGTCCCGCCCACGGGCGGCAGCGCGGGTCTTCAGATCGTCACGGCGTGCCTTGGTGTCTTCCGCCGACCGGTCTTCCAGCAGGATGACATCGGCTGTGCGGGCGGCAATATCCATGTCTGATACCGACAGGCCGGACAGCACCAGCACCGGCATGTCCTGCGGCGATCGCGCGACGTTCAGCGGGCCGCGCACGGAAAAGAACTCGCCCTGGTGGTCGAGCAGATGCATCTTGTCGGGATCGTGGAAGCGACCGCCGCCTTTGTCGAACAACAGCGCGTCCGCGTCCCAGCCCTGCCACAAGCCTTGAACGATGCCGATATATTCCTCCGTGCGGCGGCGAAAATCGTCGCGGGAAAAGCCTTCCGGCCGGCTGAAATTGGCCGCTTCGCGCGGCGCCTGCACCATCGTCGCATGCCAGCCGGCGCGGCCGTGGCTGGTGATGTCGAGCGACGCGAAACGGCGGGCTAGGTTGTAGGGCTGATGGGCGACCGTCGAGGCCATTGCGACGAGGCCGATCCTGCTTGTCACTGTCGCCAGCGCGGCCAGCAAGGTCGTCGCTTCGAAGGTCACCTGCCGGTTCGCCGTTTCACCACCGGAAGCCGGCGCGGCATCGGCAAGCAGCACCATGTCCAACCCGGCGGCTTCTGCCTTTTGCGCAAACCGCGCCAGACGATCGAATTCCGGCTCGGGTGATGGATCGGCGGTTCCCGGAAACAGCGAAACGGCAAGATGCATTGTGGCGCCGTTGTCCATCGATGGTCCCTGCAAGACGACATACGTCCGGAACTATGTTCGCCGCTTCCCGGGATGGCAACCGCCGGCACTGGGCCAACCGCCGGTCTCTTGCCGGCCAGCCATCACTTGCCCGCGAGAAGGTCGTTGATCAGCCGCTGGCAGCGCTCCGCCATGAAGTCGAGCAGCAGCCGCACTTTCGGGTCCTGTAGCTTTTTGTGTGGGTAGACGGCGGCAAATTGCACCGGCGTCGGCGGCGTGCTGCTCAGGATCACCTTCAGCCGCTGGTCGCGGATGAACGGCTCCACCTCGAAGCGCGGCTTGTTGATGATGCCGCGCCCGGACAGCGCCCAGCCGGTCAGCACATCGCCATCGTCCGTATCATACGGACCATGCACCTCGAATTTCTGCGGACCGGTGGGGGTCTGCAGAGTCCACACATATTCGCGCGCGCCGGAATAGCGCAGCATCAGGCAGTCGTGCTTCTTGCCGATCAGTTCCTGCGGTTCCGTCGGCTCGCCGCGCGCCTCCAGATATTTCGGTGCCGCCACCAGCACGCGCTCGCATTCCATGATGCCGCGCATCCTGAGGCTGGAATCCTCGATGATGCCGAGCCGGAAGGCGACATCGATGCCTTCCTTCATGATGTCGACATTGTGGTCCGAGAGCCTGAGCCGCACCTCGATATCAGGATATTTGTCGTGGAAATCGGGAATGCCCGAGGCCACCAGCCGCCGGCCGAGGCCAAGCGGTGCGGTGACGCGGATGGTGCCGCGCGGCTGGCCGGACAGCGCCGAGACCGCCGCTTCCGCCTCGGTGATCGCTTCCAGCACCTGCTTGGCGCCAGAGTAGAAAACCGTGCCGTGCTCGGTCGGCATCAACTGCCGTGTCGTACGGTTGAACAGCCTGACCCCAAGATGCTTCTCCAGTTCCTTGATGCGGTTGGAGGCGACCGCCGGCGAAATGCGCATGTCGCGCCCGGCCGCCGACAGATTGCCGAGTTCGACGACGCGAACGAAGACGGCGATGTTGTCGAGATAGGCCATACTGTTTCGTGGCTCTCATGTGGCTGCGTGGGAACAGCCTAGTGCATGACCCCGAAAATCGGAATCGATTTTCGGAAAGGATCATGCACCAGCTAAAAAGTCCTACAGCGTCCTTTGCGCGTCCAAGAGGACGCGCGGCGCTGTAGTATTTTCCATTTTTTTTTGAAAGTCATCGTGCACCTCGCCTCTTTCCGTTTGCGCTCCAGCCCGTAAAGTCGCGTGATCGGCAGGGACGACTTCAATGATGGATTTCGCGATTTTCTGGGAATGGCTGAGTTTCGCCGTGCGCTGGCTGCACGTCGTCACTGGCATCGCCTGGATCGGCTCGTCCTTCTATTTCGTCGCGCTCGATCTCGGCCTGCGCCAGCGTCCGGGCATGCCCGTCGGCGCCTTTGGCGAGGAATGGCAGGTGCATGGCGGCGGCTTCTATCACATCCAGAAATATCTGGTGGCGCCGGCCGAAATGCCCGAGCACCTGACCTGGTTCAAATGGGAATCCTACGCCACCTGGCTGTCCGGCTTCGCCATGCTGTGCGTCGTCTACTATGCCGGGGCCGATCTGTTCCTGATCGATCCCAATGTGCTGCCCATGTCGGTGCCGGTTGGCATCCTGCTGTCGGTGGCAACGATCGGCGTCGGCTGGGTGGTCTATGATCTGTTGTGCCGCTCGCCACTGGGAAAGAGCGACACCGGCCTGATGCTGGTGCTCTACTGCGTGCTGGTTTTCATCGCCTGGGGGCTGACGCACCTGTTCACCGGCCGCGCCGCGTTCCTGCATCTGGGCGCCATCACCGCCACGATCATGTCGGCCAATGTCTTCATGGTCATCATCCCCAACCAGAAGATCGTCGTCGCCGACCTGATCGCCGGCCGCAAGCCCGACCCGAAATACGGCAAGATCGCCAAGCAGCGCTCGCTCCACAACAATTATCTGACGCTGCCCGTTCTGTTCCTGATGCTGTCGAACCACTATCCGCTGGCGTTCGGAACCGAGTTCAACTGGGTCATCGCCTCGCTGGTGTTCATCATCGGCGTGCTGATCCGCCACTATTTCAACACCGTGCACAAGCGTGCCGGCAACCCGCATTGGACATGGCTGGGCGCCCTCGTCCTGTTCATCATCATCATCTGGCTGTCGACCGTGCCGAAGGTGCTGACCGGCGAACCCAAGCAATCGTCGTCGTCGCAGGTCTATGTCGCCTCGGCGCATTTCCCGGCCGTGCGCGACACCGTGCTCGGCCGCTGCTCGATGTGCCACGCGGCGGAGCCGGTCTATGAGGGCATCTACCATGCGCCCAAGGGCGTGATGCTCGATACCGACGCCAACATCGCCAACCACGCCCGCGAGATCTATCTGCAGGCCGGCCGCAGCCACGCCATGCCGCCCGCCAACGTCTCGGAGATTACCGACAAGGAGCGGGCGCTGTTGGTGGCCTGGTTCGAAGGCGCGGGAAAGTAAGCATGACCTCGACACTTCTGCGCGGCCGCACGCTGTCCTTTGTACGCTGGCCCGAGACCATCGATGACCATTCCGCCTGGCGCTACGAGGAGGATGGCGGCCTGCTGATCCGCGATGGCCGAATCATCGCCGCCGGCGCCTATGCGCAAGTCGAGAAACACGCCGGCGAAGCGGCGAAAAGAATCGACCACCGGCCGCATCTGCTGCTGCCGGGCTTCATCGACGCACATGTGCATTTCCCGCAGATGCAGGTCATCGCCTCCTACGGCGCGGAGTTGCTCGACTGGCTGAACACCTACACCTTCCCGGAAGAGACGAAATTCGCCAACGCGCAGCACGGCCGCCGCATCGCACGGCTCTTCCTCGACGAGATGGTGCGCCACGGCACCACGACGGTCGCCGCCTACTGCTCGGTGCACAAGGCTTCTGCCGAAGCCTTTTTCGCCGAGTCGCACGACCGCAACATGCTCAACATCGCCGGCAAGGTGATGATGGACCGCAATGCGCCCGACGGCGTGCTCGACACGCCGCAGTCCGGCTATGACGACAGCAAGGCGCTGATCGCGCAATGGCACGGCAAGGGACGGCAGCTTTATGCTATTACCCCTCGCTTCGCCATCACCTCGTCGCCCGAGCAGATGGAGATGGCCGGCGCGCTACGCCGCGAACATCCCGACCTGCACATGCAGACGCATCTGTCGGAAAATCATGCCGAAATCGCCTTCACGCAGGAGCTCTATCCGTGGTCGCGCGACTACACCGACGTTTACGAACACTACGGGCTGTTGGGGAAGAAGAGCCTGTTCGGCCATTGCATCCATCTGTCCGAGCGTGAGGCGGATGCGCTTTCGGACAGCGGCTCGGTGGCGGTGTTCTGCCCGACCTCCAACCTGTTCCTCGGCTCCGGCCTGTTCGACTACCAGCGCTTTCGCCGCCGCGACAAGCCGATCAGAATCGCTGCCGCCACCGATGTCGGCGGCGGCACCAACTATTCCATGCTGCGCACCATGGACGAGGGCTACAAGGTGATCGCGCAGAACGGCGAGAAGCTCAACCCGTTCCAGTCCTTCTGGCAGATGACGCGCGGCAATGCCGAGGCGCTGTCGGTGGCGGAAAGGATCGGCACGCTGGACGAAGGCAGCGACGCCGACATCGTCGTGCTGGATGCCAGCGCCACGCCGGCGATGCGGCTCAGGATGGAAACGGTCGAGACGTTGGCGCAGGAACTGTTTCTCTTGCAGACGCTCGGCGACGACCGCGCCGTGCGCGAGGTCTATGTGGCGGGCCGGCCGGCCAAGGCCGATATCGCGATTTAGAACACCGCGACGAGTTCCTCGCTTGACCCGGCGGCAACCATCGGCCAAAGCGTGCGGCGAAGTTGACAGGGGAACGACATGGCCGTTGCTGACGACATCGCTCTGATCAAGAGACAGGAAGAGGTTCTTGTCTTTCCAGCCTTCGATGAGGCGGTTGCCTTCGAGATAGGTTCGGCCATCCGCGACCGCGCGCTCGCCGGGAACCTGCCAATCATCGTCGACATCAGGACCTTTGACCGGCCGCTGTTCTATGCCGCGATGCCGGGCTCGAACGCTTCCAATCCCGACTGGGCGCGGCGCAAGATCAATGTCGTCAAGCGGTTCCTGCGAAGCACCTACCGCATGGTGCTGGAGCAGCAGCGCCCCGACCGCACCTTCAAGGTCGGTGAAGGCCTCGACATATCGGACTTTGTACTGGCCGGCGGCGGCTTTCCGGTCACGGTCAAGGGCGCCGGTGTCATTGGCGTGATCGCCGTTTCCGGGCTGCCGGAGCGCGAGGATCATGGCGTCGTGGTCGACGCGCTGTGCGCCCATCTGGGCCTCGATCGCCAAGAGCTTGCGTTGCCGCCGGAAGCAAAATGACCGATATCGACCCCAAGGCCTTCCTCACGTCCATTTTCAACGCCGCCGTCGCTGCTGCCGATCCTGAGCGGACCATTCGCGATCATTTGCCGGCCAAGCCCAGGGGTCGCACGATCGTCATTGGCGCGGGCAAGGGCTCGGCGCAGATGGCGGCGGCTTTCGAGAAGGTCTGGGACGGGCCGATCGAAGGGTTGGTCGTCACCCGCTATGGCTATGGCGCCAAATGCGAGCGCATCGAGATCATCGAGGCGGCGCATCCGGTGCCGGACGCCGCCGGGCTTGAAGCGTCGCGCCGCCTGCTCGCCAAAGTTCAAGGCTTGACTGCGGATGATCTGGTAGTGGCGCTGATTTCCGGCGGCGGCTCCGCGCTCTTGCCGTCACCGGCTGGAAGCCTGACGCTGGCCGACGAGATCGCCGTCAACGAGGCGCTGCTCGCTTCGGGTGCGCCGATTGCGGCGATGAACACCATCCGCAAACATGTTTCCACCATCAAGGGTGGCCGGCTCGCCGCGGTCGCCTGGCCTGCCAAGGTGGTGTCCTTGGTCGTTTCCGATATCCCCGGCGATAATCCAGCACTGGTCGCCTCCGGCCCGACCGTTCCCGATATCGGCAGCCGCGTGGACGCTCTGGCCTCGATCGCCACCTACGGCATGAAGCTCCCGGCCGCGGTGATGGCACATATCAGCTCGCCAGCCGCCGATGCGCCAAGTCCGGATGATCAGCGCTTTTCGCGCAACGAGGTGCACCTGATCGCCTCGGCCGGCGTATCGCTGGAAGCGGCGGCAATGGAAGCGAAACGGCAAGGTATCGATGCCGTCATCCTCTCGGATGCCATCGAAGGCGAGGCGCGCGAGGTCGGCGGCGTCCATGCGGCAATCGCGCGCGAAGTGGCGACGCGCAATCGGCCATTTCAAAAGCCGGTGCTGATCCTGTCCGGCGGCGAAACCACGGTGACCTTGCGTGCCAAGGGCAAGGGCGGCCGCAACTCCGAGTTCCTTCTCGCCTTCGCCATTGGCATCAATGGCTCTGAAGGTGTTTATGCGCTGGCCGCCGACACGGATGGCATCGACGGTTCGGAAGACAATGCCGGCGCCTTCGCCGATGGCTCGACGGTTTCGCGCATGCGCACGGCGGGTGTGGACGCCAAGGCCATGCTGGCCGGCAACAATGCCTGGACGGCGTTTAATGCGGTTGGCGACCTGTTCGTGCCAGGCCCGACGGGCACGAATGTGAATGATCTTCGGGCGATGCTCATTCGTTAGAGGCTGTGCAACGCTCTTGACGTAAGCGTTCGCGCTGCCCCTCATCCGCCTGCCGGCACCTTCTCCCCGTATAGTGACGGGGAGAAGGGGACTGACCGCCTCTCGGCGCCCTTAATGCAACGTTGGTATTTGGCGAAAGCGCCGATGGCAGCGTCTTTCTCCCCGTCACTATACGGGGAGATATGTCCGGCAGGACAATGAGGGGCGGCGCTAACCGACAGCCTGATCAAGCAGCCATAAGCCGCTTCACCTCTCTCATATCTTTCAGGAACCGCTCGCGTTCGGCGTCCTTGTCCGCCGGCTCATGGATCCGCAGGATGAAGGAGGGATGGATGGTGACGAACACGCGCAAGCCATCCTCGCGCTCGATCACCTGGCCGCGCATCTTCGTCACTGGGATTGCCTTGCCCAGTAAGGACAGTGCCGCCGTAGCGCCGAGCGCCACGGCGAGATCCGGCTTGATCAGTTCGAATTCCCTGTCGATCCACCAGCGGCAGGCCTGAACCTCGCCGGCATTCGGCTTGGAATGGATGCGGCGCTTGCCGCGCGGCTCGAACTTGAAGTGCTTGACCGCATTGGTGACGTAGACTTTCTGGCGGTCGACGCCTGCGTCATCCAGTATGGCGTCGAACACTTTGCCCGCCGGACCGACGAAAGGTTTGCCGGCAAGATCCTCCTGATCGCCCGGCTGTTCGCCGACGAAGACTACCCTCGCACCATCGGGCCCTTCGCCGAACACGGTCTGTGTCGCGTCGCGCCACAGCGGACAGCGGCGGCAACCCTTCGCCGCCTCGCGCAATTCGGAAATGGTGCTGGCGCCATCGCCTTCCGCCGTCACGGCTGGCTCGCGCTTTGGCCAATGCCTGGCCTGCACCTTGGCATGGTGCGGCGCTGGCGTCGTCGGCATCTTCGCAATCATGTCCTTGGCGGCCTTGTCGGCTCCTGCGATCAATTCTGGAATGAGCGAGGCCTCGGGAAGGTTCCGCCAATATTTCTTCGGCATCTCCTTCTGCATCGCCTTCACCTTGAGCCGTGCCGGATTGAAGATGTTTTCGAAATAGGTTCGCCACAGCGCCTCGGTGTCGTCCTGTACCGGCGCATCGCCCCTGGCGGCGCCCGGTCCGATCGCCAGTCTTTCGCCATCCCAATCGGCTGACGCATGTGGCGTCAGAATCGTCCAGCGCATGCCGGTGAAGCGCCTGACGAAGAAATCCGCGTTGCGCTCGACGATGAAGTGATCCGGCTCGAACCAGGCGACATAGCGCTCATCTCCGCCGGCGCCGATCTTCCGGAAGCGCACGAAGGCGTGCATCTTGTGACTGTCGCGCCGCACCGCCTTCTCCATGGCTTCGAGGCGTCGGGTGTCAGGATCCGATGCTATCGCCAGCAGTTTGGGCTCGCTGCGCAGCCGCAACAGAAACCGGTAGAGAAAGGCGAAACGGCCAGGGTCGGAATGGCAGAAGGCGGTCTCCGCATGCCCGATGAACTCGCGCGGCACCACAAGTTGCGTGCCGGCAGGCACACCCGGCAAATCGCTTGGCCGCCGTTCTGAACCGGCCGCGACATGCCAGCTGATGTCCTCGGGCCTGATCTCGTTCAGTGCCAGCCGTCGTGCCGCGTCGCGCCAGCCGGCGAAATCGGTCTCGCTGTCGAGCCGTACATTGTATCTGGCAAGATCGAACTCCCCCGGCTGCGTGGTCAAAACAGCGATAGTTGTTCGCAAGACCGCACGATCTTGTCGCGCAGGCCAGCCTTGTCGGTGAGCGCGCCCGGAGACCAGCCTTCGGCGATGATGAACGGCCGCAATTTGGCGATCGACTGGCAAAGCCGCCCGACATCCTCGAGCCGCAGACGTCGGTGGCGGCGGGTCTCCAGGATTTTGGCGATCACCTTGGTGCCGAGGCCCGGCACGCGCAACAGCACCTCGCGTTCGGCGCGGTTGATGTCGACGGGGAACAATCCCCTGTTGCGCAGCGCCCAGGCGAGCTTGGGGTCGATGGCGAGGTCGAGCATCCCGTCGCTGCTGCCGGCCAGGATTTCCGGCTGCGAAAACCCGTAGAACCGCATCAGCCAGTCGGCCTGATAGAGCCGGTGTTCGCGCATCAGCGGCGGCTTCTGCAGGGGCAGGGACGACGACGAATCCGGGATCGGGCTGAAGGCGGAATAGTAGACGCGCCGCAGATGGTAGCTGCCGTAGAGCCGGGCGCTGGTGTGCAGGATGCCGTCGTCGGATGTCTTGTCGGCGCCGACGATCATCTGCGTCGATTGCCCGCCCGGCGCGAAGCGTTCGCGTTTCTTGGTCCGCAGTGTTGGCTCGGCCTTTTCTTCCATCTTCTGGCGCAGTCGGGCCATGGAAAGCCGGATCGTTTCCGGCTTCTTTTCCGGCGCCAGCTTCTTCACCCCTTCGTCGGTCGGCAGCTCGACATTGATCGACAGCCGGTCGGCATAGAGGCCTGCCTTCTCGACCAGTTCAGCCGAGCTTTCTGGGATGGTTTTCAGATGAATGTAGCCGCCGAACTTCTCGTCCAGCCGCAGCCGCCGCGCCACCTCGACCATCTCACCCATGGTCTCGTCGGGCGAGCGGATGACGCCTGAGGACAGGAACAGGCCCTCGATGTAATTGCGCCGGTAGAAATCCATGGTCAGCTTCACCACTTCGTCGACGGTAAAGCGGGCCCGCCGCACATTGGAGGACGAGCGGTTGATGCAATAGCTGCAGTCGTAGATGCAGAAATTGGTCAGCAGGATTTTCAACAGCGAAATGCAGCGGCCATCCGGCGCATAGGAATGGCAGATGCCCATGCCTTCGGTCGAGCCGATGCCGCCGGACTTCAGCGAATCGCGCTTGGCCGAACCCGATGAAGCGCACGACGCATCATATTTCGCGGCATCCGAGAGAATCGCCAGCTTTTCGTGAACAGTGAGTGCGGACATTCGTTCATGATATGTTCCAAACGACCGCCGTGCTACCTCATTTGATGCGGGCGGCGAAAAAGTGATCGCCGCCGGATCGTTCAGCCATCAGACTTCGTGCAGATAGAGGTGATAGTCCAGCTCGCTGACCGTGCGCGCCACGCGCAGATATTCTGACTGCTTGATCGCCACGAAGGTGCGGTGCAGGTCCTCGCCGAGCGCCTCTTTCAGGAACGCCGACCCCCTGGCCGCTTCGATCGCGGCGCGCCAGTCGACAGGCATGGTCGTACGCGTGACCGCTGCCTCATAACCATTGCCGGTGGTTTCCGGGCCGGGATCGAGACCTTCGTCGAGGCCTTTGATGATGCCGGCGAGAACGGTCGCCGCGATCAGATAGGGGTTGGCGTCGACGCCGGACGGCCGGTGTTCGATACGCCGGTTCTTGGCGTCGCCCGCGGGCACGCGCAGCGCCACCGAGCGGTTGTTGACGCCCCAGGTCGGCGCCACAGGCGCATAGGATTGCGAGACGAAACGCCGCCAGGAATTGGCGTGCGGGGCAAACACCAGCATCGATTCGGCCATCGTCTGGATCAGGCCGCCGAGCCCCTGCAGCAGCGGCAACGACCAGCTCTCGCCGCCGGATTCGGCAAAGACGTTTCGGCCGGCCCCGTCCTGCAACGAGACGTGGAAATGCATGCCCGAGCCGGCATATTTCTCGATCGGCTTGGCCATGAAACAGGCGGTGACGCCATGGCGGCGCGCCTGCGCCCGCACCAGCCGCTTCAGCATGACGAGATCGTCGGCCGCCCGCATCACATCCTTGCGGTAGTGCAGCGTCAATTCGTACTGGCCGGGCGCATATTCGGAAATGACGGTCTCGGCCGGGATACCTTGTGCCCTGGCCGCGGCATAGATGTCGGAAAACAGCGGCTCCATGCCGTGCAGATGATCGACCGAATAGACCTCGGTCTTGCCCGAGATGCGGCCGTCGAGCACGGCGCGCGCCGGCTGCACCTTGCCGTCGGCGTCGCGCTCATTCGCCAGCAGGAAGAATTCGAGCTCGAAGGCGCCGGCGGGATAGAGGCCCTTGGATGCCAATATGTCGACCTGCCGGGCCAGAGCCAGCCGCGGATCCGACGACATCGGCCGGCCGTCGAGCATGTACATCGCCATCAGCAACTGGCCGCGCGGTGGGTTTGTGCCGTAGAGCGGGACCAGCGTGCCGGGGATCGGCCAAGCGCGCAGGTCGCCATCACCGGTCGTCCAGATCAGTCCGGTCTCGTGCACATCCTCGCCGGTGATGTCGAGGCCGAGGATGGAGATCGGCATATGGCGGCCGCCCTCGAAGATGCTTTTCAGCTCGTGCCGGCGCACGATCTTGCCGCGGCCGACGCCATTGGCGTCGGTCAGCACGATATCGAAGGCTTCGATCTCGGGATGGGCGTCGAGAAAGGCTTGCGCCTCGGTGGGCGTCGAGCCCGAAGGTGAGCTCGCGATGGCATTGGGGTTATCCATGGTCGTTTGTCTCACGCCGCAAGCTTTGCCGCAACCGCGCCGAAGGCGGCGATCAGCCGGTTGACCTGGGCACCAGTGGTCGCCGGCGAGATCAGCATCATGTTGTGGAAGGGGGCGATCAGCACGCCGCGATTGACCAGCGCGACATGGATGGCCGCCTCCAGTTCCGGCGCATGCGCCACTTCCGCCTCGGCGCCATTCCGTAAGGGGCCAGGTGCGCAGATGAACTCGACGCGCGCGCCGACGCGGGCAACATGCCAGGGCAAGCGGTAGCGGTCGATCACCCCGGTCAGCCCGGCATCGAGCCGCCGCGCCAGATGATCCATGCGGTCATAATTCTCGACGGTCATCACCTCTTCGAGCGTGGCGCGCATCGCTGCGAACTGCAGCGGGTTGGCTGACAGGGTCGTGCCCATGCCGGAATAACCGGGTTCCTTGCTCCTGTTGTAGGCGGCATAGCGTGAGGCAACGTCATCGCTCATGCCCCACACGCTCGCCGGCACACCGCCTGCGATCGGCTTGCCCAGCACGAACAGGTCCGGCTCCAGCCCATACTTCTTCGTGTAGCCGCCGGGACCGGTCGAGATCGTATGCGTCTCATCAATCAACAGCAGCGTGCCGGCCGCGCGCGTCAGTCTGCGCAGCGCATCATGGAAGCCCGGATCGGCCAGCACCATGCAGGAATTGGTCAGCACCGGCTCGGCGATGACGCAAGCCACGTCCTTGTCCCTCAGGGCGGTTTCCAGCGCGGCCACATCGTTGAACTCGATCACCTTCGCCGTGCGGGTCAGGTCGCGGAACTCGCCCGCCAGTCCGGGCCGGTTGACCGGCTTGCCATCGATCAGCCGCACCATCGTCTCGTCGACCGAGCCGTGATAGCAGCCGTTGAAGACGAGGATCTTTTCGCGGCCGGTGACGGCGCGGGCAACGCGCAGCGCAAAGCGGTTGGCATCGGTCGCCGTCGTCGCGATCTGCCAGAACGGCAGGCCGAAGCGCTGCTGCAGCAGCGGCCCGATGGCGAGCGCGTCTTCCGAAGGCAGCATATAGGTCAGGCCGCGCCCGGCCTGGCGGCGGATGGCGCGCGCCACCGGTGGCGGCGAATGGCCGAACATCGAGCCGGTGTCGCCAAGGCAGAAATCATCAAGCCTGATACCGTCGATATCGGTGATCGTTGCACCCCTGGCGCTGTCGACCAGGATCGGAAACGGCGTCGGCCAGTCGTTCATCCAGTGCATCGGCACGCCGCCGAAGAAGCCGGGCAGGCCGTTGCCGACCTTCGCTTGCGATTGCGGCCGCGCCTTGCGGAAGGCAGCCCCCTCGGTCTCGCGCAATTCGGCAATGCGATCACGGCCGATGCCGCCGATGGTCCTTGAAGTGTCGCTGCTGTGCATGGAACCCCCTCTGGTCGGTCACTCTTAGCCAATGAGGGTCCGTAACCGCAATTGGCCGCGCGTCCGCCCTGCATTGGCTCAGCCACTGGCGGCGACCGCTTGACCCGGTTGGCGAAGTCAGCGCCAATGCGGACGACAATGGGCGGCGTGGGGGAAAATGCGGTCGATCATCTGCGGATTGGGGCTGTTCCTGTCGGCCGGCACGGCCTTCGCCACCGGCGGCATCTGGTGTTCCGTCGACGATGCGGCGGTGAAATTCCAGGTCGATGCCGGCGTCACCACGGGCATGGGCGGCCCGACCTTCAATTTTCGCGGCGACCTCGAAATCAAGGCAAGGCCCGCCGGCGATGAATTGCGCAAGACGGTGTTCGAGGATTCCAGCCTTACCCAGTACTGGCTCGACGACAAGGAACTGCGGCTCAACATCTACCGCGAGCATCAGGTCGCAAACACCTACAGTTCGGTCGAACTCACGATCCTGACCAAGGCCAGCGACGAAGGCGTCTATGACGGACACTACAAGCTTGCCGTCTACGACAGCACGGCTGACAAGGACGGCGACGGCAAACCCGCAAATCTGAGCGGGACTGTATCCTGCGGCGCCGAGTAGATCGGTCGGATGCGGCAGCGCGCAAATGCGATATGACAGCGGCGGCGCGCTATTTCCGGGAGGTCACCGACGGATCGACGAGATTGATCTTTTCGCCGGGCGGAAAGCCGAACACGCGTTCGAAGTGCCTGGGGCCAAGCAGCAAGGCTGCCTGATCGATCAAATGCTGGTTGCGCGCATTGATCGTTTCCGGGCTCGGCGGCGCAAAGCCTGGAATTCGCTGCGCCGTGAAATTCTGCACCTCGCCCTTCAGCGACAGGAGCTTGGCCAGCAGTTCTGGTTCCTCGTCGCCGAGCACCGATCGCGCGTGCTCCTCGAAATCGTCGGGCAATCCTTGCATCTTGGTCACTCCGCCCGCTCCACCGGCCGCCAGGGCACTCGTTCCCAGGCAATGCTGGATCTTGCTGGCCCACGCCGCGTGTCGCAGCCCATAGGTCCCATATAGGAAGCTGCTCGCCCCATAACCACGCGCTTTCTTCACCGTCAGCCGCGTCCCGGTGGTCGCGTAGAGCACCTGATTGGCAAGCTGGTGGCAGACGCCATCGATGCCGTAGATCAATATGGTTCCCTGCGCGGCGGGAACTGTCGCCGAATCCGCATTCGACTGGACGAGGCATCGCGCCAGCGCCAGATGCCCGGACTGCTTGCCCAGAGTTCCCGTCGGATTCCCAGGCACGCCACCGGTTGGATGATAGCTGCCCCAACAGAACCAGTAGTCCTTGCCGGCGGCGGCGACAGCGGCTGCATTGGCATAGTGATGCTGCTGGTTGTCGTAGGTGGTGACCCAGGTATGGTCGACCGGCGAGCCGCCGACAAATGCCGGCGTCGCCCAGGCATGAAGCGTAACCGTGCTTGGCAAGGTCTCCTCCCATCGGAAGCTTGTCCAACGGAAAAAGCATGCGCTCAAGAAGGGCAGCGCGCAAGCATCGTGGCGGGTTTGACCCCGATGGCGCGGGGCTTCAGGCCGAAATGTCGATGACGCCGCAGTCGCCGGCCGCGCTGCCGAAGGCGACGCGGCGTTCTTGCCTGTCCCACATCATCGAGGTGATGGCGCCCTTGCCCGGTCGCCGCAACAGCACTTCCTTGGCGTCGGCAAAACGCACCGCCATCACCATGCCGTCGTCATAGCCGACGGCCACGACATCCTGGCTCGGGTGGCAGGCGACCGCCGTCACCATGGCGTTGCCGCGCGTGCCAAGTTCCAGCGGCGCCTTGCCCATCGGCCCGTCCTTGCCTGAAAACGGCCAGACGATCGCCGCCGGCGCACCGGAACTCGCCAGCCACTTGCCTTTCACGCTCCACGACAGGCTTTTGACCTTGCCGGGATAGCCGGTCATGCGCATGTGCTTGCCGTCGGCGAGCTTCCAGCCATGCAGTGCGTTTTCCTGCATTGTGGTGACGAGGAAGGCGCCGTCGGGCGAGAAGGTGATGCCGGTGTGGGCGCCCGCCCATTCGAGTTCCACCGGCTTGCCCTCGGCGGCGGGGAAATGCAGCGTCGCGCCATTGTAGCGGGCAACGCCGAAGCGCATGCCCTTGGGCGAGAAGGCCAAGCCCTCGACCGAGCGCGGATGGACGAATTCCCGAGTCTTGCCGTCGGCGAAGCGCACGAAGGCCGTTTTGCCCGTCGCATAGGCGATGGCGCCCTGCGGCCCAGCGGCGACGCTGGTGACCCACTTCTTGCCGGCGCTTGCCAACTCGGCGGCATTGCCGCCAGCGGTAACGGCAAACACCTTGCCGTCCTCGCCGCCGGTGATCAGCCGGTCATTGGCCGCATCATGGAAGGCGGCGAGCAGCCCGTCATTGGCCTGGACTGTCTTGTGGCCATGGTCGAGCCGATGGACGGCGCCGTCGGCCAGCGCGAAATGCGGCACGTCGCCGAGGAAGACGGCGGCGACGCAATGGCCTTCGAGATCAAGCGGGGCGACGGTCGGCATGGCGGGTTTCAACAATCATTCGTTCGTTCCAGCGCAGGATGACGGTTCCCTCGATCGGAACCGGGCCGCCTTGATAGGTGAAGACGAACCATTTGTCCCAGTTTTCGATCAGCCAGGCTTTCGAAAGTCCAGGTTTTTTCTCGAACCGGCTTTCCTCGGGCAGCACCGCGAAGACCAGACCTGCCTTGTAGCCGGATGTCACCATGAGACCGAGCCCGGCATCGTCTTCGTGGGGATCGAAGATCAGCAGATCGACCGGGCCGGAGCCCGGCCCGAGATCATAATTGTCGGAAAGTCGGATAACGTCTCCGATGATCAGAAAATCATCGGAGAGATCGAGCAAACGCGGCATCGGCTGCGGTCAGGCGACCTGGCAGGCATCGAAACTCTTCTTCAGCCGCTCGGCGTCGAGTTCGCGTCCGATGAACACCAGCCGGCTTTCGTGTTTCTCGCCGTCTTTCCAGGCACGCTGGTGGTCGCCCTCGATGATCATGTGCACGCCCTGGATGACATAGCGCTCATCGTCGCCCTTGAGCGCGATGATACCCTTCAGCCGCAGGATGTTCGGGCCTTCCATCTGGGTGATCTTCTCGATCCACGGGAAGAACTTCTTCGGGTCCATCTCGCCGCCGCGCAGCGATACCGACTGCACCGTCACGTCATGGATGTCGGAAGGATGCGCGTGATCGTGATGATCATGCCCGTCATGATCATGGTGATGGTGGTCGTGATCATGATCATGATCGTGATCGTGATGATCGTGGTCGTCATGCGCTTCGAGGAAATGCGGATCGTTTTCCAGCGCCCTGGACAGGTCGAAGGCGCCGCGGTCGAGCACTTCGGACAGGGCAACGCCGGCGCGGGTGGTGCGGTGGATCTTCGCCGCCGGGTTGATGGCGCGGATCGTCGCCTCGACCTTGGCGAGCTCTTCCGGGGTGACGAGGTCGGTCTTGTTGAGCACGACGACGTCGGCGAAGGCGATCTGGTCCTCGGCTTCCTTGGAATCCTTGAGCCGCAGCGGCAGGTGCTTGGCGTCGACCAGCGCCACCACCGCGTCGAGCCTGGTCTTGGAGCGCACGTCGTCGTCCATGAAGAAGGTCTGTGCCACCGGCACCGGATCGGCAAGACCGGTCGTTTCCACCACGATGGCGTCGAAGCGGCCTGGCCGGCGCATCAGGCCCTCGACGACACGGATCAGGTCGCCGCGCACCGTGCAGCAGACGCAGCCATTGTTCATCTCGTAGATTTCCTCGTCGGATTCCACGATCAGGTCATTGTCGATGCCGATTTCGCCGAATTCGTTGACGATGACAGCGTAGCGCTTGCCGTGGTTTTCCGACAGGATACGGTTGAGCAGCGTCGTCTTGCCGGCGCCGAGATAGCCGGTGAGAACGGTTACGGGGATCTGCGTCTGTGCGTCGCTCATGGCTGCCTCGAAGAATTTGAGCCTCGAAAAATCCGGCCCTCGAAAAAGGGATTGTCGGCTCCATATAGGATGTGTGCCGCTCTTTTGCACGAGGCAAACCGATGGGCCAAACAGGCTTGCCGCCATTGCCTGATTTTCATCGGCGACAGCCGCTGTCACAAGCTGGATCACGACGCCGTAGGCAATGCGAAGCCAATTCGAGAGGCACGATATGTCCGGCAAGCCATCCTCTTTCCTGCTGAGCCGGCGCGAGGCGCTTGGCCTGATCGCGGTGACCGCCGGAGGTGGTGCCTTCCTGCCGGGCGCGGCAATGGCCGCCCAGTCTTCGGAGCCCTCGCCCTATGCCGGATTGGCCCTGTTCGAAACCGGCGCCGGCGTCTGCACCATTACTCCCGAGGTGACCGAGGGACCGTTCTATTTCGATCCGAAGCTCGAACGTGCCGATGTTACCGAAGGCAAGAAGGGCATCGCCCTCACCGTCAGGCTGCAGGTCGTTGACGCGGCCTGCCGCCCACTTGCCGGCGCCCGCGTCGACATCTGGCATTGCGACGCGCAAGGCGCCTATTCGGGCTACCCGGGACAAGGCGACGGCAGGGATGTCGACACGTCGGGCCAGGCCTTCCTGCGCGGCTGGCAAAGGACCGACGCCAGCGGCATCGTTTCCTTCGCCACCATCTATCCCGGCTGGTATCGCGGCCGCACAACCCACATCCACTTCAAGGTCGTCCCTGATGACAGTTCGGTGATGACCGGCCAGTTGTTTTTCCCCGACAGTCTCAGCGAGCAGATCTTCACCACCGTCGCGCCCTACAATGACCGGCCCGGCAAGCGTGACACGTCGAACGCCAGCGACGGCATCGCCAGGCAGGCCGGACCGCAGTCGCAGGCGGCGCTGCGCGAAGCGGCGGATGCCTATCAGGCGCTGATGATCATTGCGGTGAAAGCAGGATGAGCGGTCCGCGCCGGTACTTCGCCTGCGGCGAAAACTCCGGCCACGAAACTCGTTTGTCATCTAACTGAAATAATCATCTGGCATTAGCCACGGCGGACACCGCAATGCTTGCCGGCAAAGCTGTTTGGGACGCCGGATTCTTTTTATCGTCGATTGCCAACCGGCTGGCAGCTTCTATGCTGCCCGCACCGGTACGGCCGAAGAGGGATGACCATGGCCAAGGCGGACAAGACTGCGACAATGAGCCGGCTGCATTCGGCGGCAAGGCTGGCAAGAACCGCGCTGGCGGCGCGGCTTCTGGCGCACGGCTTCTATGCCGGCCAGGACCAGATCATGCTGGCGCTCGACCGTGAAGACGGCCAGACGCCGGGCAATCTCGCTGGCCGTCTCGGCGTGCGCCCGCCGACCATCACCAAGACCATCAACCGGCTGCAGGCCCAGGGCTTTCTGGAAAAGCGCGCCTCGTCGGCCGATGCTCGCCAGGCGCATATCTTCCTCACCGACACCGGCCGCGACATCATCCACGCCATCGAGAAATCGGTGAAGAAGACCGAAAAGCAGGCGCTGAAGGGCCTCGACAAAAAGGACCAGAAGGCACTTTTCAAGCTGCTTGCCCGCATCGAGGCCAACCTCTCGAACGAGGAACTGGTGTTGATCGACGACGACGCCGAGTCGGACGAATGATCGCCTGATCCCGGCGCAACGATCAAGCCGCCGCCGCGGCGGATCCATGGATCAGCGACGACCAGCGTCCCGGCGTCATGCCGAACGCCTTCTTGAATTGCCTGATAAAGTGGCTCTGGTCGCTGAAGCCGGTCTCGATGGCGATCTGCGCCAACGGTTCGCCGGCGGCGATCATCCGCCGCGCGCTCTGAAGCCGGCGCATCACCAGGAAGCGATGCGGGCTGGTCGAGAAGGCGGCGCGGAAGTGCCGTGACAAGGCATAGCGGTCGAGCCCGGTGATCGCCTCCAGTTCGCCGGAATGCACGGGGCGGGCGAAGTTTTCCGCGAGATAGTCACGCGTTAGCGTCGCCGCCCGCCACGCCGTCCTCGCGATCGGCTTGGCCGGCTGGCCGGCATGCCGGGTCAGGCTTTGCATCAGTTGGGCGAGGAAGTCGGCAACGAACAACTCATCGAGTTCCTGTTCCAGCGGCCCCAGCGCCGAAAGCAGTGTTGCGCAGAAGGCGCCATCCGTTACCACGCCGTCCCGGACGAAGGGCAGTGATGCGCCGCCAAGGCAGTCGAGCATCAGCGACGGCTCCAGGTAGAGCATCCTGTAGCGCAGGCCGTCCTCGGTGCCGGCGCCGCCATCGTGCAGCTCGTCGGGATGCAGCACGATGATCTGGCCAGGCAGGCTGTGGCGTGTTGCGCCGAGATAGCGAAATGTCTGCACGCCATGCAGCGTCACCCCGATCGCATAGGTGTCGTGGCGATGCAGTTCGAAGGCGCTGCCATGGAACCGCGCCTCGATCCTCTCCATGCCGGCAGGATCGGTGGCGGAGATGATGCAGTCTTCCGCCGCATCAACGCACAAACGTCCAAGACCCTCGAAGGCCTGGCTGCCTACATCGTGCGACATCGTCTCCTTCAGCCTCGAAATCGGGGCGCAACCTCGAATGGTCAATGTCACATGTTCGATACCAAGTTTGCAATCGTGCTCAGGGAGGATCTGCCGGTCTGGCAGAAACTCAACGTCACCGCTTTCCTGACCAGCGGCATCATCGCCCAGTTTCCGGACATCATCGGCGAGCCCTATCGCGATCGAGCCGGCAATCACTACAATCCGCTGTCGATCCAGCCGGTCATCGTGCTCTCGGCCGACCAGGCGACGCTGGGCACGATCCACCGGCGCACGCTGGAGCGCGGTGTGACGACATCGCTCTATGTCGAGGAGATGTTCTCGACCGGCTTTGACGCGGCCAACCGCGCCGTCTTTGCCGAGTCTGCGCCTGACGACGCCAAGGTGGTCGGCATCGCGCTCCGCACCGAGAAGAAGGTGGTCGACAAGATCACCAAGGGCGCCCGCATGCATGCCTAGCGTGGAAAGCTTGGACTAAGCCTGCCGGCCTCTATTGTTGTGCCAGCCGGCTTTAGCGTGGCAGCGGGCGACAATTGGCTTGCCGGCAAGCGACAATTCCCGCAAAGGTGGGCTCCAGCCCAGCTTTTCCCCGGCCTGCAAGTGAGTGCTCCCCAACGATATGTCGAAAGCGCGACGCCGCCGGTGGCGATCTTGTGCATGCTTTCCACCTATGTCTGCTTCACCTTCCTCGACACCTCAAGCAAATATCTCGTCCTTGCCGGCGTGTCGGTGCTGATCGTCGCCTGGGTGCGCTTTGCCGTGCATGTGGTGCTGGTCGGCGCGCTGCTGCGCGGCTGGCGCGAGCCGGCGCGGTTTCGCCCGGCCAACCTGCCGGCGCATGTCCTGCGCGGCCTGTTCCTGTTCGGCTCGACCATCTTCAACGTCCTGGCGCTGCGGTCGCTGCAACTGGCGGAGACGACGTCGATCTATTTCTTCGGGCCGATGGTGATCACGGCACTTGCCGGTCCGCTGCTGGGCGAATGGGCCGGCTGGCGGCGTTGGCTGGCGATCCTGGCTGCTTTCGCCGGGGTTCTCATCATCACCCGGCCAGGCGTAGGTGTCTTCGGTGTCGGGCACCTCTTCGCGCTCGGTTCGATGCTGTCGAACTGCTTCTACGTCATCATGACGCGCCGCATGTCGGCAACCGAGACGTCGGAAAGCCTCATCCTGTTCTCGGCGCTCGCCCCGGCGCTGCTGCTTTTGCCCCTCCTGCCATTTTCATTCTCCCTGCCGAATGATGGCTGGCATTGGTTCGTGCTGCTCATGCTCGGCGTATTCGGCGCCGTCGGCCACTGGCTGCTGGTCCAGGCCTATCGGCTGGCGACGACCACGGCATTGGCGCCCTATCCCTATTCGCAGATGGTGTGGATGATCATTTCCGGCTGGATCGTCTTCAAGCAGTTCCCCGACCGCTGGACGCTGCTGGGGGCCGCCATCATCGTCGCCAGCGGCCTTTACATAGTCCATCGCGAGCATCGGCTTCGGCTGCGCAGCCGCGCTGCCTCGGATGTCGAGGCGGAAGCGCTGGCAAAAAAACTTTGATTTGCTCCCGATCGATGGCATAAGGCCGCCTTTAAACAGTTTAAATCGATTGGGGAGCACCAGGCGCTGGCACAGAAGATAAAGCTCTCGACGATCGCGGATGCGCTTGGCGTGTCCACGGCCACGGTTTCGCTGGCGCTGCGTGACAGTCCGCTGGTCGCGGGCGGCACCCGCGACCGCATCAAGGAACATGCCCGCGCCATCGGCTATATCTACAACCGTCGCGCCGCCAGTCTGCGCACCTCGCGTTCGGGCATTGTCGGTGTCGTCGTCCACGACATCATGAACCCGTTCTTCGCCGAAATATTGCGCTCGATCGAGAGCGAGCTCGACCGCAGCCGGCAGACCTTCATCCTGTCCAATCACTACGATCAGCTCGAGAAGCAGCGCACCTTCATCGATACGCTGCTGCAGCTTGGCGCCGACGGCGTCATCATGTCGCCGGCCATCGGCACGCCGGCTTCCGACATTCTGATGGCCGAGGAGAACGGCCTGCCGGCGGTGCTGATCGCGCGCACCGTCGAGGGCGCCGACGTGCCGGTCTTCCGCGGCGATGATGCCTATGGCACCGCGCTCGCCACCAATCACCTGATCTCGCTCGGTCACAAGCGCATCGCCATGATCGGCGGCACCGACCAGACTTCGACCGGCCGCGACCGCTACCAGGGCTACCTCAACGCCATGGAGGCGGCCGGACTTGAAGTCAGGCCGTCCTGGCGCATTGCCGGCCCGCGCACCAAGCAGGCAGGCTTCGAGGCAGCCGGGCAGTTCCTGGCACTGAAGGACAAGCCGACGGCGGCATGCTGCTGGAACGACCTCGTCGCCATCGGCCTGATGAACGGCATCGCGCGCGCCGGCCTGGTGCCGGGCATCGATATCTCCGTCACCGGCTATGACGATCTCGAAGAGGCGGCGATCGCGACGCCGGCGCTGACCACCGTCTGGAACGGCCAGCGCGAGGTTGGTCGCCGCGCCGCCAGCGCGCTGCTCGACAAGCTCAACGGGCAGACGGTGCGGCCCTCGCAGGAATTGATCAAGCCGGAACTGCATGTGCGCCAGTCGACCGGCAAGCCGGTGGAGCGTGCATGACCAAGGCCGAACAGCTGCAGGCGGTCACCATTCTGGTGCCGCGCGACTTCAGCGACCACGCGGTCGAGCGCATCGACCGAACGTTCAAATGCATCAGGATCGAGCGCGCCGATCCGGCGCTCGTCACTGACGAGATGCGTCGTGGCGTGCGCGGCATCGCCTCGTTCGCCGGTATCAGCGCGGCGATGATGGATGCATTGCCCAATCTCGAACTCATCGCCTCCTTCGGGGTCGGCTACGATTCGGTCGATGTCGGCCATGCGGCCGCGAAAGACATCATGGTCACCAACACGCCTGATGTGCTGACCGAGGAGGTCGCCGACACCGCGATCGGGCTGCTGATCAACACCGTCCGTGACCTGCCGCGTGCCGAGACCTGGCTGCGTGACGGCAGTTGGGTGCGCAAGGGCAACTATCCGCTGAGCCGGCTGACCTTGCGTGGCCGCAAGGCCGGTATTTTCGGCATGGGCCGCATCGGGCAAGCCATAGCCCGCCGGCTGGAAGCGTTCGGACTGCCGGTCGCCTACCACAACCGGCGCAAGGTCGACGGTCTTTCCTACCAGTACCACCCGACGCTGAAGGGGCTCGCCGAAGCGGTCGATACGCTGATTTCGGTGGCCCCCGGCGGCGCCTCGACGGAGAAGGCGGTCAATGCCGAAATCCTGTCGGCGCTTGGCGCGAACGGCGTTTTCGTCAACATCGGCCGCGGCAGCACGGTCGATGAGGCGGCACTTTCGGCAGCGCTTGCCAATGGCACCATCGCCGCCGCCGGCCTCGATGTCTTTGCCGACGAGCCGAACGTGCCCAAGGCGCTGCTCGACGCGCCGAACACCTCGCTGTTGCCGCATGTTGGCTCTGCCTCCGACCATACCCGCCGCGCCATGGCCGATCTGTGCGTCGACAATCTGGTCTCCTGGTTCACCGAGCGTCGGCCACTGACGCCGGTGCCCGAGACGGTGCATGTCAGGGCACGAAGCTGAGTGGCGGGCTGCCACATTTATTAACGTCAGCTTAACCCTTTGAAATCATTCTTCATCCTGTCAGTGTGCCCGGATGAACATGATGAAAGCGCTTTCCGCATTGATTGCCGCCACCGCGCTGTTAGGCGGCGTTCAGCTGTTTCATGACGGCAATGGTGAAAGTGCTGCCGACGAGGTCACGCCGCCCAGCAGCTTCAGGCTGGTCGCCAATGGCGACGAGGCGGTCTGCGCGGTCAGCCGCGGCGCCGCAATTTCGGATGGCCTGTCCCTGCTCACCGTCGCCTCGACCTGCCGTCGGCTCTTGCCGGGCATCGAGCGGGCAAAGTTCTGGCGCGAGAAACAGGACGGCACGGTCGCCTTCAGTGCCAATGGCGTCGATCCGATCGTCACCTTCGCGGTTGCGGATGGTGACGGTTACGAATCCTATGCGCCGGCTACGCCATTGCTGTCGCTTGCGGCCACCGGTGATCTGAGGCCTGGCGACTGATTATTCCGCTGCGGCGCGCGCGCCCGATCTCGCCGCCGCGTGCAGGCGCACCGCATCGCCGAAGGCGCGGAAGATCTTGGCCGAGTTGCCGTCCGACTTGACCCAGTATTCCGGATGCCACTGGACGCCGACGGCGAAGGCGCGGGCATCCTTCACCGACACCGCTTCAACCGTGCCGTCGGTGGCGACTGCCTCGATCTGCAGGTTGGGGCCGAGCCGGTCGACGGCCTGGCGGTGCACCGAGTTGACCAAAATGTCACCGGCACCGAACACACCCGCCAGGCAGCTTCCCGGTGCGATCGTCACCTTCTGGCGGATGCCGAAACGTTCGTCCTGATTGTCGCTTGCCGGCGCGCGATGGTCGAGCGAGCCGTCACGCTCTTGGATCTCGGTGGCCAGCGTTCCGCCCAGCGCCACGTTCATCTCCTGGATGCCGCGGCAGATGGCGAGCAGCGGCACGCCGCGCTCCACCGCCTTGCGGATCAGCGGCAGCGTGGTGGCGTCGCGCGCCGGGTCATAGGGGCCGTTGGCCTCGCTGGCATCGCCGCCATAGAGCGAGGGATGAACATTGGATTTCGAGCCGGTGACCATGACGCCGTCGACCGACGACAAAAGTTCGTCGAAGTCGAGCCTGTCGCCGAATGATGGCACCAGCACCGGGAATACGCCGGCGCCTGTTATCGCCGCCTCCAGATATTGCTGCGGGGCGGCATGCCAGGTGTAGTTGTCGAACTGACGGACGTCGGTCGATATGGCGACGAGCGGCTGGTGCATTTTGGCTCTGTTTTCCATCTGGGCAAGGAATGTCCTGCCTCCAAAATAGGCGATCCGCAGATATTTTTCCATGCCAAGTTTCAGCGTGTCGCATGGGCCACGAGCCGGTCTGTTAGACTATAGTTGCAGGGCCACGTGGCTTCGTCATCAAATCCGGCCACCGCGCTGGACTCGACTTTTCGCCTGTGTATTGTTCGAGCGACCGATGCGGGGAGCCGAGGATTCCCCAACGTCGGTCTGTTGGTCCAAAAGGGAGGAACTTCATGGATCGTCGTACATTCATCCGCAAGGCTGGCGTCTCAGGCGTCGGCGCCGCTGCCGCCGCCGTAACGCTGGCGGCACCCGCCATTGCCCAGTCCAACCCCAAGGTGACATGGCGGCTGGCGTCGTCCTTTCCGAAGTCGCTCGACACCATCTATGGCGGCGCCGAGGTGTTCTCCAAGATGCTGTCGGAAGCCACCGACGGCAACTTTCAGGTCCAGGTCTTCGCCGCTGGTGAGCTCGTGCCGGGCCTGCAGGCCGCCGACGCCACCACGGCCGGCACTGTCGAGGCCTGCCACACGGTGGCATATTATTACTGGGGCAAGGACCCGACATGGGCGCTCGGCGCGGCGGTTCCCTTCTCGCTCAATGCGCGCGGCATGAATGCCTGGCACTACCATGGCGGCGGCATCGATCTGTTCAACGAGTTTCTCGCCACGCAGGGCCTTTTCGGCCTGCCGGGCGGCAACACCGGCGTGCAGATGGGCGGCTGGTTCCGCAAGGAGATCAACACGGTCGCCGATCTTTCCGGCCTCAAGATGCGAATCGGCGGCTTTGCCGGCAAGGTGGTGCAGAAACTCGGTGTCGTGCCGCAGCAGATCGCCGGCGGCGACATCTATCCGGCGCTGGAAAAAGGCACCATCGACGCCGCCGAATGGGTCGGCCCCTATGACGACGAGAAGCTCGGCTTCTACAAGGTCGCGCCCTATTACTATTATCCCGGCTGGTGGGAAGGCGGCCCGACGGTCCACCTGATGTTCAACAAGGCGAAATACGACGAGCTTTCGCCGGCCTACAAGTCGCTGCTGCGCACCGCCGCCCAGGCGGCCGACGCCAACATGCTGCAGAAATACGATTATCTGAACCCGGCAGCGGTGAAGCGGCTCGTGGCCGGGGGTGCGAAACTGCGCCCGTTCAGCCAGGAAATCATGGCTGCCTGCTTCGAAAAGGCCAACGAAGTCTACGCCGAAATGGAAGCCTCCAACGCGCCCTTCAAGAAGATCTGGGAATCGATCAAGGGCTTCCGCAAGGAGCACTATCTCTGGGCGCAGGTGGCCGAGTACAACTACGACACCTTCATGATGGTCCAGCAGCGTAACGGCAAGCTGTAGACCGTCCCATTGCATGCGTTAAGCAGGGACCCCGGGCCGGCGCGCCCGGGGTTTTTCATTTCAGGCTGGGCACCACCAGCACCTTGACCTCGCCCGGAGCCGGCGGATTGGCGATCACCGCTGGCGCGTCCTCGAGCGGCACCTGCCTGGAGATCAGCCGGTCGACTTCGATCGCACCCGACGCGATAAGTTCGGCCGCGCGGCGATGAGTGTAGGGATTGAGGAAGGAGCCCAGCACCCTGAGTTCCCGGAACAGCAGGTCGAAGGGCTCGAATTCCGCTTTCATGCCTTGCGGCGTCACGCCGACGATGACGATCGTGCCGCCGGCCCGGGCCAGCCGCATCGACTGCTCGACGGTTTCCCGTACGCCGGCGCATTCGAAGACAACGTCGACACCGCCGGGCGCCAGTCCCGCTGGTCCGGCGATGGCATCGACGACATCGCCGGCGGTCGGATCGACCGTCGCCGTGGCACCGAGATCCCTGGCGAGCGCGCGCCGCGAGGCTTGCCTTGTCGACAGGATGATGGTCTTGGCCCCGGCCAGACGCGCCAGTTGCACGGTGAGCAGGCCGATCACGCCGCCGCCAAGCACGACCACCGAGCTGCCCGGCCCGATTTCGGCAAGGTCGACACCATGCAGGCAGCAGCCGAGCGGCTCGCAGAAGGCGCCATGGGTAGGCTTCAGGCCAGCAGGCAGGACGAAAGCCTGTTTCTGCGGCAAGGCGAGATATTCGGCAAAGCCGCCATCGCGATGGATGCCGATGGCGCGCAGATTGCTGCACAGATTGACCCGCCCGGCATGACAGTGCGCGCAACGCCCGCAGGCGATGTTGGGGTCGCCGGTGACGCGATCGCCGACGGCAAAGCCCGAGACGGACGTTCCGATCGCTTCGACGATGCCGGAGAACTCATGCCCGGGCGTCACTGGCGGCTTGCACGGAAATTCGCCGTGGAACAGATGCCGGTCGGTGCCGCACACGCCGCAGGCCTCGACGCGGACCAGAAGTTCATCCGGCCCGATGTCAGGCTTGTCGACCTCGCGCAGCGCGATGCTGCCCACCGCTTCAAGCCGCACCGCTTTCATGATCGTCGCCATGCCGGTTTCAGTTGAAGCTTGGCGGTTGCGACAGGTCCGGCTGCGGTGCCGCCGGCTTTGCTGACGGCGTGTCGCCAAAGCTCGGCGGCTGCGACAGGTCGGGGGCGGCAGGAGCGGCAGGAGCGGCCGGTGCCGTGCCGCCGCCGGCCGGCGGTGCGCCGAGTGGCGACAGGCCGGGCACCTCCGGCACCTTGTAGTCGATGGTGCCTGGATCGACGGTTGTGCCCTTGTAGTGCATCACCATCTGCGGGAACGCGATGGTCAGCCCGATCATGATGACCTGGATGCAGACGAAGGGAACCGCGCCCCAATAGATCTGGCCGGTGGTGACCGGCGCAATCTGCTTGCCGGTGAGGCGGTCCAGATAGGGCACGCGGGCTGCCACCGAGCGCAGGTAGAACAGCGCGAAGCCGAAGGGCGGGTGCATGAAGCTGGTCTGCATGTTGACGCCCAGAAGCACGCCGAACCAGATCAGGTCGATGCCGAGCTTGTCGGCGGCCGGCGCCAGCAGCGGCACGATGATGAAGGCCAGTTCGAAGAAGTCGAGGAAGAAGGCGAGGAAGAAGACCAGCAGGTTGACCCCGATCAGGAAGCCGACCTCGCCGCCCGGCAAGGACGTCAGGAGATGCTCGACCCAGATGTGGCCATTGACGCCGTAGAAGGTGAGCGAGAACACCCGCGCGCCGATCAGGATGAACAGCACGAAGGACGACAGCCGCGTTGTCGAGGTCAATGCCTGCTTGATCACGTCCAGCGACAGTCGCCCCTTTGCCGCCGCCATGGCCAACGCGCCGACACTGCCCATGGCGCCGCCTTCGGTTGGGGTGGCGATGCCGAGGAAGATGGTGCCAAGCACCAGGAAGATCAGCGCAAGCGGCGGGATCAGCACGATGATTACCTGCTGCGCCAGCCTGGACATCATGTTGAAGTTCAGTCGCTTGTCGGCAATTGCCACGACATAGATGAAGAGCACGCCGGCGCTGGCGCCGAGGATGTCGGCGTTGTCGCCATGCGCCGGCACGAGATAGCGGTACGCCGCGTAGGACACCACGACCGTCGCCAGCAGCGCCGCCAGCAGCGACAGGACACCGTGGCCGAGCGTGCGTGCCTCGAGCGGCAGCGCCGGCATCGAGTGTGGCCGGATGACCGACATGATCAGGATGTAGAGCATGTAGAGGCCGGTGAGCACGAGGCCAGGGATCAGCGCGCCCGCATACATGTCGCCGACCGAACGGCCCAGCTGGTCGGCAAGTACGATCAGCACCAGCGATGGCGGGATGATCTGGGCCAGCGTACCCGACGCCGCGATGACGCCGGCCGCCACCCGGCGGTCGTAGCCGTAGCGCAGCATGATCGGCAGCGAGATCAGGCCCATGGCGATGACGGAAGCGGCCACCACGCCGGTGGTTGCGGCCAGCAGCGCGCCGACGAAGATCACCGCATAGGCAAGGCCGCCGCGGATCGGCCCGAACAGCTGGCCGATCGTGTCGAGCAGGTCTTCGGCCATGCCCGATCGTTCAAGCACGATGCCCATGAAGGTGAAGAACGGAATGGCCAGCAGCGTGTCGTTCGACATCACCCGGCTGCCATAGAAATTATCCGGCAGCGCGTGCAGAAGCGGCCAGGCGAGGTTGATCGATCCACCGGAATAGGGCGAGAGAAGCACGCCGATGAAGAAGAACATCAGGCCGTTGGCGGCCAGCGAAAAGGCGACGGGGTAGCCGATCAGCAGGAAGATGATCAGCGAGGCGAACATGATCGGCGCCATGTTCTGGGCGATGAACTCCATCATGAGCGCACCTCGTCGGCCAAGGCCTTGGCTTCGAGTTCGGCCTGCTCATGTGCCGATATGAACGGATTGGGGTCGTCCATGTCGCCGCGCATGATGGCGATCTTCTTGATGATCTCGGAAATGCCCTGCAGCGCGAGCAGGAAGAAGCCGACGAGCAGGATGGCCTTGGCCGGCCAGATGATCAGCCCGCCGGAGTTGTTGGACATCTCGCCGCTGCGAAACGACAGCGACACATAGGGAACGAAATAGATCACCATCAGCGTCACGAACGGCATCAGGAACAAGATATGGCCGAGCAGGTCGATCCAGTGCTGCACGCGGCGTGAAAACAGGCCGTAGACGACATCGATGCGGATATGTTCGTTCTGCTTCAGTGTGTAGGCGGCTGCCAGCATGAAGGCGGCGCCGAACAGATACCACTGCAACTCGAGCCACGCGTTCGAGGATATGTCGAACACCTTGCGGATGATGGCGTTGGCGGCGCTGACCAGGATCGCCAGCAGGATCAGCCACGATACCCATTTGCCGATGAATTCGTTCGCGCGATCAATGGTTCTGGATAGAGCGAGAAGCCCTGCCATGCATTCCTCCCTGGTATCGGAGGCGTGCCGGCTTCCCCCCTTGTCTCCGTCACGCCGCGTGGTCCAACGGTATGCCGCGCGTGGACTGACGGGTCAACATGCATAGAGGCGGCAAAACATCATCGAACGAGCGGCAGGGCCGGATACCGGCGGTTACCCTCGCGTCATGCAACCAAAGTCTGATATGGTTCAGACGATCTTCTGCTGGTCGCGGCCGGCGCCGATCAGCACCAGCATGGCGACGAGGAACACGTACATCCAGGCGTCGCGCCATTCGAGCGGGAAATAGCCCGCCCACAGCGATTCGGCCATGCCGAAGGCAGCCGCGCCGAGCGCCGCGCGTGGCGGCGAGAGATAGCCGCCGACCGCCGTCACGAACAGGATCTTCAGACCATAGGTCAGGCCGGTGCCGAAGCTGATGTTGCCATAGTAGATGCCGGCAAGCACGCCGGCGAGCGCGGCGCAGAAGCCGCCGAACAGCACCGCGTGGCGGAACACGGCACGCACGTCGACGCCGCACATCGCCGCCGCCTTGGGGTCGTCGGAAACCGCGCGCCATGACCTGCCGAAGCTTGAGCGCGCGAATGCCCATGCGGCCAGTGCGATGGCCGCCAGCACGGCGGCACAGTCGAGCAGCTGGATCAGTGTCAGCGTCGCCTTGAAGCGGTCGTCCTGCGCGAGGATCACCGGCACCGCCAGCATCGGCGGCAGCCATAGATCGTGGGTGTCGGCGGCGATGCGGCTTGCCTCCGACAGCACCAGCAATATGCCCAGCGTCGTCACCACGATGGCGTTGGGCGAGCGGTCGGCCAGCGGCTCGAACACGTTGCGCGACAGGACATGGCTGATCAGCGCCGCGTAAAGGAAAGCAGCGACGATGCCGAGCGCTACCGCCGCGAAAAGCGTCATCCACAACGCCTGGTAACCGAAGGCGGCGGTAAGGATCATCGTGTGGCCGCAAAAGGCGAACACCGCGCCATAGGCAAGATTGGTGCGGTGCAGGATGCCGTTGGTCAGCACATAGCCGAAGGCGAGCAGGGCATAGAGCGCGCCCGAATGCAGCCCGTTCAGAACCTGCTGGAAGAAATAGAGCATGCACGGTCCTCAGAGCATGTCGCCCAAAATGCGAGGCGGTTTTGGGACGACGACATGCTCAACGAAAGGTCGCCGCCGGGGCCGCGCCCGAAGCAAGGGTGCATCGTGGAATCTAACTTGTCAAACAGGATTTATCGGTTAGATTTAGTGCATGACGGTATCCTGGACCCCGCATCGCTTCACCGGCGGCATTCTGGCGCTCGACACGGCCAACACCGTCGTGTTGCGCGATGACCCCCAGAAGACCTTCGATCGTTTCGACGATCCGATGGAGATCGCGCGTTTCGCCGATGCCGCAAGCGGTTTTCGCGCGGCCGAACTCGGTGGCAGGCGGTTGCAGGCTCCGTCGCCGGAGACGATAGCGCCGGTGGTACTGTCGATCCGCGAGAGCACCGACCGGTTGTTTCGCGGCGCTGTGTCGAAAGGCGCGATCGCCACCGGCGATCTAGCGGGCTTCCTGCGGGCCTGCGCCGACGGTCTGACGCACAGCCGCACCGAGATCGGTGCGGTTGGACGGCCGTTCGGCGATCCGGCGACGCCGATCGCCTTCGAGGCGGCATTGGCCGTCTCGGCCCTGTCGCTGCTGCGCGACGACACCGTCGCCAGGCTCAGAATCTGCCCCAACTGCAGTTGGTTGTTTGTTGACCGAAGCCGCAATTCCAGCCGCCTTTGGTGCGACATGGCGGTGTGCGGCAACCGTCAGAAGGCCAGTCGACATTATCGCCGCCGCACAGCGGCCAGGGAGGTCTCCGATGTCTAGAAGGTTTTCGCGTTCGATCGTTCTGGGTGCGAGCTTGTTTGCCGCCGTCGCCCTTGGCGCCTGCCGGGACTCTGGCAAGGATCAGCTGTTCGCCATTTCGGGCAAGCTTTTCGAGTTCAACTACCGGCTGGGCATCGCCACCTATGTCATCACCCTCAATCCCCTGCGTCCGATGGGCGAGGGGCAGGTCGCCGTGGTCAACTTCCAGAACCCCGCCGGCGGCGATCCGATCATCGTCAACCAGAAGATCTGGCCGAAGCTGCCGCACATCACGCTCACCAGCCCGCCGCTCACCTGCGTGGTCAAGGACAAGCCCTATGCCGTTTCGATCCGCATCGAGGATGCCAACGGTACGCTGCTGCAAAGCTTCGAGACGACGCTGACATCGTCGCTCGATCAGTCGGTCCTGCCCGACCGGCCACTGGTGGTCGGGCCGGTCTACGAACTCAACAAGGACATGATCGGCCACGTCGACGGCAAGCTGCCGGGCGAGCCGAAGCCCGACTGTTCGAAGGCCGCCTGACATCTCCCGCTTGCGAGCGCCGCCAGTGCCGTTCTCATCCGCCTGACGGGTATGCGGCGGTTTGCTCTCCGCGCTCTGCTGGACCCTTCGATTTTGTTTGACCTGCCTTGCAAGGGGAGAAAGGATGCGTCATCCGACCCCGACGTTGGCTGCCTGCCCCCGCGCGGCCTTCGCAGAGGAAATGCCTGATGACGCTGCACGACGTCGCGCTCGACGACAAGTTCGACCTCGGAAAGGAGCGCATCTTCCTATCCGGCGCGCAGGCGGTCATCCGCATGCTTCTGATGCAGCGCGAGCGCGACCGCCGCGCTGGCCTGAACACGGCCGGCTTTGTCTCCGGCTATCGCGGCTCGCCGCTCGGCGGCCTCGATATGCAGCTGTGGAAGGCGAAGAAGCAGCTCGCCCAGGCCGACATCGTTTTCCAGCCCGGCCTCAACGAGGAACTGGCAGCCACCGCTTGTTGGGGATCGCAGCAGACGGAACTGTTGGGCGAGGGCACCCATGACGGCGTCTTTTCGGTCTGGTACGGCAAGGGGCCGGGCGTCGACCGCTCTGGCGACGTGTTCCGCCACGCCAATCTCGCCGGCTCGTCCAGACATGGCGGTGTGCTCGCCCTCATGGGCGACGACCACATGGCCGAATCCTCGACCAATGCTCACGCCACCGAATTCCTGTTTGTCGACACGATGGTGCCGATCCTCAACCCGGCCGGCGTCCAGGAGATCATCGACTACGGGCTCTATGGCTTTGCCATGTCGCGCTTCGCCGGCACCTGGGCAGCGATCAAATGCGTCAAGGACAACATCGAATCGACGGCCTCGGTCGATGCCTCGCTTGAGCGGTTGAACATCGTCGTGCCGGATTTCGACATGCCGCCCGGCGGTCTCAACATCCGCCACGAGATCGACATGCTCGGTCAGGAGGAGCGGCTGCATGAACACAAACGCGCCGCCGCCTCCGCTTTCATCCACGCCAACGGGCTGAACCGCATCGTCTATTCGGGCGGTCGCAACCCGAAGATCGGCATCATCACGCTGGGCAAGAGCTATCTCGATGTCCGCCAGGCGCTCGAAGACATCGGCATCGACGAGGCGGCCGCCAACCGCATCGGCGTGCGGCTGTTCAAGGTCGGCTGCCCCTGGCCGCTCGACCTGCATCATATCGCCGACTTTGCCCGCGGCCTCGACACCATCGTCGTCGTCGAGGAGAAACGCTCGCTGATCGAGGTGCAACTGCGCGAGAGCCTTTACGGCACCGCCACCCAGCCGGTCATTGTCGGCAAGAAGGACGAGCGCGGCGACTGGCTGTTCCCGGCCAAGGGCGCGCTCGACCCCAACGAGATCGCCATTGCGCTTGGCGAGAGGATTGTCAGAACCATCGGCCCGTCGGAAGAGATTTCGGCGCGGGTGGCCAAGCTGCGCCAGTTCCAGGCAATGCTGGCCGATGCCACCGACATCGGCTCGCGCACGCCCTTCTTCTGCTCCGGCTGCCCGCACAATTCCTCGACCAAGGTGCCGGACGGCTCGATCGCCGCGGCCGGCATCGGGTGCCATTTCATGGCGTTGTGGATGGACCGCAACACCGTCGGCTTCACGGCGATGGGCGGCGAGGGCGCGCAATGGGTTGGCCAGGCGCCCTTCTCCAAGCGCGGCCACATCTTCCAGAATCTCGGCGATGGCACCTACAACCATTCCGGCACGCTGGCGATCCGCTTCGCGCTGTCGACCGACGCCAACATCACCTACAAGATCCTCTACAACGACGCCGTCGCCATGACCGGCGGCCAGCCGCATGAAGGCGGCCTGACCGTCGACATGATCGCCAGGCAGGTGCGGGCCGAGGGCGTCGACCGCATCGCCATCGTCACCGACGAACCCGACAAATATGCCGGCAAGGCCGAGTTCCCGGCCGGCGCCACGATCCATCACCGCGACGATCTCGATCTCGTTCAGCGCGAACTGCGCGACGTCAAGGGCGTCTCGATCCTGCTCTACGACCAGACCTGCGCCGCCGAAAAGCGCCGCCGCCGCAAGCGCGGCACCTTTCCCGATCCCGACAAGCGCGTCTTCATCAACGAGCTGGTCTGTGAAGGCTGTGGCGACTGCGGCGTGCAGTCGAACTGCGTCTCGATCCAGCCGGTCGAAACCGAATTCGGCCGCAAGCGCAGGATCGACCAGTCGAGCTGCAACAAGGATTTCTCCTGCGTCAACGGCTTCTGCCCGTCCTTCGTCACCGTGCACGGCGCCAAGATCCGCAAGGCCGAGGGCCTGGCCGGCAAGGCCGATCCGCTTGACGGCGTGCCCACGCCGGCCGAATTCCCGCTGGGCGAGCAAGGCTGGGCGGCGATCATCGATGGCGTCGGCGGCACCGGTGTCGTCACCGTCGGTGCGGTGCTCGGCATGGCGGCCCATCTCGAGGACAAGGGCTGCGGCATGATCGACATGGCCGGCCTCGCCCAGAAGGGCGGCTCGGTGTTCACCCATGTCCGTATCGCGCGCACCCCGGACGACATCCATGCCATCCGTGTTTCGGCGGGGAAGGCCGATCTCGTGCTTGGCTGCGATCTCGTGGTGTCGGGTGCCAAGAAGGTGCTGACGGCGGTGCGCGAGGGCCATACGATCTTCCTCGCCAACACCGCGGAGATCATGCCCGGCGAGTTCGCCCGGTCGGCCGATTTCTCGTTGCCGATAGAGCGCCTCAAGAAGGCGATCCGCACTGCCGCGGGCGACGACAAGGTGCATTTCTTCGACGCCACGCGAACCGCCACCGCGCTGTTTGGCAATTCGCTCGGCGCCAACATGTTCATGCTCGGCTTTGCCTTCCAGCACGGCGGCTTGCCGCTGTCCGCTGAGGCGGTCGAGAAGGCGATCGAACTCAATGGCGAAGCCGTGGCGATGAACATCGCGGCGTTCCGCTGGGGCCGTCGCGCCGCCCATCAGCCGGATTTCGTGCGCGCCCTCGTCGTTCAGCCGGGCAAGGCCGGGCAGATTGCCGATGTCGCCGAGACGCTGGACGACATCATTGCCCGCCGCGTCGCTTTCCTGACTGCCTATCAGAACGCCGCCTACGGCAGGCGCTACGCCGAGAGGTTGGCCACTGTGCGCGCCGCTGAGGCCAAGGCCGTGCCCGGCTCGACCGCCGTGACCGAGGCCGCGGCCAGGAACCTGTTCAAGCTGATGGCGATCAAGGACGAGTACGAGGTGGCGCGGCTCTATACGGACGGTTCCTTCGCCGCCGGCTTGGCAAAGCAGTTCCAGAGCTACGAGAAGCTCGAATTCCATCTCGCGCCGCCGATCATGGGGCGCCGCGGCAATGACGGCAAGCCGAGGAAATCGAGCTTCGGTCCCTGGATGATGAAGGGGTTTCGCGTGCTGGCGGCGATGAAGGGCCTGCGCGGCACCGCCTTCGACCTGTTCGGTTACTCCGCCGAGCGGCGCATGGAGCGGCAGCTGCTTGGGCAGTATGAGGCGGATCTGGAACTCGTCGCCAGATCGCTGACGCCGGCCAGGGTCGATGCGGCGGTTGCGCTGGTCTCGGTGCCGGCGCTTATCCGCGGCTACGGCCACGTCCGGCAAGCCAGCGCCGAAAAGGCCGCGGGCGAGCGCCAAAGGCTGCTCGAACGCCTGTCGAACACGCCGGCGCGGCCCGAACTTCAGGCCGCGGAGTGATCGATACGCCTTGTTTACCTGAAGAACACTTTCGTCGCTTTCCGCAACGTCACCCGGCTTGACGGCAAGGGCGTGACGGTCTCTCTAAATCTTTCTTAAGGCGGATGTGGCACTGCTTGTGTCCCAAGGGTTGGGATTCAGGCGTTGAATCTGAGAAAAAAGAACGAGATCCCGGTCGACGTCTACATTCCGTTCGTGGAAACCCTGTTTCGCGACGGTTTGACGCTTTCGATTGGATTCTTCGCCCAGACCCTGCTGGTGGTGCTTGTCTACTGGAAAACCAGGGATCCAGCCTATCTTGCCGTGACGTTTGGCTTTCTGACAGTTGCATTCCTGCGTCTGCGCAACATCCGAAAGTATCGGAATGCGCCGGTGCCGAAGAGTCGGGAAGAAGCGCGTCAACGCGAGAACGATTACATTTTCTACGGCTCCATGCATGGTTTCATGCTGGGCACCTTCTGTTTCGTCGGCATCTATCTAGCCTATGACAGTTTCGCCGAGATCGCGGCCGTCTGCGTGACGCTCGCCTCCGCTACTGCGATCGCCGGCCGCAACTATGGCTCGCCCAGGATGGTCATGATCTTCATCATGACCATGACCTGGCCGATCTCGCTGGGCTTCATCCTGCGCGGTGATCCCTATCATTTTATCCTTGGCCTGCTCTCGGCGCCTTTCCTGTTTGCCATCAAGCGCTTCGCCGACCTGGTCCGCGAGGTGCTTTTTGCTGCCTTGTCGGAGGAAAAGAAGGCGAACCGCATTGCCCAGCGCTTCAACCGGGCGCTCAACACCATGTCGCATGGCCTTGTCATGCTCGGCCCGGACGGCCGGGTGGCGGTGGCCAATGCCGAAGCCGCGCATCTGATGTCGCTCAAATCGCCGGATGCGCTGCTCGGGCGGTCGATCCACGGCCTTCTGATGCGCGGCGTCGCCGGTGGTATGCTGGCGCCCAAGGATTGCCGTTATATCGAAGCCCAGCTGACACGCGCCCTGCGCGAGGGTCGTGACCGCAAGGTGCTCGTTTCGCTTGCCAATGGCCAGCACTATGAGTTCTCGGCTCGCGAAGGCAGCCAGGAGCTGGGCGTCATCACGTTCGAGGACGTGACCGCCCGTGTCGAGGCGGAAGAAAAGATCCGCTTCATGGCGCGCTACGACAACCTCACCGGCCTGCCCAACCGCGCCTATTTCCACGAGCTGGTCGGCGAGGCCATGGCGTCCGGCGACCGCGACCGTCTCTGCGGGCTGGCTGTGCTCGACCTTGACGATTTCAAGAGCGTCAACGACACGCTTGGACATCCAATCGGCGACGGTCTGATCTACGCCGTTGCGGAGCGGCTAGCCGCCATTGCCGGGCAAGGCATCACGGTCAGCCGTTTCGGCGGCGACGAGTTCATGATCTTTTTCAACCGCGTCGAGGATGAGAGCGATCTGACCAGTCAGCTCGACGAGATTTTCGCCGGCCTGCAGGGGGAAGTGGACGTCGCCGGTCACGGCCTGCGCATCCAGGCCAGCGGCGGCGCGGTGCTGTCGCGCGTCAAGGACACCGATGTCGACGCCATGATCGTCAAGGCGGACCTGGCGCTCTACAAGGCCAAGGAACTCGGCAAGAACAGCTGGCGGCTGTTCGAGGCCTCGATGGATGCCGCCTTCCGCAACCGTCAGCTGATGAAGGCGGATCTGCGCAGCGCCGTGGAGGCCAAGAGTCTGCGGGTGGTCTATCAGCCGATCGTGGCGATGAACACCATGCGCATCGCCAGTTGCGAGGCGTTGTGCCGTTGGGACCATCCGGATCTTGGGCCGGTTTCGCCTAGCATCTTCATTCCATTGGCAGAGGAAATGGGCATCATTTCCGAGATCAGCACTTTCGTGCTGCAGGCAGCCTGCGCCGAATGCGCCAAATGGCCGAACCAGACCAGCGTCTCGGTCAACCTTTCCGCCAAGGATTTCCGCAACCGTGACGTCATCCAGAAGGTTCGCGATGCCCTGGCCAGTTCCGGCCTCGCCGCCGGCCGGCTGGAGATCGAGGTTACCGAAACGGCGCTGCTCGACGACAAGTCGCTGACACGCCAGTACATCGAGGAACTGAAGCAGCTTGGCGTGCGCATCGCGCTCGACGATTTCGGCACCGGCTATTCGAGCCTGAGCTACCTTCACAAGCTGCCGCTCGACAAGATCAAGATCGACCGTTCGTTCCTGATCGACGTCACCCAGAACGCCCGCTCGCTTGAACTGCTCAAGGGCATTGTCAATCTGTCACGGCCGTTGGGGCTCTCGGTGACGGTCGAAGGCGTCGAGACGTTCGAGCAGCTCAAGATCCTGGCGCTGCAGGTCAAACCCGATCTTGTGCAGGGTTTTCTGTTCGGCTCGGCGCTCAGCGCGTCCGGTATCGACACGATGTCGAGCACGGTCTGGCCCTTCGCCAAGGACATCAAGACAGCCAAGAGGATTGCACGCCGCTGACTCCTTGCCGGAGAAGCGATGCATTTTCGTAAAACTTTACGAATTATTAACGTTAACGATGAGTAAACGGCGTCTGTCCCATTTTCATCTTTACATCCCGGGGGCCTGTCGTAGGGTTGAACTGCGGCGGCAACTTACGGGGACGCATGATGGACGGGCAGTTGGCGGTGCTTCGCCATGCGGCGGGCACGGGCGGAGAAAATTCGCCCGACAACATGTCGAGCTTTGCTCGAAACATTTCGGCAATGCTGGAGCGCACAGAGTATCGCCGCTGCGACAAGGGCGAAGATCTCGAAGACATCTATAGGTTGCGCTACAAGTCCTATCGGTTGAGCGATATGGTGCCGGAAAACCCCGAGCATATTGTGCATGATGAGCTCGACGAAACCGAGAATTGCTCGAAATTCGGCATCTACATTGACGGGGAGCTGGTCAGCACGCTGCGCATCCATCATGCCTGCAGCGCGACCCCGCAATCGCCCTCCACCACCGTCTACGGTGATATCTTGCGGCCAATGCTTGCCGCTGGCGCGCATTTCGCCGACCCCAGCCGCTTTGCCGCCGACCCCGACTGGTCAAGGATCTATCCGCAGATTCCCTATCTGACGTTGCGTCTCGCCGGTATGGCTTGCTTCTATTTCGATGCACCTTACTGCCTGTCGACCATTCGGCCGGAACATGCGGGTTTTTACCGTCGCATCTACTGTTCTGAGCAGATCGGCGAGCTGCGCGATTATCCAGGCCTGAACTACAAGGTCGTGCTCTACAGGGCCAACGTCAACGCGATCCGCGAGCGCTCCTTCTCTCGGTTCCCGTTCTTCCGGTCGACCCCGATGGAGCAACGCATGCTGTTCGAGACGCCTGGCGCGGGCGAACTGGCGCCGCTGACCATTCTGCCAACGGCAAAGTACTTTCGCGAAGCCGCTTGAGGCTACGCGTTTTTCGCCAGGCGTCTGGAGCCTTCCAGCCATATCCGCGTTCTGATGACGGCGGCGTGCTTCGCGCCGTCTTTGTCGTCATGCCAACGAACCTGTCCGAAGGAACCCGACATGCACATTTCCCAGCTCGCGCTTACCCCACTCATCTCGCTGATCGCCGGCGTGCTGATCCTGGTGATGCCACGGCTGTTGAACTACATCGTCGCGCTTTATCTGATCGTCGTCGGATTGCTCGGGCTTTTCCCGCATCTTGCCGGCTGAAGGTCCGTCAGCCCGCGAAAAAGCGCAGGGCTGCCGCCACGATCGCTTCAGGGGCATCTTCCTGCATGAGATGGCCGGACCCGGCAATGAGGGTCAAGGCGCAATCCGGCAGCAGGGCCGCGAGCTCCCTGCCACGCTCGGGAGGGATCCAGCGATCTTCTTCTCCCCACAGCAAAGCCACCGGACAGCGGAATTCGGCATAGAGCGGCTCGACCTCGTCGGTGAAACGCTGATCCATCTGGGCGATCTGGCGATAGAAAGCCGGCTGGCCAATTGGCCCCGTCCACGGCGCGATATAGGGCTCGAGCTCGCTGTCCGACAAGGGCCTGGCTGCGGCGCCCGCAACATACGCTTTCAGGATCGCGGCCTGGATGTAGTCCGGCACGCCAGCGAAGGCGGCTTCATGCTGCCGGACATGCTGGACAAAAGGCGAGCCCCAGGGGCGCACCGCCACCGGATCGATCAGCAGCAGCCTTTCATAGTTGCAACCGTCGATCAAATGCGCGCGCAAGACAGTGGCACCACCGAAATCATGGGCAATGACTTTAGGCCGCTCGAGCTTCCAGAAACCCAGCATTGCCGCCAGCGCCCTGTTCTGGATGCCCAGCGAAACATCCTGGCCTTCCCGTTTGTCGGATCGCCCATATCCGGGAAGATCGTAGAAATACAGCGTATGGTCGCGCGCCAGTTCAGGACCGACCCGATGCCAGACATGCGAGGAGAACGGCGTTCCGTGAACGAGCACAATCGGTGGACCGGAGCCGGCCGTGCCCCAGGCGATGCGGGTGCCGTTCCAGTCAAATTTCTGTGTCGGCGAGATCATGGCGCTTCACCGTTCGGCCGATGTTGTATGCGACAGTAGCCTCTCCTTACGCCGCCAAGGAATCGCGAAATTATCACAGCATGTTCAAAGCCGCTGATGCCGCTTGTCGCCGAGATCCAGCGCCGCGTCGGCAGCCGGCTTCAACTTTCCCTTGAGGCAGTTGTCGCCGGCGATGCGGCAATAGCACCATTGCCCTCGGCCCGGCTTTTCGCTATGTGCCTCAAAGATGTCTTCGAAGGGGAATTCCTATGGCTGATCATACGCCGACCGGTCCTGTCGAACTGGGCGCGAAGATGGACTACGCCGAGCATGATCGCACCTATGCGGGCTTTCTCATGCTCGCCAAATACGGCTCGCTGTTTTGCGGCGCCCTTTTGTTGGCGATGGCTTTTGGCTTCTTTGCAGGCGGCTTCTTCTCGGCGACCATCCTGTTCGTCCTGATCCTGGCCGTCGGCGGCTTTATTCTCCGATAGACTTTTCAGACCCTTTGCCGGGGGCGCCGCCGGAAGTCCGGCCGATGTCTTGCGGAAACAGGTTCCAGCCGAAAGGATCATGCGGTGGGACAGACGGTTTTCATCCCTCGTGAGCTCGATGCGAACGAGCCCCGCGTCGCGGCCTCGCCCGATACGGTGAAACGGCTGGCGGGATTGGGGTTCGACGTTGTCGTCGAGACCGGCGCCGGCACGCGGTCGCGCATCCCCGACGAGGAGTTTTCCAAGGCCGGGGCCACGATCGGCAAAGCTTCCGATGTCGCCAAGGCCGATGTGGTGCTGAAAGTGCGCCGGCCTGGTGATGCCGAGCTGAAGAGCTACAAGCCCGGTGCGGCGGTCATCGCCATCATGGATCCCTATGGCAATGATGCCGCCGTTGCGGCCCTGGCCAGGGCTGGCGTCACCGCCTTCTCGATGGAGTTCATGCCGCGCATCACCCGCGCCCAGTCGATGGACGTCCTGTCCTCGCAGGCCAATCTCGCAGGCTACCAGGCGGTGATCGACGGCGCTTCGGAATATGACCGGGCCTTGCCCATGATGATGACGGCGGCCGGCACGGTGCCGGCGGCGAAGGTCTTCATCATGGGCGTCGGCGTCGCCGGCCTGCAGGCGATCGCCACCGCGCGCCGGCTTGGCGCGGTCGTCACCGCCACCGACGTTCGCCCCGCCGCCAAGGAACAGGTTGCCTCGCTCGGCGCAAAGTTCCTCGCCGTCGAGGACGACGAATTCAAGGCGGCCGAGACGGCCGGCGGCTACGCCAAGGAAATGTCGAAGGAATACCAGGCCAAGCAGGCGGCGCTGACCGCCGAGCATATCGCCAAGCAGGACATCGTCATCACCACGGCGCTGATCCCCGGCCGGCCGGCGCCGAAGCTGGTGTCGGCGGCGATGGTCGCTTCGATGAAGCCGGGTTCGGTGCTCGTCGACCTTGCCGTCGAACGTGGCGGCAATGTCGAGGGTGCAGTGGCAGGTCAGGTCGTCACCACGGCCAACAACGTCAAGATCGTTGGCCATCTCAACGTGCCCGGCCGCATCGCCGCATCCGCTTCGCTGCTCTATGCCAGGAACCTATTCGCCTTCGTCGAGACGCTGGTCGACAAGACGACGAAGACGCTGGCCATCAACCGCGATGACGATCTGGTCAAGGCGACGATGCTGACCGACGGCGGCAAGATCGTGCATCCTGCTTTCATAAAGGCCGACCAGCAGCCTCATGTCGAGCCGGCCGCGATCCCGGCCAAGACCATGGTCGCCGACGCTTCGGGTAAACCGGCTGCCGCAAAGAAAGCCGCGCCCAGGAAACCGGCCGCATCCAAGTCGCCCTCGTCGAAGTCGAAAGGCATTGCGTGATGGATCAGACCCTCCAGAAAGCCCTCGACCAGCTCGACCAGGCCTCCGCCGCCGTTCGGCTGGCGGTACAAAACATGGCGACCGCACCCGGCGGCGCCGAGGCGGCCGGTGATGCCGCGCATGCTCTGTCCGGTGGCGCCATAGATCCCTTCGTGTTCCGTTTCGCCATCTTCGTGCTGGCGATCTTCGTCGGCTATTATGTCGTCTGGTCGGTGACGCCAGCGCTGCACACGCCGTTGATGGCCGTCACCAACGCCATTTCCTCGGTCATCGTCGTCGGCGCGCTGCTCGCCGTCGGCATAGCGGCCTCCGGCATCGCCGCCGGCTTCGGCTTCGTCGCGCTGATGCTGGTCTCGGTCAACATATTCGGCGGCTTTCTCGTCACCCAGCGCATGCTGGCCATGTACAAGAAGAAGGACAAGTAGAGCGCCATGAACGCCAACTTCGCGTCCTTCCTCTATCTGGTTTCCGGCGTCCTGTTCATCATGGCGCTGCGCGGCCTGTCGCACCCGACCACCAGCCGCCAGGGCAATTTCTACGGCATGATCGGCATGGCCATCGCCATCGCCACCACGCTGGCGCTGGCAACGCCCTCGGCCGGCCGCTTCGGCCTCATCGTGCTCGGCCTTGCCATTGGCGGCAGCGTCGGCGCCATCACCGCGCGCCGCATCGCCATGACCTCGATGCCGCAACTGGTCGCCGCCTTCCACTCGCTGGTCGGCCTTGCCGCCGTCATGGTGGCGGCCGCCGCCATCTATGCGCCGGAAAGCTTTGGCATCGGCACGAATGGTGACATCCATGCCCAGGCGCTGATCGAGATGAGCCTGGGCGTCGCCATCGGCGCCATCACCTTCACCGGCTCGGTCATCGCCTTCCTCAAGCTCGATGGCCGCATGTCGGGCAAGCCGATCATGATCGGCGGCCGACACTTCATCAACGCCGCCCTCGGCATCGCCCTGATCGTGTTGATCGTGCTTCTGGTCGGCACGGAATCGAAGCTGGTGTTCTGGCTGATCGTCGCCGCCTCGCTGGTGCTGGGCATCCTCTTGATCATTCCGATCGGCGGCGCCGACATGCCGGTGGTCGTCTCGATGCTGAATTCCTATTCCGGCTGGGCGGCGGCCGCACTCGGCTTCACGCTCGGCAATCTGGCGCTGATCATCACCGGCGCGCTGGTCGGCTCGTCCGGCGCGATCCTGTCCTACATCATGTGCAAGGGCATGAACCGGAGCTTCATCTCGGTCATCCTCGGCGGCTTCGGCGGCGAGACTACCGCTACGGCGGATGACGGCATCGAGCGCACGGTCAAGCAGGGCTCGGCCGACGATGCCGCCTATCTGATGATGAACGCGCAGAAGGTCATCATCGTGCCCGGCTACGGCATGGCGGTCGCCCAGGCGCAGCATGCGCTGCGCGAAATGGCCGACAAGCTCAAGGCCAACGGCGTCGACGTCAAATACGCCATCCACCCGGTCGCCGGCCGCATGCCCGGCCACATGAACGTGCTGCTCGCCGAAGCCAACGTGCCCTATGACGAGGTGTTCGAACTCGAGGACATCAACTCCGAATTCGCGCAGGCCGATGTCGCCTACGTCATCGGCGCCAACGACGTCACCAACCCTTCGGCCCGTGACGACAAGTCCTCACCGATCTACGGCATGCCAATCCTCGACGTCGACAAGGCCCGCACCTGCCTGTTCGTGAAGCGCTCGCTCGGCTCCGGCTATGCCGGCATCGACAACACGCTGTTCTACAAGGACGGCACCATGATGCTGCTCGGCGATGCCAAGAAAATGACCGAAGAGATCGTCAAAGCCATGGATCACTGATCCGGCGACAGCGAGATTGAGCCAAACAAAAGCCCGGCCTCGCGGCCGGGCTTTTGCGTTGTCAACGGCGTAGCCGGTTCAGCGGCTGGTGATGAAAAGCGCTTCCTCGTCGTCGCGCTGCCTGCCGCCGAGGGCAGCGGCGGCGCTGGCGATGAAGGCGCCGATGACCAGCGACAACGCGCCAAGCAACGCGAAGGTCGCACTTGCCTTCCTGGCGGTATCGGCGGCCTGCTTGGCCTTGACCTTGGTGTCCTCCACCTTGGCAACCAGCGCATCGACCCGTGCCTTGGCATCGGCTTCGGACAGACCGGTGCGGGCGGCGACCAGTTGCGACAGATAGGTCTTGTCGTCGGCCGAGATTTCGCCTGCGGCTGCACTGGCGATCAGGATGCGCGAGGCCTGCCCGGCTGCGGCGGCATCGCCGTCCGGACCGGCGGTCGCGAGCTTGCTCGGATCGGCCGGACGAAACAGCGAATCCACCAGGTAGGAAGTCGCATTGTCGGTCGGTGCGCCGCCGGCATTGGCCGATGCACCGGCCGAAGCGCCCAGCGCCGCGCCAGAAGCCACGGTGGAGACCGCCTGGACGCCTGAACCAACTGCGGCGGACAGGGCCGAGCCAAGCACGCCGACGACGATCAAGGTGGCGAGTGCCCAGGCGAGCAAGCCGTGGGCGGTGTCACGGAAATAGACCTCGTCGGTGTGGATGCCGACCCATTTGGTGCGCAGGCGTCCCGCAAGGTAGCCGCCGACACCGGAGGACAGCCATTGCACGATGATCAGCCAGATGGCGGTGGAAACCGCAAAGGTTGTGACCGAAGCGCCGGAGCCGGACCATGGTGAAACCATGCTCAACCCAAGCCCGGAGCCGAGCAGCATGAGGATGAAGGTCAAGGTCGAGGCCGCGAAGGCACCGGCGATGATCGGTCCCCAACTGACGGCTGTGGCGGAGGATTCGGTGGATGAGGATACGTCGACGGCCGATAGGGTGGACTGCATCAATGCCCCCTACCGTACGAACAGCATGATCAAAATAATGATTGGAATCGGAATTCCGAGCAACCAGAGCAAAATGCCACGTCCCATGAAGGCCTCCTGTGAGAAATTGTGATCGATGTTGTCACAATGTCCCGAGGAGGCTTCTGTTCCGGCGGGTTATAAAATGATTTTGCTTGCCACGGGCGGAACAATTGGCGCGCCGTGGCGCGCCAACACCAGAGATCAGATATCCAGATTGGCCACCGACAGCGCGTTGTCCTGGATGAATTCACGCCTTGGCTCGACCTCGTCGCCCATCAGCCGCGAGAACAGGCTGTCCGCGTCGGTCGCGTCGTTGACCTTGACCTGCAGCAGCGAGCGCACATTCGGGTCGAGCGTGGTTTCCCAGAGCTGTTCGGCGTTCATCTCGCCGAGACCCTTGTAGCGCTGCATGGTCAGGCCCTTGCGACCGGTTGCAAAGACCGCGTTGAGCAGCGCCAGCGGTCCCGAGATGGTTTCGGTGACTTCCTTGCGGCGCAGCACCGGTGGCGTTCCGTAGACGTCGCTGAGGCGCTGTGCATAGCGGTCGAGCTGGCGCGCATCGGCCGAATTGATCAGCGCAAGATCGAGATGCGCGTATTCCTTGACGCTGCGCACGGTGCGCTCGAACACGTAGCCGCCAGTGCCTTCATTCGAGGTCGACATGCGGCCGGTCCAGCCGCGCTCGGTGTCCTCGGCGATGATGTCGAGGCGCTTGGCGACACGCTCGGCCATGGCGTTGGCGCGGCCGAGGTCGGTAAACACGTCCGGGTTAAGGCCGCCGGCGATCGCCGCCTGCTCGACCACGCCTCTGTTGTAGCGCGTGTGCAGGCCGTTGATGAGCTGGCGCACGGCCAGCGCATCGTCAATGGCACTGCGCAGGTCCTGCCCGGCGCGAACTTCGCCCGAGCCGAGCGCAAGCGACGCCTCTTCCAACCCGGAACCGATCAGGAACTCCTCGAACGCGCTCTCGTCCTTGATGTATTGCGAGCTCTTGCCGCGCGTCACTTTGTAGAGCGGCGGCTGGGCGATGTAGAGATGGCCGCGCTCGATCAGCTCCGGCATCTGCCGGAAGAAGAAGGTGAGCAGCAAGGTTCTGATATGGGCGCCGTCGACGTCGGCGTCGGTCATCAGGATGATCTTGTGATAGCGCAACTTGTCGGCGTTGAACTCGTCCTTGCCGATCGAAGTGCCGAGCGCGGTGATCAGCGTGCCGATCATGTCGGAGCCGAGCATGCGGTCGAAGCGTGCCCGCTCGACATTGAGGATCTTGCCGCGCAAAGGCAGAATGGCTTGGTTCTGGCGCGAACGGCCGCCCTTGGCCGAGCCGCCGGCCGAGTCACCCTCGACGATGAAGATTTCGGATTTCGCCGGGTCGCGTTCCTGGCAGTCGGCCAGCTTGCCGGGCAGCGAGGTGACGCCAAGCGAGCTCTTGCGGGTGATGTCGCGCGCCTTGCGCGCGGCCTCGCGCGCCGCCGCGGCCTGGATCACCTTCTCGATGACCACCTTGCCCTCGCTCGGATGTTCTTCCAGCCAGGTGCCGAGCGCTTCGTTGACCAGCCCTTCGACCACCGGGCGCACTTCCGACGAGACCAGCTTGTCCTTGGTCTGCGACGAGAATTTCGGATCGGGAACCTTTACCGAAAGCACGGCTGTCAGGCCCTCGCGGCAGTCGTCGCCGATCAGCGAAACCTTTTCCTTCTTGGTCAGGCCCGAGGAGTCGCCATAGCCGGTGACCTGGCGCGTCAGCGCCCCGCGGAAACCGGCCAGATGGGTGCCGCCGTCGCGCTGCGGGATGTTGTTGGTGAAGGCCAGCACGTTCTCGTGGTAGCTGTCGTTCCACCACATCGCCACTTCGACGGTGATGCCGTCGCGCTCGGCCTTGATCGCGATCGGCTTGTCGATCAGCGGTTTCTTGACCCGGTCGAGATATTTGACGAACTCTTCGAGCCCGCCATCATAATGCAACTCATGGCGCACGATGTCGGCATGGCGGGCATCGGTCAAAACGATGCGCACGCCGGAATTGAGGAAGGCGAGCTCGCGCAGCCGGTGTTCCAGTGTGGCGAAGTCGAATTCGACCATGGTGAAGGTCTCGGCCGACGGAAAGAATGTGATCTGGCTGCCGCTGCGTCCCTCATAGGTGCCCGGCTGCTTGTTCTGCTCATAGCTGCCCGTCGCCTTCAGCGGCGCATCGGCATTGCCATGCGTGAAGCTCATCTCGAAGATCTGGCCGTTGCGGCGGATCTTGAGCTTCAGCCATGCCGAAAGGGCGTTGACCACCGAGACGCCGACGCCATGCAGACCACCCGACACCTTGTAGGAGTTCTGGTCGAACTTGCCGCCAGCATGCAGCTGCGTCATGATCACTTCGGCCGCGGAAATGCCTTCGCCGGTGTGGATATCGGTGGGAATGCCACGGCCATTGTCGATAACCGTCACCGAACCGTCGGGGTTGAGCGTCACGGTGACGAGGTCGGCGTGACCGGCCAGCGCCTCGTCGATGGCGTTGTCGACCACCTCATAGACCATGTGATGCAGGCCCGAACCGTCGTCGGTGTCTCCGATATACATGCCGGGGCGTTTGCGGACAGCATCCAACCCCTTCAAAACCTTGATGGAATCGGCGCCGTATTCGGCTTCGGCGCCGTTGGCGTTTTCGGTCTGGTCGCTCATGAAAACCTGTTGTCTAGATGCCGCTTGTACAGCGCGAAAAATCGGCCCCGAATCGCGCTTCTGTTATTGCCTAGATATAGGCGCTAAAGGCGGTTTTTCCAAGGTTTGCAGCCATTTCCAGGGGAATGAGCCGGCTGTCCATGACTGGCTCCCGCCAGGCCCTATTTCGCCTTGGCCAGCCGGTCCCTGAGAAACTTGATCATGAACTTGTATCGCGGCGCCAGCCGCCCGCTGCGGTCGAGCTCCTGCGTCATGTCGAGCGCCTGGGAAAGCACCGCCCTGGGGTTCTTGGCGACCTGGGCGTAATCGATCATGGCAACCACCAGGTCGCGCTGCCAGGTGGCGTTGTCCGGGTCGGACTGGGCAAGCTGCTGGCGGATATCGAGACTATCCTGGAATGCCTGCCGCGCCCCCTTGATGTCGCGCTGCTTGACCTTGAGCATGCCGATTTCGGACAGCGTGATCGACAGGTCGCGTTGCCAGTCGGCATTGCCCGGATCAAGCTTGGCCAGCCGGTCGGCGATGACGAAACTGTCCATATAGGCTTTCAGGGCGCCTTTCTGGTCGCCCTGTGCGGCTAGAACCCCGGCGACCTTTTCAAGGCTGACGGAAAGGTCGCGTTGCCAGTCGGTGTTGTTCGGGTCACTGGCCGCCAGCACGCGGGCTATCGAGAGGGCATCCTGATAGGCGGCGAGCGCCGCCGGCCAGTCCTCCTGATCGCTCAGCGCATTTCCGATCTTGGCGTTGCCGACCGACAGGTCGCGCTTCAGCTCGGTATTGTCGGGGTCGCAGCTCACCAGCTGTTCGACGATCGCCTGGCTTGCATGGTAGGCCGCGAGCGCCCCTGCAGGATCGCCGCGTTCGCGCTTGAGATCGCCGATCGTCTCATGGCTGACCGAGACATCGCGCTGCCGCTCGGCATCCTGCGGTTTCTTGCCGGCCAGCGCCAACCGCACCTTCAGGCTCTCCTCATAGGCCGCCTGCGCATTGTCCAGCTGGCCCATGACGTGGGCAAGGTCGCCGATCTCGTCATAGCTGATGGTCAGGTCGCGCTGCAGTTCGGCGCGGTCCGGCTCGTTGTCGGCGAGCTGCTTCTTGATGGACAGGCTTTCCTGGTAGACCTGCGCGGCACCAGCCAGATCGCCTTGCGTCACCAGCACATTGCCGATCTTGTCGTCGGCCATGGCCAGATCGCCGAACCATGGCAGCTTGTCCGGCCGGGCCGCGGTCAGGTCCCGCAAGATCGCCTTCGCCGCCTGGTAGCCTTCCAGCGCGGCCGACAGATCGCCTTGCGCCAGCCTGATGTTGCCGAGCTTGATATGGCTGACGGCGAAATCGCGCTTGACGCTCGGATCGGCTTCGCGGCCGGAACGCAGCTCGAGATTGGAGACCAGCGCCGCAAAGGCGCGGCCTGCCGCATCGGTGTTGCCGACAAGGGTGTAGAGCTTTCCGAGCTCATCCAGTGTGCGGATCTGACGGTCGGCGTCGTCCAGCGCCAGCGAGGTTTGCCCGGCTTCGCCGTAGAGGGCCAGAACCGATTCATAGTCCTTGATGGCGGTGGCGTAGTCGAGGTCGGCGCGCGCCGCACCGCCGGAAAGAAAACGCGTCGCGGCTTCGGACAGCGTGCGACTGACGAAATTGGCCTTCAAGGCATTACGCGAAACATTGTCGATGTCGGCCGCCCTGGCGAGGATCGCACGCGCGCCATCGAAGGCACCGAGCGAAAGCTGTTCCTCGGCCTGCCGGCGCAGTTCGGTCACCTGCGGATCGTCGGAGGCGAGCGTCTTCATTTCGCTGCGCACCTTGACGAAGGCATCGGCCGCCTCGCGCAGCCTGGCATTCAGGCTGTCGGCCGACAAATGGCTGGCATCTGCACTGATCAGCGCGCCATAGAGTGGTGCCAGCGGCATGTCGGCATCGCTGGCGATCTGTTCGACTTCGCCGCGCATTTGCGGTGTCACATCGGCCATGGCGAGCAGCAGGCGCTCGCGTTCCGGCAACGGCTCCTTGGCCGAGGCGGCAAAGAACAGTTTCGGCAGGCCGCTCTCGACATAGGGCAGCTGCTTTCCACGCGACAGGTCGTAGACCTCCTGCTGGACCAAGGTCAGCACCGAACGGATCTCGAGGCCATCGGTGCCGAGATATTTGGCCAGCGCTGTGGTGAATGGCGAATTCCGGCCGGTTCCGTCGGCGGCCGTCTCGCCGGGTGCGGCCGAAAAGGCGAACAGGATGTTTTCGGCGCGGCCAATGCGTCCGAGGCCCGGCTTGACCTTGTCGGCGACATCCTTGGCCAGCGATGTCGCGCCACGCCCTTCGCTCACCGTGCCTGAGAACGGATCGCTGCGGCAGGCGTCGAGCACGATCAGCCCGACCTTGGCGGTGGCGGCGACTGCGTCGCGCACCTCCTCCAGCGGCAGGCTGGTCTTTTCCAGCGCATCGAGGGAAGAGGCATCGGCATCGATCGGCAGCAGCCGGTTGTCGCCGGAGATTTCGACGCCGTGGCCGGAGAAGTAGACCAGCGCCACGTCGGCGCCCTTGGCGTCCTGGCGAAAATCATCGAGCGCCCGACGCATGCGCCTGAGATCGCGGTTGGTTTCGAGAACGACCTCGAAACCGAGCTTCTTCAGCGCCGCTTCCATGGCCTCGCCGTCATGGACGGGATTGGCGAGCGGCCGGACCAGGCGGTAGTCGTCAGCGGCAATCACCAGAGCCACGCGCCGCTCCGCCATCGCAGTGGCGGTCGCCGACAGGATCAGCAGCAAGGCAAACAGCAAGCGCAAGTCGAACCGCCCCCGGCTCCTTCATTTGCGCGAACATTCCACCTCTTTATGGCATGAGCAAGCCGGGCTTTTGGCTGGACCAGCTCGTTCAGCCAGCGCGCATCGGCTTCAACGCCTCGCTCCAGCGTAACAGCTCGTCGAGCATGGCCTTTGCTCCGCCCCGCACCTGCTCACTGGCCTGGAAGGAGCCATCGTTTTCGAGCAGTTTCTGGTACAGCGGCAAGGAAACCCCTTCGGGGATCGGCATGATGCCGACCGAGGTCAGCAGCGGCTTGAGAGCTTGCGCCGCGCGCAGGCCACCGGAGACGCCGCCATAGCTGAGGATTGCGGCGGGTTTGTATTTCCATTCGCGCGCCAGATAGTCGACGGCGTTGACGATCGCGGGTGCCACGAAGTAATTGTACTCCGGCGCCACGAACACAAAGGCGTCGGCGGCATCGATCGCCTTCGACCAGGCCTTGGTATGATCGTTCTGGTAGTTGCCGAGCTTCGGGTGATGCGGTTCGTCCAGCACCGGCAGGTTGAACGCGGCGATGTCGGTCAGCACCGGTTCGAATTTCCCGTGCTCGCGCGCGAATGTCTCCAGCCAGTGCGCAAATACCGGTCCGGCGCGGCCCGGCCGCGTGCTGCCGATGATGATGTTCAGCTGGTGCTTCAAGGACGGCTCCTTCGTTTGGCGGTATCTGTTGGTAACTGTCACTACGGCAGAGCGTCGTGGTGGACAAGGCGGGACCTCGCGCGCGGCGGTCACGATCGGATGAACAGGCTGTCCGCCACGACGTCCCGGTCGCGCGGCTTGTGCCTTGCTGTTCGGCCACATGGACGCCTGGATTGCCAGCCACTACATTGGTGTATCAGCGGAGCACATGATGGACACCCAGCCCGCCCCCTTTGTTCCCCCCGCACCGAAGCCGCGCACGTCGCCGCCTTCGACGCTGGAGATGATCCGCATCGTCTATCGCAATCCGCTCGAACTGTGGGGCGAGCCGACCTACAACGAGCCCTGGATATCGGTGAATGGGGTTGGTGGACATCTGGTCATTGCCAACGATCCGGGCCTCATCCGCCATGTGCTGGTCGACAACGCCAGGAACTACAAGATGGCGACGGTGCGCCAGAAGATCCTGCGGCCGATCCTGCGCGACGGCCTGCTGACCGCCGAGGGCGAGGTCTGGAAGCGGTCGCGCAAGGCGATGGCGCCGGTGTTCACGCCGCGCCACATTTTCGGCTTTGCCCAGCCGATGCTCAGGCGCACGCAGGAGTTCGTCACCCGCTATGAAGATGGCTGCACGTCCGACATCGCCCATGACATGACCCTGCTGACCTACGACATTCTGGCCGAGACGCTGTTCTCCGGCGAGATCGCTGGCGAGCCGGGCAGTTTCGCCAACGAGATCGACCGCCTGTTCGAGACCATGGGCCGCGTCGATCCGCTCGACCTGTTGCGTGCCCCCGACTGGCTGCCACGCCTGACCCGCATCCGCGGTCGCAAGACCATGGCCTATTTCCGCAAGATCGTGACGGACACGGTCAAGATGCGCGAAGACAGAGTGAAGCGCGATCCCGGTGGCGTACCGCAGGATTTCCTGACGCTGCTGCTCAAGGCGGAGGGGCCGGAGGGACTGACGCGGGCCGAGGTCGAGGACAACATCATCACCTTCATCGGCGCCGGCCATGAGACGACGGCGCGTGCACTCGGCTGGACGCTCTATTGTCTCGCGGAGTCCCCTTGGGAGCGCGACAGGATCGAGCGTGAGATCGACCAGGTGCTGGCGCGCGAGCCCGACCCGACGAAGTGGCTGGACGCCATGCCTTTGACCCGCGCCGCTTTCGACGAGGCGCTCAGGCTCTATCCGCCGGCGCCATCGATCAACCGCGAGCCGATCGTGCCGGAGATGTGGAAGGATCTTTACATCCCGAAGCACGCGGCCGTCCTGGTGATGCCGTGGGTCGTCCACCGTCACCGGAAGCTTTGGGACAGGCCCGACGCCTTCCTGCCGGAACGGTTCCACCCGGGAAACCGCGAAAAGATCGATCGCTTCCAGTATCTGCCGTTCGGCGCGGGCCCGCGCGTCTGCATCGGCGCCAGCTTCGCCATGCAGGAGGCGATCATCGCGCTCGCCATCATGCTGTCGCGCTTCCGCTTCGACACCACGGCCGAGACCAAGCCCTGGCCGGTGCAGAAACTGACCACGCAGCCGCAAGGCGGCCTGCCCATGCAGGTCACGCCTCGCTAGGCATGCTGATATTCAGGTAATGCCGGCCCGCGAACGCTCGGCCTGACCTGAATCTCAACGCCCAGGGCTTATGCTACGGGCTTGCGCTGCTGGAACTGACCGGCGGCGCGGAACCGCCAGAGATAGCTCGGCAGGATCGAGCCGATCGATTGCGGCTGGATGCCGAGCCCCGCCAATGTCCGGTTGGCCTTGGTCGCCGCGTCGGAAACGATGTTGTGCTCGCGAAGTTGCACCACCTGGTCCTTGGTCAGCAACGGGTTGGGCAGCAGACCGAGGATCGAGGCCTGGATGTTCGCCACCCACCACGGCACCGGCACCAAGAGGCGCTTGCGCTCGATCACTTCGAGCAGTTCCTGCATGCACTCCTTGAAGGTCAGCACCTTCGGCCCGCCGAGTTCGTAGATCTGGCCGCCGGCAACTTTGCCGTCGACCGAGCGCGCCACGGCTTCGGCGACGTCGCCGACATAGACCGGCTGGAACTTGGTCTGGCCACCGCCGATCAGCGGCAGCACCGGCGAATAGCGCGCCATATTGGCGAAGCGGTTGAAGAACTCGTCCTCCGGGCCGAAGTTGATCGACGGCCGGAAGATGACGGCGTCCTTGATCGTCTCCAGGACAGCTTTTTCGCCAAGCGCCTTGGTGCGTGCGTAGTCCGATTCGGAGTCCGCATCGGCGCCAAGCGCGGAAACATGGGTCAGGCCGGCGCCGACGGCGCGCGCCGCTTCGGCCACGGCGCGGGAACCGAATTCGTGCACCGAGGCGAATTTCTGGCGCCCGGTCTCATGCAGGATGGCGACCAGGTTGACGACATGGTCGGCGCCTTGCACGGCGCGGTCGACCGACCAGCGCATGCGCACATTGGCCTGCACCGGCTGGATCTGGCCAACATTGCCGAGCGGCTGCAAATGGCCGGCAAGATCGGGCCGCCGGCAGGCGACCCGGATGCGATAGCCGCGCTTGGCCAGCGCGCGCACGACATGGCGGCCGACAAAGCCTGACCCGCCAAAGACGACAACGAGCTTTGGGGTCTGCAGGATTTCGGTCATGGCTGGCTCCGGCGCACGTTCCAGATGGCTTGGCTGAAGCCGTTTCATAGTCGGTTTTGCGCCAAAGGCAAAGGGTGACGCGTCGTCGCTGTCGCCCCTGTTTCGACCTTGTCAGAACGCCTTGCCGACGCAGGCGTCGGCCGAATGGCGGTTGCCGCCGCGAATGACGAAGAACAGCAGGATCGCGGCCCACAAAAGTGACTTTTCGGCCCCCGAAAAACCCTGGCCATGGTGACCCAGTGAAACCAGACAGTGACCAGCAGCACGACAGGCCGGCAAAGGCGGCTGGCCGACGGCAATGAAAATGCCGCCGAACGCAGAAAACCCCGCCGAAGCGGGGTTTTCCGGATGACATCATGCGAAGCCAGGGGCCGACGGAGCGGCCTGACCTGAGACGGTATCAGGAGGGCGTGAAGCAAGTACGCCCACCCCAGCCCTGAACATCCGACATGGTGCCACCGATCTTCTTGCAGGCCGCGATGAAATCGGCGCTGCAATTGGCGAATTTCGCATGGCCGTTCTTGCAGTAATGGTCCTCGGTGGCGCCGCCGCTCGGAGCGGTGATGACGCCGGGCGCGGACGGTTTCACCGGCGCGGCCTTCAAGGTGGCGGCCTGGGTGGCGCCCATGAACGAGCCGAGAAGAAGAACCGCGGTGAGCATGGTGATTTTGGTGTTGGTCATGGCAATTTTCCTTTTGATTTAGGTTGAGTTTCCGAGGCGCAGAGGCAACATCCTCCGCGTGAAGCAGGCTTTCGCTTTCGGTTTGCTGTTTCCCTCGGTTTGGATCGGGCAAGCTCGCCTTGCCCTGGACAAAGCTGGGTCGTCGCAACGCGCAAAAAGGTTCAGCGGCGCGAACAAAAAATCACGCCGAGTCACGCCATGGTCAGGCGGACTTCAGATAACTATCTGATAAATAAGACTATTCAGGAAGAATAACGCGCTGCGAACTCGGAAATGCGCTGCACCACCGCCTTGGACGCGGTGATGCCGCGCGCTTGCGCTCTCTCGGCGGCCTCGGCGCGGGCGCGGCCGGGCACATGCACGCCATAGCGCCGGCGCAGCCGGTCGAGCTGGTCCTTCATCCGCTGCTCGAAGTCCGGGTCGAGCAGCTTGGGCTCGACGGCAAGCACGAACAACCCCGTGCCGGGGCTCTCAGCTCCGCCGGTGAACCATGGCGCGTCGAGTGACCAGTTGGCGCCCGACAGGCCGGCCGCCAGCACTTCGACCATCAGGGCGATGTTGGCGCCGCGCTGGCCGCCGAAGGCGAGCATGGCGCCTTTCATGGCGGCGGCCGGATCGGTGGTCGGGTTGCCGCTGGCGTCCAGCGCCCAGCCTTCGGGGATCTTCTTGCCGTCTTCCGCCGCCTTGCGGATGTTGACGAAAGCGGTGGCGCTCGACGACTGGTCGATGACCAGCGGCGCGCCGTCGGCGGCAGGGGCGGCAAACGACATCGGGTTGGTGCAGTAGACCGGCTTGACCGAGCCCGAGCCGGCGAGAATGGCCGGGCCGTTGGTGGCGGCGAACGACACCAGCCCCTGCGCTGCCAGCCTTCCGGTGAAATAGCCGAGCGCGCCGCATGTATAGGCATTCTTCTGCGAGAAGATGGCGACGCCGAACAACCGCGCGGCCTTGGCAAGATCGTCGATGGTGCGGTCGAAACCGGTATGCGCCAGACCGCCGCGCGCGTCGGAGAGATAGATCGCCAGTGCCGGCCGGGTGATCACTGGGTCGGCATTGCCGTCAATGCGTCCGGCTTCCAGCGCCTCGAGGTAGTCGATGAAATGGGACAGCCCGACGGTCGAAAGCCCTTCCGCCTCGGCTGATATGATCGAGGCGGTGAGCGATTGCGCCGCTTCTTCGTTGGCACCGGCGCCAAGCGCCGCCATTCGGCACAGTCCTTTGGCCTGGTCGAGACTGAGTTGCATCACGATGAGTTCCTGAGTGAGTAGCGAATAGGGAATAGCGAATAGGGGAATGGCGAGCTGTCGGCCATCGCGCCTCCCCGGTCCCCGATTACTACTCGCTATTCGCTATTCGCTTCTACCCAATTTTATTGGGGATCCGCGCCTCGATCCTGCTGAAGGCGAAGACCAGAATGCCGGTGATCGTCATGTAGATCAGCGCCAGCAGCAGCAAGGGTTCGTAGGTGAGGTAGGTGTCCTGCCGCACCTTCGACGAAACGGCGAAGATGTCGATGACGCTGATCGTCGCCACCAGCGGCGTCGATTTCAACTGCAGCACGGTCTCGCCGGTCAGAGTCGGCAGCGCCCGGTAGAAGGCCTGCGGCAGCCAGATGCGCCGGAAGATCTTCCAGCGGCTCATGCCGAAGGCGCGCGCGGCTTCCAATTGCCCCTTGGGAACGCCGGCAAACGCACCGCGCATCACCTCGCCCTCATAGCCGGCGAAGGACAAGGTCAGCGCCAGCACGCCATAGGGCCATGCCTGCCGCAGATATGGCCACATCCAGGATTCGCGGATCCATGGGTACTGCGGAAACAGCGAGCCCAGGCCGTAGTAGAGCAGCCACAGCTGGATCAGCAGCGGCGTTCCCCGGATGATCGTGCAGAAAGCGTTGGCGGGTGCCGCGAACCAGAACGAGCCGGTGGCCTGCGCCAGCCCGAGCGGCACCGCGAACAGGAAGCCCAGGATGCAGGTGACGGCCAGGATCCACAGCGAGCGCCAGATGCCGACCAATCCCATTTCATAATATTGCGGCAACCAGTCCCAGCGCATGAAGAAGGCGGCGCTCAGAACCAGCCCCAGCGCGATCAGGATCAGCAAGATGCGGTGCGGCTGCAGCCATAGCGACGTTCGCGCGACGACGTTGATGATGGCCGCTTCGTTGGCCATCAGCGTGCTTCCTTGAGCGAAGGCATGCCACGCCGGGACCAGGCCTCCACACGGCCGATGATCAGATTGGAAAACAGCGACAGCAGCAGATAAAGCACGCCTGCTGCGAAAAAGAAGGTGAAATAGGCCTTGGTGACGCCCGCGGCCTGCCGCGTTGCCAGCGCCAGTTCGTAGAAACCGACGACCGCCAAGAGGGCGGTATCCTTGGTGGCGATGAGCCAGAGATTGGCAAGACCCGGTATGGCGAAGGGCAGCATTGCCGGCAACGTAATGCGCCGCAGCAGAAGGCCGGGAGACATTCCATAGGCGCGGGCGGCTTCGATCTGGCCTTGCGGAATGGCCAGGATCGCGCCGCGGATCACCTCGGTCGAATAGGCGCCCTGGACGAAGCCGAGCACGGCGATACCTGCGGCAAGGCCGCTGATGTCGATGCGCTGATAGCCCATTGCCGCCAGTGCCTGGTTGATCAGGTCGGTTCCCGCATAATAGAGCAGCAGGATCAGCACAAGTTCGGGTACGGCGCGCACGACGGTGGTGTAGACCGCCAGCAGATCGCGCACCACCGGGCCGCCATAGAGCTTGCCATAGGCGCCGCCCGTGCCGATCAGGAGACCGAGGCAGGTGGCGCCCAGCGCGATCTCGATCGAATGCAGAAGCCCAACCAAAAGCGTCCCGCCCCAGCCCGGTGGGTAGGGCGAGAGCAGTTCGATGATGCCGGCCGCCGAGGCCGAAAGAAATGCGTCGATCAGCTTCGCCCCCGGATTGCTGGCGTCAGCCGCTGGACATTTTCGTCAGCGAAAGCGTGCGTGGAGAGGTTCAGGCGAAACCGCGCGGTGCAAGACGCGCCGCGCGGTCACGAGCCCAGGCTTGCCGATCAGTTCGACTGCGCGCCGCCGCCGCCGTAAATGTCGAAATCGAAGTACTTCTTCGAGATCTCGTCATATTTGCCGTTGGCGCGAATGGCCTTGATGCCGGCGTTGATCTTTTCCTTCAGGTCGGTGTCTTCCTTGCGCACGCCCGCGCCGACGCCCGGTCCGAGCACTTCATCGTCCGGAGCCACCATGCCCTTCAGATCGCAGCAGGCCTTGCCCTGGTCCGACTTGAGGAATTCGCCAAGCGCGATGGAATCGGCCTGTACCGCGTCGAGACGGCCGGCGGCGAGATCCTGGTTGGCCTCGTCCTGGGTCTGGTATTCCTTGATTTCCTGCGCCCCGGTGAAGTGCTTCTTGGCGTACACGGCATGCACCGTCGACACCTGGACCCCGATGACTTTGCCCTTGAGGTCGTCCGGAGCGGAGCCGAACTTCTGGTCCTTTGGCCCGATGATCGCCGTCGGGGTGTTGTAGTACTTGTCGGAGAAGTCGATCGTCTTCTTGCGCTCCTCGGTGATCGACATCGAACTGGCGATGACGTCGATCTTCTTGGTCGTCAGGGCCGGAATGATGCCGTCCCAGGCGACGGGGGTGATAACGCAGTCGAGCTTTTCTTCGGCACAGACGGCGTCGATGAAATCGATCTCCCAGCCGACCCATTTGCCGGACGCATCCGGCGAAGTGAAGGGCGGATAGGGTTCGGCGGCGACGCCGATCTTGACCGGATCGGCCTTGGCTACGCCCATGGCGGCGACGCCCAGCAGCAGCGCTGCGGCGAATGTCTTCAGAACAGTCTTCATTGTAACGACTCCCAGTTTGTTGTTGGTTCCCGGTTTTCTTCCGTCGCGGCCTGTTCCTAGCCGATGTTGCGGATGAACTGCTTGAGCCTCTCGGATCTGGGCGCGCCGAAGATCTGCTCCGGCGGTCCTTCTTCCTCGACCAGCCCGTTGTAGAGATAGACGACGTGTGTCGCGACCTCGCGGGCGAACTTCATCTCGTGTGTGACCAGCACCATGGTGCGGCCTTCGCGTGCCAGGTCGCCGATGACCTTCAGCACCTCGCCGACCAGTTCGGGGTCGAGCGCCGAGGTCGGCTCATCGAACAGCATGACGCGCGGATTGATGGCCAAGGCGCGAGCGATCGCGGCGCGCTGCTGCTGGCCGCCCGACAGATAGGCCGGATAGACGTCGCGCTTTTCGGCCAGGCCGACGCGGGCAAGCAGCTTTTCGGCCTCGGCGATGGCCACCTCGCGCTTGACGCCAAGCACGTGCACCGGAACCTCGATGACGTTTTCGATCAGCGTCATGTGGCTCCACAGATTGAAATTCTGGAACACCATGCCGAGCTTGGAGCGGATGCGTTCGATCTGCCTGCGGTCGGCCGGAATGGTGTGGCCGTGGCTGTCGGCCTTCAGCTTGATCTCCTCGCCATTGACGCGAATGATGCCGCTGGTCGGGTTTTCTAGGCAGTTGATACAGCGCAGCAGCGTCGATTTACCCGAGCCGCTGCCGCCGATGATGGCGATGACCTCGCCGTCCCGTGCCGACAGCGAGACGCCCTTCAGCACGTGCAGTTCACCGAACTTCTTGTGCAGGTTCTCGACATGGATGGCTTCTGCGGCGCCGTCCTGCGCCGTGTGTTTCAGTACGGGTGCGGCGCCTTGAGCCATCATCCCTTCGACGCTCCGCAAAGCGGTCGAGCTCGTCGCTGCTGGATTCTTTTACCCATTACCCGTCACTGACAGAGTTCCCATTCTCAAGATGGACCGTTCCGCTTGCCTCCGTCAACCATGGTTTTTGGACTATTGATCACGGCTTGCTGTAGTGGTTAGTGGCGGCAACGGACGCTTCGGGAGAATTGAGTGGGCAAAGCATACGGGTCGCAGTCGATGGCGGGACCGCTGAAGCGCGTGCTGATGCGCTCCGCCGAGAGCGCCATGCGTCATGCCAAGGCGCAGGAATGGCACTACGGCCCCGGCTTCGATGCGCAAAAAGCCGCTGCCCAGCATGAGCAGCTGACCAGCATGGTCGCAGCCTCCGGCGCCGAGATCGAATGGCTGACGGACGCCGATGACGGGCTGGCCGATTCCGTCTTCACCCATGATCCGTCGCTGATGACCGATGATGGCGCGATCATTCTCTCGATGGGCAAGGCGTTGCGCCAGCCCGAGCCCGGTCTGCATGAGATAGCCTACAGGCGCATGGGTATCCCCCTTCTCGGCCGCATCGATGGTCCGGGCCAGGTGGAGGGTGGCGACTGCGTCTGGGTGGATGCAAACACGCTGGCCGTCGGCCGTGGCGTGCGCACCAACCAGGACGGCATCCAGCAGCTGGCAAACCTGCTCTCTCCCAAGGGCATTTCGGTTTTTGGCTTCGACCTGCCGCTCTGGCACGGCGAGGAAGCCTGCCTGCACCTGATGTCGGTGATAAGTCCGCTTGCCGACGATCTGGCGCTGGTCTACGCGCCTTTGCTGCCGGCCGCCTTCTACCAGTTGCTGCGCGCGCGCGGCATCAAGCTGGTCGAGGGCGATGCCGACGAATTCTTCGCCTCCAACGGGCTCAGTCTCAACGTGCTGCCGACGGCGCCGCGCCAGGTGATCGCTGTCGCCGGCTTTGCCAGGACGGCGGCTGCCATGCAGGCGGCCGGCTGTGCGGTTTCCACCTTCGAGGCGGATGCGCTCTGCATCGCTTGCGAGGGCGGCCCGACCTGCCTGACGCGACCGGTGCTGCGCCAATGACGACCATTGGGACGACTGTCGGCGAGGCCCTCATTTCGCTGCTCGAAGCCCATGGCGTCGACACGGTCTTCGGCATTCCCGGCGTGCACACGGTCGAGCTTTACCGGGGACTTGCCCGCTCGAAGATTCGCCATGTCACGCCACGCCATGAACAGGGTGCCGGCTTCATGGCCGATGGCTATGCGCGCGCCAGCGGCAGGCCGGGCGTCGCCTTCGTCATCACCGGACCTGGGCTGACCAACACCATCACCGCCATGGGTCAGGCGCGCGCCGATTCGGTGCCGATGCTGGTGATCTCCGGCGTCAACGCCACGCCGACGCTCGGCAAGGGTCTCGGCCATCTGCATGAACTGCCCGACCAGCGCGGCATGATGGAAAAGGTGGCACTGTTTTCTCAGCGCGTCACCGAAGCCGGCGAACTGCCAGGCGCGCTCGCCCGTGCCTTCGCCCTGTTTTCGTCGTCGCGGCCAGGGCCGGTGCATATCGAGATCCCGACCGACGTCATGGTCAAGCCGGCTGACGGCATCGCTGCCGTCCTGAGCAATGCCGCGCCGCCCGTGCCGGATCGCGCGGCAATTGCCAGCGCGGCCAAACTCATCGCCGCCGCGCGCCGTCCGCTGATCCTTGCTGGCGGCGGCGCCAAGCGCGCCGAAGCGCCATTGCGGAACCTTGCCGAGCGGCTCGGAGCGCCGGTCGTGCAGACCGCCAATGCGCGCGGCCTCTTGCACGGCCATCCGCTTTGCGTGCCGGCCAGTCCCAGCCTGAAGGCGGTGCGGACGCTGATAGCCGAAGCCGACCTGGTCATCGCCGCCGGCACCGAATTCGGCCCGACCGACTATGACGGCTACGGCGACGACGGTTTTGTCCTGCCCGCCAACCTGATCCGCATCGATATCGGCGCCGACCAGCTTGCCCGCCGCCCGGTGACGGTTGCGATCCAGGCCGATTGCGCCGAGGCGCTCGAAGCGCTGCTCCTGGAAACCAGCCATGTCCGTGCAGACGAAGCCGGCCCGGAGCGCGCCGCCGCTGCGCGGCAAGCAGCCTTTGCCGAGATCAATCCGACGCTGCAGGCACAGGTACGCGCCGTCGAGATGATCCGCGATGCGCTGCCGGGCGCGATCATCGTCGGCGATTCCACGCAGCCGATCTATGCCGCCAACCTTTACTACGATCATGACCGGCCAGGTGGCTGGTTCAATGCCGCCACCGGCTTTGGCGCGCTTGGCTATGGCCCGCCGGCGGCGATCGGTGCCGTCCTTGCCGTGCCTGACGCGCCAGTCGTCTGCCTGACCGGTGACGGCGGCTTCCAGTTCACCTTGCCGGAACTGGGTGCCGCGCTCGATGCCCGGGCGCCGGTCATCTTCGTCGTCTGGAACAATCGCGGCTATCGCGAGATCGAAACCTCGATGCTCGATGTCGGTGTCGAGCCGGTCGGTGTGTCGCCGGCACCGCCGGACTTCTGCAAGCTGGCGGAAGCCTATGGCATCGGCGCCGAACGCATTGCCGACATCGACGCCCTGGCGGACGCGCTGAAACGCGCGCGGGCAACCGGACTGCCGTGCGTCATCGAAATCACCGTCGATTGAGCATTGGCGGCGCAACGTGCCTCATGCCTCGGCTTTGCATGGACCCCTGCCGGCTGGCGGGCGGATGCATGCAAAGACGCGACGACTGCCATGTCGAGATTTCAGTTGAGTGATCGCGCGAAAGGCGCGATTTTCTGCGCCGGCGCGGCATAAGCATAAGAAGAAAAATGACAGGAGCGGTCGAGGATGACGGAAACACTTGAAGGCAGGCATATCGTCGTGACCGGCGGAACCGGGGCGCTTGGTGGCGCGGTAGTCGGCAAACTGCTGGGTGAGGGCGCGATCTGCCATGTGCCCAATGCCCATGCCGCCGCGCCCGCGCATTTCCCCTTCACCGCGCATGACCGCGTCAAGCTGGTGCACAATGTCGATCTCTCGGACTCCGCCAAGGTCGAGGCGTTCTACAGCCAGGTTCCAGGCCTGTGGGGCTCGATCCACCTGGCCGGCGGCTTTGCCGCGGCGCCGGTGGAAAAGATCGAATCGGCATCCTTTGCCGAGATGATGGACACCAATGCGCGCACCGCCTTCCTGTGCTGCCGCGCGGCGGTGCGCTCGATGCTGGTGTCGGGCACCGCGGGCCGTATCGTCAACGTCACGGCGCGCGCCGGACTCGACCCAAGGCGTGGCGGCGGCATGGTTGCCTACGCCGCGAGCAAGGCGGCTGTGGCGGCAATGACGGTGGCAATGGCCGAGGAACTCAAGGGCAAGGGCATCCTGGTCAATGCCGTGGCGCCGTCGACGCTAGACACGCCGGCGAACCGCGCCGACATGCCGGACGCCGATGTCACCAAATGGGTCAGCCTCGAGGCGGCGGCCGAAGCCATCGCCTATCTCGCCTCACCGGCCAATCAGGCGATGAGCGGCACGCTGGTACCGCTTTACGGCAGGGCCTGAACAGAGAGCGTCGAAGCAGGGCAGCCGGCGTCCGATCCATCGGGATTGCGGTAGCTGTAGATTCGCAGTGGCGATGACGCATCGGTAGTGCACTCCCTCAACCATGCCGGCGGGTGGCCCTCCATCAGCGCCGCCGCGAATGGATAGGCGGTTTCGAGTTGTGGCGACGGCGGGCCGCGCCACGCGCAAATCGCAACATGCGTCGCCTTGGAGGCATCGAGGATCGCGCGCGGGTCGGCGGTCGAGGGGTCGAGGAAACGATAGCTCCGTTCGATGCCCTTGGCCGAAGGGTGGTTGGGGATCGTCACGACCTTGGGACCTTCGGCAAGAGCGACAAAATGCGATCCGATCAATGGTGGTGAAAGAACGACGGCGCCTGCCGGCCAACCCCGTTGCGGCTCGAAATGACTGAAATAGCAACCGTCGGCGAACTCGGCGGCGGGAACCGCTGCCTGGGATGGTCTCACCGATAGGTGGTATAGAGCCATTGCACCCGACAAGACGAGACCGGGGGCGATCAACGCGTATCTGCGCGATGCCACCGGCACGGAAGATTCCAGGTAGCGGGCCAGTCTGGCGTCGCGTGGCAGGAAACTCGCCAGCACGAAGATCAGGCCGATGCCGGAAAAAACCGGGAGATAGCGAAAGTAGCGGAGATAGTCGATCGCCAGTACCAGCGCGAGCAGCGAGAACAGCGCCAGTATGACGTGGGGCCGGCTGCGGCCATGCGGATCGAGGCAGATGACAACCGGGGCAAGCGCGCCGACAAAAAGCAGCGCCATGCTCGGAAAACCTGCCGACAGAACGAAATCAGGGCGCCGAAACAGGCTCAGTTCCTGGAGAATTCTGTTGAGCATGTTATCGCGAACATAGGCGTCGAGCGCGCCATAAGGGCCGGCCAGGCATTGCGGGAACAACATCACCAGCGCCGCCAGGCTGGCGGCCGCGAACACCAGCAGGATTGCCGCGCGCGTTGCCCATCCGCCGCGCCGGCCGACAAGCAAAGGCACGATGGCAAATGAAAGCCCGGCCGCGGCCAGTGCCGTCACATGCGGCGCCGAATAGGTGTCGCATCTGATGGCGGCATAGGCTGAAGGCGGCACGATCGCCGCGAACAGACCGATCGCGCCTATGGCCAAGGCCAGCCCAAAACCGACGATCCTGTCGTCACCGCCTTCGCGACCAAAGATCCAGTCAAAGGCGTAGACTGCCATCACGAGAGCATAGAACGGCGCGAACTCGGCGCTGACGGCAATTGCCAGGGCCGCCAGCAGCCCGTTGACGAAGGCTGAAAAGCGGCTCGGCGACATCATCAACACCAGGGCCGCAAGCAGCAGCAATATCTGCAGATTGTGATAGTCGATCCGTCCGGGGGCGTATTCGAAAAAGGTGCGCACGGCAAAGATCAAAGCCAGCGGCAATGCAACGGCCGGGTAGGCAAAGCCAGTGGCGATCACCAATCGATTGTAGAAATAGAGCGCCGGCGCAAGCAGCAACAGCGGAACCGCAAAGCTTGCAAGCATCAGCGCCGGCTCGAAGCCGGCAAACGGCGCGAGCAGGCGCGCGAAGGCGGCATAGGGCAGGTCCACGATCCATGGCCAATGCGAGATATAGGGCTCTGGTTGGACAATACCGGGCATCGTCCGGTCGAAGATGTTGCCCGTTTCAAGCAAGGTACGGATTTCATGCATTTTCAGGAGGTCGTCCGCGTCGCCATTGAGCCGGAAGTCCAGGGACCACAGAACGGTCATCAAGATCGCCATTGCGCAATAGCAGAAAAAGGCCGGCGACCTGATGTAAAGACGCAGCAACCACGACGATCCCTCGGTGGAACGATCGTCGCCATAGCGCATGAAAAGCCTCCCTCGCGGACCACAGGCAAATACGCGAGGAAGTTTATCTTACCGTAAAGAAAAACCCCGCCGGAGCGATCCGGCGGGGTTTTCGTTGATCGCCGCGCGAGTGCGCGGCGGCAGCCGATGCTTAGCTGCCCTGCTTCTTCAGCGCGGCGCCCAGGATATCGCCCAGCGAAGCGCCGGAATCGGTCGAGCCGTACTGGGCGACCGCTTCCTTCTCTTCGGCGATTTCCAGCGCCTTGATCGAGACCTGCAGCTTGCGGGTCTTCTTGTCGAAGGCGATGACGCGGGCATCGACCTTCTGGCCGACGGTGAAGCGCTCGGGGCGCTGCTCGTCGCGGTCGCGGCTCAGATCGGAGCGCTTGATGAAGGTCTCGATGCCGCTGTCGACCAGCCGCACTTCCAGACCGCCATCCTTGACGCCGATGACTTCGCAGGTGACGACGGCGTTCTTGCGCAGTTCGCCTGAAGTCGCTGCTTCGCCGACCGTATCCTTGGCCAGCTGCTTGATGCCGAGCGAGATGCGTTCCTTCTCGATGTCGACGTCGAGCACCTGCGCCTTGACCATGTCGCCGCGGTTGTACTCTTCGATGACCTGCTCGCCCGGACGGGTCCAGTCGAGGTCGGAGAGGTGCACCATGCCGTCCACGTCGCCTTCCAGGCCGATGAACAGGCCGAACTCGGTCTTGTTCTTGACCTCGCCCTCGACCTGGCTGCCGACCGGATGGGTCCGCGCGAAGGCTTCCCACGGGTTTTCCAGCGTCTGCTTGAGGCCGAGCGAGATGCGGCGCTTGGCCGGATCGACCTCGAGCACCACCACGTCGACTTCCTGCGTCGTCGACAGGATCTTGCCGGGATGCACGTTCTTCTTCGTCCACGACATTTCCGAAACGTGGATGAGACCCTCGATGCCCGGCTCCAGCTCGACGAACGCGCCGTAGTCGGTGATGTTGGTGACGGTGCCCTTGATCTTCTTGCCGATCGGGAACTTGGTGCCGATCTCGGACCACGGATCGCTCTCGAGCTGCTTCATGCCGAGCGAGATGCGGTGGGTTTCCTGGTTGATGCGGATGATCTGCACCTTGACCGTCTGACCGATGTTGAGGATTTCGGTCGGATGGTTGACGCGGCGCCATGCCATGTCGGTGACGTGCAGCAGGCCGTCGATGCCGCCGAGGTCGACGAACGCACCGTAGTCGGTGATGTTCTTGACGACGCCTTCGACCACCTGGCCTTCTTCGAGGTTCTGCACGATTTCCGAACGCTGTTCGGCGCGGCTCTCCTCGAGCACGGTGCGGCGCGACACCACGATGTTGCCGCGGCGGCGATCCATCTTGAGGATCTCGAAGGGCTGCGGGTTGTGCATCAGCGGGGAGACGTCGCGGATCGGGCGGATATCGACCTGGCTGCGCGGCAGGAAGGCCACGGCGCCGTCGAGGTCGACGGTGAAGCCGCCCTTGACCTGGTTGAAGATGACGCCTTCGACGCGCTCACCCTTGGTGAACTTCTCTTCGAGACGGACCCAGCTCTCTTCGCGGCGGGCCTTCTCACGGGAAAGCATCGCTTCGCCAAGCGCGTTCTCGATGCGCTCGACATAGACCTCGACCGTGTCGCCGACCTTCAGCGTCGTGTCCTTGCCCTTGACGCCGAATTCCTTCAGCGGCACGCGGCCTTCGACCTTGAGGCCGACATCGATGATCGCCATGTCTTTTTCAATGGCGGTGATGATGCCCTTGACGACCTGGCCTTCGCCGGAATGGCCGGCGGTAAAAGATTCTTCGAGCAGGCTCGCGAAATCATCGCGAGTGGGATTTGCAGCTGACATTGTTTCTCCTGGAATGCCCCGCATCTGTCGCGGGACGGGCGCCGTGGGTTAGCGTTGCGTGGGCCTGCCGGCGTTCCGGGCTACAAAAGCCCTGGGCCGCTCTTTAGGCGGCAATTCCGGCGCATGAAGAATGCTGGCAGGCTGGTTCGTGCCCGACATGGGTATTTTCTTCGTCTCCGGCAATCGGAAACAGCATGAAAACCCAACTCAGGCCTTGTCTCTCTTGGCCAGCACGTCGTCGATGACAGCTCTGGCTGCGAGAAACGCGGCTTCTATAGCCATTTCGCTGGTATCAAGCAAGTGCGCGTCGGCGGCGGGCTTCAACGGCGAGTCGGCGCGGCCCATGTCGCGCTCGTCGCGGTGCACGATATCGGCGAGGATTTCGTCAAAATTGGCGGTGCCGCCGATGCTCTCGATCTCGGCCAGCCGCCGCTGTGCCCGCACCTCGGCGCTCGCCGTCACATAGAGTTTTACGTCGGCGTCGGGGCAGACGACAGTGCCGATGTCACGGCCGTCGAGCACGGCGCCCGGCGGGGTCTTGGCGAAGTCGCGCTGCTTTTCGACGAGGATGCGCCGCACCGTCGGGAAAACGGCGACCTTCGAGGCGGCCTCGCCGATAGCGTGCGCCGACAAGACCGCCCGGTCGAGCCTTGCCAGATCGACCTGGCGAGCCGCGGTCTCCGCCGCCGAGACATTGTCGAGCGGCAGTGCATGCTGGATCAGCGCATAGGCCACCGCGCGATAGGTGAGGCCGGTGTCGAGCAGGTTCAGCCGGTAATGGTCGGCGAGCCGCCGGGCCAGCGTGCCCTTGCCGGCACCGGCGGGGCCGTCGATGGCGATGGTGAAGGTAGAAGTCATTGGCAGGCCAACGCTTCCCAAGGCTTGGCGTACAGCCCACGCGCCTTCGTCATCCCAGGGCGGAGCAGGAGCGCAGCTCCGTCGCGAAGACCCTGGGATCCATGCCGTGACATTTGCCGAAGAGTGCTGCGGACGAGAATTTGGCACCGTCGCGACGTTTCGACGTCACGGCATGGATCCTGGGGTCTGCGCCGCGTCGCTTCGCTCCTTGCTTCGCCCCAGGATGACGAAGGCAAGGATGTCGACACCCTATCTCCACGGTCTGCGATTGCCATGACTGTCACCCGATCTCCGCGCCAAGCCCCTGCATCAGCCCCATGAACTCGGGAAAGCTGGTCGCGATCATCGCCTGGTCGTCGATGGTCACCGGCTTTTCCGTCGCCAGCCCCATCACCAGAAAGCTCATGGCGATGCGGTGGTCGAGATGGGTCTGCACGGTAGTGTCCTGGCCGTTCGGATGGCCGCCCAGCCCCTTGCCGCCCGGCCTGCCGCGCACCGCGAGCGTTGCTTCGCCCTCGGTGCAGTCGACGCCGTTGAGCTTCAGCCCGTTGGCGACGGCCGACAGCCGGTCGGATTCCTTCACCCGCAATTCTTCCAGCCCCTGCATCAGCGTTTCGCCCTCGGCGAAGCTGGCGGCGACGGCGAGCACCGGATACTCGTCGATCATCGACGGCGCCCGCTCGGGCGGCACGGCGACGCCTTTCAGTTCGGAGTAGCGCACGCGCAGGTCGGCGACATCTTCGCCGCCGGCATTGCGCGGATTGAGGATGTCGATCTTGCCGCCCATTTCCTGCAGCGTCAAAAGCAGCCCGGTGCGGGTCGGGTTCATCAGCACGTTCTCGATGACGATGTCGGAGCCCGGCACGATCAGCGCCGCCACCAGCGGGAAGCCGGCCGAGGACGGGTCGCCAGGCACCGCGATGGTCTGGCCGGTGAGCTTGCCCTGGCCCTCGATGAAGATGTGGCGCACGCCGCGCTCGTCGGTTTCGACCGACAAATTGGCGCCAAAGCCCTTCAGCATCTTTTCGGTGTGGTCGCGTGTCATCACCGGTTCGATGACTGTGGTGATGCCCGGCGTGTTGAGGCCGGCCAGCAGCACCGCCGATTTCACCTGCGCCGAGGCCATCGGCACGCGGTAGGTGATCGGCGCGGCATGCTTGGGCCCATGCACCGTGATCGGCATGCGGTCGCCGGGCGTTGCCTTCAGCACCTGCACGCCCATCTGGCGCAAGGGTTCCAGCACGCGGCCCATCGGCCGGCCCGACAGCGAGGCGTCGCCGATGAAGGTCGTTTCCATGTCATAGGTGCCGACCAGGCCCATGGTGAGCCGCGAGCCGGTGCCGGCATTGCCGAAATCGAGCGGGCCTTCCGGCTGCAGCAGCGCGCCGTTGCCGGTGCCGCGGATCACCCACTCGGCGCCCCGCTTTTCGATATGTGCGCCCATCGCCTTCATGGCCGCACCCGTGCGCATCACATCCTCGCCCTCCAGCAGGCCGGTGATGCGGGTCTCGCCGGAGGCGAGGCCGCCGAACATGAAGGAGCGGTGCGAGATCGACTTGTCGCCCGGCACGCGCGCCGTGCCGGAAAGGGCTGATGATCTGCGGGCGGTGGCCGGCTTTGGGGCGGCAGCGTGAGACATGGAATTTCCCTGGACGGAACGCCGGCGGGCCGGCGCTTTTCATTTGTTGCGGCGGTCTCGTATCACGGCGGGCCGAAATGGTCATCCCCAATGGTCATCACTTGCCGCGAGGCCTTTCAATGCATGGTTTTGTGACGCCGGCTTTTCGCTTTGACAGCGCTGCAAACTGTGGTTAAGGGGACCACTCTTTTATTGACGAGGCTTGCCGTGGCAAAAACCGAACTTGGCACAAAACGCATCGACCCGGAGACGGGCCGAAAATTCTACGACCTGAACAAGGACCCGATCGTCTCGCCCTACACCGGCAAGACCTATCCGCGTTCCTATTTCGAGGAAGGCAAGATCGCCGCCCTCGAAGAGGAAGAGGAAGTGGCCGAGAAGGAAGTGGACGCCGAGGACGAGGAGGGCGTTGAGGTTGTCTCGCTCGAAGAGGCCGACGAGGACGTCAAGGCCGACGATCTGCCCGATCTCGGCGATGATGAGGACGACGTCGACCTCGGCGACGACGAGGACGACACCTTCCTGGCCGACGAAGAGGAAGAAGACGACGACGTCGCCGACATGATCGGCGTTGGCGACGACGACGACGAGGTCTGATCGGCCTGGGACGCAAGCGTTCGCAGGCTTTCTCGGCCTGTGAACAAAAAGCCGGTATTCAAGGCTTGATATTGACGAAGGGCGGGGTTAGAAGCCGCCTGCACTAACGGCGCGGTCTCCAACCCGCGCCGGATCTCTTCGCCGGAAACGGCGCCGGTTGACTGCCGGAAGTGGGGCCATAGCTCAGTTGGGAGAGCGCTTGAATGGCATTCAAGAGGTCGTCGGTTCGATTCCGATTGGCTCCACCAAACAGTCCCTGACAAACTTGGCCGTCGGCCCCTTGCATCGACGAGTAGCCCGGCAAGCAGAGTATTTCTGCGTTTCCGTGAAACGATAATCCGCTAGACCACCGTTTCTCCGCCGTCGACGACCAGAATCTGGCCCGTCATGTACGAGGACCGGTCGGATACCAGAAACAGCACGGACTCGGCGATTTCCTCGACGCTGGCCCAGCGGCCGAGCGGTACTTTTTCGCGGATGTAGGCTTCGATGGCGTCCCGGCCCCCCATCTGGGCGATGAAAGGGCCATTGAAGGGCGTGTCGACCCAGCCGGGGCAAAGCGCGTTGACGCGAATGCCGAAGCGGCCATAGTCGCCCGCCATCTGCCTGGTCATCGCGATTACCGCGTGCTTGGTCGTCGTATAGGCGATCATCTCACGGTCGTAGAGCACGCCGGAGCTCGACGACGTGTTGAGAATGACCCCGCGGCCGGCCTTTTTCATGAACGGCATGACGATGCGGGCGCCGAGGAAGTGAGCCCGCACGTTGAGCGACCAGGAGGTGTCGAAGCCCTGGACGCTCACACCGAGCACGTCACCCTCGACCTGCACGCCGGCATGATTGTGGAGGATGTCGATCCTGCCCTGCGTGGCGATGAAATCGCGGAAACCGGCTTCGAGCGCCTGATCGTCGGTCAGGTCGAACACGAGCGCTTTCGCCCGTCCACCGGCAGCAAGAATCTGTTCGACGGTCGCGTTGGCGCCGTCGGCGCTGCGGTCCGCCACGCCGACCACCGCGCCCTCGCGCGCGATGATCAGCGCCGCCGCCCTGCCGATGCCCGATCCCGCGCCGGTCACGATCGCGGCCCTGTCCTTCAGGATCATCCCTCTCCACCCTTTCTCCCCGCCTCGTAATCCTGCATCATCCGGCACGCGAGCCTCGCCGGCTCGGTTGCGCGCCGATCAACCTCCGAGGAAAAAGACAGGCATGTACGACTTCGGTCCCTTCAAGTTCGAGTCGAAGCAGGATTTTTTCGACAAGGCAATCCGTTTCTGGAACCCCGACAAGACCAGGTTCTGGCAGAAGGCCGGGATCGACCTGGTGATCGGCAGGCGGGAGGGTTATTTCCTCTACGACATGTCGGGACGCCGCCTGATCGACCTGCACCTGAACGGCGGCACCTACAATCTCGGTCACCGCAATCCGGAGCTGGTCGACACGCTGAAGAGCGCGCTCGATTATTTCGACATCGGCAATCACTGGTTCCCCTCCGTGGCGCGCACGGCGCTGGCCGAATCCCTCGTCAATGTCTCGCCGGGAATGAAATACGCGGTCTTCGCGCCGGGCGGCGCGGAGGCGGTGGACATCGCCATCAAGAGCGCCCGCTATGCCACCAAGCGGCGCAAGATCGTGTCGATCATCAAGGGCTACCATGGGCATTCGGGGCTCGCGGTGGCGACCGGCGACGATCGCTTCACCAAGATCTTCCTCTCCGACCAGCCGGAGACGTTCATCCAGGTTCCCTTCAACGATATCGACGCCATGGAGCAGGCGCTCGAGGGCGAAGACGTCGCGGCGCTGATCATGGAGACGATCCCCGCCACTTACGGCTTCCCGATGCCGAAGGACGGCTATCTCAACGCCTGCAAGGCGCTGTGCGAAAAGCATGGCGCGATGTACATCGCCGACGAGGTCCAGACCGGCCTGATGCGGACCGGCAGCATGTGGGGCTGGCAGGCCTATGGCGTCCAGCCGGACATCATGGTGACGGCCAAGGGCCTGTCCGGCGGACTCTATCCGATCAGCGCGACGCTGGTGAACGACAAGGCCGGCGGCTGGCTCAACGAGGACGGGGCTGCCCACATCTCGACCACCGGTGGGGCCGAGCTCGGCTGCGTCGTCGCCCACAAGGTCATCGAGATGCTGCAGCGGCCTGCCCTGGTTGCCAATGTCGGCACCGTGACCGAGTTCATGGCACAGGCCATGCGCGAGATGCTGGCTCGTCACGGCGACATCTTCACCGGCGTGCGCCAGAAAGGCGTGATCCTCGGCCTGGAATTCAGCAACCACCCGGAGGGTGCCGTCTTCGCGTCACGCGCACTCTACGAGCAGGGCGTCTGGGCGATCTTCTCGTCGCTCGACAAAAGGGTGCTGCAGTGGAAGCCCGGCGTGCTTCTGGATCGCGAGACCTGCCAGGACATCATGGATCGCTTCGATGCGGCAATGCCGCGTGCGCGGGAGCTGCTGCACCAGGCGGGCAAGGCGAGTTGACATGGCTCGAACCTGGTTGAAACTGCCAAATGTCCAGTTCGAGCCGGCGGCTGGACTTGCCGGGATCGTTCGGGTTCTGGCTGGGGCAATGGCGCAATGATCGGGCAGGACTGACAGTGACGGATTTCGACGCGCTCACCCACGACCAGCAACTCGGCATCCTGCAGGAGACGGCGGAAGCGGCCACCGCCAACTACGATCTGCCGGCGGATGTTTCCGTCGAGATGATCAACCTGTCGGAGAACGCGACCTACAGGATTGCGGCTCCCGACGGCCGGCGCTGGGCACTGCGCATCCATCGCGACGGCTACCATACAAGGACGGCCATCCAATCCGAACTGGCCTGGCTGACCGATTTGCGCCAGACCGGGATCGTCTCCACACCCGTGCCGGTCGCTGGCAAGGACGGCGAGCAGATCCAGCATGTCGGCCATGCCAGGCTGGCGCAACCCCGCCACGTCGTGCTGTCGCAATGGGAGACCGGTTCGGAGCCGGGCATAGGCGAGGCGCTCGAGGAACCTTTCGAATTGCTGGGGGAGGTGACCGCCCGCATGCACATCCACGCCCGACAGTGGCGGCGCCCATCCTGGTTCAGCCGCCACGTGTGGGATTTCGAAACAAGCCTCGGCGAGGAACACCCTCATTGGGGACGCTGGCGCGACGGCATGGGCGTCGACGCCGCGAAGGCCAAACTCTTTGGCCGCACCACGGACCTGATCGGCCGCAGGCTCGCCGCCTTCGGCAAGGGCCATGACCGCTTCGGCCTCATTCATTGCGACCTGCGGCTCGCCAACCTTTTGATCGACGGCAAGACAGTGAAGGTCATCGACTTCGACGACTGCGGCTTCGGCTGGTATATGTACGACGCGGCGACGCCCATCTCCTTCTACGAGCACGAGCCGCAGGCCGCCGATCTCATCCAGTCGTGGACGACCGGCTATCGCCGGGTGCTTGACCTGCCCAAGGCGGACGAGGACGAGATCCCGACCTTCGTGATGCTGCGCCGCCTGCTCCTGGTCGCGTGGATCGGCTCGCACGCGGAGACGGATCTCGCCAAGTCGATGGGCCTCCCCTACACCGAGGGAACCGTCGGGCTGTGCGAGGCCTATCTGAGCAAGTTCTCCTGACAGCAATTTCAGGAAAAGTGTGAAACGGTTCTCCCGGGAAAAGCGCGTAGGGCTTTCCCTGGGGATTGCGTCAAGGAGATAGAGCGGTTGGTGAACGGCTCTATGCCAGGGCCTCCAGGCTCTCCGGCAGGATCTGGCCGCCGTCGACGATGATCGTCTGCCCGGTCACGTAGCCTGCTTCCTTCGACGCGAAGTAGAGCGCGGCGTGGCCGATGTCCTCCACGGTTCCGAGCCGCTTGAGGGGGATCGAGGCGGCCATGGTCTTCTGGTAGTCCTCGCCCAGCCCGACAAGGCCCTCGGTGATGATGTTGCCCGGCATGACGGCGTTGACGGTGATACCGTATTTCGCCAGCTCGATGCAGGCCGTGCGCATGAAGCCGAGCTGCCCCGCCTTGGTGGCGCCGTAGTGCGACCAGCCGGGAAAACCGGTGACCGGTCCGGTGATCGACGACGTCAGCACGATGCGGCCCTGGTCGGACTTCTTGAGATAGGGAACCGCCGCCTTGACCGCGTGGAAGGTGCCCTTGAGGTTGGTGTCGACGACCTCGTCCCATTGTTGCGAGGTCATGTCCTCGAGCCGCGCCTGCGGGAAAATACCGGCATTGGCGCACAACACGTCGATGCCACCGTTTCTCGCGGCTGCCGCCGCGAACGCGGCCTCGATGCTGGCGAGCGAAGTGACGTCGCCAGCCACGCCAAAGGCGCCGTGGCCGATTTCGGCGGCAGCGGCTTCAGCCTGGTCGAGATGGCGCGCGATGATGGCGACCTTGGCACCGGAGAGCGCGAATACCCGCGCTATGCCCTTGCCGATGCCTTTCGATCCGCCGGTAACGACGACGGACCGACCCTTCAAAGACTGGGTCATGAATTGAAGCTCCAAAATGAGACGGGGACAGAGTGATCCTCCGTCCCCGTTGCCGCAAGAAATCCAGGGCGATGGATGCCCTAGCCTTCGTTCACCATGTGACCGATGTTGCCGTACGCCTTTGGGTTGGCCGACTTCAGCACGAAGCCCCAGATCAGGCCGACGATAAGGATCGCAAGCCCGACATAGGGGATGCTCCTGGCAAAACCATTGGTGCCGCCGAGCGTGGCGAGATTGGCCACCAGCGTGTAGACGAGGACCAGCTGGACAACCACCGAGATCAACGGCGCGATGACTGTCGTCAACGCGTTGCCGCCGCCATTCTTCTTGAACCACATGTAGATCGCCAGCGAGACAACGGCCTGCAGCACCAGCAGCAGTCCGGTGCCAAGCACCGCAAACAGCGTATAGACGCCAAGCCAGGCCTGTCCCGACGGATCGTCGAAGCCGTAGGCCAGACCGTAGAGCAGGACCCAGACCGCCGCCAGCACCGACTGCAGCACCGAGGCCTTGTGGGGGCTCTTGTGGTGGTCATGCGTCTCCGCGATCGCCTGTGGCAGGACGCCTTCGCGTGCCAGCGAGTACAAATAGCGGGAAGCGGTGTTGTGGAAGGCCATGCCGCAGGCGAAGGAACTGGTCAGGATGAGAAGCGACATCAGCTGGTAGCCCCAGCCGCCGACAAAACTCTGGATGGGGGTCAGGAAGAAATTTACCCCGTCGGAGAATGCCTTGGCCACCATGTCGGCCTCGGTGGGATAGGCTGCAACGGCGCACCAGCTGACGAAGGTGTAGAACAGGCCGAGGCCAATTACCGAAATCAGCAGCGACTGCGGAATGATGCGCTTCGGATCGCGGGATTCCTCGGCGTAGTTCGGCGCCATCTCGAAGCCGACCCACGACCAGAACGCCATGAAGATGCCGACGGCCGCCGCACCCGCGGGTATGGCCACGGTTCCGACTGTCTGCTCGGCGACAGGCGTGAACACCTTGAACATATTCAACGAATCGCCGGAAAAATTCGTCCCGCCATGGGCGAAAATCACACCCAGCGAGAAGATCACCAGCATGATCACTTCGAGAATGAGGGCTATGCCGAGCAGCCGTGCCGACACTTTCACGTCGCGGTAGGCAAGTGCGGCAATGACCACGATCATGGCCAGCGCAAGCACGATCCACGGCACGTTGATGCCCAAGTGTTGGGAAATCCACAAATTGCCGAAAAATGCGAACAACCCGGTCAGCGAGGCCTCGAACAGCGAATAGCAGGCGAGCGAGCCTATGCCCGCCGACATGCCGACCTCACGGCCGAGCCCTTGGCTGATAAAGGAGTAGAAGCCGCCGACGGACGAGACGCGCGATGCCATCGCGGCATAGCCGACCGAGAATATGGTCAGCACGATCGTCGCCATCAGGAAGGCGGCCGGTGTGTATTTGCCGATGCCATAGCCTGCCGCGAACGGGACATTGCCCAGCATTGCCGACATTGGCGCGGCGCCGGTGACCGCCAGAAAGAGCACTCCCGCAAGCCCCACGGCCTTCGAGTGCAAAAGGTCGATGCTGTTACTCTTCGAGACGTCGATCGTCCCGCGTGCAGTTTCTATGGCCATGAAGCCCTCTCCATTCGTGACAGCTGTACTTTGGTCCCCGCACGTGGCGGCCGATGTCTCCCGGCCTGCGAGTGCAGCCATGACACTACGGACGCAGCGTCACTTTGCCAAGGCCATGATTTTGCATAGCTCGCCGCTCGACATGACGTGGCAGTAGATCATGTTGATGATTTCGAGCTCCTTGCGATGAAGCTCCTCGGTCGCCGCCGCGCAGCAATCCTCGAGCACGATGACGGCATAGCTCTCATCCGCCAGGCTGCGCACCGTCGAAGACACGCACTGGTCCGTGAAGATACCGCAGCAGATGACATTCCTGATGCCGAGATTGTGAAGGATCAGGCGCAGATTCGTCCCTGTCAGCGCGGAATCGGTGGTCTTGGTCACCACGATTTCGTCGCCGGCCGGCTGAAGTTCGGCAACGAGCTGCGACGGCGCGTCGTTCTTCGGCAGCAGCAGATTGTTCCAGCCCGGCATTTTCTGGGAGAGCGAGCGATCGCGCCCGTCCTTGGTGTGGCAGGCGATGCGGGCGAAAAGGCATTCGATGCCATTTTGCCGTGCCAGCGCCAGCAATCTTGCCGTGTTCGGTATCACCGTGCCGTGCATACGCTCGTGGAACGGCGTCCACAGGTCGTAGCGGTGCTGTTCCTGCGGCGAAAGCGACGCACGATCCGGCCGTTCGAGGTAGGTGTTCTGGACGTCGATGACCAGGATGGCGGTTTGCGCCGGCACCAGCACCGGATCATCCGGCTCGGGCGCACCGAGGTAGTAGAGCGAACGGAATCCGGTTTTCCAGCTCATGCGGTCCTTTCAGAAGCGGAACGTGAAAAGGCCGCGCGCCGCATAGGTCTCCGCGGCTTCTTCGATGAAACGGGCGATGCGTTCTGCCTGGTAGGTGTCGCGCATCGTGGCGGCGGCCTCGAGCAATTCTTCCTTGGACTTGGCGCGGCCGGGGCGCAGCAGTTCGTAGACCTGCATGATGAAATCCTGCGGTACCTCGACAAGCTCAGCCCCCCGCTCGAAGTTGAGGGCGAGAGTCGGCCGGCCGACATCGCGCGCCACGTCGGCCTGGGCCTGCAGTGCTTGCGGCGTGATGCGAAGGTCTTCCATCGTCACGTGGCCGGCAAGCACCGCATCCAGCGTTATCTCCGGAAGCGCCTTGCCGTGCTTGCCGGTGACGGCGCCGGGCTGGGTTTCGGCAAGCGGATAGTCGGCGCGCGTATGGGTCACGATTTCGCTCCCGTCAGGGTGACGTCGACCTCTTCGGGAGCCGCACCAGCCTCGGTCAGTCCGGTTTCGATGGCGTAGATGAGGGCGACGCGGGCATGATAGCGCGACCCCATGGCCTCGCCTCGCTGCGGCACGACGATAGGCTCCGGCATTTCGCCCAGCGCATAGGCCGCCGCATTGGCGCCGAGCGCGCGATAGTGCTCGAGCCTGGTGATCGGCGCATTGGAAAACAGTTCCAGATTGTTGTGCGGCTGGCGGTCGCGCTGATGGATGACGGCCGTGCCCTTGGCCTGGATGCCGATGCCGATGCCGCTGCCGGCAAGCCGCGCGGCGGACAGGCCGAGGAAGGAGGTGTCGGCCGTATGGCGGAAGCGAACGACGCGCGCCTTGAGCCCGCGCGCGCGGATCGCATCCAGCATGGCGCCCAGCACTTCCGACAGCCGATGCCCGGCCGTCGTCCGGTAAAGTTTCAACCCGAAGGCCGGGCTGATGCCGATGACCACGTCGTCCTTTGTCGACCCGTTGGCTGCCGGCCCGAGGTTACGATAGCGGATGTGCCTTGCCTCGTCCTTCTCGTGCAGGGCTTCCGAGCGCAGCACTTCCTTCTGATCCAGCACGTCGCGGATGTCGTTGAGCTGCAGGCGCCGTTCTTCGGACACCCGATAGCCGGAGCCGGGCCCGAGATAGTCGTTGGGATCGTTCACTGCGCTGACGATCCGCCCGTTGCGGATCATCGCCGAGGTCTGCAGATAGTCGCCGGAAAGGCGCAGCTTCACCACGTTCAGGAGGTTCTCGGCCTCTTCCCGGAACCCGCGGTTGGCCAACGCCTTGACCACGTCGATCACGGTGATGCCACGCTCCTTGATCGCCTCGCTGATGAAGGACACGTCGCGCGGCATCAGGCTGCGCGTATCGTCGGAGCCAGAGGCGTAGATCACACTGGTCTTCATGTCCTCGGTCGGCGTCGAAAGTCCGAGCTCCTCGAACACGGCAGCGATCGCCTCCACCGCCCGCTCGCGCAATTCGATGGCTCGGGACTCGGGCAGCGGCGTCAGGCCGCCATCGGCCTCGAAATCCCGCTGCAGCACCAGATAGTCTTCCAGCTCCTCGCCGTTGATCAGCGACGGGTTGAACGAATTGTCGTATTTCAGGATCGATCCCATCCCGGAGCAGATCAGGTCCGAGCCGGCGATCAGGTAGGGAAGGATCTTGGCGCCGACGCGAATTTCGGATTCGGTGGAGCGCGCGTCATTGCCCGATGCGCATTCGAGATCGAGCCAGACGGCGATGAGGTTCTCGGCCATCAGTTCGCGGACGCCACCGGGAATCGTGGCCGTCAACGGCGCTCCGTCGATGCCGCCGTTTTGCGTGCCCTGCACTCCCATGCCGCGCTGCAGGCAGAGGCAGCGCGCCTCCAGGTAGAGCAGCGATTTTGCTTCATGGAAGCCCATCAGCAACTCGGAGCCGGCACCCGACGTGCAGCGCATCTTGACGCCGCGCGAGGCATAGGCGGCGGCGAGGAACGCCTTTGACCATGGCGTGTCGTCACCATCGGTGAACGATTTCTCGGTGCCGTAGACGGAAACGGTCTCGGCGTAGGACGTGAAGCCGGCCATGGCGATGCGCAGCTCTTCGGCTTCCTCGCTGGAGCACTGGAACAGCGTTCCCCAGCGGCCGACCGCACCGCCCACCGCACACGCCACCGCGTTGGACCAGGCGTTGCGTGACACGCGCATCGTCGTTTCGATCTCGTCGAAACCAAAGGCGACGGCGGTCGCGGCATCCGCTGCGAGCTGCAGCGGGTCGTCCTTGGCGTTGGTGACGTGCGCCTGGTTGCCCGGCGTCTTGCGTGCCCGCATCTTCGAGTAAGCAAAAGCGATCTCCAGCGCGTTGAGCTGCGACACCACCTCGGCGAGTTTCGCGGGTGTCATGCCATGCGCGAGCCGCACCAGCGTTTCGCGCGGCACGTTCATGTCGACCAGCCAGCGTGCGACGGTCGCCGAGTCCAGCGCCATTGCTTCGGGCGCCACCTCCGGATCGATGTGATGGCGGGCAATGAAGCGATCGATCATATCGTAGTCGTGTTCGAGCACCCCATCGAGGGACACGACCCGCCCGCCCGCGATGCCGATGCCAGGCTTGGGATCGGCCGGGCTGGAGAAGGCGGAGAAGCCGTTGGCAGGGTCTTCCGCCGCAAACTTGTCCAGGCGCAGCGGCCGCTCATCCCAGTCGGCGAAGCGCTTCCAGCGGTTCAGTTTCGGCGTCATGCGTGCGATCCTCGACCCGGCCGAAAGACTAGTGAATGCCCACTCCTCACACAATGGCCTGGATCGACCGTCGCGAAGGAGCACGCCGGCACCGCGCTGCGCTTGTCGTCAACAGCATCGTCGTGCCGGAACTGGACGGGCCGAGCAGCGTCAGGAATTCACTATGGCTGCCGTTGTGTCGCGGCGGCACTCGCCAGTTTCCGTCGTGCCGGCCAGAAACGTTCGGACCAGGAGCAAATCCCTCGAAACTGGGCCCGGGTCTACGCCGACGCGCTTCGGGCGAAGTTCACAAGGGATGGCGATCCGGCGCCGGTTCATCCCGTCGAAAAACGACCCCTGCAGAGCCTGCCGGGCTAGCTCGTCTGCAGGGCGGGAAACAGGAATGCGGCGGCGGGATCGAAAAACACCTGGCCGCTCTGCTGCGCGGTTGCGTCGTGGTCATTCGCCATGTCCGAAGGCGGCCTGACGTCGATCTCCTGACCGGCGGAGGTACGCGCGACGACACGCCGCCGCTCGCCGAAGAAAGCGGCATCGATGAACTCGACCGCAAGCCCGGCAGTGGCCGGGCCAGGTCTCAGCCGAAACGCTTCCGGCCGCACCATCAGCCTGGTTTTCTGGCCTTGGCCGAACTCCTGGGTGGCCTTGACGCCCGACACGATTGAGCCGTCCGCGAGACGGATCGTCGCCGCGCCATTCGTGGTCTGGAGATGCTCGGCCGGCAGGAAGTTCGAATTGCCGATGAAGCTGGCGACGAATTCGCTCGCGGGTCTCAGATAGAGGTCTTCGCCGGTGCCGATCTGGGCGATGCGCCCGTCCCGAAACAGGGCGATGCGGTCCGAAAGATGCAGCGCCTCGTCCTGATCGTGGGTGACGTAAAGGATCGTTACGCCGGTTTCGCGATGGATGCGCCGTATCTCGGCCTGGATCTCCTCGCGCAGCTTCTTGTCGAGAGCAGACAGCGGCTCGTCCATCAAAAGGATCGGCGGATCGTAGGCAAGCGCCCGCGCAAGCGCGACGCGTTGCTGCTGTCCGCCCGACAGCGCGCCGGGGTATCTGCCGCCGAAACCCTCCAATCGAACCAGCGACAGCATCTCGGCGACCTTTCGGTTCACCTCGGCGTCCGGCCGCCGCCGCACGCGCAGCGGAAAGGCGACGTTCTCGGCGACGGTGAGATGCTGGAACAGCGTATAGCGTTGGAACACCATGCCGATATTGCGCTTGTGCGACGGCACTGAAAGCAGCGACCTGCCCTCGAGAAGAACGTCGCCGGATGTCGGGTCCTGAAAGCCGGCGATGGCGTAGAGCGTCGTCGACTTGCCCGAGCCCGAGGGACCGAGGAAGGTCAGGAATTCGCCCTTGGGTATGTCGATGGTGACATCGTGCACGGCAACGAAGCTGCCGAACGTCTTGCGCAGATTGCGAATGGAAAGGAACGGCTCGGTCATGTCGATAATTTCCGTCGGATCAGTGCTGTCGCGATCATCAGGCCCAGCGTCAGGAGAACGAGAAGGCTGGAAGCGGCGGCGATGACCGGGCTCAGATCCTGGCGCAGGCTGCCCCAGATCCTGACCGGCAAGGTCTGCAAGGTCGGGCTGGCCATGAAGATGGCGACCACGACCTCGTCCCAGGATGCGAGAAAGGCAAAGATCGCCGCCGAGAAGATTCCGATCTTGATGGACGGCAAGGTAACCCGCAGCTTTGCCTCGAACGGGCTGGCGCCGCAGACGATCGCGGCGTCCTCGATGGACTTGTCGAAGCCTTCGAGCGCCGCGCTGATGGGAATGATGGCGAAGGGGAGCGCGAGCACGGTGTGGGCGATGACGAAGCCGGCCGTGGTGCCGCCAAGCCCAATCCGCAGGAAGAAGGCGTAGATGGCGATGGCGAAGACGACCACCGGCAGCACCATCGGCGTCAGCAGAAGGCCGCGCACGGCGTCGCGTCCGCGAAATTTACCCCGGACCAGGGCGAAGGAAGCCATTAGGCCGATGACCACGGCAAGAACCGTCGCCATCGTGGCAATGCGCGCGCTGGTCAGTGCCGCTTCGAGCCAGGCCGGTTCGGCGAAAAGCTCCTCATACCATTTCAGCGTCCAGCCGGGCGGCGGAAAGGCCAGCCACCGCGACGATCCGAAGGACAGCAGCACGATGAAGACCACCGGCAGCAGCAGGAAAGCGGCGACAAGGCCGGTGAAGGCAAGAAGGGCGCCGCGCAGCCAGCCCAGCCGGTCATAGTCGAGCAGCATTTTAGACGCCTCCCGTCACGCGTTGGGTGCCGACGAGGCGCAGTTGCAGCGCGTAGAGCGCCATCGTCACCACAAGCAGGATGAAGGCGGCGGCGCTTCCCAGCCCCCAGTTGAGCAGCGACTGGATCATCTGGGCGATCATTCCGGCGAGCATCATGTTGGAAGTGCCGCCGAGCAGCGTCGGCGTCACGAAATAGCCGAGCGACATGACGAAAACCATCAGCCCGCCGGCGGCTATTCCCGGCAGCGACAATGGAAGCAATATCCGGCGAAAGGCGTCGAGGGGGCTGGCGCCGCACAGGGCGGCGGCGCGCAGCGTCATCGGGTCGATGGCGCGCAGGGTTCCGACCAGCGGCAGGATCATGAAGGGAAGCATGATGTAGACCATGCCTATGGTGACGCCGGTAAGGTTGTTGATGAGAGGCAGCGGTTCGTTGATCAGGCCGATATCCATCAATGTCCGGTTGATGACGCCGGTGCGCTGAAGCAGCACCATCCAGGCGTAGGTTCGGGTGAGCAGATTGGTCCACATCGACAGGATGATGATGCCGAAGACAATCGAGCCGAGGGCGGGCGGCATGATCGCCAGCGTCCAGGCAACCGGAAATGCCACAATGACGGTGACGGCGGTGACGATGGAGGCGACCAGGAAGGTGTTGAAGAACACCCGCGCATAGGTGCCGTCGCCAAACAGGATGGCATAATTCTGCAGGCCGGGCGTGGGCTCGGTGACGCTGCGCAGCAGCAGTGCCACGACCGGCACCACGAAGAACAGGGTTACCAGGATGAGGGCCGGCAAGGCACCGCCGAGGCCGCGTCGTGTTCGCACGACGGGCTTTTGCAAGACTGGCGTTCGATGAGGCAAATTGCCCGACATGGCGATGATCCCGGCACATCAGGCGGAACGCCTTGCGGCGTCCCGCCGGTTCACGGTGAGGTTGGCGGCTACTTGGCCTGCCAGGCGTACCAGCGCTGGGCGATCGTGTCGCGGTTTTGAGCCCAGTAGTTCATGTCGAGATTGATCTGGCCGTCGACGAAGGCGTCCGGCAGCGACTTGACGACATCGGCCGGCATCTCGGCCTTGGCTGCCGTGTTCACGGGCGCATAGCCGCTCGCCTCGGCAAACATCGCCTGGCCTTTCGGGCTCGTCGCCGAGGCCAGGAATTTCATCGCGCTTGCCTTGTTCTTCGAACCCTTTGGAATGACGAGAACGTCGGCGGCGGTCATGTTCTGGTTCCAGGACGCGCCGACGTCGGCACCATCCTGCTTGAGGGCGAAGACGCGCCCGTTCCAGAGCTGCCCGAAGGCCGCTTCACCGGAAGCGATCAGTTGTTGCGATTGCGCGCCGCTGTCCCACCAGACGATTTCCGACTTGATCGTGTCGAGCTTCTTGAAAGCCCGGTCGAGGTCGAGCGGATAGAGCTTGTCGGCCGGCACGCCATCGGCCAGAAGCGCGATCTCGATGACGCCCGGCGCCGACCATTTGTAGAAGGTGCGCTTGCCGGGAAATTTCTTCAGGTCGAACATGTCGGCCCATCCTGTCGGCTCGCCCGATACGGCGCCCTTGTTCCAGGCCAGGACGAAGGAATAGTAGAAACTGCCGACAGCATGGTCGGTGGTGAAGCGCGGATCGAGATCGGCTTTCGGCACGACGGTGAAATCGATCGGCTCCAGCAGGCCGTCCTTGGCCGCCTTGATGGCGAAATCCATTTCGACGTCGACGACGTCCCAGGCGACGCTGCCGCCTTCCACCATGGCCTTCAGCTTGCCGTAGTCGGTCGGCCCATCCTGGAGCACCTTGACGCCGGAACTCGCTTCGAACGGCGCGGCCCAGGATTTGGTCTGCGCCTCCTGGGTGGTCCCACCCCAGCTGGTGAACACCATTTCGTCGGCGCGTGCGGCGGTGGCCGCCAGAAGCCCGGCCAGGATGCCGGTCAAAATCAGTTTCATGTCATTCTCCTCTGTTGGTTGTTTGGTTTCTTGTTGTTGCGGAATTGCGCGGCGGCGCTGCCCTCATCGCATGACGAACGGATCGGGGATCGGCTCGTCCGATGTCCGTATCCAGACCGATTTCGAGCGCGTGTAGTCGCGGATCGCATCGAGCCCGCCCTCGCGGCCGAGTCCGGACATGCCGTAGCCGCCGAACGGCACCAGCGGCGAGACGGCGCGGTAGGTATTGACCCAGACGACGCCGGCATGGATGCCGCGCGCCATGCGATGGGCCTTGCCGAGATTGGTCGTGAACACGCCCGAGGCGAGGCCGAACGGCGTGTTGTTGGCAAGCGCCAGCGCTTCGGCCTCGGTGTCGAAACCGAGCACGCTGAGCACAGGGCCGAACAGCTCCTCACGCACGCAGGGCAACCCGGCATTGTCCTGGGCATCGATGATGGTTGGTGCGTAGTAGAAGCCGCCGTCGTGACCGGCGGGTCTTTCACCGCCAGTGATCAGCCGTCCCCCGCCGGCAAGGCTTGCCGCGACGATCTTCTCGATCCATTCCCGCTGGCGCGCCGTTGCCAGTGGCCCCATCTCGGTGGCTGGATCCTGCGGATCGCCGATCCTGATGGCCTCGGCCTTGCGCTTGAGCCGGGCGAGGAATTCGCCCTTTATCGAACGTTCGACCAGCAGCCGCGAGCCGGCGACGCAGCTTTGTCCGGACGCGGCGAAGATTCCGGCGACGACCGCGTTGGCGGCGCTGTCCAGGTCGGCATCGGCGAAGACGACGACGGGGCTCTTTCCACCGAGCTCCAGCGTCGTATAGGCGAGGTTTTCCGCCGTGTTGGCGACGATGGCGCGCGCTGTCGAAGGGCCCCCGGTGAAGGCGACGCGCGAGACAAGCGGATGGCTGGTCAGGCGGCGGCCGCAGTCCTGTCCGAACCCGGTCAGGATGTTCACGGTCCCAGCAGGGAAGCCGGCCTCATGGACGAGTTCGGCGAAGGCCAGCAGCGGGGCTGGGCCGTCTTCTGACGCTTTGAGAACGACAGTGCAGCCAGCCGCCAGTGCCGGCCCGAGTTTGACGGCGGACAGGAACAGTTGCGAATTCCAGGGCACGACGGCGGCGACGACGCCGATCGGTTCGGGCCGGATCGTCACTTCCATGTCCGCCTTGTCGATGGGGACAAACGAGCCTTCGTGCTTGTCGGCCAGCCCGCCATAATAGCGGTAGTAGTCGCCGACATAGACGATCTGGGCGCGGGTCTCGCGGATGATCTTGCCGGTGTCGCGCGTTTCCAGTTCGGCAAGGCGGCCGGCATTAGCGACGACGAGGTCGCCGAGGCGCACCAGAAGCTTGCCGCGCGCCGTCGCCGTCAGCGAAGCCCAGGCGGCTGAGTGCAACGTCCGGTGCGCCGCCGCGACGGCGCGGTCGACATCGGCTTCCGTCGCGGCCGGCATCGTCGCCCAGGACATTCCTGTCGACGGATCGATGCTTTCGAAGGCGACCGTCGGCGCGTCGAATGCTCCGTCGATGAAGTTGCTGAAGGCCACGAGGGTCATTGCGACCCCCCGTCACTGAAGGCCGGCATGACCTTGTCGACGAAGAGTTTCAGCGATTTCTTCTTGCGCTCGTGCGGCAGGCCGCTGTCGATCCAGATCGAGTACTGGTCGTAGCCGAGCGCCTCGTATGCCTTCAGCCGGGCGATCACCTCTTCGGCTTCGCCGATCACGAGGTTCTGGCGGATCTTGTCCGGCGCGTATTGCGGCATGGCCGCGATCTCGGCGTCGGTGAGCGCTTCCAATATGCCTTGGCGAACGGGCTTCTTGTTCTGGAACCAGGCGCCGAACTGGCAGTAGAAAAGGGACAGGTCCCGCGTCAGCTGCTCGGCATCGGCGGCGTCCTCGGCAACGAACGTATGCATCAGCAGCATGATGTCGGGGCGCGCCATGTCCGGGTGCGCCGCGCACGCCGCATTGAAGCGCTCCATCAGGCTGGTCACCTCGCCATCGCCGGAGGCGAGCGGCGTCACCTGGACATTGCAGCCATTGGCAACGGCGAAGTCATGCGAGTTCGGGTCGCGTGCCGCCACCCAGATCGGCGGGTGCGGTTCCTGCACCGGCTTGGGCGAGGAGGTGGTGGACGGAAAAGTCCAGAACTGCCCGGACAGTTCGAAGTCACCTTTCCACAGGCCCTTGATGGCGGGAATGATCTCGCGCATGCGCTGGCCCGCGCCCCAGGCATCGAGCCCCGGGAAAAGTCTTTCATATTCGTAGCTGTAGGCGCCGCGCGCTATGCCGATGTCGAGCCTGCCTCGCGTCGCGAGGTCGGTCATGGCCGCTTCACCGGCGAGTTTGATCGGATGCCAGAACGGCGCGATGACCGTCCCGGTGCCGAGCCGGATGCGCTTCGTCCTGGCGCCGAGATAGGCGATGTTGATGAACGGATTCGGCGAGATGGTGAATTCCATGCCGTGATGCTCGCCGATCCAGGCGGTCTCGAAACCGGCCTCCTCGGCCATCAGGACAAGCTCTTCGAGCTCGTCGATAAGCTCGGCGTGCGGCTTTGCCGGGTCCGAGCGTTCCATATGGACGAACAGCGAGAACTTCATGCTTGTCTACCCCGAATTGCAGGCTGCGCGGCCGGCCTTGCCAAAGGCTGGACCTCGCCTTCGATCTCGTTGCCGACATAGACCCCGAAAGCGTCTTCCATGCGTTCGCGGGCATAGCGGGCAAGCATCGACCGTACCGCCGGATCGGCGATCCTGAGTTGCGCGATGCGATCGATGTCGACGAGCCGGACCTGGCTGTTGCCGGAGGCGGGCGCGTCGACCGAGCCGCGGTAATAGACGTGGGTGCGCGACGGCGTCGCCGTGTCGTCCCAGACGGCGAACAGGAACCCGAGCTGGGCGTTGACCGCCGAGGCGGCGAGTCGGCCCTTGAGGCTTTTTGCGTCGCTCGCCGTACCCAGCCCGCGGCCCGCCGGCAAGTGGTGAAAACCATCGGCGGTTTCGAAGAACAGCACCCGGCCCTCGTCTTCCAGTATGGCACCGACTTCCATGTCCGGTGGCGCTGCCGCCAGCGCCTCCTGGGAGAGGCCGGGGGCAACATAGGCACCCCGGCAATAGCCCAGAGGCTGGGCGCCATTGTGGGAAAAGTCGCGGACGCGGCCGATGAGGATCGAATGGTCGCCGGCGTCGACCAACTGGTCGAGGTCGCAGTCGAAGGCCGCGACCGAGCCGTCGAGCAGCGGGCTGCCGGTTCGGCCGGCGCGCCATTCGACAGCCGAGAACTTGTCCGGCGCTTTCGACGCGAAAACACCGGAGGCGGCCTTCTGTCCCTCCGAAAGGACGTTGATGGCAAAGCCCTTCGAGGTTAAAAACACGGGGTGACCCATCGCCTTCTTGGCGATGCAGACCAGCACGAGCGGCGGATCGAGCGACACCGAGGTGAACGAATTCGCCGTGAAGCCGCGTGGTTCTCCTTCCGCTCCGATCGTCGTGACGATGGTCACGCCGGTCAGGAACGAGCCAAGCGCCCGCCTGAATTCGCCAGCGTCGAAGGCGGGCTGGAGGCCGGCGCCACCGTCTACGCTTTCAAGAAAAGCGGTTATCTGCCGTGTGACCTTTTCCGGTGAAGCGACGGCCATCATATGCCGCTCGCCTTCCAGGACCTCGCACTGGCCGCGCGGCGCGAGACGGGCCATCGCCGCCGACATCGCCGGCGAGGAGTTCCTGTCCTCGGCGCCGGTCATGAACAATGCCGGCATGGCAAGGCCGGGAAGACGATCGACATGCGCAGCATCCGCATGGGCGAAGAGCCGATAGGTGCGCGCATAGCCTTCCGGGTCGACGTTTTCCAAAGCCGCGCGTGTCATCCTCGCGGCCTCGGCCAGCTCGGCGGGAACCGGGTCGCCGAACCAGCGTGCGATCGTCGCGTCCGTTCCCGACAGGTTGCCCACGCCGTTCAATTCGGCGGCGCGCCCGCGCACGGCCTCCGCAAGGTCCGCCGGGCGGCGGAAGACCGCGTTGAGCGAGATGACGGCGCGAACCCGTTCGGGCGCGTCGAGAGCGATCTCCTGTCCGACCAGCGAGCCCATCGAATGACCGACGATCGAGACGGCGCCAATGGCCAGATGATCGAGAAGCCGGATTGCCTGCGCGGCATAGTCGGCAAGGTCGGCATTCGCTGGCGGCAGCGGTGACTGGCCATGTCCCAGCATGTCGATCGCAATGACATCCCATCGGTCCTTCATCCGCGCGATCTGCGGCTCCCAGATCGCGGCGTTCATGCCCACACCGTGGATGAGCAGGACCGGCGCTCCCGAGCCGGCACGGATGAAGCTGGTGCCGTCAGGCGCCGTTGCGCGATGCCAGGCCGAGGATTCAGCCATGCAGGTCTCCGACTTCCTTGAGATCCTGATAGCGGTCGCCGATGCGATGATGCGGGCGGCCGCCGATCGAGGCGCCGAGAGCCACCACCAGTTCGTCGGGCGCGGGCGCGTCGCCGATCTGGAAATGCACCGTCAGGTAATGCGAGCGTCGGCCTTCGTCGTTCTTGTCCATCAGCGGGATCATGATCGGTGTGTTCGGCCCGCCGCGCAGGTTGGTAAACGCGAGATAGGTTTTGGCGCCGACGGCGCGGCGATAGTGATTGCCGAAATGCAGCGTGTGGATGAGCGCCGAAGCATGCTCGATTTCGCCTGCCGTGCCGCAGATGGCGGCCTTGCCGTAGCCCTCGATGGCTTCGCCGGATCCCGCGACCGCGAGAATTTCACGGGTCAGCATCTCCCCCAGGACCGGCGCATAGGCCCGGATATGAGGGGAAAGATCTTCGGTGAACCCACGCCCGGCCCACGGATTGTCGAGCACCGCCGCGACGCCGATCAGGCGCAGCGGCCGGGGGGCCGCCTTGCCGCCTTCGATCAGGGTAGTCTCGACATGGGTGACGATCTTTCGGATGGCCGGCTTCATGGAATCCTCGGGGCTCGACCGGGGCCGAGGTCCAGGCAAGGTTCCTCTTTCTGCCGATCATCTTATGGTATACCATACTATTGAAGACCAAAACCCTTGTCAACGGATCGCCGAATCTGTTCTTTGCGCGTCTGGGAGGTACATGAATTGGCCGACGACACGCTCAGGATCGAACGGTCCACCAAGACGCTCAGAACGCTGGCGCTGGAACGCATGCGCGAAGCGATCATGGAGTTCCATTTCCAGCCGGGCGAAAGGCTGGTCGAGCGACCGCTTTGCGACCAGCTGGGGGTCAGCCGCTCGGTTGTGCGCGAAGTTCTGCGGCAGCTGGAGACGGAAGGCCTCGTCCAGATGATACCGGGTCATGGACCCGCCGTGGCCCGGCCCGATCTCAGCCGCACCGACGAGATTTATGAATTGCGCGCGCTGATGGAAGGCATCGCGGCGCGTGCCGCCGCCCTGACGGCGACGGATGATCAGATCGCGGACCTCGAACGGTCATTGCAGAACCTGCTCGAGGCCTGGGCATCGGCGAAGCCGATCGAAGTGATGCGGGCGACGACGAAGTTCTACGAAGTGCTTTTCGATGCCGCCGACAAGCGCATCGCCTGGGAGATCGTCCAGGGCCTGAACGTCCGCATCAACCACCTGCGTTCCATGACGATCGCTTCTGAGAACCGACGCGAAGCCGCGATCGCCGAAATGACCGTCATCATGAACGCCATCAAGTCGCATCGCGGCGATGACGCCGAAGCAGCCGCCCGACGACATGTGGAGCAGGCCTGGCGAATTGCGAAAGAGAAGCTTCGCGACGGCTGAAGGCGGTTGCCGGATGTAATCAGCTCGATCCAGCCGACCATGACGGCGGCCTCGTCGGCCTCCGGCAGACGGCCGCGCGGAATGCGCGGGCGCGGCTGTCAGCCGAGGAGATCGGCGGCGACGTCGAGCGTGTTGCGTAAAGACGTTTCGAGATGGTGTTCCATCGCTTGCGCGGCACCCTCGGCGTCGTGGCGCTTGAGCGCGTCGAGAATGGCCTGATGCTGCTCGATCGTCTGTTCGCCATAGCCGGGCTTGGGAATGGCGAGATAGCGGCCGCGATCCATCTGCGCCTTGGAAATGTCGACGGCCCGCCAGATCATCGGCAGGCCACAGATCTCGGCGATGGTGCGATGAAAGATGTCGTCGAGCTGTATCGCGTTGGCATATCTGCCCCGCGATATCGCAAGCCGGTGTGCCGCCATGTTGTCTTCCAGCAACGCGCTGGCTGCCGGCGTGAGCTTGGCGGCCGCGCGTCTGGCGCTTTCCATCTCCAGGGCCCGCCGGATGACATAGGCTTCTTCCAGGTCGGCCCGGCTGATCGGCGCGACATAGGTGCCGGTCTGCGCCAGGATCTTGACCAGGCCTTCATCGCTGATCCGCTTGACCGCTTCGCGCACGGGGGTGCGCGAGACGCCGAGCGCTTCAGCGATAGCCACCTCGTTGATCACTTCCCCCGGCTTCATCTGCCCGATGACGATCAAGTTGCGGATCTGGTGATAGATCTGATCGCGGAGCGGATGAGCGCGATTGAGCGTCGAAGGATCCAGGTCCATGGGAAATCCGCGTCTTCGTTCACCAGAAATGGTCAGGTTATATTGGAATGCCGCGTGTTTGATAGGCCGGGTTTCAATCCCGCCGACCGTCGTCACCAGGGCAACGCCAACCCGGTCGAGCCCGCGTTCCGAGACGAAGAGGCCGGCCCGGGCGACCTCTTCGCCAAACCGAAATCCGCGCTGCGGCAACTTCGCTTACCCGCAATTTACGACCGTCGGTTACATCAGTTCCTGTCTGATTCGTCCGGGACAGGAACACCATGAGCAAAGCCCTCACGACCTTCGCACTCGTCGCCGTGCTGACCGCTCTGCTCATGGCGTTGAGCCTGGCGGTGGCCAGGCACGGCTATCCCTACGGCGCGATCGGCGTCAGGCGCCTCGACGGCATCGCCGATGCCGGGACGTTCATTCCGCTGGCTGCCGTCTATTTCTTCAGCGCGCTGTTGATGATGATCCTGCCGATCCGCGCGGCCAGCATTGTCCTGACCCATGCCGCCGACGCCCTGTTCTGGACGGTGATCGTGCTGCTTGCCACCATCGTCGGCGGTCTCGTCGCCCGATGGGCGTTCGGCCAGAGCGGGGTTTTGGGGGCGCTGCTGAACTGGCGGTTCCTGTTTGCGGTGGCGGTGGTCGGCTGCCACTTCGTCATGAACGAACTGCGCCGCAACGTGCTGCTGCGCAGCCTGTTCTTCGTGGTTTTCGCCGCCGCGACGCTGGCCTGCCTGTTCTGGTCGTTCACGCTTTGAGCGTGATCATGGCTGGCTAATTTGATGAACCGGCCGCGATGCCTGCTCCATCCACGTCCAGAGATAGGCTGCAAGACCGCGGTCGACATGGATGCGCAGACTGGCCTGATGGCGATAGACGACGGCACTGATGCCGGCGAAGGAAAGCGCGGCACTCGCGCTCGCTTGGCTGGGGTCGAGCGTCGTTCCACGCGCGATGAAAGCGTTGAGCGCCGAGCCCTCGGCTTCGAACACCTGCAAGCCAGCGCTGATCGCCGTCACCGCGAAGCCTGCTGCGTGCCAGCCCGTCGCGATGGCGAGAGGGCCGTCCGATATGGCGAGCAGCCGGTCGCGCGCCAGCCGAGCCGCATAGCGGTCGCCCTGCGTCGCGCCAAACGCACCTGCGCCGGTCCCGTCCACGCCGGATACTCGCGCCCAGGCGTCGAGATCGCCGCTGACCAGCAGCTGGTTGAGATCCGAGTTCGCGCGCACCACGAGGCCGGGCGCGGTGATGAGCGCCGATTGCCAGTCCGGCGCGACGGACCATTTTTCGGCGAGATCACGCATGCAGCCGCTCTCCTGCGGGGTCGAAGGCGCAAGGCGCGGCAATCGTCGCCGTCCTGACCTTGCCGAGATGCTGGATCTCGATCGCCTCGCCGTGGCGGGCCACGCCGCGTTCGATCAGGCCAAGCGCGACTGGCCGGCCAAGCGTCGGGCTCTGGTAGCTCGAGGTGACAAAGCCCTGGCTGTGTAGCCTGCCGTCGCTCCGTCTGATGCCATGCGCGCCAGTCGGCAGCGGCGCTTCACCTTGCGGCACCGTCAGTCCGACAAGCTGCAGCCGATCGCCACGCGAGGCCTCCTCGGTGAACAGCGAGCGGCGGCCGACGAATTCGGTCTGGCGTTTGGTGCGCGGCCCCTCGACGCCGAGATCGTGCGGCAGCGTGGTGCCGTCAGTGTCCTTGCCGATGACGATGAAGCCTTTCTCCGCCCGCAGGATCATCAGTGCTTCGAGGCCGATGACAGCGGCGTCGAACGCCTGGCCAGCCTTGCGCAGATGCGCCCATAACGGCTCGGCGCGATCAGCCCGGATCGAAATCTCGTAGCTCCTGTCGCCGGTAAAACTGACGCGGGCGATGCGGACCTCGTCACCGGCATAGGTGCCATGGCCGATCGCCATGTGCGGCAGGTCGGCATCGTCGAGCGACAGGACGAGATCCAACGTTTGGAGCAGCTTCCGGGCGTTCGGTCCGGAGACGGTCAGTGTCGCCATCTCTGATGTGGCGTTGTGGATGTAGACAGCACCGCGCCCGAAGCGATCCTGCCGCCATTCCTCCAGCCGCGCATGCACCGCCGCGACATGCGAGGACGAGCACGACACGATGAAGCGATGCTCGTCCAGCCGCACCAGCACGCCGTCATCGAAGACCACGCCGTTCTCCGACAGCATGAAGCCGTAGCGGCATCGGCCCGGCTTCAGCGTCGACATGGTGTTGTAGTAGATGAAATCGACGAACTCGGCAGCCTTCGGTCCGATCACCTCGATCTTGCCCAGTGTCGAACCGTCGAACAGCGCGACCGACTGACGGGCGCGCCGCGCCTCGTCCCCAACGGCGCCATCCGCATCGGCGTCGCGACCGCCATAGTGAGCCGGGCGCAGCCAGCCGCCATATTCCTGGAAGACCGCGCCGCTGGCGCGATGCACGTTTTCCAGCGGCAACCGGCGCACCGGCGCCATCAACTCGCCGGCGCGTTCGCCGGCAAAGCTCGCCAGCGGCACCGGTGTGAATGGCGGGCGATAGGTGGTGGTGCCGACCTCCTGCACCGTGCGGCCGGTGATCCCGGCCATCAGCGCCAGGCCAGGCAGGTTGGAGGTCTTGCCCTGGTCGGTCGCCATGCCGAGCGTGGTGTAGCGTTTCAGATGTTCGACCGAGACGAAGTTTTCCCGCGCTGCCAGTTCGACGTCCTTCACCGTCACGTCGTTCTGACAGTCGATCCAGATGCGTCCCTTCGAACCGGGCATCGGCCATGCAGCTGTTATGCCGCCCGTCGCCTCTGGTCCGGTGCTGTCCGGCACTGCTGCTTTCGTCTGGCCAAGCGATGCAACCGCCTTCGCCGAATTGGCAAACACCTCCGACAAGGAAACCGCACCGGCGGCCGCGCCGGCAACGGCAATGCCGTCCACCGGATCGCCCGGCAGGAAGGCGGCGCGCGCCTCGCTCCAGGCAAGTTTGCCCCTGGCCTGGCCGAAGAGATGGATGGTCGGCGTCCAGCCGCCCGAGACCAGCACGCAGTCGGCATCGAGCCTGGTGCCGTCATCCAGCGTCACGCCCTCGACGCGCAGCTTGCCGTTGGCAGCGGCAAGCGCCCGACCCTCGATCAATCGCACCTCGGCGGGCGTGGCGGGCATGCCATCGCGCCTGATGTCGACGAGCGTGACATCGGCCCCCACCTCGACGAGCGCCCCCGCGACTTCGTAGGCGCTGTCATTGTTGGTGGCGACGACGATGCGGTGGCCGACCAGCACCGCATGCCGCCGAAGATAGGCGAGTGCCGCATCCGCCGATAGGATGCCCGGCAGGTCATTGTTGGCAAAAGGCAGCGGCCGCTCGATGGCGCCGGTCGCCAGCACGATGTGGCGCGGCCTGACCCGCCGCATCGTGTCCGGCCGGCCGTCGGGATGGCGCTGGTTGAGCCCCACCAGATTGTGGTCGTAGATGCCGAAGGCGGTGGTCGACGGCAGGATCAGGTGACCGCCAGCGGCAAGCGCCGCAACCGTCTCCTCGACCCAGGCGGTCGCCGGCTTGCCGTCGATCCCGCCGGCACGATGGCCAAGCGATCCGCCAGGCTTCGGCTGGTCGTCGACAAGCATGACGGACAGGCCCGTGCCGGCTGCAAGGCTTGCCGCGGCCAGTCCGGCCGGCCCGGCGCCCACCACCAGCACGTCGCAATGGTGGTTGATCTGGTCTGATGTGCCTGACGAGGTCCAGTCCGTATCGACCTTGCCAAGCCCCGACATGGCGCGGATGCGCGGCTCGAACATATGCCAGTCCGGCCACATGAAGGTCTTGTAGTAGAACGCCGCCGGAATGAAGCGAGAAAAGCGGTCGAGGAAGGCGTTGCGGTCGGCCAGTGCATTGGGCGTCGCGTTGACGCTCATCGCCACCAGCTCGTCGAGCGCCGGCTCGGTCGTGGCGCGGGTGTTCGGCGTTGCCCGGAGGCCGCCGACATCGACTAGCGCGTTCGGTTCCTCGACGCCAGCGCCCCAGATGCCGCGTGGCCGATGATATTTGAAGGACCGGCCAACAACCGCGACATCATTGGCCAGCAGCGCCGAGGCGATGGTGTCGCCGGCAAAGCCGTGCACGGTGGTGCCGTCGAAGCTGAACCGGATCGGGCGCGACCGGTCGATGGCGCTGCCGCCGGTGGCAAGACGCGAGGCGGTCACGCCACGTGCTCCCCGCCAAGCGCGCCCGAGGACAGCACCCTGTGGGTGACGGTGTCACGGTCCATGACGAAGAACTCGCCGCAAGTCATGTGGACCCAGATCTCGCGCGCCGTGCCCTTCGGATTGGAGCGCAGATAGAGATAGTTCGCCCAGCGGTCGATCGGCACGTCGGTGCCGTCCGGCCTGGCGTTGCCGGCGTCGCCGCCATAGTGGAATTCGGTCTCGTCGCGCGGGCCACAAAACGGGCAAGGGAAAAGCTGCATAAGATCCTCTAATGCGCGATGCCGGAGCCGGCCGCTTCGTCGATCAGCCGTCCGCTGGCGAAGCGATCGAGGTCGAACGGTCGGCTGATGTCGTTGTACTTGCCTGTCGCCAGCAAGTGCGCCAGCAGCGTGCCGCCGGCGGGGATGGCCTTGAAGCCGCCCGTGCCCCAGCCGCAATTGAGGAACAGGCCGGGCAGCGGCGATTCGCCGATGATCGGCGAGGAGTCCGGTACGACGTCGACAATACCAGCCCATTGCCGCATCAGCTTGAGCTGGCCGAAGATCGGGAACATCTCCAGCAGCCCGGCGATGACCGTCTCCAGCGTCGGCAGATTGCCGCGCTGCGCATAGGAGGGGATGCGGTCGAGCCCGCCGCCGATGACGATCTCGCCCTTGTCCGACTGGCTGACATAGACGCCGCAGCCGGGCGACAGCACCACCGTATCGAGGATCGGCTTGACCGGCTCGGAAACGCAGGCTTGCAGCGCATAGGAATTGATCGGCAGCCGGAAGCCGGCCTTGGCCGCCAGCACCGAGGAATGTCCCGCCACCGCCATGCCGATGCGATCGGCACGGATGGCGCCTCGCGTCGTCTGCACGCCGCGGCAGCGGCCGCCCTCGATGATGAAGTCGGTGATCTCGCAGTTCTGGATGATGTCGACGCCGAGCCGGCTTGCCGCCCGCGCATACCCCCAGGCGACCGCGTCATGACGCGCCGTTCCGGCCCGGCCTTGCCAGATGCCGCCGAACACCGGAAAGCGCGCATCGACTGAGAAATTGTAGATCGGCGCCACCCGGCGCACATCCTCGGGAGAAAACAGCTCGGCATCGATGCCGTTGATCTGCATGGCGTTGACGGTGCGCGCGCCGATCTCCATCTCGGCGGTCGAGTGGCAGAGATTGACCATGCCGCGCTGCGACAGCATGACGTTGTAGTTCAGGTCCTTGGACAGCCCTTCATAGAGCCGGTGTGCCAGCCCGTAGAGCTCGACGCTTTCGGGATAATAGTAGTTGGAGCGCACTACGGTGGTGTTGCGGCCGGTGTTGCCGCCGCCGATCCAGCCTTTTTCCAGTACGGCGACCCTGGCGATGTTGTGGTTCTTTGCCAGATAGTAGGCCGTTGCCAGCCCATGGCCGCCGCCGCCGATGACGATCGCGTCGTAGGACGGCTTCGGCTCGGGCGAGCGCCAAGCCGGCTGCCAGCCTGTCTGGCCGGCCAGACCCTCCTTGAACAGCGACAGGGCGGAATAAATTCTGGTCATGGTGTGCCGGACAAAGGCTGATCTCTCATGGCAAAGCGTACTGGTATTGTACATATATGTCTAGTTAGGGTTGCGGTCCTGTGTGCTGCGGATGGCGCTAGCGTTTGCGCGAAAGCGTTTCCTCGACATAGCGTGAGAAGTCCTCGATATCCTCTGCCGAAGGCTCCTGGCCGGTGAAGCTGCGCAGATACGAGGCGACATGTCCCAGGCGGCTGCTCATCGGTTCGTCGAGCTCAAGCGAGTAATAGCCGATCTGCATGAAATACAGGATGCGGGCTCGCACGAACGCGTCTTCTTCCGCATAGCCATGGCGCATGAACATGTCGCGAATGGCATTGACGCGCTCCTCGTCGGCCTCGTCGAGCGCGCGCCTGATGGCGGGGGAGCGACGAGCCCAAGCCCTGATCGCGAAATCCAGCTGGGGATCGAACAGCCTTTCGTCCACCCAGCATTCGAAAATGCTCATCACCCCGCGGATGACGGTCGCGGAAGGTCGTCCGGCGCGCTCGACAATGAACCTGGTGTTGGTCTGCCGCCAGTAGTCCAGCAACTGGTCGAGCAAATCCTGCCGGCTCTTGAAGTACCAGTAGAAGCTCGAGCGCGAGACGTCGAGCTTCTGGCCAAGCGTCAGCACGCGGACGCGTTCGACACCATCGGAGATCAACGTTTCAAGCGCAAGCTTCAGCCAGTCTTCGCGAGTGGCCTTGATGTTGCCGGTGGCGCCGGCGCGCTGGATCGTCGTTTCGAGTGCCGCCATCGGCACGACGCATGACACGCCGCATTGGGCAAATCAAGGCTATGGACATATCTGTACAGGGCAATTCGTTTGAGCCTTTGGGGGTGGCCGGTGGATGTTAGCCGGGTTGTGATGCTGTCGCCGCCACGCCGCGGGCGTGACGGCAAGTCAGGGGATTTTTGTCGCGGCTACCAGCTCAGTGCGTGCTTTCCCGCAAGGCAATTGTCTGGCAAATACCAATTCAGACAGATGCCGCCACGCGGCCAATCAGCAGGAAAGACCAGGACATGGCTCAGTTTCGAAAAAACCTCATCGATGGCGAATGGGTCGGCGACGCCGGTTCCCGCAACATCAACCCCTCGGATACCGGTGACGTCGTGGGCGAATATGCCTCGGCTGGTGTCGAACAGGCCAAGCAGGCGATCGCTGCGGCCAAGGCGGCGTTTCCGGCATGGTCCCGTTCCGGTCCGCTGGCGCGCCACGCGGTGCTGAAAAAGACCGCGGACGAGATCATGGCGCGCAAGGACGAGATCGGCCGCAACCTGGCGCGCGAGGAAGGCAAGACGCTGGCCGAGGGCATCGGCGAGACTATTCGCGCCGCTCAGATATTCGATTTCTTTGCCGGCGAAACATTGCGGCTGTCGGGAGAGGTCGTGCCAAGCGTTCGGCCGGGCGTCGGCGTCGAGATCACCCGCGAAGCGGTCGGCGTGGTCGGCATCATCACGCCGTGGAATTTCCCGATCGCCATTCCGGCGTGGAAGATCGCTCCGGCGTTGGCGCATGGCAACACCATCGTCTTCAAGCCGGCTGAGCTGGTTCCCGAGAGCGCCTGGTCCATCGTCGACATCCTGCATCGCGCCGGCCTGCCGAAGGGCGTGCTCAACCTCGTCATGGGTAAGGGCTCGGTGGTCGGTCAGGCGATGCTCGACAGCCCCGATGTCAACGCCATCACCTTCACCGGCTCGGTCGGCACCGGCAAGCGCGTCGCCGCCGCAAGCATCGAGCACATGCGCAAGTTCCAGCTCGAAATGGGCGGCAAGAACCCGCTGGTCGTGCTCGACGACGCCGATCTTGCCGTCGCTGTCGATTGCGCGCTCAATGGCGCCTTCTTCTCGACCGGCCAGCGCTGCACGGCGTCGTCCAGGCTGATCGTGACCGACGGCATCCACGACCGTTTCGTCGATGCCCTCAAGGATCGCATGAGCAAACTGGTCGTCGGCGACGCGCTCGACGCGCAGACCCAGATCGGTCCGGTCGTCGACGCGACACAGTTGCAGCAGGATGAGGACTACATCGCCATCGGCGTCAGGGAAGGTGCTACGCTCGCCTTCGGCGGCGAGCGGCTCGATCGCAAGACGCCGGGCTTCTTCTTGCAGCCGGCGCTGCTGACGCAGGCCACAAACGCCATGCGCAGTTCGCGCGAGGAGATATTCGGGCCTGTCGCCAGCGTCATCCGCGTCAAGGACTATGACGAGGCGCTGGCTGTCGCCAATGACACGCCTTTCGGGCTGACGTCGGGCATCTGCACCTCGAGCCTCAAGCATGCCACGCACTTCAAGCGCAATTCGGAGGCCGGCATGGTGATGGTCAACCTGCCGACGGCGGGTGTCGACTTCCATGTTCCCTTCGGCGGGCGCAAGGGATCGAGCTATGGCCCGCGCGAACAGGGCCGCTATGCGGCGGAGTTCTACACCACCGTGAAGACGGCCTACACATTCGCAGGCTAAACGGGCGCAGGCTAACGAGCGCTGACCAATCGGGGCGCCGGCTTATCGGGCCGGCGAGCTCCCACGCATCAAAGGACCGGACGGGCGCAACGCGATGACATTGCAGGACCTGACCTGGCTCAATCCACCGCCCCGGCATTCCATCGACGGCGATGCCGTTCGCGTGCGCACCGGCAAGGAGACCGACTTCTGGCGCGAGACCTTCTACGGTTTCCGGCGTGACAACGGCCACTTTATGTACCGGCCGGTCGCGGGCGATTTCACCGCCGAGGTTACCGTCGCCGGGCGCTACGAGGTGCTCTACGACCAGGCCGGATTGATGGTCCGGCTCAGCGAAACGCATTGGGTCAAGGCCGGCATCGAGTATACCGACGGCGTGATGTACTTTTCCGTCGTCGTCACCAACGATGCCTCGGACTGGTCGCTGGCCACCATTCCGGCCAGTCCGGACGGGGTCAGGATCCGGTTGACCCGCCATGCCGAGACGATCCGCATCCAGTATCTCGACGCTTCCGACGGCCACTGGAAGCCTGTGCGGCTTGCCTATTTTCCGACCTCGAAGACGGTCGATGTCGGCATGATGTGCTGTTCGCCGCAACGCGAGGGTTTTGAGGTCACGTTCTCAGGGTTTTCGATTGGTCCGCCGATATCGCGGGAATTGCACGATTGACGCTTGCGGCTCGGACGACTGGCAAGAGCTTCGGCGGGGCCGCTGCCTCACCACGGAACATGCAGGATTTCCAGCTTCGGCAGGCCGACCGGCCTGATGCCGAGATCGTTGGCAAGCGCGCCGAAGCCTTCTGTCTCAATCAGGTCCCGGTAGGGAATCTCGGGGAAGCGAAGGCCGCCGCGATGCAGCCCGGCATCGACCAGGAGCATGGTGCCGCCGACGGCATCGAGACCGATGACGTCGAGATGCCTGATATCGCTGAGATGAAGGCGGCTCGCCGATTGCAGGGGCGGTTGGTAAAGGCCGCCGCGTATATGGCGATAATAGCGATAGTCCTTCGTCGAACGCGTCGTGATGAAGCTGTTGAGATCGAAGCTGGCGCCGCCGGCGATCTTCACGCAGTTGGGAACCGCGATGCGGTGACCGGTTTCGATGAGGCGGTTTACGACGTCGCGCGGGTAACGCCAGACGTCGATGTCTATCCACAGCGCCCAATCATCGTCCTCGCTCAACCCATGATCGATCAGATGGTTGCGCACCTTGGCAATCGTGCCGCGCCGGATGCGCTGCGTCCGTGGCTTTGCCCGATCGGTTCTGTCGAGGCTGGTGCCGACATGTCTTTGCAGAAGGACGATACCGCGGTATTCGCCGGCTAATTGTGCTGTTGCCGCCTGCAGCCTTTCCCAGCTTCCATCGACGCTGTCGCCTTCGCAGAACACCAGCTTGATCCGGTCCTTGGGATAGTCGAGCGTCTGCAGGAGGTCGAGGAACGGCTGGATATGCTCGGCCGCGTCGCGAAGCGGCACCAGGATGGCAATGTTCTGGCCCGATGGCCGTTCTGCCAGAACGGCTGAGGGGCTGACGCTTGCCTTTGCCGTGGCCTCATCCAGATGCGCCCCACGCGTCAGGTGATACCAGCCACGGTAGACATGATTGCGAAGCTTGGTGAACCATCCTGGCGCCGGCTCCGGCGTCCACCAGGTGCCCGCCCAATGATGAATGGAAAGCGTTGTTCCACTGCCTGGTTCCCCCGATCCAGCCGAATCCACCGGAGAGAACAGCGTTGAAGGATGGATGGCGAAGGCCTTCTGATCGTCGTAGCCGCGTTGGGCCGAGGTCAGCAGGCAAGGGCCGGTCGCGTCGAGCACGTCCTTGGCATGGACCAGTCCGGGCAACAAAGACAGCACATGCAGCCAGAAGGGATGCCTGGGTGGGCTGGCCATGGTTCCATTGAAGATCAGATAGGAAAGGCCGCGAAATTCCGCCTGGACGCCCGTGTGCGAGGCGGGTTCCGTGCACAGCACGATGCGGTCTTCGCCCATGATCCGATCAAACGGGGCCACGCATTCGCAGTCGATGTCGGCATAGACCCCGCCGAAATGGTAGAGGAGCAGGTAGCGCGCCGCGTCGGCGCGCCGGACGCCGTTCGAGTAGCCGCAGAAGGTCGGCAGGAAATCCGGATAGTGGTCGGCAACGAAGTCCAGCAGCATCCGGTCGTTCCAGAACAGGAATGTCCAGTCCGGATTGTGCCACTTCCAGCTCTCGACATAGCCCTGGAAACGGGCAGGAACGGCGTCGCTCTTCCATGTCTGGTGAAGGATCGGCGGAATCATGCGCCGGCCTCGTCCAGTCCTAGCCCGCCGCGGACGGCCGCGCGGATGGCTCGCGGGCCAAATCTTGCCCATACCGCTCGATGCGCGCGAATGCGCTGCAGCGCCCGGCGTTCAGCGTCCAGGCAAAGTCCGACGGCCATCTCGGCAAGCCCTTCATCGGTATCCGACAGCAGCACCTCTTCATTCTCGACCAGGTCCAGGCCCTCGGCCGCCAGCGGTGTCGCGATTACCGGCACGCCCCAGGCCATCGCCTCCAGGATCTTGATGCGCGTGCCGCCGCCTGCCGTAAGCGGGATGATGCTGAGATGCGCCCTGGACAGCAGTGGCGCCACCTCTTGCGGGTCTTCGACGAGCTCCACATCAGGCAACCGGGCCAGCGCCCGCACCGCCGGCTTGGGGCTGCGTCCGGCAAGAACCAGTCTCGCTGTTGGAAAAGCTCGCCGGATGCGGGGCAATATGACGCCGGCCAATCGCTCGGCGGCATCGACGTTTGGAGGATAGCCGAGATGGCCGACAAACAGGATCTCCGGAAAGCCGCTGCCGGTCACGGCTTCTGCGGGCAGCGTCTCGGGAATGTCGCCGGCGTGCGGAATTCCGTTCGGAACGACATCGATCGGCACCTTGCGCCGGCAAACGGCCATCAGCCTTTCGCGATCGCTGGTCGAACAGACCCAGACCCTGTCGACAATGGCCAGCGCCTTTCTCTCCAGACGCCTGATGCCCAGGCTCGTGGCGATCACCGCGGCGGCGGATCGCGCCGCACCGACACGCCGCAACTGTCCCGCCAGGTCGGACTCGACATTGTGCATGTCGAGAATCAGTTGTTTGGTCAGCGGTCTCAAAGGCCGTAGCAGCTTGAACAGGCCAATGCCCTCGACCAGCACCGTGTCGGGGCGGAAGTCTCGAACGAGTGTCTCGAGCCGCGCCAAGGCGGAGCGTGAAATGCGCTGCTCCGCTCCCATGCGCCACCACCCGATCGACCTGGTGCGGGCCTCGCCTTCGATCGACAAGGCCTCAATGCGGATCGGTGCATCGGCCACCAGCGGCACGGCGGCCTGCGGCCGCACCGACACCAGGCAGACGGGACCGAATTCGGCTGCCGCTTCGGCGTTGCGGTAGTTCCTGAGGTCAGCGCCAGACGTCGGTGGAAAGGCCGGATCGTGAGACACGACCAGCACGCGCCGCTCGGCGTTCCCTGCGGAGACGGTACCGTCGGGTCGCGCGCCTATGGGGTTCATGGCAAACGCCCGGGACTTTGCATGGGGCGCTGCGCTGAAGGCTTTGTTCCAGACGGCATTCACGACGGTCCCGGGCCACAAGAATCAGCTTTGACTTGTTCAGCCCAACGGGGCCTTCGTCAAGCGCTGGCTACCCTTTGGATGTCCGGTGCGCCAGCCTCGCACCCCGCCGGCCAGAATGCATGCCGGCAGGGCGCGAGGGTCATCGCCTGGACCATGCCAGCCAGCGTCCCGCCAGATGCTTCCAAAACGCGGTGAGCCGGGTTCGCCGATAGGCGTCTCCGGCCATCTTGATGCCTTGTGCCTGGGTCGGGAAGGGATGGATGACATCGGCCAGCGCATGCAATCCCATGCCCGATCTGATGGCGAGCGACACTGCATTGATCATCTCGCCGGCATGGGAGGCGACGACCGTGGCACCGAGGATGCGGTCGGAACCTTCCCTGACGTGGATCTTGACAAAACCCTCCTCCTCGCCGTCCATCACCGCCCGGGCGACATCGTGCATCAGCACGGTGTAGGTCTTGACCGGGACGCCGTTCTGGCGCGCCTCCGTCGGATAGAGGCCGACATGGGCGATCTCCGGGTCGGTGTAGGTGCACCAGGGAACGACCAGGTCACTCAGCTTCCCGCGCCCGAAAAACAGCGCGTTCCGCACGACGATGCGGGCTGTCGCTTCCGCGGTATGCGTGAACTTGTGTTCGAGGCAAACGTCGCCGGCCGCGTAGATGCGCGGATTTGTGGTTCGCAGATAATCATCCACCTTGATGCCATCGGCGTCGTACGCCACGCCCGCATTCTCCAGGTCGAGACCATCGACATTGGGCGACCGGCCGATGCCGGTGACGATCTCGTCGACGGAAATCGTCGTCGTTTCGTCGTCCCGCACCAGGTCGGCCAGCTTCTTCCCACCCGCTGTCCGCACCGCCACCACCTCGGTGTTCAGGCGGACCTCTACCCCTTCGCGCGCCAGCGCGTCCGAAAGGATCTGGGCGGCGTCGCGTTCTTCGCCGGGCAGAAACATCGGATCACGCTGCGCCAGGATGACGTTCGCACCGAACAGGCAGAACGTCTGAGCCATCTCGCAGCCAAGCTGCCCGCCGCCAATGACCAGAAGCCGCTTTGGGCAGTCGGCGAGATCGAACATGGTCTCGTTGCTGAGATAGCCGGTCTCGGTGAGGCCCGGAATCGTCGGCAGGCGCGCATGCGCTCCCGTCGCGACCAGCGCCTTCCTGAAATGCAGGGTTTGCCCGGCGACCAGAATCGAGTCCGGCCCGGAAAATCGCGCTTCGCCGAAGTAGAGGTCGATGCCTTCGGAAGCCAGTCTCTCGGCCGAATCGGCGCGGCTGATCCGCCGCCGGATCTGCCGCATCCTCGTCATCGCGCGTTGAAAATCGACGCGAACATGTTTCGGTGTGTCGCCGCCAAAATTCCCGGCATCGCGCATGTCGGCATAGAGCCTGGCGGTGCGGATGACCGCTTTCGACGGAATGCAGCCGGCATTGACGCAAACGCCGCCGATCAGGCTGCGTTCGATCAGTGCAACCTTTGCGCCGAGGCCCGCCGCTTCGCGGGCCGCGGTCAGCCCGGCGGGGCCGGCGCCGATGACGACGAGATTGTACGGTCCCGTCGGGTCGGGGTTGCGCCAGTGCGGCGGATGCGCGCCCCTGATCAGTTCGGCGTCGTTGCGGTCGACAGGGAAAGCAGCTGCTTTTGTCTTTTCATGCGACATCGCGACCACATGGCGCCGGACTTGCCGGCTGCGACAGCCATCCACCCGTGAAACCCGCTTTGCCCAGGCCGCGACGGATGTGCTGGCTGGACCGCATCAGTTTCCAGATCAGGCGCGAGCGGTGGTTCTCGATCATCATCACCACGATGCCCTGGTCCAGCCCGTAGTGGCCTTCCGACACCCAGCCATGCCGGCCGAATTTTCGCCGGTTCGCCAATGTCGGATTGAAGCCGCTCGGCAGTCGGAAATTATCGATCACCTCGGGGTAGCGATCCCCGAGATGGCGCAACGCCGCCAGGCAGATATCCGGCGCGAAAGGCAGCGATGCCAGACAGGACCACGGAGCGATCGTCCCGTCATCCGGCCCGAAAGGAGCGCCGCGCGCGGCATAACCTGAAAACCGGTGAGGCCGACGCTCTATACTGGCGCGAAAGCCGCCTGGCCCGTCGCCCGCAGAAAGTCCCCACAGGTTCTCATCGTAGCCGTCATAGCCATAGGGGTTATGCCGCGCATAGTCGCGATGCAGGTAGGTCGAGCGCCGGCTGTTTTCGAAATAATCCGAGTTCTTCTCGCGCATGAAGGCGTCGCGGATGCCGGCGAAATCGATCCAGGCATGCGAAAACTGATGCATGAACAGCGGACCGCCATAGAGCACATCGTAGCCGTAGATGTTTTCCCACTGATAGGTCGCCGTCCAGCCGACATAGCTGTCATCCGAGCTCGGGCTGTCGGGCGAGGCCATCGACAGCACGTAGAGGATCGTCGCTTCGTTGTAACCTTCCCAGCCATAGTGGAGAAAGCCGCTCTTCGGCTTCCAGCCTTGCCGCAAGGTGGGCGTTCTGCCCTGCGCCCATCGCCAGTCGACGCGCCGATAGAGCGCCTCGGCCAGGTCCCGGATCTCGCGCTCGTCTTCGCCGGCGCCCGAGAAATAGGCGCCTGCCAGGAGCACGCCGGCCATCAGCAGCGCGGTGTCCACCATCGACAGTTCGCAGCGCCAGACCCGCCTGCCGGTCCGCATGTCGAGAAAATGGTAGTAGAAACCTTTGTGGCCGGTGACGTCGTCGCCATTGCCTTGCGTGCTGGTCCAGAAGAAACGCAGCGCGGCAAGCGTCAGCTTCACAGCCGCCTCGCGCGTCATCCATCCGCGCTCCACGCCGATGGGATAGCAGGACAGCGCAAAACCGACGACGGCGATGCTGGCCGGCGAATTCGGCCGTGAAGTATCGGCGACGAGCCCGTTGTCGGGGTTCACGTTTTCGAGGAAATAGTCGAAGGCCGCGCGCTGATAGCGGTCCAGAAGGTCGTCATCGGACAGCGGGGTTGGGTCGACCTTAAGCAAATGCAGCAGACTCCAGCCGGATGGCCGCGGCGCCCGGCGAGCGCAAGGCAGAGGTGCGGACCTGGCAGGTCATCGTGCTTGCAGAACTGTTGCACCGTGTCATGGCTTTTCCGCCCACCTGTTGCGCCCTCGCCGAGTCCAGCGCCGCCCACTATACGCCTGTCCAGCTTCGTTCGTTGCCCTGTCACGCGGAATTGTAGCGCATCAGGGCTGACGCAGGGTGTGTCCCGGCCGGTTTCAATAGGTGGCGCGGCCGCCGGAAACGTCGAACACGGCAGCTGTCGTGAACGAGCACTCCTCCGAGGCGATCCAGCAGATCAGCGCCGCCACCTCGTCGACTTCGCCGAAGCGCGCCATCGGTATCTTGGACAGCATGAAGTCGATGTGCTCCTGGCTCATCTGCTTGAAGATCGCGGTACGCACCGCCGCCGGTGTCACGCAATTGACCGTCACCTTGGTCTTGGCCAGTTCCTTGCCGAGCGACTTGGTCAGGCCGATCACGGCGGCCTTGGAGGTGCTGTAGGCCGAGGCATTGGGGTTGCCTTCCTTGCCGGCGATCGAGGCGATGTTGACGATGCGGCCGTAGTTGCGCTCGAGCATATGCGGCACCAGCGCCTTGTTGCAGTAGAAGACGCCGTTGATGTTGATGTCGATGACCTTCTGCCAGTCCTCGGTCGAATAGTTCCAGGTGGTCATGTTCGGCCCGGTGATGGCAGCACTGGTGACCAGGATGTCGACACCGCCAAGGGCTTCGAGCGTTTGCGCAGCCGCACGTTCAACGCCAGCGGCGTCGGCAACGTCGACCGCCATACCGTGGAGGGCCGGAATGACGGTTTTGGCTTGCTCGATCTGGCCGGAATCGCGGTCCCACACACAAACCCGTCCGCCCTCGTCGACGATCCTTTGCGCGACGGCCAGGCCGATGCCCGAGGCGCCGCCGGTGATCACGGCCGACCGGCCGGCAAACCGTCCTGCGAAACTCATCGGCATGTGGCATTCCTCCCAATCGGCGGCGAATGTGAAGTCAACGACGGACAAGTTCAAGCCGGGATTGGAGCCGCCAAACGGGATACTGGTGGGCCAGCGGAATGCGGCCGCTATCGGTGCTGGAAGAACTGCAAGAACAATTCCCGTTCGGTGGTGATGTCGAGCTTCTCGTAGATGCGACGGCGATGGTTCTTGACCGTGCCGACGGTGATACCAAGCCGCTCGGCGATGTTCGCCGTTGGATGGCCAGCCAGGATCAGCTGGACCAGTTCCCGTTCGCGCAGCGACAGCTCCGGCCACAGGCTCGTCGGAATGCTTGGCTGCTGCTGCGGCGAGGCGCCGGGGCTCGTCGGCGCCGAGGTGCGGGAGAACTCGGTTCCCCGCGCCTTGATGTCGAGGGCGTGCAACGCCTCGAACACCGGCAGCCGCTCATCCAGCAGTGAGATCTCGCTGTCCTTGAACGACATCTTCGAGCGGTCGAGGAAGATGCCGAGACACCAGTCGCCGCCATCGGCCAGCATTATGCCGACCTCGTCGCAGATTTCCGACTGCGCCAGGAAGCCGGCTATGTATTGGCCGCGCTTGGCCTCATCGTCGGCAAGCCGCTTCAGCGGCATGATGCCGAGCCTTCGCTCGCGCCGCCACGAGGCATAGAACGGATCGAAGACATAGTAGCTGGCGAGGTAGCGCTGGACCATCTCGTCCGAAAAGCGCCGGTGCTTGATGAATTCCGGTGTCTGCGTCGCCGAATAGCGCGTCACGGTGACGAGGTCGTGTTCGATGTCCGCGCCGATCAGGTCGATCAGGCAGTCGACATGCCTGTCGGTGCCGGTGGCGGCGATCGCCCTGGCGAGCGGCGCCCAGATATTGCCCATGCGCATGCCCTTTTCTCGGCGATCCCGGCCCAGCCGTCATTGTGTCTTTAGGCATATGGCGCGAGGCCGCCTGTCCAATCTAGCCTTGCGTCAACCTAGACCACATCCCGAGGCGACCGTGACCCAGCCCAATCTCACCGGCCCCATCGTTGGCAATCCGCCGATCATTGGCAATCCCATCGTCATCGGCATCGACGCCGGCGGCACCATGACCGACACCATCCTTGTCGATCAGGACGGCCACTTCAAGATCGGCAAGTCGGCGACCACGCCGAAGAACGAAGCCGAGGGCTTCCTGGCCTCGGCAGAAGACGCGGCCGATGCCTGGGGCATCTCGCTGGAGCAGCTGTTTTCCGGCGTCAACGTCGTGCTCTATTCCGGGACCGGCATGCTCAACACGCTGTTGTCGCGCACCGGTCGCCGGCTTGGCCTGATCACCACCAGGGGCCTCGAGGACATGATCCTGATGGGCCGCGGCCTGCAGGCCTGGGCCGACTATTCCTATGCCGACAGGCTGCATGCGGTGACCCATCATCATCCCGATCCGCTGGTGCCGCGCCGCCGCACCCATGGCGTCACCGAGCGTATCGACCAGTTCGGCGACATCATCCTGCCGCTCTACGAGCACGAGGTCTCCGCCGCCGCGAAAAAGCTGATCGCCGACAAGGTCGAGGCGATCTGCATCATGACCATCTTCTCGCACGTCAATCCGGTGCACGAGAAGCGCATCGCCGAGATCTGCCGGGAGGAGGTCGAGAAGGCTGGCGCCGACATCATCGTCTACACCAGCCACGAGGTGCGCCCGGTCATCCGCGAACAGTCGCGGCTGAATTCGGTGCTGATCGAAGCCTATGCCACCTCGCGCGGCCGCAAGCAGCTCAAGGGGATCGAGGACGTCTCGAAGAAATACGGCTTCAAATATGGCGTGCAGACGCTGCTCTCCTTCGGTGGCCTGACCTCGATCAACCATCCGCGCCTGCACGAAACCATGATCTCCGGCCCGATCGGCGGCATCCTCGGTGCGGCCTATGTCGGCAAGCTGATCGGCAACGACTCGCTGATCTGTTCGGATATGGGTGGCACATCCTTCGACATGGGCGTCATCACGCGCGGCCAGACGCGGATCGAGAACGAGCCGCTGATGGATCGTTTCAAGCTCAACGTGCCGACGCTGCATCTCGACACGATCGGCGCCGGCGCCGGCATGATCCTGAAGGTCGATCCGTTGACGAAAAAAGTCAGCCTCGGACCGGAAAGCGCCGGCTCGGACCCCGGCCCGATCTGCTTCGATCGCGGCGGCACCGAACCCACCATCGCCGACTGCGACGCCATCCTCGGTCGCCTGAACCCGCACTATTTCCTTGGCGGCAAGGTTGTGCTGCAGGTCGAAAAGGCTCGCCGGGCTTTCGAGGAAAAGTGCTCCAGTGTGCTCGGTGTTGGCGTCGAGGAAGCCGCCGAAGGCATGATCGACATGCTGGAGTCCGATGCCAACAACGCGCTGCGCCGTGTCATTTCTGGCCAAGGCATCCACCCCTCCGAATTCACGCTGCTTTCCTATGGCGGCTCCGGCCCACTGCACCTGGCCGGTTGCTCCAGGGGCATCGGCTTCAAGGACATCATCACCTTCCAGTTCGCCGCCGCCTTCTCCGCCTTCGGCTGCACCACCGCCGACTTCATGCGCCGTCATTCGGTGTCGACACAGCACGATATCCCGACGCGCGCCGACGAGGCGACGCTGGCCGCTTTCGGCGCCAAGGTCACGACGGTCTGGAACGATCTGACCAAGGCCGCGGTCGATGAGATGATCGCCGACGGCCATGCCAGGGAGAAGATCAAGACGGTGCCGTTCCTGATGATGCGCTACACCGGTCAGCTCGAGGACGTCGAGGTCATGGCGCCGCTGGCCGAGGTCAATTCGGCCGACGATATGCGCAAGGTCATCGACGAGTTCGAGGCGGTCTATGCCAAGGTCAACCACCGCGTGTCGCGCTATGGCGAGGCCGGCTTCACCATCACCGAGCTCGGGCTGATCGCCACCGCCGACAAGGTCAAGCCGGTGTTGCTCAAGCGGCCGCTTGGCGCCTCCAATCCGGCATCCGCCCATAAGGGGGTGCGCGAGGCCTATATTGGCGGGCGCTGGCACAAGGCCAATCTCTATGAGATGGATTTCCTGCAACCCGGCCACGAAGTGATCGGCCCGGCCATCATCGAACATCCCGCCACCACGCTCGTCGTTCATCCGCAAGACCGTGTCTTCGTCGATGAATGGACGCTGCTGCACTACACCCACGCTTGAGAGGGCGAACGCCATGTTGGACAAACCTGCCTCGGCCCTGCGCCTTCGCGAACGGCTGCTCGATTCCGAGCGGCTGATGGAAGAGACCGGTTGCTATGACGGCATCACGGAACTCACGCTGCGCAACCAGGACCCGCTGAAATTCGAGACGCTGCACACCAAGCTGCGCGCCTATTGCGTCTCGGCCCGCGAAATGGCGCGCCGCATCTCGGCTTCGCCCGGCGTGCGCGAGGTCGGCGAAATGGTGGTCGCCATCTACACACCCGAAGGTGACGCCATCGCGCTCTCCAACGGCATCATGGTGCATGTCCATACGATGAGCCGTTTCATCAAATGGATGATCAAGAACAACTACGAGGAAAATCCGAAGATCCGCGAAGGCGATATCTTCGCCAACAACGATGCCTTCATCGGCACCGTGCAGGTGCCTGACGTCATGGACGTGGTGCCGATCTTCCATGAAGGCACGTTGGTCGGCTGGGCCGGTGCCGTCTGCCACGAGTTGGAAGCCGGCGGCATCACGCCGGGTGGCGACGTGTGTCTCGCGCAGGAGCGCTTCACCGAAGGCCTGTTCGTCTGCGCCGAGAAGATCGGCGAGAATGACGAGATCCGCCGCGACTACGTCATCCGCTGCGAGCGCAATCTGCGCATGCCGATCTACTGGGTGCTCGACGAGAAGGCCAAGGTCGCCTCCTGCATCGACATGCGCGAAAGCGTCAAGCAGCTGATCTCGGAGATCGGCCTCGACTATTGGATAAAGGTGTCGAAGGAGTTCATCGAGGAAGGCCGTCGCGCCCAGCTCGCCCGTACCCGCCAGCTCACCGTTCCCGGCATTTATCGCGGCCACACCTTCTATGGCCACGTCACGGCGGGAAAACCCGGTTTCCAGCTGCTTGGCGATCCGGACTGGCTCTACAACATCCCGATCGAGATGGAGATCACCACCGACGGCAAGATCACCATGGACTTCGAGGGCACGCAGCCCTGGGGTTACCATTCGATGAACTGCACGCCGGCCGGCATGGATGGCGGCATGTTCGTGACGCTGACCCAGCACATGAATTTCGAAGGGCTGGTCAATGACGGCGCCTGGATGGCGACCGAGCTGAAACTGCCGCACGGCACCTGGACCAACCCCGATAACGAGATGGTGGCGACCGCCACTTCATGGGCCTTGCTGCTGCCGGCCTACGGCGTCTTCCAGAGGCTCTTGTCACGCGGCTTCATCGCCCGTGGCTTCGTCGAGGAGGCCTTTGTCGGCCAGGTCAACAGCCCGATGATCGAGATGGGCGGCGAAAGCCAGTATGGCACGCCGTTCGGCATGGCGCATTTCGAATGCGCAGCCGCCGGTTCCGGCGCGCTCGCCATCAAGGACGGGCTCGACACCGCCTATGTCGGCTGGAACCCGGAATCCGACATGGGCAACATCGAGGTCTGGGAACAGTCGATGCCGATGGTCTATATCGGCCGCTCGATTGTGCCCAACTCGGGCGGCGCCGGCAAATATCGCGGCGGCTGTTCCTTCGTCTCGACCTGGCTGATCAACAAGACCCCGCATCTCAGGCTGCACACCTCGGAGCATTCCTCCAGGGTATTCGACAATGGCGGCATGTGCGGCGGCTATCCCGCGCCGACCTGCCAGAAGCACCGCGCGGTGCGCAATTCCAACATCCACGAGCTGGCGGCAAGAGGCGAACCGCTGGCGCATGCGCCCGGCATTGACCCGCATGTCTCGGATTACGAGAAGAATATCGGCGGTGACCATGTCGTGGTGGAGGGTCCCTACATCACGTCGCCGCACAAGTCCGGCGATATCTTCAGCCATTCCTACAATGGCGGCGGCGGCTACGGCGACGTGCTGGAGCGCGACCCGATCAAGACGGCGTGGGACGTCGAGAACGGTTTTCTCACCCGCGAAGCGGCGGACCAGGTTTTTGGCATTGTGCTGAAGGACGATGAAGACGGTTATCCCACAGCCGATATCGATGCGACCGTCAAACGCCGGGCCGAGATGCGCAGGCAACGTCTGGCCAAGGCGATCCCGGTTTCGGACTGGATCGCCAGGGAGCGCGGCCGCGTCGAGAAGGCTGACTTCGCGCCCGAGGTGAAGAAAATGTATGCCAGCGCGATCAAGCTGTCGTCGCGCTTCACCAAGGATTTCAGTGATTTCTGGAACGTCGATGCCAGATCGATCTTCACGCCGGGAGCTAAGCCATGACCTCGTACAGCAAGGAAGTCATCCGCGATCTGGCCGCCGGTCAGCTGCCCTGGCCGCAGACGCGGCGCATCATGAGCGCCTACAAGGACGATGATCGTTTCTTCAAGATGGTCGCCGTCCATCAGGATCGCGTCGCCTGGAAGGATCCGATCCTGCTGCCTGTGAGCGATCACCTGTTCATCTGCCAGAGCGGCGATGACCGAATAACCCGCTGCGAGTGCGGCCATTCCTTCGGCGATTATCGCAAGAACTGGAAGCTGAACGCCGCGATCAACGTGCGCAATACCGAGCAAGCGCTGCGCGAGATCTACCCCAACAGCGACCTTCCCGATCCGCAATGGATGGAGATCCGCGAATTCATCTGCCCGCAGTGCGGAACGTTGCACGAGGTCGAGGCGGCAGCGCCGGGCTATCCGATCGTCCATGATTTCGAACCCGACCTCGAAGGCTTTTACCGAGAATGGCTGGGCAAACCACTTTGAGGAAACTGATATTGTGAATCGCGTAGCAGGCAAGGTTGCGCTCGTCACCGAGGCCGGGATGGCCATCGATGGAGGTTATCTTGCCGTGTGAAATCCTTTTGGGCAGGCTTGCTCGCCCTGACCTGTCCGGAGACCACACCTGATGCAAAACCTTTCCGGCCGCAGCGCGATCGTCACCGGCGGGTTTTCAGGCATGGGCCTTGCCATTGCCACGGCATTGGCCGAGGCCGGCGCCAATGTCGCCGTCGGTTCCTACATCGCGCCCGCCGGCGCTGACAGATCCGATGCCGCCTATTATCCCGGCGCGGACGAGATCGAGCGCGTGCGCGCGGCTCTCGCTGCGCACGGAACCAAGGTTCACGCCGCGCATCTCGACGTGCGCGACAGCGAGGTCACCAATCGGTTCGCGGCGAACGCAGAAGCGGCCATCGGCCCTGCCGACATTCTGGTCAACGCCGCCGGCACCACCGCCGAGCAGCCGGTCTGTGGTCATTCCGACGCGCTGTGGGAGAAGATCGTCGACACCAATCTCACCGGTGCCTTCCGTGTCACCCGCGCCGTGTTGCCGGGCATGATCGGGCGCGGTTGGGGCCGCATCGTCAACATCGGCTCGACGGCGGCTTCCGTCGGCTGGAAGGACAACCCGGCCTATTGTGCCTCCAAGGCCGGCCTTCTCGGCCTCACTCGTTGCGTGGCGCTGGAAGGCGCCGCGCAAGGCGTCACCTGCGTCATGATCAGCCCGACCTGGGTCGAGACCGAACTGATGCGTCGCAACGTGGCGCAGGTCGTCGAGCGCGAAGGCAAGGGGCGCACGCCAGAGGAAGCGATGGCCGAGATCGCCAGGGGTAACCCGCAGCAGCGCATGCTGCAGCCCCAGGAGATCGCGGCGCTGGCGGTCTTCCTGTGCTCCGATCTGGCCAAGGGCATCACCATGGAAAACATACAGATCACCGGCGGAGCCCTGTGGTAGCGTTCTTGCAGGATGGACGTTGACCTCTCCGCGTCCCCTTGGCTGTAAGACAAGGTGACCGGATTTGCCATTGAGCGCCGGGCACGATAGGTTATATTGCACTGCACAATGGAGACGCCGTTTATTGCACGCCCCTGTTCGCGAATATGCCGGCTGGCTCATGGCACGCCGGGCTCGGATCGCGTCGGCGGGACTCTGAGATGAAGATTCCAAAGTCCCTGCTGGTCGACCCCGAAAAGAATTCGGTCTATGGCAGTTTCGCCGTGGCCGTCTCGATCTGGGCGTTTTCCTACTCCGTCATTTTCGGCCAGGTAATGATCCTGGCCTATTACGCGGTCTGGCTTCCACTCATCCTGGTCGATTATCGGCGGTTCCTGCGGCAGCTGTCCAGCGCCTGGCTGCCCCTGCTGTTTGCGGCCTATGTCTGCTTCTCGGTCTTCTGGTCGGCGGCTCCCGGCATCACCGCACGGACGGCCATCCAGTACTTCTCCCATATTGCCTGCGCCTATATCGCGGCGCGAACCGTCAGCGTGCGTACACTGACGATCGGCGCCCTGATCGGCATATTCGTCGTCATGCTCTATTCGCTGCGGGTCGGACACTATTCCGAGGACGTCCTCGACGGCACCGTCAACTTCGTCGGCGCCTTCGCCTCCAAGAACCAGATCGGCTTCGTCGCCTCGCTCGGCATCTATTTCTGCGTCGTATTCCTTGCCTTTTACAGGCGCGGCTGGCTGAGCTTCACTCTGGCGGTGCCTATCGTGCTGTTGTCGGCCTATCTGCTGGTCGTTTCGCATTCCGCCACGTCGATGGCCTCGATACCGGCGGTTCTGGCGCTGGTGGCGCTTCTTGCCATGAGCAAATTGTTGTCACGGCGCTATCGCCGGGTGATTTTCCTGATCGGCGCGGGCCTGCTGGTCGTGGTTGCCTTCGTCGCCTTGAATCTCGGGCTCATGGACTTCATCCTCGGCATTTTCGGCAAGGATTCGACGCTCACCGGGCGGACCTATCTGTGGGAGCAGGGCTGGAACGCAGCGCAGAAATCGCCGATCCTCGGTGTCGGCTATGCCGCCTATTGGGTGCAGGGTTTCGCCGAAGCCGAACGGCTGTGGAACGAGTTCTACATCACCACCCGCACCGGCTTTCACTTCCACAACACCTATATCGAAGCCCTTGTCGAACTCGGCTTCGTCGGGGTGGCGATGATTGCTCTGATCATGCTGCGCACGCTCTACGGCCATGTCTCGGCCGTGATCTTCAGGACATGGCAAGCAGATTCGGTGATCCTCATCGGCGTGATGGTGCTGCTGTTGATCCGCTCCTTCGTCGAGGTCGAGGTTCTCAACCCCTACATCATGGGCTCTTTCCTGCTGTATTTCAGCTTCTTCAAGCTGGCGCGGCTGCCGGCTACCCGCACGCGCTGGTCGCCGGCCTTCGAGCAGGCGGATGCAACGAGGGGTGAGCCTGCCTGGCCCCGGCACGCCGGCCGTCCGGCAGTTGCCGATCGGCCATGAGCTCCCGTTTCGCGCGCTGAAGTCTGGCCGGGGGAAGCCTTCGGCCAGATACGCTTGCGTGAAGCTGAAGATCCACCCCTGGAGGGATGGAGCGTGATTTCGGAAGAATGGGTTACTGGTTTTCGCGGGAGATCATGCTCGAACAAGAAGAGCCTCCATCCCGATTCCGTCGGGATGGAGGCTCTGAACCGAAACACTTGATCGTGTTGTTGAGCTTCGCGAGCCTACTGGCTGGCGAGCGGCGCCATCTTCACCTTGATCACGTCGCCAGGCAGCACCGGTGTATCTTCCTTCGCGGCGATTTCGCTGGCCTTGCCGTCGACGACTCGCACCAGTGCATAGATCAGGCTGGATTGCTGGTCGCTGTCGCTGGCGACTCTCGTCGCGGGATCGCTGGCCTGGGCCATCAGGCCTTTCTGCATATTCACCTTCAGCGCGGCCTCGTTCAGGTCGGCCTCGGTCTGCTGCCGGTCGGTGGCAAGACTTGAACTCAGGGTGTTCTGGGCATCGATGGCGTCCTGCGCCGCCTTGCTGATCGCCTGCTTGGCGGTGAGGATGGCGGTTTCGTAGTCCAGGATCTTGCCCTGCAGGTCGGCGACGGACTGCCGCGAATCCAGCAGTCGGGCGTTGGCGATCAGGCCTTTCTGAGCCAGCGGGCCGATACTGGCCAGTTGCTGCTGTGCCAGGTCGACCTGCTGCTGCTGGTTGACGATCTTCTTCTGCAGCGATTCGATCTCGGACTGCAAAACCCCTTTCAGATCGTCGAGCGCCTCGAGCTTCAGCTTCAGCGCCTTTTGGTCGGACGTCAGGATCGTCATCTCGTCGGCGACGATGGCCGGCAACCGCGGATCGCCCTCGACCTCCTTCGGCACCTCGAAGGTCGTCTTGCCGGCCATGTCGGCGTCGATGCGGGCGCGCTTGACGATCAGCCGAACGCGCTGGTCGTCGGAGATATCGAAGTTGCCCTTGGCGGTGACCATGTCCTTGCCGAGCTGGGGACCAAAGTCGGCGTTTCGCCTGATGCCGCCGGCAACGCTGATCGCCTTCAGCACCGTCAGGTCGGGCACATAAGGGAATTGGCCGGGGTTCTGCACCTCGCCGGAAATGTAGAATGGCCGGAACTGCGCCATTTCGACCGAGGCTTCAGGCTTGTCCGACAGAGCGAGCTTGTGCTGCAGCGCCTCGCCGATCGCCGCCGCGATTTCGGAGGTGGTCTTGCCGGAGGCCGGCAATTCGCCGACGAACGGTACCGACAGCGTGCCGGATGGACCGACCGTGTATTCGCCATTCACCGCCGACCAGTCGCGGAACGTGCCTTCGACGGTCTGCCATTCCGCAACGCGGATGGTGAGCTTGTCCTGCGATCCGAGGCGATAGTCGTCGGCGACGGCGATGTGGGGGACGACGAGCGACACGACAAGGCATGTGGCCAGCAATCGTGCCCGCCGCAGGCGGCCGGAAAACGGGCCGCTGCGAAAGGCTTCGAACATATCTGTTTTCAACTGAACGTTCCGATCCGCTTTAGCCCCATCGCCCGATGTGCTTGCTGCCGAAGGGTTGGTCGATGCCGGTCAGTAGGAGCCGCGCGACATCCAGACGGCAGGGACAGTCTTGATGATGATGCGAACGTCCTCGAACAGCGACCAGTTCTCGACATAGTGGCGGTCGAACGCAACGCGGCTGTCATAGGAAACGTCGTTGCGGCCGCTGACCTGCCACAGGCCAGTCAGGCCGGGGCGGGATTTCAGGTAATACACGGCGGAAGTGCCGTAGATCTCCAGTTCGTCGCGCACGACCGGCCGAGGTCCGACAAGGCTCATGTCGCCCTGCAGGATGTTGATGATCTGCGGCAACTCGTCGAGGCTGAGTTTCCGCAACACCGCTCCGACACGGGTGACGCGCGGGTCGTTCTTCAGCTTGCGCGTCGCTATCCATTCCGCGTTGGCGTCCGGGTTGGTGGCTAGATAGGCTGCCAGCACCTTGTCGCCGTTCGGAACCATGGTGCGGAACTTCAGGCACGGGAAAACCCGTCCGCCGCGCCCGATTCGCCTGTGGCCGTAGAAAATCGATCCGCCGTCGGAAAACTTGACCAGCAAGGCGATCATGACAAACAGCGGGCTGAGAGCGATCAGGCCGATCAGTGAACCGGTGATATCGAAGCCGCGCTTGAGCAGGCCGCCGATCGGCGGCGGAAATTCGATGTCGGCCTGCGAAAAGCCCGCGGTGGCCGACTTGGCAATGTCCCTCATGCGGAAAACTCCATGCGTTGAACGAATGGTTCACCACACGATACCAAAAAAATGTTGCAGCGCAACACACAATTTCCCGGCCTACTGAAATAGTCACGTCATGAATTGACTAAATAATAAGCTCACCATGCACAAATTTCGAGATATTTAGCACATTTGTGACAATAAATGGGCATAGGCGAAAAAATAGGGGCAACTTTGGGGCGGTTTTTAGGCGAGGCGCCCTATCTGCCGGAACGCGGAACATGCCAGTGCTTTAGAGCTGCCTGATACTAGGGAGAAATAACATAAAATACTAGTTAATATCGTATTTCTACTGAAAGTTGATAAGCGCAGGAGATCGGGCGAAATTCCGCCGTGTGCATTGCACCATGAGCGAGTCGATCACAAAAGCTCCAATCAAAAATATGTCCAGTTGCCCTTGCCGCCTATTGCTCGCCTTAATAGAATTGCAAATTATACCTGTCAGAGTACCGACAGGTTGGAAAGGCCGGAAGCAACCGGCCGAGAGCGGGCGACTTAACAAGCCCGCATGACAAGGGACGGCGCTCGGGTAGGGCAATCGTTGGATATAACCCGAGCCGGTTTATGGGCTGTTGGGTATGGCACTTCCAAAATTCATCCTTGGGATGATCTTCGCTTTGGCGATCGTCGTTGGCTGGTCCTGGTTGGGCGGTGCTTCGACAGGCACGATACTGGTGCGCGTCATCATTTGCGCCGTCGTCATCCAGGCGGGTTACTTCGTGCTCGTCTATGCCATGATCGCCGGCAGCGCGCCGACGCCAGCCGACATGGCTCGCGACGCCGAAAGAAAGTTGAACACGACCGAGGTGGCCGAAGGCGATAAGTTGGGCGCCAGGCGCAGCCTGCACTGACTCGGCCGCATCCGGGCTCAAGCCACGTCGGCAGGTTCCGTCTCGGACTGCTCGCCCGACAGCATCTTCGACAATCGGCTTCCGGCCTTTGCCTTCAGCCGCTGATATTGCCCGACTTCAACGATACGGCCATGTTCCATTGCCACCACCCAGTCGGCGAACGCTATCATCGACGGCCGGTGCGCAATGGTCAGGATCGTCATCGTGCCGCGCAATCCATCGATCGACTGGGCGATCAGTGACTGATTCTGCCAGTCGAGCGCACTGGTGGCCTCATCCAGGATGAGCAGGGACGGCTTGCGCAGCAGCGCGCGCGCAAGCGCAATGCGCTGGCGCTCGCCGCCCGAAAGCCGCACGCCCCGGTCGCCGACCACCGTCCCGAGCCGGAGGTCGAGCCGCTCGACGAATTCGCCGGCATGGGCGGAGCGCAGCGCGGTCCACAAATCCTCGTCGCTGGCCTGCGGCGCGGCAAGGCGCAGGTTCGCCGCGATCGTGTCATGCAGCAGGAACACGTCCTGCGGCACGTAGGCCACCTGACCGCGCCAGCGACGGCGGTTGGCGGCATCGATCTCGACGCCATCGACGAGAATCTTGCCGGCGGTCGGCTCGAGCAGCCCGAGCAGCATGTCGGCAATCGTGCTCTTGCCTGATCCGGAGGGGCCGATGAGGGCGGTGACCTTGCCCGCCGGGAGGCCGAAGGTGATGCCCGTGACGACGGTCTTGGTGGGGTCATCGCCATATCCGAAGGAAACGTCCCTTATGTTGAGCCCGGTTGCCAGCGACAGGTTGCCGCCTTCGCCGGCTTCTGCGTCGCCCGGTTCGCGCTCGGCGTCGAAGCGCGTCTGCAGGCTGCGCATCGCGGCATAGGCGGGCAGATTGATCAAAACCTGCTGGGCCTGCGTTTGCATGTCCATGAAGCGCGGCGCGATGCGCATGAAAACCAGCAGCAGCACGACGATCTCGGCCAGCGACAGGTTGAAGTGGACCAGCGCCACATAGATGAACAGGCTGAGGCCAACGACGCTCGCCACCTGGAACAGCGCGGTGCCGATGGTGCTGTTGCGCACATAGTCGACGTTGTCGGCCTTCATCCTTTCGAGGGTCGACTGCAACTGCGCGAAATAGCTCGCCTCGACGTTCAGGCTCTTGGCCACCTTGATGCCGCCAAGGAATTCCGAGACCGTCCGGTACTGGTCCTGTCGATTGGCCGTCAGAACCCGGCCAAAGGCGGTGGCCCGCGCCCGAAAGGGCTGCAGCGCCACGAACATCAGGATGCCGATCACGACGGCAAACAGCGTCATGACAGGCGAGATGAACATGGAAACCAGGAGATAGCCGGCCAGAAGCACGGCGATCTGCACCAGCATCAGCAGCGAGAAGGCGGCGCCCTGGACGCGGTCGATGTCGCCGGTCAGGGCATGGTCGAGATCGGAACTGCGCATGCGCGTGAAGACGCCCCAGCGCGCCTTGCCGATGCTCTCGAACAGGTTCATGCGCAGGCGGTTGATGAAATCGAACAGCAGTTTCGCCATGTAGACCGACTTGAAGCGGTTGAAGGCCGCCTGCACGGTGACAAGCCCGACCAGCGCGCAAAGCACCGTCGTCAGTTGCAGCGTTCCGTCCGGCACCAGCCAGCGCACGAAATCATTGTTCGGCAGCCTGACCGCGAAATCCTGGTCGGCGCGCCCGACCAGATGCAGCAGCGGCACGAGCAGCAGGATGGAGATGCCTTCGGTCAGGCTGCCCAGGATCAGGAAGAGCAGCGCCGTCCAGGTTCGCCGCCCGCCGATCTGGGCGATAACGGCGCCGAAGGCGGCGACGTCGCGAAACAGCGACAGGCTGAAGACCGATGACCTAGACATCGGCCGCCAGATCCCTTTCGATCAGGGCCACGGCCTCGTCGATCCGCTCCAGGCCCGTCGGCACTTCGAGGCGGCACACACCGACATGGTTCGCGAGTCCTGAACATTGCCGAAGATGCATCGCCGCGAAATCGTCGGGCAGGGCCGCGCGGCCGAAACGCGTCACGTAGGAGAATTTGATGATTGCCGGCAAGGCGGCGATGCCGGGCAAGGGTGTGATGTCGGCCTTTTCGCCGCGCTCCAGTATATAGATCCTGCTTGCCGGCACCCTGTCGCCGGAAAAGGCGCCATTCAGGCGATGCTGCATCTTGTCGATCGCCGGATGCGCTTGCGGCCGGACTTCCGCGTCCCTGAATGAGATCGCGGCCGCCGCATCGGCAGCGAGCTTGATCTGCGGGAAACCCGGAACGAGCATCGGTTGGTTCGGATGGGTCAGGTCCAGGGCCACCACGTCATCGGTAAGCAGGTCATGTCCGGCACGGATCATCGCGCTTGCCGTCGTCGATTTGCCGGCGCCCTTGTCGCCCATGAAGATAGCGCTCCTGCCGGCCACGGCAATGGCGCTGGCGTGCAGGACGAGCAGGCCGCGCCGGTGCAGCAGCAGCGCCAGGACCGGGCCCAGCAGCGGAAACGCGATCAGCGCGTCGTCGACGCCGGGCGCCGGCTCGATGTCGATGCGGCGACCGTCGGTGATCAGGAACGCGCCGACGGCGTCCCATGCCAGATACTGCCGGTCTGGCTCGAAGCGGAAGTCGGTCGCGGCCTCGGGCGAGGGCTTCGGCAGGTCGATCGTGCCGACGGCGATCACGACATCCGCCACCGTTGGCGCCGTCGGCTCCAACTCGGGCAGCAACACTTCGGACGCGATGGTCAGGCCGTAGGCCCGATAGAAGCGCCGCTCTCGCGCGGCTCCGCCATGCGCCAGGGGATGACCAACGTCTCGGGCGAGCGGCTCGTTGCGAGGCATCATGCGGGGCTCCCGCCGGACTGCACCTGCCGCAGCCAGAGCGACAATGAAGCCGAGCGCCAGACATACTGGACGTCCAGGGGGGCTGCCTGGTCAGGCTGGCGCTGCAGCCGCGCATAGGCCGCGCTGACCTCCGGAAGGTTGACGTAGGGTGCTATGCGGCTGGAATCCGAAACGAGCAGCTGTTCCAGCAGGTCGCGATGGTTGCGCAGCATGCCATTGACGAGATTGGAGGTGAAATCGATCTTGTCGCGCCGCCACTGGACCGCCGCCGGCAGGATGCCCTCCATGGCGCGGCGCAGCACATAGCGGCCAAAACCGTGGCTGAGCTTTTCTTCGCCCGGCAGCGCCAGGCAGAACTCCACCAGCGGCTTGTCCCAGAAGGGATAGCGCGGCTCGACGCCGAAATTGGCCGCGGCCTTGTCGAGAACCTCGAAAGCATGCGGCACATAGCCGTTTGAAAGGATCCAGCGATGGCTCAAGGCATCGCTGGCCTTGACGCCGGGCGGCATGTAGCCGGCGCGATGAAACCGGTCGACAAGCTCGGTTCGCCTGGCCAGGTCCGGATTGATCAGGTCGCGCCAGCTTCCGCCGCGCGGCGCCTGTGCCGGCTTGCGGATCCTGTTCAGGACACGGTTCGCCACGTGTCTCAGCTTCGCGATGCGCCAGGCCGGCCCGTAGATGGTCAGGAACTGGAAGTACATGCCAAGCGTGCTGTCCCCATAGGTATCTGAGGCACTGCGGATCTCACGCCACAGGTCCATCCACCGGCCGGCATTGGCAAGCTCATGCAGGTGGCCATGACCTTGCGAAACGACCTCGTCGCCGCCATGGCCGTCCAGCAGCACCTTGATGCCATTGGCGCCCGCCGTCCGGTAGATGCCGCGGGTGAGCGTGAGGCCTGGCGCCAGGAACGTTCCTTCCTGTTCCTCCAGCACGCGTTCAAATTCAGCGAACGGCGCATAATTGCCGACCGGAATCAGCGTCGCGTCAACCTTGTTCTGGTCAAGCACGGCATCGATGAACGGGCGTTCGTCCATCGAAGAGCCCTTCTCGAAAATCAGGGAGAAGGTCGGCAGCTTTGGCTTGCGCGCGGTGGCATTCTGCATGCCGGCGACACAGGCGATCGACGAGGAATCGAGGCCGCCGCTCAGCATCGCGCCGATCGCAGAGGTTCCCCGCATGCGGTTGCGGACCGATTGCGAAAACAGATCGGCGAATTCCTCGGCCGCATCCGAGCGCATCGGTCGTGGCGACGGCTCGATCTGCCAGTATCTGCGCAGCATAACCTGTTGCGCGGTGACGGTGAGGCTGTGGCGGGCCGGCAGGCTGAAAATATCGCTGTAGGGCGTCGACTGCGGGTCGTCGGGGAGCCCGGCCAGGAAGCCCGAGATTTGGTGTTCATTGACGCGCGTGCCGACCCCGTCGACGCCGAGGATCGGACCGATCTCGGAGGCAAAGACGAAATGCCGGTCCGCCGCGTGGTAGTAGAACGGTTTGACCCCGAAATGGTCGCGCGCGCAAAATAGGAGCTGTCGCTCGGCATCCCATATGGCGAAGGCGAAATCGCCTTGCAGTTGCGTGGGGCAGGCTTCGCCCCAGCGCAGATAGGCCCGCATCAGCAATGTGGCATCGGCGACCGACCTGTCCCGGATACCCAGCCTGGCCAGCAGTTCGTCGCGGTTGTCCAGCCGGCAATCCGCGGTGATGGCCAGCTTGCCGCCGGCCATGGTCAGCGGGCCGGGGCCGGCTTCATCTGACGTGTTGAGCCAGGCGTGGCCAAGGGCGATGCCGCTGTCCAGCCACCACGAATTTCCATCAGGGCCACGATGGCGCATGCGCGCCAGCATCTGCTGTATATCCGCTGCGGCTGGCGCGTGTCCCCGGACCGCTGAGGCGTGTCCTTGGGCCGCTGGCGCGTGTCCCTGTCGCAGCAGGATTCCGGCCACGCCGCTCATCGGCTGCCGTGGTCGACGAGATGGGCGAAGCCGTCGATCGATCCGCCGAGGACGACATGGTTGTCGCTGACCAGCCAGGCATGCGCTTTCAGCTGCTCGCCGGTGCCGCGTTCGATGCCGATGCGGATTTTCGAGGCATTGCCCTGGCGGGCGAGAATGTACTGGCCTGAAAGCGCCTGGGTCAGGCAAGTGGCGCGCGGCACGAAACGGGCTGCGGCGGCAACGCCCCACGCGACACGGCGCAGTTCGCCCATGCTGGCGCACTGACGCGCCTCGAGCCGCGTCACCAAGCCGCGGACACGGTTGTAGGACAGCAGTGTCAGCCCCAGCCGAACCGCCGTGACCACCAGCAGGCAGCGGGCGAGGAAGATCATTTCCGAGCCGCTCAGGGAGAGAACCCTAAGCATACCTCGCTGGCGCTTCGTCTGCTTAGGGCGTTTTTCTGTCGCAGGTTCTTGTCGCAAAACCGTGGCCCACTTTTGCGGAACCTGCCTAGACAAGTTCCTCATGATGCAGCCTCGCAAGCCCGTTGTCCGCCAGGCCCTTCAGCAATGCGTCGACGTCGGCTTTGCAGCGCGCCGGCTCGACATTGTAGCGCGCAAGCACGGCGCCGCGGATGTCCCCGATCGACTTCGGTGCCTGGATCAGGTCCCAGATGAAGGCGCCGACGCCATTCAGGCTGTAATAGATGTTGGATCTCAAGTTGAGCAGCGCCAGGCCTTCGCCAAACTCGCAAGCCACGGCGTCCTTGGTCGCGCTCACCAAATCGTGGTCGGATGGGTTCCAGTTCATCACCAAACCTCGTTTACACTACGCTTCGACAGTTCCGGGTAATGAAAGGGGAGTCGGAGGTTTTTGGCCCCCGACCCTCTTATTTTTTTGCATCCAGAGTCCCAACGTCGTCACCCTGGAAGTTTGTGATAGGCTCAGGAGAACGTCAGGTCGCCGATCGGCGTATGCGCGGGAAACGATGCATCGATCGCCGTGCTGCCGCCGCCGCCCTGGGTGATGGTTTCAATAGAACCATGTACCGTCAGGCTTGGCGTTTCGTATTCATGCTTTTCAACATTCTGTTCCATTTTACTCTCCAATAAAGACTGGAAACGGCCTGTCGAGTGCCGTCAGCACTTCTCATGCTGCGGCGCAATAGCTGCATGGCAGCATTTATGAGTCAAGTCTGATTTACCAAGCGTTAATCAATTACGGGTTGCGGGCGTCGCGATACGTGTAAGAGATGCCTAAAACCTGACATCTTTCAAGCCGAATCCTTGTGCGTCGGCGCTATGGCGATGGTGATTCTTTAAGCATTTGATTTTGCTTGCATAAAATATTTGCCCGAGCGCCTTCTATTTAGGCATCGCTAAAAAAGCAGTTTCATTTGGCAAGGGCCGGCTGAAACGCCCTGGCAGGGGTGGTATCTCAACCGGAATTTGCGCTGCCCTCAGATCACGAGGCAAACGCTATGGTTGTAGAATTCCGGGCTCCAAAAGGCCGAAATTCCGCACTGCAAAAGGAAAGGCTTTACGGCATCGAGGTTTTTGGTGATGCTTGCTTCGCACTTGCAGCATTGGCGGCGAGCAAATCACTTCTTGAGGAGACTGTGCGCTAAATGGCCTTGTCGGACGGTTCATACGAACGATTGCGCGCCGCCGACTGTGCCGACGAGATTGCCTACGTACAGGCTTGCCTGCGGTTATATTTCGCGGGGCCGGGAGCCGCTGCCGGCGACATGTCGATGCCTGGCCTGAGCGTCGCCAATGTTGCCGACATTGCCAGGTTGAACAAGATCGCGACCTTTGTCCTCAAGGCGCTGTCGCGCGCGCCGGCGGGTGAAAGACCGGCCGAGCTTTTTCACTGGTTGGACACTTACCGCAGGAGGACGGTTTCGATGAACGCGTCCTGCATCATGGATTCGATGGCGATTCATGACGTGCTGCGCGCCAGGCAGATCGATTTCGTCTTCCTCAAGGGCCCGTTCCAGCAGCAGCTGCTCTATGACGACCATTTCATGAAGCCTTCCGGCGATGTCGACATTCTGGTTTCGCCGGCCGGGTTTTTCCCGGCGCGTGATGCGCTCCGCTCGATCGGCTACGAGGTCGCCGGCAAGTCGCGCTCCGTCTGGTGGGTTCGCTTCCTTGGCGAACAGCACATGACGCGCGGCGACGGGCCGAGGCCGTCCACGCTCGATCTTCACTATCGCCTCCAGCAGCCGGGCTCGCCGAGCCCGCGCGATGCGGACGGGTTTCTGCGGCGCAAGCGCCAGCTCGAGATCGCCGGTGCGACGGTGCCGTTCACCTCGGCTGCCGACACTTTGCTTCTGTCCTGCATCAGCGTCGCCAAGGCGCTGTTCAATCGGGAACCCTGCGCGGGTTATGTCTGCGACGTTCGCGCCAGCGCCAGCCGCCTCGACGAGGCGGATCAGCAGCTTGTGCTTGACGCCGCGGTCAGGCAGGGACTGGACGACACGCTGCTGCTTGGCCTGCGCGCCGCCGATGTACTGCTCGGCGGCGTCGGCACGCTTCTGTCGGAGCGGGCCACACGAATCCTGTCACGCATCGGCAACGAGGACCTGCTCAACATGGTCATCGCGCCGTGGCTGTCGTCCCTGCGGTGGCCGCAGCGGCGAACGGTGTTGTGGGAATTGTGCGGCCGTGCGCCGGTCCGCTATCTGGCCGAGGCCGGCTGGGCGGCGTCGGCCGACATCAGCCGCCGCATCTTTGAACGGCCGGGCGGTCAGTGATGAAAAGCATATCGGGCATCGAATGGGTACGGGGCGAACACAAGTCGGTATCACCTGTACGAGAGGCAAATCCATGTCGATGACTACCAAACCCCAAGTCTGCGTGATCATCGCGGCCCGCAACGCGGCGCCGACAATCGCCGTAGCCATCGCGTCCGCGTTGCGCGAACCGGAAGTGGCGGAGGTCGTCGTCGTCGACGATGCTTCCACCGACGACACCGCGACAGCCGCCCGATCCGCCGACGACGGCAGCGGCCGGCTCACGGTGATGCGTCTCGATGTCAATCGCGGTCCTTCTTTCGCCCGCAACGCCGCGATCGCCGGTTCAAGGTCGCCGTTCATCAGCATTCTCGACGCCGACGACTTTTTCCTCGAAGGCCGGTTTCGCAACCTGTTTGCCGGCGCCGACTGGGATTTCGCGGCGGATAACATCATGCTCATCCGGGACGATGCGACCGGCGACGTGACGAAAATCGTCGCCCCGCAATTTGCCGCCGAGCCGGAATTCCTCGATTTCGAACGCTTCGTCGAAGGCAACATCTCCAGGCGACGGGTGCAAAGGGGCGAGCTGGGCTTCCTCAAGCCTGTCATCAGTCGTGCCTTCCTCGACCGCCACGGGCTGCGCTACGACGAGAGCTTACGCCTGGGCGAGGACTATGAGCTCTACGCGCGCGCCGTCGCCCGCGGGGCACGGTTCAAGGTCATCCGCTCATGCGGCTACGGCGCCATCGTCCGCGCTGATTCGCTGAGCGGTCGTCACAAGACGCAGGACCTGGAACGCCTGGCCGATGCGGATCTGGCGTTGCTGGCAATCGAAAGCCTGCCGGAAGGCTCGAAAGCGGTGCTGAGGCGGCACGAGCGGCACGTGCGCGACAAATTCCGGTTGCGCAATTTCCTCGACGTCAAGGCCGAGCGGGGACTGGCATCGGCCGCGGCCTATGCGCTGGCCAGTCAATCCAACCTCGTTCCCATCGTTCGCGGCGTTGCCGCCGACAAGCTCGAGTCGCTGTTTCGCCGCGCCGGCTTCGCCTCGAAACGGAGCCATGTGCCGCCATTGCGTTTTCTGATGGCCGGAACCAGCACCGGCAAGGAGCGTTGAGGATATCCGGCCGTCCGGTCCGTCCGCCAGTGCCGGCTTGTCGTTCAAACCATTTCGGACGGATTTATGAGTTTACGATTTGGGTGGTTGCCTCACGGCTCCGGGGATGGCAGTCTATGTTGCGGTGCAGCAAATTAGACGACCAGCCGAACTGGCCCCGATCGGATTGGTCTGATGTCTCTCCCGTCAGAGGAGCAGGACGATGCAACTTTTGGACCCCGGTTGCGGGGATCGGCCACAAACCCGGCCTGGAAGCCGGCGATGACAGGAACCTGAACTCATGGCCTCGATATTCGGCTTCAGATCAAGGGATCCGGCCCGCGACCGGCAAACCGACGGTTCGCGGCTTGATCGTCTGGCAAAGCTTTTCGAGCAGATCGCGGCAGAGATCGAGGCCGAGAGAGCCGGACTTGAGAATCGCTATCGGACAAAGGCGACCAACGCCGCCTTCCTGGTCGAGGCGATGGAAAACGGCTCCACCTCCGACCGTCGGTCATCCGAAGTCAACGCGCTGACGGAGTCGATCCTGAACTGTGAGCGCCGGATCGCGGCGCTGTCGCGCCAGAACGGCATGATGAAGGAGCTTCGTCATTCGCTGGACGTGCTCTTCCATGAGGATGGCGCGTCCGATTCGGCCACTCCGGCCGAATTCGCCAAGCCGGCAGGCGCCGGCAGGGCGTAAGAGTGAAGGCTCGGGAACTGTTGCAACAGATTTGATGCGAGGCAGGAAAAGCAATTCGGGAGGGTCACGTAGGAGGTCAGGGTTGGCCCGTTCAGGAGCGGTTCGAATGTCGACTTTGGGTTGGGGGAAGCACAGCACAAAGGTAAGTTTGGTATGAATTCGGATCCGAAAGCTACGTCCACCATCGCAACCGGCGGAACGCCGTTCACGCCTCGGGCCAGGCAAGCCGGCTTGAGGCGGCTGATTTCGATCAGCGCCTTGCTGCTTGCCGCTCTCGGCAGCCTGTCAACGACCCCTTCCCGTGCCCAGGACATACCGACGTCGCCATCATTCGTCGACGATTTCAAGAGCTTCGATCGTGCGCGCTGGTACGTTTCCGACGGCTGGAACAACGGCAGCCATCAGAATTGCACCTGGTCGAAGGGCATGGTTAAGCTCTCCGACGGCGTGCTGTCGCTCGGCTTCGAAAAGCAGAAGCTGAAGGACCGCGACTTCGTCTGCGGCGAGATCCAGACCAAGCAGCGCTTCGGTTACGGCACCTATGAGGCGCGGATGAAGACCGACACCGGTCCCGGTCTCAATGCGGCGTTCTTTTCCTATATCGGCCCCACCGACAAGCAGCCCTGGGACGAGATCGACTTCGAGATCCTGACCAAGGACACCTCCAAGGTGCAGGTCAACGCCTATATCGGCGGCAAGGGCAAGAACGAGAAGCTGGTCGACGTCGCGGGCGGTACCGAAAACGCCTTCAACGACTACGCTTTCGTCTGGCAGAAGGACAGCTTGCGCTGGTACCTCAACGGCCAGCTCGTCAACACGATCACCGACCCAGCGAAGCTGCCCACCCATGCGCAGAAGATCTTCTTCAGCCTGTGGGGCAGCGATACGATGAAGGGTTGGATGGGTGCGTTCGCCGATCCTGGCCGCAAGCTTTCGCTGCAGGTCGAGCGCGTTGCCTTTACCGCACTCGGCGAGCCCTGTCAGTTTCCGGAATCGCTGGCATGCAGCGTAAAGTAGTTGGGAAAGTCGAATTGAACTGGCCGGACCGAAAACGGTCCGCCGCCTTGAATGGGAACGAAACCGAATGAATTTGACGGTGTTTGGAATTGGCTATGTCGGTCTCGTGCAGGCGGCGGTGCTTGCCGAAGTCGGCCACCAGGTGGTGTGCGTCGACATCGACGCAGGCCGGGTCGAGCGGCTCAACCAGGGGCTCGTGCCGATTTTCGAGCCGGGGCTTGAGAGCCTGGTCAAGGAGAACCACGCCGCCGGTCGCATCAAGTTCACCACTGATGCCGCGGCCGCTGTCAAGCATGGCGAGATCCAGATGATCGCGGTCGGCACGCCGCCCGGCGAGGACGGTTCGGCCGACCTCAAATATGTGCTGGCGGTCGCCGAGACCATCGGCCGCGAAATGGACGCGCCCAAGATCGTCGTAGGCAAGTCGACCGTGCCGGTCGGCACCTGTGAAAAGGTAAAGGCCAGGATCGCCGAAACGCTGAAGAAAAGAGGTCGTGAGGACCTCGCCTTCGACGTCGCCTCGAATCCGGAATTCCTCAAGGAGGGTTCGGCGGTCGCCGACTGCATGAAGCCGGATCGCATCATCGTCGGCACCTCGAGCGAGGGCACCGAGGCGGTGATGCGCGAGCTCTACGCGCCGTTCAACCGCAACCACGAGAAGATGATCGTGATGGACGTGCGCAGCGCCGAATTCACCAAATATGCCGCCAATTGCATGCTGGCGACCAAGATCAGCTTCATGAACGAGATGGCCAACCTGGCCGAGCAGCTTGGCGCCGACATCGAGGAGGTCCGCAAGGGCATCGGCAGCGATCCGCGCATCGGCTACCATTTCATCTATCCGGGCCTCGGCTATGGCGGCTCGTGTTTTCCAAAGGACGTGCGGGCGCTGATCAAGACCGCCGAAGGCGTCAAGTTCGACGCCAAGCTGCTGCGCGCCGTCGAGGAGCGCAACAACGACCAGAAATCCGTCCTGTTCGACAAGGTAAACCGCTATTTCAAGGGCAATCTTGGGGGCAAGACCTTTGCGCTGTGGGGCCTGGCCTTCAAGCCCAACACCGACGACATGCGCGAGGCGCCGGCGCGTGTGCTGATGGAGGCGCTCTGGAAGGCCGGCGCGTCTGTGCAGGCCTATGATCCCGAGGCGATGCAGGAATGCCAGGCCCTCTACGGCCTGCGCGACGACCTGCTGTTGTGCGGCACCAAGGAAGCGGCACTGCGCGGCGCCGATGCGCTGCTGATCGCCACCGAATGGAAGAGCTTCCGCGCTCCAGCCTTCGACGCGCTGAAGGACGCGCTGACCACGCCGGTCATCTTCGATGGCCGCAACCTGTATGACCCCAAGGTCGTCGCTCGCCACGGCATCGAATACCACTCGATCGGCAGGATAGCGGCGTGAGGCCGGGCGTGGAGACCTGGAAGCAGAATCTGGTGGGCGCGCTCGGCGCGGAAAGGACTTGTGGCTGATGGTGCTGGACGTAAAGCCGGAGCAAATCACCAGGGATCATTTCGATCTTGTCGCGATCGGTTCCGGCTTCGGTTCGGCCTTTTTCCTGCACGAGTTCGCGAAGCGGCGAAAGGCACGCATCCTGGTTCTGGAGTGGGGCCGGCACAACACCCATGAATGGCAGCTCAACCAGAACGCCAACACCGACATCGATGACGAGACGACCTACAAGACCAATTCCGACAAGCCCTGGAACTACACGATCGGACTGGGTGGCGGAACGAACTGCTGGTTCGCGCAGACGCCAAGGTTCCATCCCAATGACTTCAGGCTGAAGACCACCTACGGCATCGGCAACGACTGGCCGATCAGCTATGACGACGTCGAGCCGTTCTACTGCGACGCCGAAGACATCATGTCGATTTCGGGCGATCCCGACATGGCGGCGATGCTGCCGCGTTCGCGGCCGTTTCCGCAGCCGCCACATCGCATGTCCACACCGGACCGGATGATGAAGGCGGCGCAGCCCGGCCAGCATTTCGTCATGCCGACGGCACGAGCGCGCGTGCCGACCGCGCAGCGCACCTCATGCTGTGCCAATTTGCGCTGTTGGCTATGCCCGGTCGACGCGAAATTCACTGTCAACAACGGGCTGATGCATGTCTTCGAGGATCCCGACGTTTCGGTCTGCCTCGGCGCGGAAGTGCGGCGGCTCGATCATGTCGGCGGAACGGTTCGTTCGGTCACTTTCGTTCACGGCGGCAAGGAATATTCGGTCACCAGCGACCTCTTCATTCTCGGCGCCAATGCCATCCAGAGCGCGGCCATCATGCTGCGATCCGGCCTGGGCGACGAATTCGTCGGGCGCGGCCTGCACGAATCCTACGGCTGGAATTTCGAGGTCTATCTCGACGGTGTCGACAATTTCGACGGCAGCACCATCACGACGGGGCTGAATTTCGGCCTCTATGACGGTCCGCACCGATCGGAGCATGCGGCGGCACTCGTCTATTTCGAGAACCGTTGGCAACACGGAATGCGTGCCGAAAAGGGGCGGCTGCGCCAGGCGCTGCCGCTTGTCGTGGTCACCGAAAACCTGCTCGATCACGAGAATTTCGTTACCCTCGACGAGGACGACAATGCCTTCGTCAGCTTCAAGGCGCCGTCGGACTACGCGGTCAAAGGCATGGCCCGGGCGCTGGAGAAATTGCCTGGGCTGCTTGCCCCGCTGCCGGTCGAAAAGCTCTTCGACCGCGGCATCCGGCCGACCGAATCGCATGTCCAGGGCACGCTGAGAATGGGCACCGGCCCGGCCGATTCGGTGATCGACAGCAACATGGTCCATCACCGGCTCAGAAACCTGGTTGTCGTCGGCACCAGCACCTATCCAAGCTGCTCCTGCGCCAATCCGAGCCTGACCGCGGCAGCGCTGTCCTTGCGGGCGGCGAGCCGGATCGCGTGAAAGGAGGTATCGGATGATCGAAATTTCCAGACGTTCGGCCCTGGCGATCGTGGCGGGTGGTGTGGTGTCGACGGGCATTGCCTATGCCGCCGTCTCCTCGTTTTCAGACGAGGACCTCGTCCGTGTCACGCTCGAAAAATACTTCGGCACGCTGAACATGCGCATCGAGCATCTGCAGCAGTTCGTGCTGGCGTTCCGCGACAGGAATCCATGGATCTTTCCGAGCGAGAAGCTGAGCGACGCCGTCACTCTGGCGGAGGAGTTCAAATTGGGCGCCGCACGCCGCCTGCTGCCCCAGCAGAAGCGGGAAGATCTGGTGCATTTCGACCGCTGGGTCATCGCCGAATTCCATATGCTGACGGACTACGCATGGCGCAGTTCGCCAAGCGATCCGATCCGGTTCACCGGATGGCAGTCATGTACCAATCCGTTCGCGAAACTCGATCCGCCGCAGAATGCCTGAGGCGGCCTTCAACGCAGCCCTTGATCGGGCTGCATGGAATGAAACGCGAAAAGACCAGGAGCCAGGACCATGAAAGTTCTTTTTGCAGGCGGTAACGGCTACCCACCGGAATTCAGCGGCGGCGTTCAGTCGAGCACCCATCATCTGGTCGAACAGCTGATCGAACATGGGCATGAGGCCGCCGTGCTGGCCGCGCTGTTCGGGGACGGTGTCTTCGGCTTGAAGGCGCGCGCCAAGATGAAGCTGCTGCGGCAGCCGGCGGTCGTCGACAGCTATCCCGGCTATCCGGTGATCCGGGCGTGGTTTCCCTGGGAGGCAGCAGCCTTTGCCGTCGACAGGCAGAAGCCGGATGTGGCGCTGGTCCAGTGTCACAAATCGGTTCCGCTCGGCAAGGCATTGCAGGCCGAGGGCGTGCCGCTGGTCGTTTATCTCCGCAATGTCGAGTTCCATGAACTGGGTGGCGATCTGCGGGAATTGCGTTCGGCACTCTACATCGCCAACTCGGAGTTCACCGCGCGCACCTACAAGAGAGAGTTCGGCATCGAGGCGGCGGTGATCCCGCCGACCATCAATCCGGCGCATTACAGCACCCAGACGACGGGCCAGTTTGTCACTTTGATCAACCCCTACGAGGAAAAAGGCTTCGAGCTTGCTGTGCGTGTTGCTGGCGCGTGCCCCGAAATCCCGTTCCTGTTCGTCGAAAGCTGGAAACTGGAGGACGATCATCGCGCGCGCATCGAGGAGACGATCGCGCCGCTCGGCAACGTCACGCTCGAGAGCCGCACCAGCGACATGAAGACAGTCTATGGCCGCACCAGGATCCTGCTTGCCCCCAGCAAATGGGAAGAGGCCTGGGGCCGCGTCGCGTCCGAGGCCCATTGCAGTGGCATCCCGGTCGTCGGCTCGCGGCGTGGCGGTCTGCCCGAAGCGGTCGGCCCCGGCGGCGTGGTGCTGGATTACGATGCTCCGCTTGCCGATTGGGTCGCGGCCGTCAGGCGGCTGTGGAACGACAACCAGGAATATGACCGGCTCTCGGGCCTCGCGCGCAGCTTCGCCGGGCGGCCCGAACTGGATCCGGATCGCCAGTTCGCCACCTTCTTTTCGATACTCGACAGGGCGGTACAGCAACGCGCGCGGCAAGCGGCGTAAGGATGCTGGTAGTCCGGGTCAGGCCGGGCGCTTGACCCGGTTCTTCAGCGTCTCGTAACCGCGTGCGCCAAGCAGCGCGCGGGCGAGGGTCTTGGCGGCCGCTTTGCGCCCTTCCTGCGACTTGATCTGCCGCAGCCTTGCCGGCAGGTTGCGGGCCGCCTGGCCAAGCGCTGGCAGCGACAGCGCGTCGGGAAAGCTGACCATATGCGTTTCGACGCACAGCACCGGCTTGCCGGACAGTTCGGTGATCTTCAGCGCCTGCTCGTGTTCGCTCTCGATGAACAGGACGGCATTGGATCTGCGGTAGAAATCGGCCTTGAAACTGCCATGCGCGCCAAGCCGCTGCCGTTCCGCCTTGCTCGGCAGATCGAGCATGATCAACTGGTCGTATTTGATCTCGTGCTTGGCGAGCCACGCCTCGGTGAGCGCACGGTATTTCTCCAGCCGGCTGGTGACCAGCCAGCCGATCTTGTGGGTCGGCGCATGCAGAGGCCGCGCCTCGCTGAGGAACTTCTCGTAGACCGGTCCGTCGTCGTTTTCCGCCTCGGTCGGATCCAGGCACAGCACGCCGTCTATGTCGACGCAGCATTGTGCCAGGAATTTGTGATGCATGAAGTTCCACTGGAACATGCGTGGATGCGGCACGACCTCGAAGACGAAGTCAGTCTCCTGGTGTTCCGGCTGCAGGCCGAACACCGCGGCAAAGGTGAAGTCCGCTTCGATACCGGCCGCCGCGATGCGGGCGCGCGCGTCGCGCATGGCATTGCCACCGGCGACGCTGTCGTCGATCACCAGCACCTTGCGCATTTCGGAGGCCTTGCGATCGAGCGCGGCGCGGCGCTTGGTGACGCCCGAGGTGTAGATCCGTCCGGTCAGGAAGCTATCCAGATCGGTCATCGGAATGTTGGCCGTCAGGCTCACCAGCGTCGCCGCCAGTATGCCACTTCGGGGAACGCCGACGACAAGGTCGATGTCGCGGGGCAGCCGGTGAAGGTTCCTGACGATCGCGTCGTTCATGTCGGAGATTGATCGGTAGTGCATGAATCAGACCTGAAACTGGAGTGGATGTCCGTAGCTGTCGAAGGCGTCCAAATTATTGCGCCTCGCGAGGCGTTGCCGCGGGCGGTCTTGCCGGCAGCATCTTTATCGCCTCGCGCAGGGCTTCGCGGCCGGACGCGAATGCCAGCGCGATGACGATGGTGATGAGGTAGGCGAGGACGGCGCCGCTGGCCAAGGCAACGACATGCTGCTGCGGCAACAGCGGCTTGATGAACCAGATGGCGGCCAGTGCCAGATGGGCGCCAAGCACGAAAGGCGTTGCGGCGCGCAGCACATGGTGGGCCTGCAGCGGACCGCTCTTGCCGATATAGAGCCACAGGAAAGGCGTCCGCAGATACTCGCTGATCGCATAGGCGATCGCCACGCCCAGCGCGCCATAAGGCAGGCCGAGCATGAAGGCGATCACCGAGGTCACGGCCGTTACGATGCCCCAGCGCATGAAATCGCCGGAGCGGCCCTGGCTGACGAAAAGCCATCCCGCCGGGTTGTTGAGCGGCTGCAGCAACCCGGCAAAGCCAAGTGCCAGGAAGATGCTGGCGCTTTCGCGCCATTGCTCGCCGAGCACGAACGGGATCAGCACGTCCGACATCGCGGTGGCGAAGGCGACACCGGGAAGCGCCACCAGCAGGATCAGCGGCATGACGCGCAGATAGGCGCTGCGGTAGCGGTCCGGCTCGTCCTTCAGCCTGGAGAGCGCCGGCACCATCACCTTTGACAATGGATTGGTGATCTGGCTCAGCGGAAACAGCAGCAGCTTGTAGGCGCGGTCGTAGAGGCCGAGCTGGGCCTCGCCCCAGAATTTTCCGATCAGCACATTGTCGAGATTGCGGGCAAAGAAATTGGCGAAATTGAAGCCGGTGATCCCGGCGCCGAAATTGACCAGCTCGCTGATTCCGGCGACCTTGCGCGGCAGGCTCGGACGCCAGCGCGAACCGGCCCAGTAGCAGAGCGTCGGCAGCACCGCGCCGGTCAGCGTGCCGGCAAACAGCGCCCAGTAGGAGCGGTCGATGAAGGTCCAGGCGATCGACACGGCGAGGCCGGCGACAGCGCTGGCGACATCGATGATCGCGAGACGGCCGAACTGCATGCGGCGCGTCAAAAGCGCCAGATGCTGGGCGCCAAGCCCATAGGCCATGATCTGCAGCCCGAACGCGGCCACGAGGCCGGCCACGCGCGGCTCGCCGTAGAAGGCGGCGACCAGCGGAGCGGCCCCCGCGAGCACGCAGGCCAGGATCGCACTGACGGCGACATTGATCCAGAAGAGGTAGTTTACCTCCTCATGCCTGATGCCGTTTTTCTGGATCGTTGCCTGGGTCAGGCCGAAATCCTGGAACAGCGCTATGAACGCCAGCACCGGCGCGCACATCGCCACGACGCCGAAATCCTGCGGCGACAAGAGCCGCGACAGCACGATAACCGATAGGATCTGTGTCGCGACCCGTACAGACTGCGCCATGGCCGTGACAACGGCGCCGCGCCCGACCGATTTGCGGAGCGAGCCTTCAGGCGGATCGAATGCATTGGCTTCCAAATTCAGGATTCCTGATCTTTGCGCGGATTTCCGACCCCTGAAAATCCACAACCGCCGCCAAGGACAAACTAGGGCATTAATTTTGCAGTGCAACAGAAAACGTCTATTGCTGCACCAAAAATGTTGCGATGCAGCAAGAGCTGTACTAGCATTCCCGTGGGTGGGCCAACAGCGGTCGAGTTTTCATGCTGCATGTCTTGTACCTTGTGCACGACGTTTCCGACCCGGCCGTGCGCCGGCGGATCACGATGCTCAGGGCAGGTGGAGCCCAGGTCACGTTGGCCGGCTTTCGTCGTACGGCCGATCCGATTGCGGATATCGAGGGATTGCGGCCGATCGACCTTGGCGCGACGCGCGACGGCCGGTTCGGCCAGCGCCTCGCGGCGGTCGCCAAGGCGGCGGTTTCGATAGGCTCGAAGCTTGGCGGCTCGAAGCTTGGCGGCATGCCGAGGCCCGATCTCATCATCGCGCGCAATCTGGAAATGCTGGCGCTGGCGCGGCGGGCCAAGTCGGCATTCGGTGCGTCGGTTCCGATCGTCTACGAATGTCTCGACATTCATCGCCTCGTGCTTCGCAACGATTTTCTGGGCAAGGCGCTGCGCGCCACCGAACGTTTTCTGGCCAGGGACGTGAAGCTGCTGGTGACCAGTTCGCCCGCCTTCATCGCCAATTACTTCAAGCCGTTCGGCCAGGTCGCGGCACCGATCGAACTGGTCGAGAACAAATATTTCGAAGCCGCGGCGATTTTGCCCGGCGACCCCGAGCCGGCGGACGGCCCGGTCGGCCCGCCATGGCGGATCGGCTGGTTCGGCGCCCTGCGCTGCCGCCGCTCGCTCGAACTTCTGGCCGATTTCTCCCGCCGGATGGAGGGGCGCTTCGAGATCGTGCTGCGCGGCCGTCCGGCGCTGTCGGAGTTTCCGGATTTCCATGGCTTTGTCGAATCCGAGCCGTGGCTGTCTTTTCGCGGGCCTTATCGCAACCCAGAGGACATGGCGGCGATCTACAGGGAGGTCCATTTTTCCTGGGCCATCGATTTCTTCGAAGCCGGACAGAACTCCGAATGGCTGCTGCCCAACCGACTCTATGAAGGTTGCCGCTTCGGCGCGGTGCCGATCTCGATGGGCAACACCGAAACCGGGCGTTTCCTCAACCAGCAGGATATCGGCGTCCTGCTCTCCCAGGCCACGCCCGAGGGGCTCGAGGCAGCGCTCGGCAAGATGGAGGAGCACCGCTTCGGCAGGCTGAAGGCGCGTGTCCTTGCCCGCAACCCGAGGACGTGGAGCTACGATCGCAGCGATTGTCGTGCGCTCGTCGAGCGGCTGCGCAGCTTGACCACCGTGCCCGGTTCCTTCGCAGCAGAAGCGCTCGCATAGGATGGCTGGAGATGGACGTGGGTCGATGACGCAAACTGGAAAACCATCATCCAGCCTGATCGTTGTTCCGTGCCTGAACGAAGCCGCCCACATCGGTGCGCTGCTCGATCAATTGCGCCCTTCGGCCGCAAGGCTTGGCGCCAGGATCATCGTCGCCGATGGCGGCAGCACCGACGGCACGCTGGCCATCGTCGAGGATGTCATTGCGAAGGATTCGCGCGTTATCCTGCTTCACAACAAGCGGCGCATACAGAGCGCGGCGATCAATCTCGCCGTCGGCACATTCGGCGAAGGCACGGACTATCTCATCCGCATCGACGCGCATGGCGGCTATCCCGACGACTATTGCGACCGCCTGGTCGAGGAGGCGCTGGCCACCGGTGCCGATTCGGTCGTCGTTTCGATGCTGACCAGCGGAAGCGGCGCCGTGCAGAAAGCGGCCGCCGCGGCACAGAACTCCAGGCTCGGCACCGGCGGCTCCAAGCACCGGCACCTTTCCGCGGGAGAGTGGATCGATCACGGCCATCATGCGTTGATGCGGATATCGGCGTTCGGGGCCGTGGGTGGTTATGACGAGACGTTCAGCCACAACGAGGACGCAGAGCTGGATTACCGGCTGCGACAGGCCGGCTACAAAATCTGGATGAGCGGCAAAACGCAGATGGTCTACTATCCACGCGCCTCGTTGAGCGGGCTCTATTTCCAGTATCTCGGCTATGGCCGCGGCCGCGCCAAGAATGTGCTGAAGCACCGTGTAATCCCGAAAGTCCGGCAGATGGTGCCGCTGCTGGTGTTTCCGGTCGTCCTGCTGGCGGCCTTCTCTTTCGTGCACTGGCTGGCGGCGGTGCCGCTTCTGCTGTGGGCGTCGGTGTGCCTGGGTTATGGCTTGTGGACGGCCATCCGCCAGCGCAATGCCGATATCGCGCTTGCCGGCGTCTCGGCAATGGTCATGCATCTTGGCTGGTCCGTCGGTTTCTGGCTGCAGCTTCTCGGCCTCGGCTCGCGGCGCAGGGTGGCCTGATGGCGGTGCCTGTCAACAACCGCAGCATCGACATCGGTGTTTGCACGTTCCGGCGACCGGAACTGGCCGACACGCTGCGCTCGCTGGCTGCCATGGACATGCCTCCGGGATTCGACGTCAGCGTTATCATCGCCGACAACGACGACACGCCAAGCGCCCGGGACCTGGTGACGGCGCTGTCGCGGGAACTGACGCTGCCGATCCACTATCGCCATGCCCCGGCGCGCAACATTTCGATCGCCCGCAACGCCTGCCTCGACGCCAGCACAGCGGATTTTGTCGCTTTCATCGATGATGACGAGACGGCTTCGTCGCGCTGGCTCGCCGAGCTGGTCGCGACGGCCGAAGCGAGCGGTGCGGCCGCCGTGCTCGGTCCGGTGCGGGCGCTCTATCGCCCGGACGCGCCGGACTGGATGCGCCGCGGCGACTTCCATTCAACCTTGCCCGTCTGGGTGCGCGGCGAGATCCACACCGGCTACACCTGCAATGTGCTGCTGCGGGCCGGTGCCGACAGTCTGCGTGGCCGCCGCTTCAGCCTGGCGCGTGGTCAGACCGGCGGCGAGGATACCGAGTTCTTCGACCAGATGCACAAGGCCGGCGGCCGGATCGCCTTTTCGCCCGAGGCCTGGGTGGACGAGGTGGTGCCGCGCGCCAGGGCGGCATTCGACTGGCTCGGCCGCCGCCGTTTCCGCGTCGGCCAGACGCATGGCCATCTTCTGGGCAGCAGCGCCAGCGGCATCGGCCTGGTCAAGCAGGTCGGCCTGGCGTCGGCAAAGGCCATCTATTGCTTCGCCTCGGCTATCCCGGTTGTCGTCAACCCGGTTCGCAGGAACCGCAGCGTGCTGCGCGGCATCATGCATGTCGGCGTCGTCAGCGGTCTCGTCGGCATCCGTGAAATCCGCCTCTATGGCCAGCCTTCGCCACAGGAAGGAGGCAAGCGTGCAGCCTGACGTCTCCTTTGTCATTGCCGCCTACAACGCCGAGGCAACCCTCGACCGTGCGATCGCCAGCGCCATCGCCCAGAAAAACGTCAGCGTCGAGATCATCGTCGTCGACGACAAGTCGCGCGACGCGACGCTCGATGTGGCAAGGGCCTACCCGCAGGATATCGTTCGTGTCGTCGCCCTGGCCAGCAATCGCGGTCCCGGCGGCGCCAGGAATGCCGGGCTCGACCTCGCCCGCGGCAGATGGATCGCGGTTCTCGATTCCGACGACGCGGTCTTTCCGGACCGCATCGCCACCATGATCGCCCGCGCCGAAAGGGCGGATGCCCAAATCGCCGTCGACAACCTTCAGGTCATTCGCGAGGACGGTGTCGTTGAAGACGCTATGTTTCCGACGCGCTATCTGGAGAGCTTGAGTGAAATCTCGCTGGCCAGCTACATCGCTGGCAACATCGTTTTCGAATCGAAGTTCAATCTCGGCTATCTCAAGCCGATCTTCCAGCGCCGGTTCCTGGATGAAAACGGACTTCGCTATGATGAAGAACTGATCATCGGCGAAGACTACATTCTGCTCGCCGAGGCCTTGGCCAAAGGTGGCAAATGCGTGGTCGAGCCGACGATCGGCTATGCCTATCATATTCGCAGCGGCTCCATCTCGCGCGTGCTCGAGCTTCATCACGTCGAGGCGATGCGCAAGGCCGATGCCGTGTTCGCTCAGGTCCATTCGATGGATCCAGCCGCGCTGGCCGCGTTCGCCCGGCGCAGCCGCAGCCTGCGCAAGGCCGCATCGTTCCTGTCAATGGTTCAGCACATCAAGGCGCGGTCTCCGCTCAAGGCGATCCGGACGGCGCTCAGCGATCCGGCGGCGGTCAGCCATATGAGCATGCCGATCGCCGTGCGGTTGCGAAGAGTAGCGGCACAGTTTGCCGTGGGGGTGGGGAGGTGAAGATGCAGGCACATGGAGGGATTTTTCGTGGCCTGTGAATGGACTGAAGTCGATCTCCTCAGAAGGAATTTGCAATGAAGAAAATCAGGAAGGCCGTGATACCGGTGGCGGGGCTTGGAACACGGTTCCTGCCGGCGACCAAGTCGATGCCGAAGGAAATGCTTCCCGTCGTCGACAGGCCTGTCGTGCAATATGCGGTGGACGAGGCGTTCGAGGCCGGTATCGAGCACATCGTGTTCGTGACCGGTCGCAACAAGGCAGTCATCGAGGATTATTTCGACCTCCATCCGGAACTGATCGGAACGCTGGAGCAGACCGGCAAGAAGACCCAACTGGAGGCGCTGGAAAGCATGCTGCCGGTGGCCGGCGCCACCAGCTTCATCCGCCAGCAGTCGCCGCAAGGCCTTGGCCACGCCGTCTGGTGCGCGCGCGAGGTTATCGGCAACGAGCCCTTCGCTCTGCTTTTGCCCGACATGGTGTCGTTCGGCGGGCGCGGGTGCCTGGCCGAAATCACCGACCTCTATGCCCAAACCGGCGGCAATGTGATCGCCGTCGAGCGCTGCGATCCGACCGAGACCAACAAATACGGCATCGTCGGCCGTGGTGCGGATATCGGCGGTGGTTTCGAGGTGACGGCGATGGTCGAAAAGCCGGCGCCGGCCAACGCGCCGTCGAACTTCTACATCAACGGCCGCTACATCCTGCAGCCCGAGATCTTCGCGTTGCTGGGCGATCAGCAGCGTGGCGCCGGCAACGAGATCCAGCTGACGGACGCCATGGTCCGGCTGTCGCAGGACCAGCCATTCTTCGCCCAGCCTTTCAAAGGTCGAATGTTCGACTGCGGTTCGAAGGAAGGGTTCATCCAGGCCAACATCGCCTTCGCGTTGGCGCGCGACGACATGAAGGGCCCGGTTTTCGAGATGCTTCAGGAGTTCGTCCAGTCGCATGAACGCCAGGAAGAAGCCGCATAATGCCCATCTTTCGGGAGTATTTTCAGACGGCTGATGGCGCGAGGCGATAGCCCCGCGCTGTCTGGCATGAAGCTTGCGTTGCTTTTCGCAAAGCTCCCGATCTTCGCGGCGCCTGCAAGCCAAAGCATGATCCCGAAAAGTGGGTACCGGTTTTCGGGAAAGATCATGCGCAAACAAACAGATAGAGCCCCATCCCGATCATCGGGATGGGACCGGCTCTAGAATTGGACCGAAGATGAATTATGCCAACTTTCCTCTCGACAAGAGGATGCCATTGCCGAATTCAGACGCAGGAAACGGCGAAGACTTCATCGATATCGAGCGGCTGCTTGGCATGGCCGCCCGGCAGGCCAAGGTGGTTGCCGTGTGCGCCATCATCGGTCTTTTCCTGGGCGTGCTCTATCTGCAGACCACGCCGCCCAAATATGTGTCGATCAGCAGCGTGCTGATCGACGAGGGATTGAACAAGATCGTCGATGACATCTCGGCAACGTCGACGAGCATGCAGACCGACTCGGCGATTCTGAGCCAGATCGAGATTCTGACGTCGTCGCGGCTCGCCGCCGTGGTCGTCGACAAGCTGAAGCTCGACCAGAACGATGCCTTCATGAACCCTCCCGTGTCGGCGCTGGCGAAGGGCATCGGCTTTGTCAGGAGCATAATCCAGTATGTGCATCCCAGCTCTCCCGTCGGGGCCATGGGCGACATCACCAAGGTCGACGCGGCCACGCGTGAGGCGATGATCGCCACGGCCCGCCGCGATTATGCGATTCTCAAGTTGCAGAGCGAGGTGCGGGCGGAGCGTATCGGACGGAGCTTCGTGATCGCCCTCGGCTATCAGGCGACCGATCCGGGACTGGCAAACGCGGTCACCAAAGCCTATGCCGATGCCTATCTCGCCGATCAGCTCGATGCCAGCTTCGACGCTACCGAGCGGGCGGCGGTCTGGCTGCAGGGCCGGTTGACGGAATTGCGCCAGAGTTCCCAGGCGGCCTCGCTGGCGGTCGAAAAATTCAGGGCCGACCACGGACTGGCCGCCAACAGCGATGGCCAGCTGATGAGCGACAAGCAGCTCTCGGACCTGAACGCCCAGCTCATCGTGGCGCAGGCCGATACCGCACGCGCCAGTGCCCGCTACCAGCAATACAAGGCGATCATCGACAGCGGTTCGGACAACGCCTTCAAGGATGCCGCCATATCGAGCGATCAGCCGAGCAGCTCGGTCATCGCGGCGCTCAAGACCCGCTACCTCACTGTCTCCAAGCGGCTGCAGGACGTCGAGGCGAATTTCGGCCCCCAGCATCCGCAGGCACAGGCACTTACCAAGGAGAAGGCCGACATCTCGACGCAGATTTTCGGCGAGCTCAAGCAGCTGACCGAAAGCTATCGCAACGAGTATGAAGTGGCGCTGGCGCGCGAGACCGCGCTCAGGGCCAATGTGGCGGCCGCACAAGGCAAGAGTTCCGTCGACAACCAGACGCAGGTCAAGCTGCGCGAACTCGACCAGCAGGCGACCGCACTCACAACGCTCTATCAGACATTCCTCGGTCGTTACGAGGAAGCCGCGCAGCAGCAATCCTTCCCGGTCGGCAAGATCCGCATCATCTCGGACGCCTCGATGCCGCTCGCCGCATCAAGCCCGCGTACGATCGTCGTGCTTGGACTTTCGCTGGTGCTTGGCATGCTGATGGGCGCCGGCTTCGGCGGCCTGAATGAATTCAACGAACGCTTCTTCAGGACCGGCGATGATGTGCGCGACCGCGTCGGCCTGAAATTCCTCGGCTATCTGCCCACGATCGGCGGCAAGCTCGGCAAGGAAGAACAGCCGGGCGAAACCCAGCTGGATGCCAAGACCGCCAAGTCGCTATCGGCCGCCGAAAGGCGGGCGCGCATGCGTGTCAGCATCGATTCGCCCGCGTCGATGTTCTCCGAAACCTTGCGCAGCGCCAAGATCGCCTTCGACGTCGTGATGGAAGGGCAAGGCAGCCGCGTCATCGGCGTCATTTCGGTCCTTCCCGGCGAGGGCAAGTCGACGGTCGCGGCAAATCTCGCCGGATTGCTTGCCGCCAACGGCGCCAAGACGCTGCTGATCGACGGCGATCTGCGCAACCCCGGCCTCAGCCGCGGTCTTGGCATGGAGGCCGAGCAAGGCTTGATGGAAGCGGTGGTGAGCGGCCAGACCTGGCAGTCCGTCGGCAAGATCGACCGGCAGACGAAGCTTGCGATCGTCCCCGCCGTGTTGCGCGGTCACTTCTCCCACACGAGCGAACTTCTCTCCTCGGCCGGGATGCGGCGCTTCATCGAGAACGCCAAGGAGACGTTCGAATACATCGTCGTCGATCTGCCGCCGCTCGGACCGGTGGTCGACGCCAAGGCCTTCGCGCCGCTGGTCGACGGTTTCGTGCTCGTCACCGAGTGGGGACGTACGCCGCGCGCGATGGTGCAGTCGCTGCTCAACGCGGAGCCCTATGTCGCCAACAAGATCATCGGGGCGGTGCTGAACAAGGTCGATCTGAAAAAACTGGCCAAATACGGCACGTTCGGAGGTTCGGAAAAGTTCTTCGACAAATACTCGACCTACTATCTGGAAAAATCCGAAGTGCGCAGCAAGGCCGCCGTCTAATGCATGTCGCCCAAAAGCGGCCCCGGTTTTGGGCCAACGACATGCATGGCAGCAAAGACTTGAAGCGCGTCGCATAAACCCGCTTCGACGCGGCGCGCTTTGATCAGGAGAAGATCAGCCGGCCCTGTTTGTCGGCGATCCTGACGGCGGTCAGACGTCCGCTCTGGAAGGCGGCGGTGTCGATGCCGAGCCGCCGCCCCTCGAGTCTCGGGATGTCCACCGGCGTATGCCCGTGCACCACCCAGCGGTCGAGCAGGTGCGTCGCCTCGAAGAAATCCGAACGGATGTGTAGCAGGTCCTGGTCGGCCTGCGCCGCGAGGTCGACACCCGGTCTGATGCCGGCGTGGACGAACACGAACTTTCTGGAACGGACCATGATCGGCAGTCCGCGCAGGAAGCTGACGTGATCGGCTGGAATGACCTCCCTTATGCGCTGGTCGATCCGTGCGCTGTTCTCGTAGAGCCGGGCAAGGCGCGCCGGGTCGATGCCGTAGGAAAACAGGGTTTGCAGGCCGCCCGTCGCCAGCCAGGATTCGCGGGACAGATGTCCGTCGAGATAGTTCAGCATCGCGACTTCGTGGTTGCCCGCAAGGCAGATGCGCTGGAACCCTTTCGGCGGCGGCGCCAGAAGGTGATCGAGCACCCGCGCCGACTGAAGCCCCCGGTCGATATAGTCGCCCAGCATGATGATGATCTTGCGGCCCTGGAAACGCAGCGAATCGAGCAGGATCTTCTGCTCCAGCGAGCGGAGTTCCTTGTAGCAGCCATGCACGTCGCCGACGGCGTAGACGACGGTGTCCTGCATATCGATGTCGAGGCGCACACGCTGCGCGATACGGGGTTTTCGCTGGAAAAAGGTCACGGGAGGAGCGTCTCGATGTCGAAGGCATGCGGTCATGCGCAGGGCATGAATGTCTGTATCATGCCTGAAGCGAAAAACTCCGCAATGGCCGCAAATGCGGTCCCGCCGAACCGCTTGAGCGGCCGCGTCGGCGACCGGACCGACCTTGCCGGCAGATTGCTGTCAGGCTGCCTTGAGACGATAGCGGAAAACGGTGTGGTCGAGCATCTGCCGGATGCGCGGCTCGGCCTCCGTCGCCACCAGCCAGCTTGCCGCGATCATCGTCGCGCCGACCGCGGCCATCGACAAGAGATGCGGCAGTCCGGCGCGGACCAGGACGCCGAGCATCGCGGCGCCGACGACGTCATGCAGCAGGTAGAGCGGATAGGTCATCAGGCCGATGCGGCGCCAGCCGCTCCATGACAGATCGAGCCGCAGCGACCACGCCATCAGCCCCATCGCAGCGAGGAAGATGAGGATCGGCGGCGCAAAGGGCATCTGCTGCCCGACCTTCAGCATATGAACGTCGACCGAACTGGCGATCTGCAACACGCCGCCGCCCAGGAACAGGGCGCAGAAGGCAAGGCGAGGGACCGTCACCGCCTTGAACCGCATCAGCCACAGTATGACGCCGGTTGCGAAGAAAACGCCGTGATGCACCAGGAGCAGGTCGAGCGAGCGCGTTTCGGCGAGGCCCGACCAGTCGAGCGGATAATAGAGGCACCAGAAAAGCGTGCTGGTCAGCCCGATCGCGATGGCCACCACTTCCATGAGATGGAAGCGGCCGAGCAGCAGCAGGGTCCAGACGACGGCGTAGAAGGCGATCTCGATACCGAGCGTCCAGTAGACGCTGTCGACCCATGGGCCGTAGGGGACAAACAGGCCAGTGCGGACCAGCCTGATGACCGCATCGGTCGGCCAGCTCAGGCCGACGATCAACAGCACCATTGCGGTGAGCGGCGCACAGATCCAGACCGCCGGCGCCAGCCGCTTTACCCTTGCTTCGAAAAAGCGCAGGGGCGTCGACTTCTCGGCGCTGAAGGCGATGACGAAGCCGCTGATGACGAAGAATATCTGGACGCCGACCCAGCCGGATTCGACCCACGCGCCTATTTCCGGATGTGGAGCAATGCCGCCCGTGGCCCGCGCCGAAACGCCGTCCGGGAAGGCCCACACCCAGAAGCCATAGTGGTAGACCATGACCAGCACGGCGGCGAGAAACCGCAGGATGTCGACGCCGCCAAATGTGATCTTCTGCTGAGCCATGCGAACCTTGTCGATGGCCCCCCACCATGAACTGTAGGGTGCATTGCTGCATTGCACAATAGAAGTATTGCTTACCGATGCCAGGCACAGCCTTCCGCGAGGCGGCGTTGTGCACGCAGGTCCGCTGTCAACCGCGCCGGCTGCTCAAAGCCCGATGCCGCGCTCCTTCAGGGCGGCGGTGATCTCGTCGAGAATGACAGGGTCGTCGATGGTCGCCGGCATCGCCCATTCTTCCTTGTCGGCGATCTTCTGCATCGTGCCGCGCAGGATCTTGCCGGAACGCGTCTTCGGCAGGCGCTTGATCGTTACCACCATCTTGAGGGCGGCCACCGGGCCGATCCGCTCGCGCACCAGCCTCACCACCTCGCTCTCGATGGCGCCGATGTCGCGCGCGACGCCGGCATTGAGCACGACGAAGCCGAGGGGGATTTGGCCTTTCATCTGGTCGGCGATGCCGATGACGGCACATTCGGCCACGTCCGGATGCGCCGAGAGCACCTCCTCCATGGCGCCGGTCGACAGCCGGTGGCCGGCTACATTGATGATGTCGTCGGTGCGGGCCATGACGAACAGATAGCCGTCCTCGTCCATCATGCCGGCGTCGGCCGTCTTGTAGAAGCCGGGGAACTCGTCGAGATAGGCTTGGTGAAAACGCTCGTCCGCATTCCACAGCGTCGGCAGGCAGCCGGCCGGCAGCGGCAGCTTGACCACCACATTGCCCAGCGTGCCGCGCGGCACTTCGTGACCGGCATCGTCGAGCACGCGGATGTCGTAGCCGGGCATCGGCACGCCGGGCGAGCCGTATTTGACCGGCAACAGGCCGAGACCGGCCGGATTGATCGTCATCGGCGAACCGGTCTCGGTCTGCCACCAATGGTCGATCACTGGCACGTTCAGCTTCTGCTCCGCCCATTTGATGGTTTCGGGGTCGGCACGCTCGCCGGCGAGGAACAGCGTACGGAACGTCGAAAGGTCGTATTTGGGAATGAACTCCCCCTTCGGGTCCTGCCCCTTGATGGCCCGAAACGCCGTCGGCGCGGTGAACAATGCGACGACGCCGTGTTCGGCGATCACCCGCCAGTAGGTGCCGGCATCGGGGGTGCCGATCGGCTTGCCTTCGAACAGGACGCTGGTGCAGCCATGCAGCAGCGGCCCGTAGACGATGTAGGAATGCCCAACCACCCAACCGACATCGGAGGCCGCCCAGAACACTTCGCCCGGCTTGACGCCGAACTCGTTTTCCATCGTCCACTTCAGCGCGACCATGTGGCCGCCATTGTCGCGCACGATGCCCTTGGGCTGGCCGGTCGTGCCCGACGTGTAGATGATGTAGAGCGGATCGGTGGCCAGCACAGGCACGCAGTCGACATTGGCGCCGGCGGCGCGCTCGCGGGCGACAGCGTCGGCATAGTCGATGTCGAAATGGTTCTTCAATTCGCAGCGCATCTGGTCGCGCTGCAGAATCAGGCAGGCGTCCGGCTTGTGCCTGGAGATCTCGATCGCCTTGTCGAGCAGCGGCTTGTAGGCCACCACACGGCCCGGCTCCAGGCCGCAGGAGGCCGAAATGATCAGCTTCGGCTTGGCGTCGTCGATGCGGGTGGCAAGCTCATGCGAGGCAAAGCCGCCGAAGACGACCGAATGCACGGCGCCGATGCGGGCGCAGGCAAGCATGGCGAAGGCCGCCTCCGGCACCATCGGCATGTAGATGATGACGCGGTCGCCCTTGCCGATTCCGCGGTTCTTCAACACCGAGGTCAGCGCGACCACCTCGCGCTTCAGCTCGGCATAGGTGAATTTCCTGACCGTTCCGGTGATGGCGCTGTCATGGATCAGCGCGATCTGGTCGGCGCGCCCGCCCGCGACGTGGCGGTCGACCGCGTTGAAGCAGGTGTTGCAGGTCGCACCGGTGAACCAGCGTCCGTAGACCCCTGCCGTGGCGTCGAACACCTTGTCATGGGGCGAGTACCAGTCGATGGCGACGGCCGCATCCGCCCAGAACTTCTCCGGATCGCGTTGCCAGCCGTCATAGACCTCGTGATAGCGTGAAGCCATTCCGTACCCTCCCCAGGAACGATTTGCCGTACTTGTGAACAGCCTATGCTGTTTTTTCCGGTGATGTCTCCTGCATTTTCGTCTGAGTCGGTCTCGTCTTGACCGCGGATGCATGGTGTCGCGAACTGCGGCCGTGACAGGGAGGATGTGAACGAATGCGCCATCCGCGGGCGGCCATGGCAAAACCGGTGTTCGCGCTGACGATCGGCGCTATGCTGGCTGTCTCGGCCGGCAGCGCCAGCGCGAGCGACGCAGCGGCTGCCCAGCAGCGTCCTGTTCGGTGGCCTGAAAGTCGATTGGACCTGAAGCGGTTCATCGTTTCACGGAAACGCCGAACCGCCCGATCTCCTTGATCTGACGCAATTCAGACGGCAAACGGTTTCACGCTTTTTCTGGGCTTGCTCTACAGCGGCAGAGCCATAAGCATCAGGCCAACACCGCCTGCGATCAAAATCGCTGCCGCCAAGGCTTTCCGATGACGTTCGAAGCTCGTCGGAGCCCGCTCCCAATTGTAACGCATACTCTATCTCCCCAAGACCCGCGGCTTCTTTACCTTACTTAGGGGAAGAAAAGCAACGGCCCTGCTCGGACTGCTCACGGATAACCCACTGCTGCCGCGACTATTTCTGGGACGATTCCCGTCGAGAGCCGGCAGCGGCGCGATATCGATGCGCGGCAGCAGGCCAAGCTGGGCGATGCCAGGGAAGGTGAAACTGGTCGGCCAATGGACAGCGCCCCACCACCGCGCTATCTCATTTCGGGGTTTGCGTGGCTTGGTGGGGTTCGTGATGGAAATTGCCTCTGGAACTGTTTTGCGGCTGGCGGACGACGCTTCGGTTCAGCATGCCGGCGACGGAGCGGTCGTGCTTTTGGCACGCAGCGGCCAGCTCTATACGTGCAACGGCACGACCGAGGCTTTTCTCGACAAGGTCGATGGCGCGCGCAGTCTCGACCAGATCGTCGACCTGCTTTGCGAGGAGTTCGAGGTCGACAAGGGCACGCTCGATCAGGACATGGCGGCGCTCGCCATGGATCTGGTTTCGGAAGGTATCCTCGCCGCCCCAGGCGCTTGATGGCTAAGGGTTCCGCTTGATGGCCAAAGGTACCGCATGATGGCTGACGGTCCTCTCCTGCGCGCCCTGTTTCGCTGCCATCTCTGGGCGAGCGCGCGGCTGCTGCCGGTCCTGATCGGCAACCGCAGCTTCGAGGACGTGCTCAAATGGGCGCCGCTCGCCTCGTCGACGCCCTATCGCGGCTTGCCGTCCGCCTACATTGTCGCCAGCGTCAACCACACCGTGCGCCATCCCTGGCTGATGCGCGACCGCAGATGCCTGAGGGAGGGTCTGCTCGGCCATCGTTTCCTGCGCCTCGCCGGCTTCGATCCGGAGCTCCGCTTCGGCGTCGATCCCCAGTCGATGCAGGCGCCGCGCATGTCGGCGCATTGCTGGGTCTGCCTCGATGGCAGGCCGGTGGTCAGTGATAGCCTTCCCGGCATGGTCGAGATCTATCGCCACCATGCCGATGCCACAAAGGTGCGTCCCGCTTGACCAGACCTTCAGCGTGCTATGGCCTCAACGGCCAGATCCTCGGCATATCGGCCGAGGGTCCCGATCTATGGCGGGACTTCGACAGGATGCTCGCCAGCCTGCGTATCACAGGTCCGGTCGAGCCGGACTTTCGCCTCGATATCACCGAGGCCGAGGTCCTGGACGAGGCACCGGATGGATCTCTCGTCTTCGACGGCGAAATCCCTGAGGATGGCTACTGCCGGATGATCGAAGACGGTGGCACAGTCCATCTTGTCCTTCCCGAACGCCAGACTGTGTCGATCAATGGTGAGGAAGGCTGGGCTAAAATCCGGATGCGCCCCGATGCGAAAGCCGCCTGGACGCCATCGATGCTGGTGCTCGACGCCGCGCTCGACGCCGGCGGCCAGCATATGCTGCACACCGCGGGCCTGACATTGCCGGACCAAGACGCCGTCGTGCTGATCCACGCCCCGAGCGGCACCGGCAAGACCACGACGTCGCTGGCGCTGGCAACGCAAGGCTTCGGCCTGTGCTCCGACGATGCCATGATCCTGGACGCGGCAGCCCCCAGGCCCTTTGCCTGGGGGCTGCCGCGCCACGTCAAGATCCACCAGAAAACCGCGCGGATGATCCCGCAGGTGTCGCCATGCCTCGGTCCTTCATGGGACCGCAATGGCGAACAAGCCGTCTCGCTGGAGCGATTGAGCGAGATTGTACGAATCGAAAGCCCGGCCGCCAGGCCGGTGGCGGCACTTCTCCACCTCGCGCGGTCCGTCGACAGCCAGACCCGGCTTGTGCCCATGGCCCGGACCGACGCGATGGTGGCGCTGGCGATGGACAATGTCCGCACCGGCATGACCGGCCTGCTGCCGCTGCAGAAACGGCGGCTGGCGACGATCGGCAGGCTGGTCTCGTCGGTGCCGACCTTCAGGCTGGAAGTGGGCGCGCGTCCGGCCGACGCGGCTGCCCTGATCAGCGATACCCTGAAAGCACGGGACTGATCGAGCCGGTCAGGCGGCGTACGGCCTGGCCTTGGCCAGCCGCTGGATCCATCGGAAGGCATCGCGGCGCAACCGCGAGCCGATCTTCTCCCGAGAATTGACCCTGAGCAGGGTGTTCGTCGTGATCAGCCGCTTGGCCAGCCTTATCGAGAGATCGGGCTTGATCCGCCCGGCGAGCTCAAGTGCGCGACCCTCGCCGAACAACTGGCCGGTGACATTGAGCACGATCGCCAGTTCGAGCTCGATGCCGGTCATACGGGCAGCGTCGAGCAGGCGGGCTTCCGATTCCGGCGACCGCAGCGCCCGCACGCCTTGCAGCACGTCGACGCAAAGCTGCAGCCGGTGGAACTTGTGCCCTCCGGCGGCATGCACGATGGCGATCGTCAAAAGCGCGGCCGGTGTGTCCGATGCCTCGCCGTCGATGACGCGCAGTTCCCGGAATCCCAGCGACAGGCGCCGCCGCATGCCGGTATCGTGCACCAGGTCGCCATGCAGTTCGATCAGCAGGCTCGAATTCTCCTTTTCGAGCCATTTGAATTCCTGCAGCGCATAGGATTCGGCCTCGTTGCTGCCAAGCTCGAAGCCGCATGCCGCGATCACCTGGTTTGCCCGCGACAGGTTGGCGGGTTCGACGAGGATGTCGATGTCGGTGAACGGCCTGTCGGAAATATTGCGGTAGAGCTTTCGCGCGAAGACCGGTCCCTTGACGATCCGCGCCGGAATGTTTTCCGCGGCGAGGCCCTTCATGATGCGGTCGCCATGGTACTGCAGCAGCATCGACTGGCCGGTGGCGATCGTCGCCTTCTGGCGCAGGTCGTCAAGCTTCTCCCGCAAGCCGGCGTCCGGTGGCAGATGCGCGTCGCCACGCTCCTGGAGCTTGCGCAGCATGATCGGCAGGACGCCATGGAATTCGGCATTGTCGAGCAGCGCCGTCAGCGTCTTCGCCGACAAATCTTCCCCGACTGCCGCGGCCTCCGGATCGGCGTAGCGCAGCATGAGCTTTTCTTCGGCGGAGGTGAGAGATGGCAGCATCAACCGGACAATGTTACGGATAAGGGGATTGTCCAGGATGGTTGCAGAAAAGCACGGTGGAAGCCAGCGCTCTGCCCATTTGCTTTACGCAATTCCCAAGGGAAAGCGCTACGCGCTTTTCCCGGGAAAACCGTTACACACTTTTCCCGGAATTGCTCTACATGCCCCACCGCAGTGCCGCCGTATGGACGGGCGCATCCCACCAGCCGGTCGTCTCGTCATCGAGCATGGTCAGCGTGATCGAGCAGCCGGCCATGTCGAGTGAAGTGACATAGGTGCCGACCAGCGAGCGGGTTATCGTCACGCCGTGCTTCTCGAAAATCCGGCGGGCGCTGTTGTACATCAGGTAGAGCTCCATCTGCGGCGTGCCGCCGAAGCCGTTGACGAACAGCAGCGCCGGGCCTTTCGCCCTGTCGCCCAGATCGCCCAGGATCGCCGCGCATATCTCCTCGGCAATGGCATCGGCACTCTTCAATGTGTCGCGCCGCCTTCCGGGCTCGCCGTGGATGCCGACGCCGAATTCCATCTCGCCGTCGCCGATGTCGAAGGTCGGCTTGCCGGCGGCCGGCACCGTGCAACTGGTCAGCGCCACGCCCATCGAGCGGGTCACGCCATTGACGCGATCGCCCAGCGCCTTCAGCAGTGGCAAGGCCATGCCGTGCTGGGCGGCCGCGCCGACGATCTTCTCGACCACCAGCGTGCCGGCGACACCGCGCCGGCCGGTCGTATAGGACGAGTTCTCGACGGCGACATCGTCATTGGTGACCACCTGCAGGACGCCTTCCGACATTTCGGCCGCCATGTCGAAATTCATCACGTCGCCTTCGTAGTTCTTGACGATGAACAGGCAGCCGGCGCCGGTGTCGACGGCCTCAGCCGCCGCCAGCATCTGGTCCGGCGTCGGTGAGGTGAACACCTGGCCAGGGCAGGCGGCGTCCAGCATGCCGTGGCCGACAAAGCCGCCATGCAGCGGCTCGTGGCCGGAGCCGCCACCGGAGATCAGCGCCACCTTGCCCGGCCGCAAGGTCTTGCGGCGGACGAATTTGTGCCCGTCGCCGAGCACGAGGATGTCGGCGTGGGCGGCGACGAAACCGTCGAGGCTCTCGGTCAGCACCGTGTCCACCGAATTGATAAATTTCTTCACGGCCGTCTCCTCCCGAAATAGGCGATCAGCTGCCTTTGCCGGTAATGCTGGTGATCTTCTGGATGAAATCATTCACCGCCCTGTCGAGCGCGGCGTTCTGCTTGTCGTCGCCGAAATCCGGCACGATCAGCGAAACATGCCGCGTCTTGCGCATGCCCGCCGCGACAGACATCTTGCCCGGATGCGCCTGGTGATAGGCGGCGAGAAACTGATCACGCTCGGCCGGGCTGAAATGGCAGACCGAGAAGATGGAAGGCAAATGTTTCGACGGAATCGGGATCGAATAGGCGGGGCTCGAAATCTGCGTGACGAAACTGCGGTGCTTGCCAAGCGCGTCGGCAAGGCGCTGGCGCATGCCGGACGGCCGCTGGTCGATGACCTGGGACAGGATCGTCTTGTAGGCGCGGATCGCCTCTTCGGAACCGGGTTCAGGTGTCTTTTCGACCATGCCAGCCGAACCTAGACCGAAACGTCCGCGATGGCCGCCTTGGCCATGGCGAGTTGAGCCGGAGCGACGGAAAGATCGCGCAGGCCGGCCTCGAGCAGTGACGGGATCGAGGCGGGATCGCCGCCGGCGTCGCCGCACAGGCTGACCGGGATTCCTTCGCGCTGGCCAAACGCGGCCACGGCAGCGACAAGCCGCAGCACCGCCGGATGGCGGACCGAATTGAGATGCGCCACGGCGGCATTGTCGCGCGCGGCGGCCATGACATACTGGGTGAGGTCATTGGAGCCGATCGAAAAGAAGGCGGCATCAGTAAAGGCCTCCGGCGCGATCGCCACCGACGGCACCTCGACCATGATGCCAAGCGGCGGCATTTCATGCGCGATGCCACGCGCGGCGAGCGTTGCCTGCTCCTCTGCAAACATTGCCGCGGCCTGCCTGTATTCCTCCACAACGGCGATCATCGGGAACATCACTTTCAGGCTGCCATGGACAGCGGCGCGCAGCAGCGCACGGATTTGTACACGAAACACCTCAGGCCGCGCCAGCGACAGCCTGATCCCGCGCAGGCCGAGGAACGGATTGCCTTCCTCGACGGTGAAGCCAGGCACCGGCTTGTCGCCGCCGGCATCGACGGTGCGGATCGTCACCGGCTTTTCGCCGGCCCACTCCAGCACCTTGCGATAGGCGCGATACTGCGTGTCCTCGTCCGGCAGCGTCTTGCCGAACAGGAATTCGGTGCGCATCAGCCCGACACCGTCGCAGGTCGCGATGTCGATGCCGTCGACATCGGACGGGTCGGCGATGTTGACCTGCACGCGCACCGCCGTGCCGGTCTTGGTCATCGCCGGCCGGGCCAGGAAAGTCCCAGCCAGGTCGCGGCGCGCCGAGAATGATGAGGACGATCGGCGAAAGGCGTCGATCTCGGCCCTGGAGGGCGACAGCACGATGCCGCCGTGCTCGGCGTCGAGCAGCGCCGTGCCGGCAAGTTTGGCTGGCGGAGCGCCAAGGCCAACCGCCCCAAGCCCGACAACCATGGGCACGCCGCGCGACCGGGCCAGCATGGCGACGTGGCTGGCCGTGCTGCCTGCCTTCAGCGCGATGCCGCCGCCATGACTCCAGTCGGTTTCGAGAAAACGTGTCGGTGCGATGTCCTCGCCGTAGAGAATGGCGCCAGCCGGGGCCAGGACATCGCCATCCTCGGTCAGCGCCCGCAGCACCTGATCCCTGATGTCGCGGATGTCGGCCGCACGCGCCCGGAAGTAATCCTGGTCGGACGTTTCGTAGCCGGCGATTTCCGCGTCGAGTGCGCGGCGCCAGGCCGAATCGGCGGCCGTACCCTCGGCAATGTGCGAAAAAGCCGGGCCGGTCAGTGCATCGTCCGTGAGCATCGCGAGCTGGAACTCGAGAATGTCGGCGGCATCGCCTTCGCTCGCCGCGATCAGCGCAGCGAGCCGGCCGGTCGCTGCGCCTATCGCTGTCTCGAGCGCGGCTCTCTCTTCAGCGGCTGTTGCCTTGCCGACATAGGATGCGGCAGTCCGGTCGAGGTCGAAGAGCGGACCCTCGGCATAACCGGCCGAGGCCGAAATGCCCTGCAGCCTATGCGGTCCGGACATGGTCCGCGCCTTCGTCGAAATCGCGCCGCACCAGTTCGACCAGGGCGTCGACGGCATCATCGGCGCCATCGCCGCTGGCCCTGATATGCAGCACGGTGCCCTTCGGCGCCTTGGCCGCCATCACCTTGACGATGCTCTTGGCGTCGAACCATGGCCCGTTGGCGGCAAGCGCTATTTCCACGTCGGCGGCAAAGGTCTTGGCAAGCTTGGTGAACTTCACCGAAGGACGCGCGTGCAGACCCACCTCGTGGGTGATCAGGACGCTCGCTTCGGCGGATGCGGACATGTCTTCAAAGTTCCCGTTCGCTCACGACGGCGACAATTCATGCGCCGTCGCCACCACTTCCTTCAGCGAGGCGCCGCCGGAAGCCTCGGTCGCGGCCATCACCGCGCCTTCGACGATCGGCGCGTTGCAGACGATGATCTTCTGCGAACGCGGCTCGCCGATCATCTCGACCGCCATTTCGCTGTTGGTCTCAGCACCGCCGAGATCGACGAGGATGGCGACCCCGGCTTCAGACCAGGCCTTGTCGATGGCACCCATGATCGCCTCGACATTGGTGCCGAGCCCGCCATGGCCGTTTCCGCCGCACCATGCAAGCGGCACTTCGTCGCCCACCATCTGCCGCACCATGTCGGCCGTGCCCTCGGCGACCAGCGGCGAATGCGAGACGATGACGATACCGACATTGCTCATGCGCTTTCCCCGACGGTTTTCGCCACTGTCCGCACCAGCAGCGCGGTTGAGCGCGCGCCGGCGTCCATATGACCGATCGAACGGTCGCCGAGGAACGATGCGCGGCCACGCAGGGCCTTCAATGGCACGGTTGCCTCGGCGGCCGCGTCGGCGATATCGGCGATTTCAGAGGGGGCTCTTCCCTGCCGCAAAGCGTCATGCACGGGCTGCAGCACGTCGAGCATTGTCTTCTGTCCAACTTGCGATTTGCCTCGCGCCGCCACCGCTTCGATCGCCTTGCCAAAAGCCGTCGTCAGATTGGCGCGATCGGGCGCGGCGGAAATCTCCTTGCCGAGCGCCATGAAAAGGGTGCCGAACAAGGGACCTGAAGCGCCGCCGACCGTCATCACCAGCTTGGTGCCAATCGCCTTCAGGGCCTCGGGCAGCGGCTTGGTCGAAAACGCTTCCGCCTCGCTGCGCACGGCCTCGAAGCCACGCTTCATGTTCAGCCCGTGGTCGCCGTCGCCGATCGCCTGGTCGAGCGCCGTCAACTCCTCGGCATGAGCGGCAATCGTATCCGCGGCGGCCGTGATCAGCCTGGAAAGGTTCAACCTCGCCATGTCGCCCAAATTCCCGGTTTCCATCCCGCCGGCAGTATCGAAAGAACTGTCACTCGACAACTGAAGCATGCGTCAGGCCGCTGCATGCAGTGCGGCGACGGCCGCGAAGACCTCGGCCACGGCATGGGCACCGGGGTCGACCACGCCCTGCAGCTTGCTGCCGACATAGGCGGACCGCCCGGCCTTCGCCTTGTCCATCGCGGCGGTGGCCTCGGCGCCGCCTCGGGCAGCGGTTGCCGCCTCCTCCAGCCCCTTGGCGTTGAGCGCTTTGAGCGCTGGCTCCAGGGCATCGACCATGGTGCGATCGCCAATTCTCGCACCACCGTAGAAGGTCATCCGTTCGAGGCCCGCAAGCAGCGCCTTGGCCATGCTGGCACCGCCGTCCAGAGCCTGCGCCGCCGCCGTGAAGAAGATCGACAGCAGCACGCCGCTGGAGCCGCCCATGGATGCGCTCAGAATGTCGCCGACCGCGCCGAGGGTTGCGGCGGGGTCGGCAAGCGGCAGCGTATCCAGCCGGTCGAGGACACTGCGCGCGCCGGTCGCTACCGTCGAGCCGGTGTCGCCATCGCCAGCCTTGGCGTCCAGCCCGTTCAAGGTGGCTTCGAGCGAGATCAGCCTTTCGCAGATGGCTACTACAAGGCGCCTGCTGCGTGCATCCTGACTGGGCTTGCGGGCCGCGCTCTCGGTGGCGGGTTTCGCCAGCGGCATGACGGAAGGCGCGACAACGGGCTTGGCCGGCATCCAGGCGTGCGGGCCGACGGGCGCGCGCAGCGCCGCCTCGCGCGCTGCATCGAGCCGGATCAGCGACAGCGAGAAGCCGTTCATGTTGAGCGCCGTCATCAGCGGTCCAGGGCCGATCGTCAGCTTGACTGTCCGAGCGAGCGGCGAGGCAAGCACGGCATTGGCGACAAGCGACATTTCGAGCGGAGGGACGGAACCGAGATTGTTGATCAGCAAGGCATAGCTGGCTTTCGGGTCGAGCTCCGCCGCGAGGCGCTCCGCCATGATCGCGACCAGCCTGTCGACGCTTTGCACGGCGATGCGCTCGACACCCGGTTCGCCGTGAATGCCGAGACCGAGCTCGCCATCGTCCGCGCCAAACCTGTCTTCATGAGGTTGGCCCGGGATCGAACAGGACGACAGCGACATGCCGAGTGAAACGATGTCCGTTGCCGCCGCGCGCGCCGCCGCCGCGATGTCGGCCAGGTCGTGGCCGGCTTCCGACAGATGGCCTGATATCTTGTGCACGAACAAGGTGCCGGCAACGCCGCGCGGCTGGTTGATATCCGGCAAAGCTATATCGTCGGCGACGATCACCATCTCGACACGAAAACCTTCGGCGCGCGCCTTCTCGGCGGCCAGGCCGAAATTGAGGCGGTCGCCGGTGTAGTTCTTGACGATCAACAGGCAGCCGGCCGGGCCGGTGACCGCGCGAATGGCCGCCAGCACCGCCTCCACGCTGGGCGAGGCAAAGATCTCGCCCGAGACCGCCGCCGTCAGCATACCCTTGCCGACGAAGCCGGCGTGCGACGGCTCGTGCCCGGCGCCGCCGCCGGAAACGACGCTGACTTTCGTCCTGTCCCAATCGGCGCGCAGGATGACCTTGATCTCGGGATAGCCGTCGAGACGCGCGAGGTCGCCGGCGCCGATGGTCCGCAGCAGGCCATCCAGCGCCTCGGTGACGATCGTTTCCCTGCGATTGAAAAAGTGCTTCATCGAATTCGTCCAGTTCCATTCGTCAATCAGAAGCCGGTGTCGAACCCTTGTCAGGGGAACACCGAAAACCGTTCACATCAGCCTTTGTCCGTCGGCACCAAAATAGAGCGGCGACCGGTAGCGGATCACCACTTTGTCGCCCTGTGCCAGATCCGTGTCGGGATCGGTCAGCGTCACAAGCTTCCTGGAACCCACCGTCACATGCAGGTGGTTCTGGTCGCCGAGATGCTCGACCCAGTCGACAACACCGTCGGCATGGCCATTGGCGGCCTTGCCGATCGACAGATGTTCGGTGCGCGCGCCGATTGTCTTCGTTCCTGCCGGCGCGCCGCCGTCAGGCAGCAGACCGGCGGGCAGCAGATTGATCGCCGGCTGGCCGAGCCTCGCCGCGACATGCAGGTTTGCCGGCTCGGAATAGATCGTCCTCGGCGTGCCGATCTGCACCAGCACGCCATCGGCGAGGATCCCGATGCGGTCGGCCATGGTCATCGCCTCGATCTGGTCGTGGGTGACGTAGAGCATGGTGGCGCCGAGTTCGGACTGGATGCGCTTCAGTTCGAGCCGCAGATCAGCGCGCAGCTTGGCGTCGAGCGACGACAGCGGCTCGTCCATCAGATAGATGGCCGGCTTGCGCACCAGCGCGCGGCCGATGGCGACGCGCTGCATTTCGCCGCCCGACAGCTTGGTCGAGCGGTTGGCGAGCTTGTGATGGATGCGCACCATCTTCGCCACCTCCTCGACCCGGCGGCGGATCTGGTCTTCCGGCATTTTTCGCGCCGGCGAGCGCAGCGGGAAGGCAAGATTGTCGAACACCGACAGATGCGGGTAGAGCGAATATTGCTGGAACACGAAAGCGGTGTCGCGCTCGGCCGGCGACAGCGTCGTGGCATCGTGGCCGCCAATGCGAATCGTGCCGGCGTTCGGCCGCTCCAGCCCGGCGATCAGCCGCAGCGTCGTGGTCTTGCCGGCCCCGGTCGGCCCGAGCAGCACGACGAATTCGCCATCGGCGATATGCAGGTCGAGATCGTTGACGGCGACATGGTCGCCGAAGCTCTTGGTCACGTTTCTGATGTGCACCTCAGCCATGCTGTGCTCTCCGCTCCGAGGCCACATCGTGGATCGCGGTCCTCACCGCGCGGCCGGATCCCTTCTCGAACAGCGACAGGCGGGCGCTGCTCAGCGCCAGGCCGACATGATCGCCGGTGGCGAGGCGGATCTCGGCCGGCACGCGTGCCTTGATGATGCCGTCCGCTGTCTCCACCGCGACGATCTGCGTGGTGCCGAGATATTCGGTGCCGTAGATGGCGCCGCGCAGCCTGGAGGCATCGTCGAAGCGGATATGTTCCGGCCGGATGCCGAGCGCCATGTCGCCGGGCGCGATATCCTCGCGCACTTCCGGCACCACGACCTTCGCGCCCTGGACGACGATCTCCCTGGCGCCCTTTGCCAATCCGCCGCCAAATCTCAGGAAATTCATCGGCGGCGAGCCGATGAAGTCGGCGACGAACATGGTTGCCGGACGATCGTAGATCTCACGCGGCGTGCCGAACTGTTCGATGACGCCATGGTTCATCACCGCGATCTTGTCGGCCATCGACATCGCTTCCATCTGGTCATGCGTGACATAGACGGTGGTGGCGTGGATGCGGTTGTGCAACTCGCGCAACTCATGGACCATCAGATCGCGGAATTCGGTATCAAGGGTCCCCAGCGGTTCATCCATCAGGAAGCATTTTGGCCGCCGCACGATGGCGCGGCCGAGCGCCACCCGCTGGCGGTCGCCGCCGGCAAGGCCGGAGACGGATTTGTTGAGCAGATGATCGATGCGCAACAGCTTCGCCGTCTCCTCGACCCGGGTGCGGATTTCGGCCGAAGGCATGCCTTGAGCCAGCAAGGGGAAGCCGATGTTCTTGCGCACGTTCATGTGCGGATAGAGCGCGAACAGCTGGAAGACGAAAGCGATATCGCGCTCGCGGGCGCGGCGCATGGTGACGTCCTCGCCGCCGAGCAGGATCTCGCCGCCCGTCGGCAATTCGAGCCCGGCGATCATGCGCAAGGTCGTCGTCTTGCCGCAGCCCGAAGGCCCGAGCATGACGAAGAACTCGCCATCCTCGACGACGAAGTTGGAATCCTGCACGGCGACGAAATCGCCGAAGGCCTTTCTCAGATGCTGAACACGAATCTCGGCCATCACCTACTCCGGAAATTTCGAGACGATGATGAACATCACGGTGCCGGCGAGCATGGTGATGAAGGAATAGGTGTAGAGCGACAGCGCGAAGGGCTGGAACAGCATCAGGAAGCCGATGGCGATCAGCGCCGTCGCGATGTTTTCCATCAGGCCGCGCCTGGCCCAGACCGGCCAGCGCGATTTGCGTTTAACGGGATTGGTCATGCTCATTTGCGCACCGCGCCGAAGGTGATGCCGCGCAGCAGCTGCTTGCGAAGCAGGATGGTGAAGACAAGGATCGGCACCAGGAAGATCGTCGTGCCGGCAGCCACGGCCGGCCAGTCCTGGCCGCCTTCGCCGATGATGGTCGGGATGAACGGCGGCGCGGTCTGCGCCGTGCCGGAGGTCAAGAGGGCGGCGAAGGCATATTCGTTCCAGGCGAAGATCAGGCAGAAGATCGCGGTCGCGGCAATGCCGGTCGTCGCCTGAGGCAGCACGGTGCGCCAGAAGGCCTGCAGCCGCGTATAGCCGTCGATCATCGCCGCTTCCTCATATTCGCGCGGAATCTCGTCGATGAAGCCTTTGAGCAGCCAGACCGCCAGCGACACGTTGACCGCCGTGTAGAGCAGGATCATGCCGAGCGCGGTGTCGGACAGGCCGAGCTCGCGGTACATCAGGTAGATCGGAATGGCGACGGCTATCGGCGGCATCATGCGCGTCGACAGGATGAAGAACAGAAGGTCGTCGGCCAGCGGCACCTTGAAGCGCGAGAAGCCATAGGCCGACAGCGTGCCGAGGAAGACGGCACAGAAGGTCGAACCGAAGGCGATGATCAGCGAATTGACGAAGCGCGGCACGAAGTTGGACGGACCGGCGATGACCATGTTGCGCTTGCGCGTGGTCTCGTCGCAGAAGCTCGTCGCCGGGCCCAGCGAGTTGATGTATTCCGGTGTCTGCCGCGTCCGCGTCGTGAACAAATTGCAGTAGCCTTCGAGGCTCGGCTGGAACAGGATCTTGGGCGGATAGGCGATCGAATCCGGCGGGGTCTTGAAGCTGGTGGCGAAGATCCACAGCAGCGGCACGATCGAGATCAGTGCATAGGCAATGATGATCGCGCCGGCGATCCGCTTCGAATTCGCAGAGGGTGCGACGACCGAGTGGGCAGTGGTCAGGCTCATCTCTGCTTCACCTTGTTGAGCGCCTTGACGTAGATGTTGGCCAGCCCGAACACGGCGACGAACAGGATGATGGCGAAGGCCGAGGAATAGCCGGTGCGCCAGCTCTCGAAAGCCTGCCGCTTCAGCGTGATCGAGGCGACCTCGGTGGTCGAGCCCGGCCCACCGCCGGTCAACAGATTGACCATGTCGAACATCTTGAAGTTCTCGATGCCGCGAAACAGCACCGCCAGCATGATGAAGGGCAGCGCCATCGGCAGCGTGATCGACCAGAACTGCCGCCAGTTCGAGGCGCGGTCGACCTCGGCCGCCTCATAGATGTATTCGGGGATCGAACGTAAGCCGGCGAGGCAGATCAGCATCACGTAAGGTGTCCACATCCAGGTGTCGACGATGATGATCGACCACGGCGCCAGCGAGACGTTGGAGAGCATCTGGATATTCGTCGGCGGAATGCCTGACACGAAGGAGATGGCATAGGCGAACAGGCCGATCTGCGGCTCGTAGAGGAAGCGCCAGAAATTGCCGACCACCGCCGGCGACAGCATCATCGGCACCAGGATCAGCGTCGTCCAGAAGGCATGGCCACGGAATTTCCTGTCGATCAGCCAGGCCAGCGTGAAGCCGATCAGCGTCTGCAAGAGGATGGTCCAGAACACGAAATGCGCCGTCGTCTGCATGGCGATCCAGATGTCCTGGTCGCCGAGGATGCGCTGATAGTTGGCGAAGCCGAGATTCTTCACCACCTCGTTGGGCCGGTTGGCGCGGTAATTGGTGAACGACAGATAGATCGCCCAGAACAGCGGAAAGATGTTGATGGCGAGCAGCAACAGGATCGTCGGCGAGATGAACAGCCAGGCGAGTCCCTTGTCGCTGATGCCCCGGACCTTGCGGGCCAACGGTTCCGGGGTCGCCCGGGCAACGTTCTCCGCGGTCCGATTGAGCATGGTCAGTCCTGCTTCGGTCACTTGGGTCGTCTCTGTCATGAATTTATCTGAACTGCGTCCCGTGCCAAGGGCGGCACGGGACGCTTCGGCCTAGCTCGGGAGGAGCCGGTTACATCTTGCCCCGGTTACATTTTGCCATCGTCCTGGAAGACCTGGGTCCAGTCTTTGACCAGGCCGTCGAGTGCATCCTTGGCCGAACCCTGGCCGGCGACGACATAGTCATGGAAGCGCTTCTGCGAGGCCTGCAGCAGCGGCGCGTAGCTCGGCTCGGCCCAGAAGTCCTTCACGATGGCCATCGAGTCGAGGAAGGTCTGCGCGTAGGGCTGGCTGGCCGGGAACTTCGGGTCCTTTACCACCGCGTTGAGGCATGAATATCCGCCGAGCGACCACCACTTGGCCTGGACGTCCTTGTTGGCGAACCACTTGATGTATTTCAGCGCCGATTCCTGCTTGTCGGAATAGGACACCACCGAGATACCCTGGCCGCCGAGCTGGGCGAACTGGTCGCCGTCAGGCCCCTTGGGGTTGACGAAGTAGCCGATCTTGTCGCCGCCGACATTCTCGTCCTTCTGTAGGCCCGGCCACGTGAAGGCAAAGTTCATGTGCATCGCCACCTGGCCGGATTTGAAGGCATCGACGCCTTCGCCCATGTAGCTGTTCGAGGCGCCCGGCGGGGTGCAGCAATCATAGAGCGCCTTGTAGAACTCCAGGCCCTTCACCGACTTGTCGGAGTTGACGTAGCCTTCCATCTCGTAGGGCTTCTTGGGGTTCTCGTACTGGAAGCCGTAGCTGTAGAGCACGTCCATGGCGCCCATGGTGATGCCTTCCGAGCCGCGCTCGGTGTAGATCGAGGCGCCATAGACGGTCTTGCCGTCGATCTGCCGCTTCTGGAAGAATTCGGCGATCTGCTTCAACCGGTCGAAGGTCGCCGGCGGGCCGAGATCCCAGCCGTATTTCTCCTTGAATTCCTTCTGCAGCTCCGGCTTGGAGAACCAGTCCTTGCGATAGGTCCAGCCGACGACGTCGCCCATCGCCGGCAGCGCCCAATAGTTCGGCGTGTTCTTCGGCCATTCCGAATAGCCGACGACCGTTGCCGGCACGAAGTCGTCCATGCTGATCTTCTCCTTGTCGAAGAAGTCGTTCAGCTTGACGTAGTGGCCGTTCTCGGCGGCGCCGCCGATCCACTGGCTGTCGCCGATGATGAGGTCGCACAGCTTGCCGTGCGAGTTCAGCTCGTTGAGAAAGCGATCGGCGTAGTTGGTCCACGGCACGAATTCGAATTTCATGCCGATGCCGGTTTCCTTGGTGAAGTCCTTGGACAGTTCGACAAGCGCGTTGGCCGGGTCCCAGGCGGCCCAGCAAAGCGTCAGGTCTTCAGCGTGCGCGACGTTCGAGACCGCTGTCGACGCAACCATCGCCGAGGCCAGTCCCAACGCCATTTTCAAGCTCGATTTCATGCCTTCCTCCCATTTGCGAAACGCGCCCGGATGACGGTTTCAAGAGCCCTCAACCCCTCTCCTCAGGGGCCTAAACATGGCGGCGCCGGAGCGCGGCAGATGTTTAGTAATTTGTTTAGTGATGCAATTTTTACTAAACAAGGCAAGCGAATTCGTTGCTGCGCCGCAGCATGCCGGCGCCGGTGTCTGAAAACGTTGGAAAAAGTGCGGATCGCTGGTCGGTCCCTGTGGGCTGTGGGGAGCCGGGCAGGTCGATCCCGAGCAGACCTGAAGGTCGTTTCGGTTCTCTGTCTTGACGCAATTCCCAAGGGAAAGCGCTGTGCGCTTTTCCCGGGAAAACCGTTTCACACTTTACCTGGAATTTGCTCAGTCGACCCGTCTGGTGCTGACCATCACCGTCCGGATCGGCGGCGCCGGCGGCAGCAGGGCACGGATGTCGGCGAAGGGGAACGTCGGCTCGAAGCGATACGCTTCGGCCAGCGCGCCTTGCGCACCGTTGCACTGACCGGACCGAAAGGCGTTCTGCGTTCGCGCCGCGTCGACGAAGCGCTCCGGGTCCTGCGACTGGTGCATGCGGATCGCCTTTGCCTTGACGGCGGCATGCGCGGAAATATCGACATAGTGCGTCGGTGAAAAACCGGTGCCGCCGAGCGTGTCGGCATGCAGCACCGGCACCGCGAACGAGGCGGCGATGCGCACGCCATCCGACAACGCGCGGTGGTCGCCGTGGTAGTCGTTCGGCGCGTGGGTGATCGCGAGATCCGGGCCGATCTCGCCGATCAGCGTCTTCAGCGCCGCGATGAGTGCCGCGTCGGCCACCAGCGCGCCGTCCGGGAAGTCGAGGAAGCGTGGCGCGGCACCAAGCAGGGCCGCTGCTTGGGCCGCCTCCTGCCGGCGCGCCCGGGCAAGCGCGCCGGGATCACCCTTGCCGCCCCTGGCGCCATCCGTGGCTATGGCAAAAGTGAGTTCTGCGCCTTGCGCGGCATAGGCTGCCATCGTACCGAACATGAAGATCTCGATGTCGTCCGGATGCGCGCCGAGAGCCAGTATTTTCACGCTACTCTCTCCCCGGAAATGGAAAAACGTGACGAACGGAATCCTGCTCGCCCTGATCGCCTACGCAAGCTATTCGGGCAGCGACGCCGTTGTCAAAAGCCTGGGCGGACAATTCACGGTCTTCGAGATCGGCTTCTTCTCGACCTTGTTTGCCGGCTGTTTTCTCTTCTTCGCGCGGCCGGCACACGAGCGCTGGCGCGATTTCTGGCGCACCAGTCGTCCCTGGGCTGTGCAGGCCCGAGCCTGGACGGGCATCGCCTCGGGCGTGCTCAGCGTCTACGCCTTCACCACGATTCCGCTGGCGGAGGTCTATGCGCTGGTCTTCCTGGCGCCGCTGTGCGTCACCATCCTCTCCACGGTCATCCTCAAGGAGAAGGTCGGGCCGTGGCGCTGGCTGGCGGTGGTAGCCGGCTTCGCCGGCGTCATGCTGGTGGTGCGCCCGGGCTTTCGCGAGCTCAATCTCGGCCATCTTGCCGCCTTCGGCGTTGCCTTCCTCGCCGCCACCAGCGTCATCCTGATGCGCTCGCTCGCACAGCAGGAAAAGCGCACGACCATGCTGGGCGTGCTGATCGGCTATGGGCTGCTGTTCAACGGCATCGGTGCCGCCGCCACGTCCTTCACGGTTCCCGACGGAAAACAGCTTATGTGGCTGGTGATGGCAGGCGCCTTCACCGCCTGTGGACAATTGCTGCAGTTGCTGGCCGTCAAATACGCGCCCGCCAACCGGGTCGCGCCGACGCATTATTCGCAGATCGTCTGGGCGGTGATCCTCGGTGCGCTGTTCTTCCAGGAGTATCCTGACTGGCTGTCCCTGGTCGGGCTCGCGGTCGTCGGCGGCTCCGGCCTGCTGACCATGGTGCGCGAGGAAGCGCGGCTGGGCACGGTGCGCTGGAATCCGTTTTCCAGGACCCGGCTTTGAACCGGCCGCGATCCCATGAGTTGCAAGGTCACCGCGACCGCTGATATGCGGGCGAGGCGGGCCTGCCGCGATTGGATGAACGCATTCCTGGACCGATGACGACAAACCCCTTGCCGGAGCTTCCGGTATCCGCCGTGCTGCCGGCTCTGAGTGAGGCGCTTGGCCATGGCAACAGCGCTGTGCTGGTGGCGCCGCCGGGCGCCGGCAAGACAACGCTGGTGCCCCTGGCGCTGCTCGACGCGCCGTGGCTGGGTGTCGGCAAGATCGTTTTGCTCGAACCGCGCCGGCTCGCCGCCCGCGCCGCCGCCCGCCGCATGGCCGAACTCATCGGCGAGGAACCCGGCGCCACCGTAGGCTACGCCATGCGCATGGAAAACCGCACCTCGGCCCGGACAAGAATTCTCGTCGTCACCGAAGGCGTGCTGGCGCGCATGATCCTCGACGATCCCGAACTGCCCGGCGTCTCGGCGGTGATCTTCGACGAATTCCACGAGCGTTCGCTCGATGGCGATTTCGGCCTCGCTCTGGCGCTCGACGTGCAAGGGGCGCTGCGGCCGGATCTGCGGCTGCTGGTGATGTCGGCGACGCTCGATGGCGCGCGTGTCGCGAAACTGCTGTCGGGCGCGCCAGTGATCGAAAGCGAGGGCCGCGCCTTCCCTGTCGATGTCCGCTACGACGAACGGCCGGCCGGCGCCACCATCGAGGACGCCATGGCCAAGGCGATCCGCTCGGCGCTCGCCGACGAGAGCGGCAGTGTGCTCGCCTTCCTGCCCGGCCAGCGCGAGATCGAGCGCACCGCCGAGCGGCTGGCGGACAAGGTCGGGGCCGGCACCGACATCGTGCCGCTCTACGGCATGCTCGACGGCAAGGCGCAGGACGCGGCGATCAAGCCGGCGCCGGCCGGCCGCCGCAAGGTGGTGCTGGCCACCTCGATCGCCGAGACGTCGATCACCATCGACGGTGTGCGCGTCGTCATCGATTCCGGCCTGTCGCGGCTGCCGCGCTACGAGCCGGCCAGCGGCCTCACCCGGCTGGAAACCGTGCGCGTCAGCAAGGCTTCGGCCGACCAGCGCGCCGGTCGTGCCGGGCGCACGCAAGCTGGTGTCGCCATCCGGCTGTGGCGCGCCGAGCAGACGGCTGCACTCCCCGCCTTCACGCCGCCGGAGATCCTCGAGGCGGACCTGTCCGGCCTGCTGCTAGACTGCGCCGCCTTCGGCGTCGCCGATCCGACGGCACTCGCCTTCCTCGATCCGCCGCCGGCTCCGGCGCTCAACGAGGCAAGGGCGCTGCTGCGCGCGCTGGATGCCGTCGACGAGGCGGGACGCCTGACGGAAGCGGGCATGGCGATGCGTAAGCTCGCCCTGCCCGTGCGGCTGGCGCATATGGTTGCCGAGGCAGCCCGGAGCGGCCATGCCGACGAGGCGGCCATGCTTGCCGTGCTGCTCACCGAGCGTGGGCTTGGCGGCGAAGGTGCTGATCTCGAACGGCGGCTGATGCGGTTTCGGTCTGAACGATCGCCGCGCGCGACCGCCGCGCGGCAGCTCGCCGAGCGGCTGGCGAGGCAGGCAGCCTCTCCTTCACCCTCCCCCTTGTGGGGAGGGTCGATCCGCGAAGCGGAGCGGGGTGGGGGCAGGCTGAGCGCGGCACCCCCACCCCGTCTCCCTCGCCTTGCTGTGCAAGGCTCGCTCGCCGACCCTCCCCACAAGGGGGAGGGTGCCGGCGCCCTGCTCATCCATGCCTGGCCGGACCGGGTGGCGAAGGCACGCGGCGAGCGCGGCCGCTTCGTTCTGGCCAACGGTTCCGGCGCCATGCTCGACGCCGCCGACCCGCTGGCGGGCGAGCCGTTTCTGGTCGTCGCCGATTTGCAGGGCAAGGCGCAGAATGCCCGTATCACGGCGGCCGCCGCCATCAGCGAGGACGATATCCGCGCCACGCTGGCGGACAGGATCGAGACCCGCAGGCAAACGAGCTTCGACCGCGACCGCCGCGCCGTGCGCATGCGCGAAACGGTGCGCCTCGGCGCCATTGCCCTGTCCGAGCGCATGCTGCCGCCTCCAACCGGCGCGGACGCCGATCGTGCCATTCTCGACGCCTTGCGCGAGCATGGGCTTTCGCTGCTCACCTGGAGCAAGGAGGCGCAGACGCTGCGCCAGCGGCTGTCCTGGTTGCATCGCGGTCTTGGCCCGCCATGGCCCGATATGGCCGATGCAGCCCTTCTCGATCGCCTCGACGACTGGCTGCTGCCGTTCCTGTCCGGCGCGGCATCCTTTGCCGCCATCGATCCGGGTATTGTCTCGGCAGGGCTCGCCGCGCTCGTGCCGCACGACTTGCAGCGCAGGATCGATACGCTGGCGCCCACCCATTTCGATGTCCCGTCGGGCAGCCACGTGCCGATCCGCTATGAAGGCGAATGGCCGGTGCTGGCGGTTCGCGTGCAGGAACTGTTCGGCCTCGACCGCCATCCTGCCATCGCCAATGGCACCGTGCCGCTGACGCTCGAACTCCTGTCGCCGGCGCACCGGCCGATCCAGACGACACGCGACCTGCCCGGTTTCTGGCGCGGCTCCTGGGCCGACGTGCGCGCCGACATGCGCGGCCGCTACCCCCGGCATGTCTGGCCTGAAAACCCGCTGCTCGCCGCCGCCACCGCCCGCGCCAAGCCGCGCGGGACCTAGCGTTCCTGGCCCGGCGGCTGTAATCCATGGCCATGATCAACGTTTTGCGTTCGCCCGATTTCCAGCAGAGCCAGAGACTGCGCCTCAACACGCTGATCCGGCTGCGCTGGCTTGCCATTGTCGGCCAGAGCCTGACCGTGCTCGTCGTCGCCTATGGCCTGAAATTCCCGCTGCCGGTCAGCCTCTGCTTCGCCTTGATCGCCTGTTCGGCCTGGATGAACCTGTTTCTGGCTTTCCGGTTTCCGGCCGCGCACCGGCTCACCCCGCTCGCGGCCTTCGGCATCCTCGTCTTCGACAGCCTGCAGCTTGCCGGCCTGCTCTACATGACCGGCGGCCTCACCAATCCGTTCTCGCTGCTGATGACCGTGCCTGTGGTCATTTCGGCGACATCGCTGCCCCTGCGCCTGACCGCCATCCTCGGCGGGCTGGTGATGTCGGCGGCGACCTTGCTGGTTTTCATCCATCTGCCCTTGCCCTGGTATGAAGGCGCGCCGCTGGCGATGCCCTTCATCTATGTCGCGGGAATGTGGATGGCGGTGCTGTCCTCGATCGCCTTCACCGCCATGTACGCCTTCCGGGTGGCCGCCGAAGCGCGGCTTCTGGCCAACGCGCTTGCCGCCACCGAACTGGTGCTGCAGCGCGAACAACACCTGTCGGCGCTCGACGGGCTGGCCGCGGCGGCCGCGCACGAGCTCGGCACGCCGCTCGCCACCATCACGCTTGTCGCCAAGGAGATGGAAAAGGCGCTCGGCAACGATCCGAAATACGGGGAAGACGTGAAGCTGCTTCGCTCGCAGAGCGAGCGCTGCCGCGAGATCCTCAAGCGCCTGACCAGCCTGTCGTCCGAGGGCGAGGCGCATCTTTCCCGGCTGCCGCTGACCTCTTTGGTCGAGGAGGTCACCGCCCCGCATCGCGACTTCGGCATCTCGATCAAGCTTCGGCCTGGCGAGCGCATCGGCCCCGAACCGGTCGGACGCCGCAATCCGGGCGTCATCTATGGCCTCGGCAACCTGGTCGAAAACGCGGTCGACTTTGCCCGCAAGAGCGTCACCGTGAGCTGGAGCTGGGACGAGGCCATCGTCACCTTCTCGATCATCGATGATGGACCCGGATTCCCGGCCGAGATCATCGACCGTATCGGCGAACCCTACATGTCGACGCGCCAGGGCACCGAAGCCGGCGGCGGCCTGGGGCTGGGCCTGTTCATCGCCAAGACGCTGCTCGAACGCTCGGGGGCGACGCTCGATTTTCGCAATTCGAGCGGCCTGGGCGAGGGCGCCGTGGTACAGATATCATGGCCGCGCGGCGTGTTCCTCAATCCGGAAGTCACCTCGGCCAGTATGTTCGACACCGCCTGAGAGCCCTTCGGGGGCTCTAAGAATTGGACAACGGGGCTCAGGAACTATATCTGCGTAAAATTGAGGCAGCAGGAATTTTGAGACTATGACAGGCGACGAAAATATTGGCGCAATGGTTGAAGGCGAGGACACCTCGCTGCTCATCGTCGATGACGACAAGCCGTTCCTTACGCGTCTGGCTCGCGCCATGGAGACCAGGGGCTTTGTGGTCGAGACGGCCGAGAGTGTCGAGGAAGCGGTCGCCAAGGCGCGCGCCAACCCGCCCGCCTATGCCGTGGTCGACATGCGTCTCGGCGATGGCAACGGCCTCGACGTGGTCGCGGCCATCCGCGAGAAGCGTGACGATTCCCGCACCATCATCCTGACCGGCTATGGCAACATCGCCACGGCGGTGACGGCGGTGAAGCTTGGCGCCGTCGACTATCTGTCGAAGCCGGCCGACGCCGACGACATCTTTGCCGCGTTGACCCGCACCGCCGGCGAGCGCGCGGCGCCTCCGGAAAACCCGATGTCGGCCGACCGCGTCCGCTGGGAGCATATCCAGCGCGTCTACGAAATGTGCGAGCGCAATGTCTCCGAGACCGCGCGCCGGCTCAACATGCATCGCCGCACCTTGCAGCGGATCCTGGCCAAACGCGCGCCGCGTTAGGATCTCTGGACACGCGGGGCAATTGCTTCGGACCAATGACAAGTGTCCAACTTGTGGCAGAGACCACCAATCGCCGAGGTTAGCGCCGCCCCTCATCGCCCTGCCGGGCACTTCTCCCCGTATAGTGACGGGGAGAAGGGGCTGGCCGCAACGCTGGCGCCTTACTTGTGACGCTGGTGATTGGCGAAACCGGTGATGAGAGCGCCCCTCTCCCCGTCACCACGGGGAGAGGATGCCGGCAGGCAGGTGAGGGGCAGCGCAAACGCCTGTAAAAAGAGTAATTGGGCAACTTCGAAATCAGCAGCTTAACGGAGGCGACATGCGGGACTTGAAGCAGCGGCCGGTTTCCGTCTTCCGCGAATTTCTCGATGGCGAGGCGGCTGGCGGCATCATCCTGATGGCGGCGGCGGCCCTTGCCCTGATCGTCGCCAATTCGCCGCTCTCGCAAACCTATTTCGCCGTTCTCCACGCCTATCTCGGTCCGCTCAGCGTCTCGCACTGGGTCAATGACGGGCTGATGGCGGTGTTCTTCCTGCTCGTCGGGCTGGAGATCAAGCGCGAGATGCTGGACGGCCAGCTGTCCACCTGGCCCAGGCGCGCGCTGCCCGGCATCGCCGCCGCCGGCGGCATGCTGGTTCCGGCACTCGTCTATGTCGCCGTCAACCGCGACAATGCGGCGGCACTCTCCGGCTGGGCGATACCGACCGCCACCGACATCGCCTTCGCGCTCGGCGTGCTGTCACTGCTCGGCAGCCGCGTGCCGGCCTCGCTGAAGGTCTTTCTCACCGCGCTCGCCATCATCGATGATCTCGGCGCCGTCATCATCATCGCCATATTCTACACCAGCGGCCTGTCATCAGCCTATCTCGCCGCTGCCTTCGCGGTCATTGCCGTGCTCGTCGTGCTCAACCGCATGCGGGTGATGACGCTGGTGCCCTACCTCGTCCTCGGCGTCATCCTGTGGGTGCTGGTGCTGAAATCGGGCGTCCATGCGACGCTTGCCGGCGTGGCGCTGGCATTGACCATTCCGCTCGAACGCTCCGCCGGGGTCGGCCACGATCTCGACCATTCGCCGCTGCACCGGCTCGAGCACGGCCTGCACAAGATAGTGCCCTTCGTCGTCATCCCGATCTTCGGCTTCGCCAATGCCGGCGTTTCGCTGGCCGGCCTGAGCCTTGGCGCGCTGATCCAGCCGTTGACGCTGGGTGTCGCCGCCGGCCTCGTGGTCGGCAAGCTGGTCGGCGTGTTGGGCTCCTCCGCACTTGCCATAAGGCTCGGCGTCGCCGACCTGCCGGCCCATGCCGGCTGGTCGCACATGATCGGCGTCTCGCTGCTCTGCGGCATCGGCTTCACCATGAGCCTGTTCATCGGCCTGCTCGCCTTCGCCAGCGATGTGGCGCTGCAGGATGCGGTCAAGGTCGGCATCCTCGCCGGCTCCTTCATCGCCGCCATCCTCGGCGCCGCCGTGCTGCTGATGGCGCCGGCGGCTGGTGGTGTGGATGAGGGCGAAGGGTAGGGTCGTTCCCGCCTCTTGGTTCCTCGCCCCCGCAACGCGGGGAGGGGTGGCCCGGAAAAGCCGGGACGGAGAGGGGACGACCTCCGCGAAGCTCGAACCGGTGAAGGATAGGGTGAAGCCTGTCAGCCGCAGTGATGTTTGGCGGATGTTACTCGCTCTCACCTTCCAGCGCCGGCACCGAAACGCCGGCAAGCTCAGCCGCCAGCAGCCGTGCGGCACCAGCCCGTGCGATCCGCAGCATCAGTGCCTTGCGCGTTGCCGCCGCCATGCGATGCTCGGGCGCATCGCGCAGGATCTCGGCGCCGTAGCCGTCGGAGAGGATGAAGCCGCACTCCTCGGGAAAGATCTCCGCGGGCACGCCGGGATGGGTGGCGAAGAAGAAGCGGTCGGAGTGCAGCCGGTAGTCGGGCCATTTGCGGTCGACGCGGAAATCCTCGATCGAGGACTTGATCTCGATGATCCAGATGTCGCCCTGCCGGGTCAGCGCCACGAGGTCGGCGCGGCGGCCGGTGGCCAGCGACAGTTCGGGCAGCACATGCGCGCCCATTTCCCTCAACAGCCGCTGCACCCCGCGCCGCACCAGCATGGCGCGCTCAGATTGGCGACCGTCGATGAGCGGATTGATTGCTATGGGTGAGATGATTGGCATGCATGCACCATGCCAGATTTTGTTCACGGTTTGAACCTGTTTTATGCGGGCGATTATCTGGTTGACAAACCCAGATGAAAAAATCGGAATCCAGTCCTCGACAGGTCGGGCTCTCACCTCCGTAAAACTGTACATTGATTTTTAATCGAGAACTGGATGCCGGGGGGCACCACGGTCCCGCCCGGTCACCCCAACGCTGTCCGGCGCAGACCCGGCTATCCTGCGTCAACCTGAACGCTGGTCGACTCTTCCCCTACGCGGTCTTAACCGCAGGAGCGTGAGGGAGCATCCAAGCCTTCTCTTCTGCAAGGAGCTTCAAGAGCAGACCGCGATTTACGGGGTCTGTTTCCGTTTCCAGCCTCTTTTCGAAGTGCTTGATATTCTCTCGATGTATGAACTCGGCATCGCTGACCGGCATCTCGCGCTCCTTTCAGGAGGCTTGAGCAAGCCAGTACGCTATGCCTTTCGCGGCACTGGGTCCAATGAAACATCACAATTCAGGCTGCGGCATGGGCGCCACCCATCCGCGGGGCAAATGGCCGGTGCAGTTCGGGCTCTTTGGGGTATGGACTGCACCGGCCACTGCGGAAGGGTCCTACGTTCCCCGCGCTGCTCAAACTATAGGCATATTAGAAATAGCGCAATTAACCCTGTCGGCGACACCCAGCCATAGGGAACGGGGTTCCCTGTGGAAACTGGTGCGGCCGCTTGTCGGCGCGGCCGCGCGTTTGATTTGGCCGTTGCCTTGCGTCTGATGAACCGCGAAGGCCCGGCCCATTCCTGGGCCTTCGCGTTTACCGGCTCTCGTCAGAAGTGAATCCAGACGGCTCTGCGGAAACATCTCCGGTGCCAGTGGCCGCGATGCCGGTAGCGACGGCAAACCCGTCTCCACACGCGGCGGCGCCTCCTGCGATACCAGTGTACGGGCTCGATGCCGTTCTGGGTATCGGGACCATCCGGCTCCAGAATGTCGTCGGAAGGCTTGTCGAGCTCGTCGAGAATGCCGGGTCCCGTATTCGGGATGCCAGCCAATGCGGTACCAGGGCGCGCGACGGTGATCACGGCCGCGGTCCCCGCCAGTCCAAGCATTCCAGTCAGAAACAATCGCCGATCCATGCCAACCTCCATCGTTGATCAACGCGACAATGGGGAAGTAGAGCAGTCGGCCGGCGCGGCCAGAGGCGGAAGGAATTGGGTCAATCGAACGTCCGCGCCGCGTTCGTTTCGATGCTGACCGGCACGCCCTGCCGCAGCGAATTGCTGACCGTGGAAATAGCTCCGGCCCTTGCAATGATTTGCGCCGGATCAGAGCCATCCAATGTCTGACAGGCGACCACCATGGTTGCCGTGGTCGCCAGCAAGGGCTGGCCCTCGAGAGTGAGCGTCACGGTCACGGCGATTTTTCCAAGTCTCGCGCCCATCTCCTCGGCGACATAGCGAAGGTCGTTGCAGAAGCAGCCGCCGATCGCCAGGGCGAGAAGCTGGCCGCCATTGAAGCCGAGGCCCATCCCGCCGGCCTTGCCTTCGGCCCTGTCGACGATGATCGTGTGGCCGCCGGCCCAGCCCATGGCGGCTTGCGTGTCCTCGATATTGCGCAATTCGACGGTCATCGAGACCATTGGTGGATATCCTCCCTGCTGGCGCCGATAAGGTATCGAGCCGCGCGGTCCCTATGCCGGCGCCGAAGCGGTTTTGTCGCCGAGCGCCCCCGCCATGTCATCAAGGATCGGGCAGTCCGGCCGCTGGTCGCCATGGCAGGCGTGGATCAGCTTCTGCAAGGTCGAGCGCATCGACTGCAGCTCGCGCACCTTCTCCTCGATGGCCGTGACATGCGCGGCTGCAATCTCGCGCACATCATGGCTGGCGCGGCCGCGATCCTGGTAGAGCGCCATCAGCTGCCGGCAATCGTCGATGGAAAAACCGAGGTTGCGCGCGCGGCGCAGAAAGGCAAGCCGGTGGATGTCGTCGCCGGAATAGTCGCGGTAGCCATTGCTGGCGCGCGCCGGAGCGATCAGGCCGATTTCCTCGTAGTAGCGGATGGTCTTGGCCGGCAGGCCTGAACGGTGGGCGGCGTCACCGACATTCATGACGATTTTCCTCGGTTTTTAACGAGCCAGCGAGCTTGGCCCTTTGAATTTCCTTCACAATCCTGTGAGGGCTGTTGCCGAAATGCCATAGTGATACGGTTACCGGCGCGTAAGCCCCACCATATAGGCATCGCGTGCTTGGCAAGCAAAGCAAATGCCAGCATGAATAATGGTGAGAAAGCGGCCGACTCGTGCCGCTGGGGCGGGGCACCGGATCACCTGATGCGCATGAAGTCGTTTGCAATAGTCGCCGCACTGGCGCTTTCCACTGCTATCGCCGGTTGCAGCACCATCGGCTCGCGGATGTTCTCCAACGACTATGGCGCGGTCACCGATGCCGGTTACCAGCTGCCGCGCATCCCGATCGAGAAGGTGCCGATGAAGTATCATCGGCAAGAGGTGAATTACGACACCCAGGAAAAGCCAGGCACGATCATCGTCGATACGCAGAACAAGTTTCTGTACTTCGTCGAGGGCGACGGCCTGGCGATGCGCTACGGCATCGGCGTTGGCCGCGAGGGCTTTGAATGGCACGGCACCGCCCACATCGCGCTGAAGCGCGAGTGGCCGACCTGGACGCCGCCTTCGCAGATGATCCAGCGTCAGCCGGAACTGGCCAAGTTTGCCGGCGGCATGGAGCCTGGTCTGAAGAACCCGCTCGGCGCACGCGCCATGTATCTGTTCAACAAGGGCGGCGACATGGGCTATCGCCTGCATGGCAGCCCGGAATGGAACTCTATCGGCAAGGCAATGTCGTCGGGCTGCATCCGCCTGATGAACCAGGATATTATCGACCTCTATGACCGCACCTCGGTCGGCGCCAAGGTCATTGTTCTTTAGATCATGATCCCGAAAAACCGGTACCGGTTTTCGGAAATCGTGATCAGATAGAGGCAGCTTTCGTACGCGGACCGTCTAGGCAACAACGGACGTCCCAAACAGAAAACCGGGCAATTTGGCCCGGTTTTTTGTTGTCTCTCGATGCTGAATTGGCGCTCGGAAGTGGTCTCTATGAGACCTGCTCGACCTGCTGCACTTCAGGCACGAAATGCCGCAGCAGGTTCTGGATGCCGTGCTTCAGCGTCGCCGTCGATGACGGGCAGCCGGCGCAGGCGCCCTTCATGTGCAGGAAAACCGTGCCGTTCTCGAAGCCGCGGAAGGTGATGTCGCCGCCATCCTGGGCGACAGCCGGGCGCACCCGCGTGTCGAGCAGTTCCTTGATGGTGATGACGAGTTCCTCGTCGGCCTTGTCGTAGAACTCACCGGTCAGGCTGGTTTCGGCGGCAGGGCCGGCCTTGGCCATGACCGGCGCGCCGGACATGAAATGCTCCATGATGGCGCCCAGGATAGCCGGCTTCAGATGCTGCCAGTCGGGGCCATCCTTGGTCACGGTGATGAAGTCGTAGCCGAAGAAGACACCGGTGACGCCCGGAATCTCGAACAGCCGGCCGGCCAGTGGCGAGGCAACGGCGGCACTGTCGGCATCGCGGAAATCGGCGGTGCCTTCCAGAAGCACTTCCTTGCCGGGCAGAAATTTCAGCGTCGCCGGGTTTGGTGTCGATTCGGTCTGGATGAACATGGCCGTCTCCGTGCCCATTCGGGCAACTAGTTTGGAATAATTCTAAATAAGCTCTATTGGCGGGACATTCAAGCGAAACGCGTCGCCGGAATGGCCGGCTGGCGGAATGTTTTTGCGCGCATTGGACAGCTCCACGGCGTGTCGAGATTCAGGTCAGGCCGGCATCACCTGAATATCAATAGATCTCAGGCGAGGCTGTCGATCTCCTCGTCCGACAGGTTCTGCGGCACCACGGTGACCGGGATCGGGAATGCGGCACCCTTGCCGGCGACAGCGCCGACCAGAGGTCCTGGCCCTTCCTTGCCGGCGCCGGCGGCCAGCACCAGGATCGCGATATCCTGGTCTTCCTCGATCAGTTTGTGGATCTCGTCCGTCGGCTTGCCTTCGCGCACCACCATCTCCGGCTCGATGCCAAGTTTCTGGCGCACCTTGTTGGCATAGCTGTCGAGTGCAGCGCGCGCCGTTGCGTTTGCCTCCTCGCGCATGATCTTCTCGACACCCAGCCAGTGCTGGAAATCGTCCGGCTCGATGACATAGAGCAGCACCAGTGTGCCGTTGGTGCTCTGCGCCCGCTTCGAGGCGTAGGCGACGGCGCGTTCGCATTCCGGCGTGTCGTCGATGATCGCCAGGAACTTGCGGCGGTGGCCGGCTTCGCGGCTGAGACGTTTGGAGACCATGTCTATCTACTCGATGAGTTTTCGGCCGCAATCTGCCACCGCGGCCGACCGGCGGCAAGCCGCCGGCCTTGTGCCAGTGTTGGTGCGGTGCACCAACGTCGGGATCAGCCCTGCAGCAGCCCGATGATGTCGCGCACCGTCTTCATCGTCGCTTCGGCGAGCACGCCGGCGCGCTCGCCGCCGTCCTTGAGAACCGCGTCGACATAGGCGCGGTCATCGGAAATGCGGCGCATCTCGCTGGCGATCGGCGCCAGCTTTTCCACCGCCAGATCGGCCAGCGCCGGCTTGAACACCGAAAACTGCTGGCCGGCGAACTCCTTCAGCACGTCGGCCTTCGACATCTCGGCGAGACCGGCATAGATGCCGACCAGGTTTTCCGCCTCGGGCCGGGCGGCCAGGCCGTCCAGTTCGCTCGGCAACGCTTCCGGGTCGGTCTTGGCCTTGCGGATCTTCTTCGAGATGGCATCGGCGTCGTCGGTCAGGTTAATGCGCGACAGATCGGACGGATCCGACTTCGACATCTTCTTCGAGCCATCGCGCAGCGACATGATGCGCGCCGCCGGCCCGCCGATGACCGGTTCGGTCAGCGGGAAATAGCCATTCACCGTCTCTTCGCCGACCTGCATTTCGACACCGACGCCAAGACCGGCGATGCGCGCGGAAAAGTCGTTGTTGAATTTCTGCGCGATGTCGCGGGTCAGTTCCAGATGCTGCTTCTGGTCCTCGCCCACCGGCACGTGCGTGGCGCGGTAGAGCAGGATGTCGGCAGCCATCAGGGAGGGATAGGCGAGCAGGCCGAGCGAGGCGTTCTCGCGGTCCTTGCCGGCCTTGTCCTTGAACTGCGTCATGCGGTTCATCCAGCCGATGCGCGCCACGCAATTGAAGATCCAGGCAAGCTCGGCATGCTGCATGACCCGCGACTGGTTGAAGACGATGTGCTTCTTCGGGTCGATGCCCGAGGCGAGGAACGCCGCGGTGATCGACCGTGTCTGGTCGGCGAGGTCTTCATAGACGAGCTGCGCGGTCAGCGAATGCAGGTCGACGACGCAATAGATGCAGTCGGATGTGTCCTGCAGGGCGACGAATTTCTTGATGGCGCCGAGATAGTTGCCGAGGTGCAGATTGCCGGTCGGCTGGACACCGGAGAAGACGAGTGGCTTGAAGGCGGTCATTGTTGTTCCCTGGGCTTGTGGAGGGCCGTTTCGCGCGCGGCGAAAGTCTTTCGACGGCGCGCTTATGGACGAACACGGCGCTGCGATCAAGACCGGCATCACCGTCGGTTGCCTGGCCTATTCGTCTGCTTCGGGTTTTGCGGCGGGAGGTGTTGCCTTCGCCGTGCCCCGCTTGACGTTGCGCCGGATCATGCCGAAATCGGCACCGCCGGTGACGAAGGCGGCGATGAAGTAGAGCAGCGCCCCACCGGCGACGAGCGACAGAAGCGTCGTCGCCTTGACGATCAGCGGTGAGCCTGGGCCGAGCTTGACGGCGAACCAGTGCTCGGCAAAATAGAGCGCGACCGCCATCACGATCGCCGACAGCACCAGCCGCGGAATGCGCTTCATCAGCGGCACGTCGCGGCCCCAATGGCCACGCCGGATCAGGACGCCGAGCAGCATCAGCGCGTTGACCCAGCCGGCAACGGCCGAGGCGACGGCGATGCCGGGCGCGCCCATCGACGGAAACAGCGTCAGCGCCGTGGTGACGTTGACCCCCACCGAGATGGCGGCAAAGATCATCGGCGTGCGCGTATCCTCGCGGGCGAAATAGCCGGGGGTGAATGCCTTGATCAGCACGAAGGCCGGCAGACCGAGGCCGAAGATCGCCAGGATCGCCGCCACCGTCGGTGTCGAATGGTTGGCGGCGAACGCGCCCCGCTCGTAGACCAGCCGGACGATCGGCTCCGACATGACCCAGAGCGCGGCGGCCGCCGGCAGGGTCAGGAACAGCGTGAACTCGACCGAGCGGTTCTGCAGGTTGGCGGCCTCGATCAGATTGCCTGATTTCAGCGCCCGCGACAGTTCGGGCAACAGCACGATCGCGACCGCGACGCCGACGACGCCGAGCGGCAGCTGGTAGATGCGGTCGGCATAGGCGAGCGAGGACACCGCGCTGTTCTGCGCCGAGGCGATCGCCGTGCCGATCAGCTGGTTGATCTGGGTGATGCCGCCGGTGATCGCCGCCGGCAGCGCCAGGATCAGCAGGCGCTTGACCGCGGGCGTCATTTTCGGCCGGCGGAAGCCGATCGAGATGCCGGCATGGCGCACCGCCACCCAGACGATCGCCAGTTGCACCAGTCCGGCGGCAAGCACGCCCCAGGACAGGCCGAAGCCGACGGTGCGCGCGTCGGCCCCCTTGTACCAGGCATAGGCGAGCACGCCGATCAGGATGATGTTGAGGAACACCGGCGCCACCGCGGCGGCGAAGTAGCGGCGCAGCGAATTCAGCATGCCCGCCATCATGGCGCCCAGCGACATGCAGATCAGGTAGGGGAACATGATCGTCGCCAGCGTCACCGTGGTGTCGAATTTCCCCGGCGTGCTGGCAAAACCCGGCGCCACCAGGTAGCGCACGATCAGCGGCATCGCCAGTTCCATGACGATGGTCAGCGCCAGCAGCGCCGTGAACAGCACGCCGAACACCTCCTCGGAGAAGCGCTTGGCGCCGTCGGTGCCGTGGGTCTCGATCTCCTTGGCGAACAGCGGCACGAAGGCGGCGTTGAAGGCGCCCTCGGCGAACAGCCGGCGAAAGGTGTTGGGAAACTGGAAGGCGGCGTTGAAGGCGTCGGCGATCGGTCCGGTGCCGAGCGCCGCCGCCATCAGCATCTCGCGGCCGAAGCCAAGCGCGCGGCTCATCAGCGTGCCGGAGGCGACCGTTGCGAATTTCTTGACGAGGCTCATAAGTCTGGGAACTGCCTGCGGGATGGGGACAAGGGGATTGTGATCGTCACTCGGCGGCCGCCTTGGCCTTGCCGCCGCGCTCGGGCGCGATGCCTTCGAGCGTCGTCATCAGCCGGTTGCGAATGGTGGCGATGCGCGCCGGGCTGTCGATCTTCTGGCCGGTGAGATCGGTGACATAGAAGGTGTCGATGACCTTCTCGCCGAAGGTGGTGATGTGGGCCGAGGCGATGTCGAGCGACAGGTCGGACAGCGTTCCGGTGATCTCCGACAGCAGCCCGGGCCGGTCCAGACCCTCGACCTCGATGACCGAAAAACGGTTCGACAGCGTGTTGCGGATTTCGGCACGCGGCGGGATCTTGAACACCTTGGCACCGCGCCGCGGCTTGGTGCGCTTCTCGATCATCTCCGGCAGCCAGCTCTTGCCCGACAGCACGTCCTCGATCAGCCGGCCGACGCGCTCGGCGCGCCGGCGCTCGTCCTCGTCGCGGTCGAACTCGCGGGAGATCAGGATGGTGTCCAGGGCGCGGCCATCCGACGTGGTGAAGATCTGCGCGTCGACGATGTTGCCGCCGGCTCCGGCGCAGGCCCCGGCGACAACCGAGAGCAGGCGGGGATGGTCCTGCGCCAGCACGGTGATCTCGGTCACCGCCTCGAACTGGTGGGTCTTGACCATGGTGGCGAGCTTGTTGCCGGCCACGTCGGCTTCGCGGATGAACTCGGCATGGCGCAACTGGTCGGCGAGATCGACGGTCAGCAGGTAATTCTCATAGTGCAGGCCGACATAGCGCTTGCGCGCCTTGTCCGGCCAGTCGGCGAGCGCCTCGGCCAGACGCTCGCGCGCCGCCGCCGTCCGCTGGGCGCGCGACACCTCCGAAAACCCGCCGGTCAGGAGCAGTTCGGTCTCGTAGTAGAGTGTGCGCAGCAACTGGCCCTTCCAGCCGTTCCAGACGCCCGGTCCGACGCCTCTGATGTCGCACACGGTCAGGATCAAAAGCAGCTTCAGCCGCTCCACCGACTGCACGATCGAGGCGAAATCCTCGATCGTCTTGCGGTCGTTGAGGTCGCGGGTCTGCGCCGTCATCGACATCACGAGATGATGCTCGACCAGCCACGCGACCGTTTCGGTGTCGACGGCCGAGAGCCCCATATGCGGACAGATACGGCGGGCGATTCTGGCGCCGGCCTCGGAGTGATCCTCCGGCCTGCCCTTGGCGATGTCGTGCAGGAGCACGGCGACATACAGCGCCTCGCGGCTCTTCCTGAGCCCCGAAATCAGCGTGTGCGACAGCGGGTGGATCTTTTCGCCGTCGCCGCGCTCGATCTCCGCCAGCACGCCGATGCAGCGAATCAGATGCTCGTCCACCGTATAGTGGTGGTACATCGAGAACTGCATCATGGCGACGATCTTGCCGAAATCCGGGATCAGTCTGCCCAGCAGCCCGGCCTCGTTCATGCGCCGCAAATTGAGTTCGGCGTTGCGATCCGAGGTCAGGATGTCGAGGAACAGCCGGTTGGCCTCCTCGTCGCGCCGCAGCGACTTGTTGACCAGGCCAAGCGAGCGGGTCAACAGCTTCAGCGCATCGGGATGGAATTCCAGACCGTGCTTGTCGGCGAACCAGAACAACCTCAGCAGATTGACCGGATCGCGCTGGAAAACCTGGTCGTCGGCGATGTTGATGCGGTGGTTGTCGACGATGAAGTCCGACGTGCCGGCAAGCTTGCGCTTGCGCCGTGAGAAGGTGAGGAAGATGCGGTTGAAGCCCGGCACGTGCTTGGCCTGCTCTTCCTCGAGCGCGGCGCAGAAGATGCGGGTCAGGTCGCCGACATCCTTGGCCACGAGGAAGTAGTGCTTCATGAAACGTTCGACCGCCGACAGCCCGGGATGGCTGGTGTAGCCCAGCCGCTCGGCGATCTCGCGCTGGATGTCGAAATGCAGCCGTTCCTCGGCCTTGCCGGTGAGGAAATGCATGTGGCAGCGCACCGCCCACAGGAAATCCTCGGCCTTCTGGAACTCCCGGTATTCGCCTTCGGTGAAGACGCCCTTGTCGACCAGCTCCTCGCCGGTGCGCACCCGGTAGAAGTACTTGCCGATCCAGAACAGCGTCTGCAGGTCGCGCAGGCCGCCTTTTCCGTCCTTGACGTTGGGCTCGACGAGATAGCGGCTTTCACCAGCCTTGGCATGGCGGTCGTCGCGTTCGGCAAGCTTGGCCTGGACATATTCGGGGCCAGTCGTGCGCACCACCTCATGGTCGAAGCGCAGCATCAGCTCGTCATAGAGCTTGAGCTCGCCCCACAGGAAACGCGCTTCGAGGATTGAGGTCCGGATGGTGATGTCGGTGCGAGACAGGCGCAGGCATTCGTCGATGTTGCGGGTGGCGTGGCCAACCTTGAGCCCGAGGTCCCACAGCATGTAGAGCATGTATTCGACGGTCTGCTCGCCCCACGGCGTCTGCTTGTAGGGCAGCAGGAACAACAGGTCGATGTCGGACCCGGGCGCCAGCGTGCCGCGGCCATAGCCGCCGACCGCGACGACGGCCATGCGCTCCGCCGAAGATGGGTTCTTGACCCGGTAGACATGCGTGACGGCGAAATCGTAAAGCGCCCGGATGATCTCGTCCATGAGATGCGAGAGCCGCGCCGAGCAGGCACTGCCGCCGCCGTCGTCCCTCAGCATGCGTTCGGCGATGGCGCGCCCGTCCGCCAGCCGCCCTTTGAGAAGCTGGAGCACACCGCTGCGCGCGGCCTGTCCCGAGCCGTCCCCGGCCGTGGCCCGGGTCAGCGCGGTCATCTCGCGGCGCAAGGCTTCGCCGTCGATCAGTTCATCGAGCTTCAGGGAGATTTTCGCCATAGGTACCGGTTGGCCTTGCCTTTTGGGCGGCGTCTATAGCGCGTTTTCACGGCGCTGGGTATGGGGCCTGCTGGCAGGCCCGGCAAGCCGCCTATTCCTCTGCCGCGGGCGGATCGAGCGGGATGACCCTATATTGCCGCAACCTGCAGAAATCGATGATCCACTCGACGATCCGCCTGGTCTCTGTCCTTATTTTCTCGGCGATCGGTTTTTTGCGCTTTACGGTCAGCCCGCTCGCGACCCATTCGGCGTCCCGTTCCTCGGAAAGCAGGCTTGGCAGCCTGTCGTCCATGAACTGGTCCTGCGCGCAGAGCGCGGGAACGAGCTGGTAGATCGTCTTGCTGCCCGATGTCGGGAATGCCGGGTTGAAGACGAGATCGTCAGCCGCGGCATTGGTCTGCGCGGTTGCTTCCAGGAGATCGCGTGCCATCTGCCTGGAGAGGACGTAGCCGCCGGTTCCCATGTGGCTCCTGCGGAGCCTGAACACAGAAAAACCATGACCAACGGGAGTCTTTTTCCGCTGGATCATGGTCTTGCTGAAGAATGTTTCGAGCTTGATGGCATCGGCATCCGCTGGAATCCAGCGCGCATCAGCCAGCAAGGCACCCGCTTTCGCGGAAAACACCATGTCATCCTCGAAGATGGCGCCGTAGGGGGCGTCGTCCTGCGCGATGATCGACCAGCAGGCGCGATGACTGTGCATGCAGGCGATCTCGCTGCCGGACAGGTGCCGGATGGCGTACATCGCATGCTGTGGCTGCAGCACCAGGTCGGGATGGTCACGGGCGTCGATTGCAACGATTCGCTCAAAGGCAACGCCGATGCGGGCAAACTCCGCCGTGATATGGGCAAGCCGGTCTGGAGACCGATCGAGGTTGATGACCAGACACTTCATTGTCTAACGAAATCTTTACCATACAGGGACCAGGCGGCGCTTCTAGCATAGGCGGTGCTGCTGCGTGCGAGCTTTTTTGGGGAGGATAGCCACCGTCGGCGCCAATGGGAAAAAATCAAAACAGCCCTTGACCTTCCAGTTACTGGAAGCACTACCTCCAGCACCGAAGCAGAAGGCATCGAGGCACTTCCAAATGACGCATTCAGATCACGATCATCACGCGCATGGCAGCTGCTGCGCGGCAAAAGCCGCGGCTGGCGACACGGGAGTTGTGCGCGATCCGGTATGCGGCATGACCGTCGATCCCGCCGCCGGCAAGCCGACGTCAGAACATGGCGGCCACCTCTATCATTTCTGCAGCGAGCGCTGCCGTTCGAAGTTCGAGGCCGAGCCGGAAGGCTTCCTGACGGCCACCGACCCGGTCTGCGGCATGCTTGTCGACCGCGCCACGGCGAAGCACTTTGTCCGTCACGAAGGCCAGGGCTTCTATTTCTGCTCCGCCGGCTGCAAGGCGAAATTCGAGGCCGAGCCGCAGAAATATCTCGGCGACAGGCCAGCGCCGCAGCCAATGCCCAAGGGCACGCAATACACCTGTCCGATGCACCCCGAGATCATCCGCGACAAGCCCGGCTCCTGCCCGATCTGCGGCATGGCCCTGGAGCCGATGGGCGTGCCGACAGGCGATGAAGGGCCAAATCCCGAACTGGTCGATTTCACCAGGCGGTTCTGGGTGAGCGCGGCCCTGTCGGTCCCGCTTCTGATCATGGCCATGGCGCCCATGATCGGCCTGACGTTTGGAGGCCTGGTCGAGGATCGGACAAAGGTCTGGATCGAGCTGGCCCTGGCGAGTCCGGTGGTGCTTTGGGCCGCCTTCCCCTTCTTCCGTCGCGGCTGGGATTCGATCCTCAACCGCAGCCCCAACATGTGGACGCTGATCTCGCTCGGTGTCGGCGCGGCCTATCTATACAGCGTCGTCGCGACGCTGTTTCCAGATATCTTCCCCCATCAGTTCCGCGGCCATGGTGGTGCGGTGCCGGTTTATTTCGAGGCCGCCGCGGTCATCGTCGCGCTGGTTTTCCTTGGCCAGGTGCTGGAGCTTCGCGCCCGCGAAATGACCGGCTCGGCGATCCGTGCCTTGCTCGATCTCGCGCCGAAGACCGCGCGGCTGATCGCCGCCGACGGTTCGGAAAGCGACGTGCCGCTCGACGCGGTCAAGGCCGGCGACTGCTTGCGCATTCGCCCTGGTGACGCCGTGCCGGTCGATGGCACCGTGCTGGACGGCCGTTCCTCAGTCGACGAATCGATGATCACAGGCGAACCGTTGCCGGTCGAAAAGGCCGAAGGCGATGCGCTGACCGGCGGCACGCTCAACAAGAACGGCTCGCTGATCATGCGTGCCGACCGGATCGGCGCCGAGACCACGCTGGCGCGCATCGTCGAACTCGTCGCCAAGGCGCAGCGCTCGCGTGCGCCGATCCAGGGGCTGGTCGATCGCGTGTCGTTCTACTTTGTCCCGGCCGTCGTTCTTGTCGCGGTCGTGGCCTTCGCCGCCTGGGCGATCTTCGGACCTGAGCCCAGCCTGATCTTCGCCATTGTTTCGGCAGTGTCGGTGCTGATCATCGCCTGTCCTTGCGCGCTCGGCCTCGCCACGCCGATGTCGATCATGACCGCCACCGGGCGCGGGGCGCACGCCGGCGTGCTGATCAAGGAAGCCGCGGCACTCGAGCGCTTTGCCTCGGTCGACACGCTGATCGTCGACAAGACCGGCACCTTGACCGAAGGCCGGCCGCGATTGACCGATGTCGTCGCTGTCGAGGGCGTGGCCGAGAATGAATTGCTGGCGCTTGCGGCCGCTCTAGAAAAAGGCTCGGAGCATCCGCTTGCCGAGGCGATCGTCGAGGGGGCTAGCGCCCGTGGCCTGACGATCGTCGAAGCCAGCGATTTCGAGGCGGTCACCGGCAAGGGCGTTTCCGGCACCGTGTCGGGACAGAAGGTCGCGCTCGGCAACGCGGCGATGATGGCCGATCTCGGCATCGACACCGCATCCATCGCAGCCAGGACGGAGACGCTGCAGGCCGAGGGCAAGACCGTGATGTTTGTTGCCGTCGGCAACAGGCTGGCCGGCATCGTCGTCGTCGCCGATCCGGTCAAGTCAACCACCGCCGAGGCGATCAAGGCGCTGCATGACAGCGGGTTGAGGATCATCATGGCGACCGGCGACAATGAGCGCACGGCCAACGCGATCGCCAGGAGCCTCGGCATCGACGAGGTCCGCGCCGGCCTGTTGCCGGAACAGAAGGCAGCGCTCGTCGAGGAACTGCGCGCCAAGGGCGCCGGCGTCGCCATGGCGGGCGACGGCGTCAACGATGCACCGGCACTTGCCGCTGCCGATGTCGGCATCGCCATGGGCACCGGCGCCGACGTCGCTGTCGAGAGCGCCGGCATCACTCTGGTCAAGGGCGACCTCAACGGCATCGTGCGGGCGCGCACGCTGGCGCGGGCGACGATTGGCAACATCCGCCAGAACCTGTTCTTCGCCTTCCTCTACAACGTGCTTGGCGTGCCGGTCGCCGCCGGCGTGCTCTATCCGCTCACCGGCACGCTTCTGTCGCCGATGCTGGCGGCGGCGGCGATGAGCCTGTCCTCGGTGTCGGTGATATCGAATGCATTGCGGCTGAGAACGTTGAAACTCTGAGCAAAGCCCCCAAATACGAATCCACCCAACAGGAGACCATGAATGACCTTGGCTAAAAAACTCGTGCTGTTGCTGATGGCGGCCGGAATGCTGCTTGCCGTCTTTCTCGAAAGTGTTCCGGCGCAGAGCGAGGAAATGAAACACGACATGGCCGGCATGGCGATGGGCGCGGACAGTCCCTCGACCGACGCCTACAAGGCGGCGATGGACAAGATGCATGGCGACATGATGATCGAATATTCCGGCAACGCCGATGTCGACTTCGTCAGGGGCATGATCCCGCATCACCAGGGTGCCATCGACATGGCCAAGGTCGAGCTCGCCAACGGCAAGGACCCGGAAATCCGCAAACTGGCCGAGGCGGTCATCGCCGCGCAGGAAGCCGAGATCAAGCAGATGCAGGACTGGCTTGCCGCTCATCCCGTGAAGTGAGCCTTCTGCCGATGGCGAAGAGAATCCGGAGGGAACTCGCTCTGGATTTCTCGCCGGGGCTGTGATGCGATCGGGTCCCAACCGGAGCCCCGCCATGCCATCGATCATCAGAACCACCACGCTGCCCGCGGGCGAAGCCGTCCCCATTCTCGGTCAGGGCACCTGGAAGATGGGTGAGGACGCCCGCCGTCGCGCCGATGAGGTTAACGCTCTCAAGCTCGGCCTCGATCTTGGCGTGACGCTGATCGACACCGCCGAAATGTATGCCAGTGGCGGTGCCGAGGAGGTGGTGGCCGAGGCCATTGCCGGGCGCCGCGCCGAGACATTCCTGGTCTCGAAGGTGCTGCCGTCCAACGCCTCGCGCGCCGGCGTCCAGCGCGCCTGCGAAAACAGCCTGAAGCGCCTGCGCACGGACCGCATCGATCTTTACCTGCTGCATTGGCCGGGCAGCGTGCCGTTGACGGAGACGGTGGCGGCCTTCGAGGCTTTGAAGAAGGCCGGCAAGATCCGCCACTGGGGCGTCAGCAATTTCGATACCGACGAGATGCGTGAACTGGCATCGCTGCCGTCCGGCGCCAACGTCCAGACCAACCAGGTGCTCTACAATCTGGTCCGGCGCGGCATCGAGTTCGACCTGGCACCCTGGAGCCGCCAGCGTGGCATTCCGCTGATGGCCTATTCGCCGGTCGAGCAGGGCGCGCTGGCGCGCAATGCCCGGCTCGACGCCGTTGCCGCACGCCACGATGCGACGCCGGCACAAATCGCGCTTGCCTGGGTGATGCATCAGGACGGCGTCATCGCCATCCCCAAGGCCAGCAGCCAGGAGCATGTCCGCCAGAACGTCGCCGCGCTCGACATCAGGCTTACGGCGCAGGATATTGCCGATCTCGACCGTGCCTTCCCGCCGCCGACCCGCAAGCGCGGGCTGGAGATGATCTGAGCGGCGAAGCAAGTCCAGGCGTCGGCTTCGTCCCGCTACGGTTTCTGGCCCGCAGGGCTGCGCTCGAGATGCGTCTTGCCCCATTCCGCCAGGGTACGCAGCACGGTGCCTAACGTCTTGCCGTGATCGGTCAGTGCGTATTCCACCCGCGGCGGCACTTCGGCGAAGATTTTTCGGCTGACGATCCCCTGGCCTTCAAGCTCGCGCAGGTGGGTCGTCAGCATGTGCTGGCTGACACCCGCTATGGCCCGGCGCAGTTCGTTGAACCGGCAAGGGCGTCCGATCAATTGCCAAAGAATGAGGATTTTCCACTTGCCGCCGAGGACGGCCAACGTGGCGTCGATCTCCGGGGGCGGCTCGCGCAACGCGGCTATCCTCTCACATTCCAGAGTGTCGGTAGTGTCGGTCATATTTTCCATACTATACCAGAAAATCCATCCTACTTGTGCTTTCGATGTTGCATCCACATTATCACCAGCACATTCAAATTAACACGGGAATTGTCATGTCGCTGTCTGCATCCGCCCCCGCAAGCCGATGGAAACCGATCGCCTTCTGGGTGCTTAAGATCGCCTTTGCCCTCGCCTTCATAGGGGCCGGATGCGCGAAGCTCTACGGGCTGCCTCAAATGGTCGCCGAGTTCGATACGATTGGGCTGGGACAGTGGTTCCGCTATTTCACCGCGATCATTGAGATCGGCGGCGCCATACTTTTGCTCATCCCGACAACAACGTTCTTTGGTGCGGTCGTGCTGACGGCCGTCTGCATCGGTGCGTTCTTCGCGCAGATATTCTTCCTGCATCAGGACTGGATTCACACGATTGTCATGGGCGCGGTTCTTGCTGCTATCGCGTGGTCGCAGCGCCAGCAGTTTCGGCTTCCATAAACGGCATGGCGGGCCGGCACGAACGGATGGGGGCACCGCCGATGCCGCGCCAGCGTCGAAATGGGCATGCATTGCTACCGGCAGGCGGTGCTGACTTCGGCAATTGATCGCCTGAAACGACGGTCTTGACTACTTCGCCAGTCCCTTCAGCCGGTACAGCGCTTCGAGCGCTTCCCTTGGCGTCATCTCGTCGGGATTGATGTCGCCAAGCGCCGCGCCCAACGCGTCGCTCTTCACCGGCTTCGGCGCTTCGCGCTTCACCGCCACCGAAAACAGCGGCAGGTCGTCGACCAGCCGGTTGGTTTTGCCGGAAACCTCGCCTTCTTCCAGCTGGTGCAGCACTTCCTTGGCCCGGTCGACCACCGCCTCAGGCAGGCCGGCGAGCCGCGCCACCTGCACGCCGTAGGATCGGTCGGCGGCACCCTTGCCGACCTCGTGCAGGAAGACGACGTCGTTTTCCCATTCCTTGACCCGCATGGTGACGTTGTGCAGCCGCGCCAGCTTGCCGGCCAGCGAGGTCATCTCGTGGAAATGGGTGGCGAAGATCGCCCGGCAGCGGTTCTTCTCGTGCAGGTACTCGACAGCCGCCCAGGCGATCGACAGGCCGTCGAAGGTGGCGGTGCCGCGGCCGATCTCGTCGAGGATGACCAGCGCCCGTTCGCCGGCCTGGTTGAGGATCGCCGCCGTCTCGACCATCTCGACCATGAAAGTGGAGCGGCCGCGCGCCAGATCGTCCGAGGCGCCGACGCGCGAGAACAGCCGGTCGACGACGCCGATATGGGCGGACGTCGCCGGCACGAAGGAGCCGGTCTGGGCCAGGATGGCGATCAGCGCGTTCTGCCGCAGGAACGTCGACTTGCCACCCATGTTGGGCCCGGTCAAAAGCCAGATGGCGCCGTTTTTCGCGCTGCCTTCCGGCGACAGGTCGCAATCATTGGCGACGAACGGGCCTTCGCCGGAGCGGCGCAGTGCCTGTTCGACCACCGGATGCCGCCCGCCCGCAATCTCGAAGGCGAGGCTGGAATCCACCAGCGGCCGGCACCAAGCCTCGCTTTCCGACAAAAGCGCGAGCGCCGCCGACACGTCGAGTACGGCGAGCGCATCGGCGCCGGCGCGGATCTTTTCCGCTTCGCCGACCGCTTCCGCCGTCAGCGCGTCGAAGGCGGCCAGTTCGATGCTGAGCGCCCGGTCGGCGGCATTGGCGATCTTTGTCTCGAGTTCGGCGAGTTCGGTCGTGGTGAAACGCATGGCGTTGGCCATGGTCTGACGGTGGATGAAGCGTGCCTTGGCACCATCGCTGCCGGTCATGACCGCGTGATGGTTGGCTGTCACCTCGATGTAATAGCCGAGCACATTGTTGTGCCGGATCTTCAGCGAGCGGATGCCGGTCTCGTCGATCAGCGAGCGCTCCAGCCCGGCGATCACCTTTCGCGATTCGTCGCGCAGCGCCCGCATCTCGTCGAGATCGGCATGGTAGCCGCCGCGCACGAAGCCGCCGTCGCGCTTGAGCAGCGGCAGTTCCTCGCCCAGCGCCTGCGTCAGATGCCGGGCAAGCGCCTGGGGCAGCGCATGAATAGCGGCCAGTGCCGCCGTGAGTTCCAGGGGCAGGGCGGTTGCGGCAAAGATCTGGGCGATGGCGGCTGCCGCCTCGAAGCCGGCGCGCAGCGCCCCGAGGTCGCGCGGGCCACCACGGTTGAGCGCCAGCCGCGACAAAGCGCGCGGCATGTCGGCGACGCTCTTCAGGCTCGACCGCACCGCCTGGCACAGCCGCGTCTCGGAGCGGAAGAACGACACCGAGTCAAGACGCGCGCCGATCGCCGCCGGGTCGGTCAGCGGTGCCATCAGCCGGTCGGCGAGCAGCCTTGCGCCACCGCCGGTCACCGTGCGGTCGATCGCCTTGAACAGCGAACCCTCGCGGCTGCCGGACAGCGTGCGTAAGAGTTCCAGATTGCCGCGCGTCGCCGGATCGATGAACAGGGTCGATCCCTGCTCCTCGCGCTCCGGCCGCGACAGTGGCGGGCGCTCAGCCTTCTGCGTCTTCTCGACATAGGCGATGGCACCCGAGATCGCCGACAGCTCGGCGCGCGAAAAGGCGCCAAAACTGTCCGGCGTCGCCACCTCGAAGAAACGGGCGATGCGCCCGGTGGCCGAGGCAGAATCGAACAGCGAGGGCGGCTGCGGGTTGGCGACGCGGCCGAGCACGTCGAACACCGGCTTCAGCTCCGGATCATGGAACACCGGCTCGGCGACGATCAGTTCGCGCGGATCGACACGGAAGATGTCGGCCAGCAGCCGGTCGGCGGTGGTGTCAGTGACACGGAAAGCGCCGGTCGAAATGTCGATCCAGGCCAGGGCAAAGGAGTGCTCCGCTCCACCCTTCACCCGCCCCAGCGCCATCAGGAAGCTCGATTCCGACGGCGCCAGCAATTTGTCCTCGGTGATGGTGCCCGGCGTCACCAGCCGCACCACGTCGCGCCGCACCACCGATTTGCCGCCGCGTTTCTTGGCCTCGGCCGGATCCTCGATCTGCTCGCAGACGGCAACGCGGAATCCCTGGCCAATCAGCTTCTGCAGATAGTCGTCGGCCGCATGCACCGGCACGCCGCACATCGGAATGTCGTGGCCCTGATGCTTGCCGCGCTTGGTCAGGACGATGCCGAGCGCGCGGCTCGCCTTCTCGGCGTCGTCGAAGAACAGCTCGTAGAAATCGCCCATGCGGTAGAACAGCAGCGAATCCGGGTTCGCTGCCTTGATCTCGATGAACTGCTCCATCATCGGCGTGACGGCGGTGGGCAACGACGTCATCGCCTCGGGAGCTTCGGGCTCGTTCGGGGTGTGCATGTTCATGCGCGGCACGCTAGCAGAAGTGATCGCGCGGTTTAATGCCGGGCCCGCGAAAAGCAGGGGACGACGGAGGCTGTCGCTTGCTGGCATTTGACCTTCGGGCTGCGATTCCCGAGTGCTGGCGGTTTACACGCGGCGGCGCGTGGTCTTAATTCGGAGCGACACAAGGCACCCGCTTCAAGGAGGTGCTGCATAAGGTGAGGAAATCAAGAACATCATGGCCAGGAAAACCGAGAACAACGGTCCGTCCGTCAGCGCGCAGGAAGCGCTCGAATTCCACGCCATGGGTCGCCCCGGCAAGCTGGAGGTCGTCGCCACCAAGCCGATGGCGACGCAGCGTGACCTCAGCCTCGCCTATTCGCCGGGTGTCGCGGTTCCTGTCCTGGCCATCGCCGAGGACCCCAGCCGCGCCTTCGACTACACGACGCGCGGCAACATGGTCGCCGTCATTTCCAACGGCACCGCCATCCTCGGCCTCGGCAATCTCGGCGCGCTGGCCTCCAAGCCGGTCATGGAAGGCAAGGCGGTGCTGTTCAAGCGCTTCGCCGATGTCGATTCCATCGACCTCGAGGTCGACACCGAGGATGCCGACGAGTTCATCAACTGCGTGCGCTTCCTCGGCCCCTCCTTCGGCGGCATCAACCTCGAGGACATCAAGGCGCCGGAGTGCTTCATCATCGAGCAGCGCCTGCGCGAGCTGATGGACATTCCGGTCTTTCACGACGATCAGCACGGCACCGCCATCATCTCGGCCGCCGGCCTGATCAATGCGCTGGAGATCACCGGCCGCGACATGAAGACCACGAAAATGGTCTGCAACGGCGCCGGCGCCGCCGGCATCGCGTGCATCGAGCTCTTGAAGGCGATGGGCTTCGCGCCGGAGAACATCACCTTGTGCGACACCAAGGGCGTCGTCTTCCAGGGCCGCACCGAAGGTATGAACCAGTGGAAGTCGGCGCATGCGATCAAGACCGAGGCGCGCAGCCTCGCCGAGGCGCTCGACGGCGCCGACGTCTTCCTCGGCCTTTCCGCCAAGGGCGCGCTGACCCCGGCCATGGTGCAGTCGATGGCCAAGAACCCGATCATCTTCGCCATGGCCAATCCCGATCCGGAGATCACGCCGGAGGAAGTGACCGAGATCCGCACCGACGCCATCATGGCCACCGGGCGTTCGGACTATCCGAACCAGGTCAACAACGTGCTCGGCTTCCCCTACATCTTCCGTGGCGCGCTGGATGTGCGGGCCACCACCATCAATGACGACATGAAGATCGCCGCCGCCCGCGCGCTGGCAGCACTGGCACGCCAGGACGTACCCGACGACGTTGCCGCCGCCTATCAGGGCAACCGGCCGAAATTCGGTCCCAACTACATCATCCCGGTGCCGTTCGACCCGCGCCTGATCTCGGCCATCCCGATCGCGGTTGCCAAGGCGGCGATGGATTCGGGCGTCGCCCGCAAGCCGATCCTCGACCTCGACCGCTACGCGCAGGAGCTGTCCGCTCGCCGCGATCCGATCGCCTCGACCCTGCAGCGCATCTACGACCGCGTGCGGCGTCAGCCCAAGCGCGTCGTCTTCGCCGAGGGCGAGGAGGAGCAGGTGATGCGCGCCGCCGTCTCCTATGTGAACCAGCGGCTCGGCACCGCCATCCTGCTCGGCCGCGACGACGTCATCAAGGAAAACGGCAAGCACGCCGGCATCGACCTCAACAAGCAAGGCATCGAGATCATCAATGCCCGGCTGTCGCGCCGCAACTCGATCTACACCGACTATCTCTACGAGCGCATGCAGCGGAAGGGCTTCCTGTTCCGCGACTGCCAGCGCCTGATCAACAACGACCGCAACCATTTCGCCGCCTGCATGGTGGCGCTGGGCGACGCCGACGGCATCGTCACCGGCGTCACCCGCAACTATTCCACCGCGCTCGACGACATCCGCCGCGTCATCGACGCCAAGCCCGGCCACCGCGTCATCGGTGTCTCGATCGTGCTGGCGCGCGGCAGAACCGTGCTCGTCGCCGACACCGCCGTGCACGACATGCCGAACGCCGAGCAGATCGCCGACATCGCCGAGGAGGCGGCCGGCTTTGCCCGCCGCATGGGCTACGAGCCGAGGCTTGCCATGCTCGCCTATTCCACCTTCGGCCATCCGCAGGGCGAACGCTCCGAACGCGTCCAGGAAGCCGTGCGCATCCTCGACAAGCGCCGCGTCGATTTCGAATATGACGGCGAGATGGCCGCTGATGTCGCGCTCAATGCCCGCGCCATGGCGCAATATCCGTTCATCCGCCTGACCGGCCCGGCCAACGTGCTGATCATGCCGGCGTTCCACTCGGCCTCGATCTCGACCAAGATGCTGCAGGAACTCGGCGGCTCGACGGTGATCGGCCCGCTGCTGGTTGGCCTGAACAAGCCGGTGCAGATCGTCTCGCTCAACGCCAAGGACTCGGACATCGTCAACATGGCGGCGATCGCGGCGTATACGGCGGGGACGTGACGAACGGTCCGTGCGGCGGACGAATGGCCAGCCAAAGCCAGCGATCCGGCTTTCGACCAGGCAGCCCCGGACGCCGTCGGACCTCGGTCCATAAGGGATTGATAAGATTCAACTGATATAGGGAACCTCTTGCCGACTTGCCGTAACGGCATCTACGGCGCGCTCAGACCGCCAAATGGGGGGTGCGGCCATGAAGCATGACGGAGTTCCTGTATCCACGATCGGCCAGGGTGCCGACCACGACGAGCGGCTGGACGCCCTGCTCAGCATCACCGGCCGCATGGACGGTTATCTCTACCGCTGCCGCAACGACGCGTCCTACACGATGCTCTATATCAGCGACGGCGTTTTCACGGTCAGCGGCTTTCCGCCCACGGATTTCGTGCACAACGCCGTGCGCGACTATGTCTCGGCCATCCACCCGGACGACCTCGCCGCGGTCTATGCCGCCGTCGACGCCGCGCTCGAGGCGCGTTGCAACTGGAACGTCGACTACCGCATCGTGCCGAGGGTCGGCGAGCCGCTCTGGGTTCGCGAGATCGGCGGCGGTGTCTGGGACGATGCCGGCGAACTCGAATTTTTGGAAGGCTTCGTCGTCGACATCAGCGACCGCAAGGTTGTCGAAGACCTCAACGCCCAGCTGCTCCTGGATCTGAAGGCAGCCAACGAGGAACTCTCGGCGCAAAAGCGCGAGATCGAGGTGGCGAAGCAGCAGAGCGACCATTCGGCCAACCACGATGCATTGACCGACCTGCCCAACCGGCGCGCCTTCCACGACGAACTCAAATCGGTGGTCGCCCGCTGCGGCGCCACCGGCGAGGCGGCCGGCCTCCTGTTCATCGACCTCGACCGGTTCAAGGAAGTCAATGACACGCTCGGCCACGAGGCCGGCGATGCGCTGCTGCAGCGCGTGTCGAGCCAGCTTCGCTCGATCCTGCGCAGCGCCGATTTCGTGGCCCGGCTCGGCGGTGACGAATTCGCCTTCCTATTCTCGGGCGACGCCGATCTGGCACAGCAGAAGGCCGTGCGCGTCGCCGAACGCATCCTGGAAAGGTTGCGGATCAAGGTTCCGACGCCCAATGGCGCCATCCAGGTCGGCTGCACCGTTGGCGTGGCCATGTATCCGGCGGAAGCCGCCGATTCCGAAGCGCTGATCGCTCTCGCCGACCGGCTGATGTACATCGGGAAAAAGAGTGGCCGCAACCGTCTGGTCACCGCCAGGGAAATGGCGCCGCAACTGCCATCGTCAGGGCCTCGCCACCCGGTTCGCAAGACGGCCTAGAGCATGATCCCGAAAAGTGGAATCCGGTTTTCGGGAAAGATCATGCTCAAACAAAGAGATAGAGCCCCATCCCGATTCCATCGGGATGGAACAGGCTCTAGCGCCATCAAGGGCGTGCCCAAAAGCCCTTGAACCAGCCCCATCGCCAGCTTGTGCTTGGCGATTCCCGACAGAAGCCACTGGCGGAACCGCTTGATATCGGCCGGGCCGGATTTGGCGTCTGCTCAGGCCTCAGGGCGCTGGATCCGGCGCGAAGGCACGCGCGGCCAGCACCACATCGTCGACCTGGTCCTGACGCAGCAGGTCGATCGGGATGCGGCCGTCGAGCTGCGCCGAGGGGCGGGTCAGCCACAGCCACGCGAGCCTCGGATTGCTGATCAGGGATAGCACCTCGCGCAGACCCGCCACCGGCCTGCCGTCGACGAACTGCGCCAGCGGGAAGACATGCTTGCGGCCGCCCTTGCGCAAGGCGACGACCTCGCCCCGCCTTTGCCAGCGGTGCAATGTCGAGCGGGCGATGCGCAGGTTGTCCTCCAGATAGGTCGAGCCGGCGACGCGGCCGGCCCAGTCCTCGATCAGCATCGATTCGAGGTCGTCGGACTGGCTGCGTGGGGATGAAGAAACAGGTCCATCGATATCCGCCAGCGATGCCGCCGGCAGGCTTGTCGCGGTGCCGGCTTCGCTGCGGCGCGCGGCTTCCGCCGCCAGCGCGCGCACGAACTTCGATGCAAGGCCGGGAAGGTCGGCATGGATGGCGTCGATGGCGCGCTGATGCTTCGGCGACAGCAGGGTGACGGCGGAAGCTATGCTGCCGGCGATCCTGCCGACCGAGACCATGGTGGGCTTGTTGATCGCCTCGTCATAGTGGGCGAGCGCGCGTTCGACTCTCTCCGCGACCATATCCGCGAATTCGTCCTGCCTGATGCCGGTCGTCTGGGTCTGAAATCTGTTCATGCATCTGTCTTTTTGGGCCGCGCGCGCTCCTCCCTCAGCCGCGGCCGAATGTTGAACGTCTAGTGCGGAAAGCGGAAATCGCAGCGGCAACGGATGCAGCGGCCCGACAGCTTGCTGTCTTGCATTTTTTGACACCCCAACTGGCTATGGGCGCCCCGAAATGTCAGTCGCGGGGGCCTCGATTGCGTGTAGGTGCGATGTGTGACAGCTGCGCGACGGTGAGAAGCCGGTTCGCCCTTACCTTCTCCCCCAGGGGGAGAAGGTGGATTGGCGCGCAGCGCCGAGACGGATGAGGGGTGTTGGACGGAACGAGGCGTTGGTGTTTTCTGGAACACCCCTCATCCGACCTCGCTTCGCTCGGCCACCTTCTCCCACAAGGGGAGAAGGGAGAGCCCGCCCTACAGCAGCCCTGCCTGTTCGGCCTCGCGGCGCAAATTCTGCCGCGGCCTGGGACCGATCTGCTGGATCACCAATCCGGCCGCCAGTGAGCCAAGATCGCCGCAGGTCTTGAGGTCGCGGCCTTGCGTGTAGCCGTGCAGGAAACCGGCGGCATAGAGGTCGCCGGCGCCTGTCGTGTCGACCAGTTCCCTGATCGAGGTCGCCTTGATGACCACGGTCTCGTCGCCGCGCACGATCACCGAGCCCTTTTCAGAGCGCGTCACGGCGGCGATCTTGCAATCCTTGCGGATCTGCGCCAGCGCCTCGTCGAACGACGATGTCTGGTAGAGCGACTTGATCTCGTGGCTGTTGGCGAAAACGATGTCGACGGTGCCGGAGCGCATCAGGTCGAGGAACTCGTCGCGGTAGCGGTCGACGCAGAACGAATCCGACAGCGTCATCGACACTTCGCGGCCGGCCGCGTGCGCCAGCTTCGCCGTCTGACGGATCGCTTCCTTGGCGCGCGGCGGGTCCCACAGATAACCCTCGAAATAGGTGACCTTGGCGCCCGAGGCCTTGTCGGCCTCGACATCCTCCGGCCCGAGTTCGACGCAGGCGCCGAGATAGGTGTTCATCGAGCGTTCGCCGTCGGGAGTGACGAAGATCATCGAGCGCGCCGTCGGCGGCTCGCCCTTGAGCGGCCTGGTGTCGAAGGCGACGCCCTGTGCATGGATGTCGTGGGCGTAGATTTCGCCGAGCGCGTCGCTGGAGACCTTGCCGAAGAAGGCGGCGCGTCCGCCGAAGCTGGCGACGCCGGCCGCCGTGTTGCCGGCGCTGCCGCCGGACGCTTCGATCGCCGGGCCCATGCGGCTGTAGAGCAGTTCGGCGCGCTCGGTGTCGATGAGGTTCATCGCGCCCTTGATGATGCCGTTGGTCTCGAGGAATTCCTCGTCGCACTGGGCGATGATGTCGACAATGGCATTGCCGATGCAAAGCACGTCATAATCCGGCATCAAAGTCTCCGCCAAGAATCCGAGCCGGCTTCTTGCCACGCCGGCCGGGCGCGGGTCTAGCGATTCGCAACGGGTTTGCCTAGGGTGCGCTGAGATTCAGGTGATGCCGGTCCGCGAACGGCGGACCCTGGAGCGCGACACGCCAGGCGCTACGACAATTCGACCGTGGCCGAAACATTTCATCGCCGCGTCGCTTACAAGCCTGGTTCAGCCGATCACGTCTCCAAGGCGATCCAAGCCCCCATGTCTACAAAGAACGTGCCGACAAAGAACGATATGACGACCGAGCTGGCACTGCTTGCCGTGCTGGCGGTGCTCTGGGGCGCCTCGTATACCTTCATCAAGATCGGCGTCGAGACGATCCCGCCGGTCACGTTCATTGCCGCCCGCACCTTGATCGCAGGTGGCATCCTGTTCGCCATCATCCGCTGGCGTGGGCTCGCCATGCCGCGCGATGCCGCAAGCTGGCGCCGTTTCGCCTTCCAGGCATGCCTCAACAGTGTTGTGCCGTTCACGCTGATCGCCGCGGCCGAGCGTTCGGTCGATGCCGGCCTCGCCACCATCCTCAATGCGACCTCGCCGATCTTCACCTTCCTGTTGACCGCGCTCATCACCCGCCATGAGCCGGTGACGTTGCGCAAGCTGCTTGGTGTCGGCGCCGGCATAGCCGGCATCTGTCTCATCATCGGCACCGAGGCGCTGGGTGGTCTCGGTCACCAGCTCTGGGCGCAGCTTGCCATCGTCGCGGCAACGATCTGCTATGCCGGTGCGGCGATCTTCGGCCGCGGCTTCAAGGGTCTCGATCCGATGCTCCCCGCGGCCGGCTCGATGCTCAGCGGCGCCATCATGCTCGTGCCGCTCAGTCTTGTGGTTGACCAGCCATGGACGCTGGCACCGTCGTCGTCGTCGATTCTGGCCTTGCTCGGCCTGTCCGTCTTCTCGACCGCATTGGCCTTCGTCATCTATTTCCGCCTGATCCACACGCTGGGCTCGGTCGGCACGACCTCGCAAGCCTATCTGCGCGTGCCGATCGGCGTCGGCATCGGCGCCCTCTTTCTCGGCGAAAGTCTCGGTTCGACGGCATGGCTGGGAATGGCCTTTGTCGTCGCAGGCGTCGCCGCCATGACCATCCCCGTTCGCAAGCCGGCGCTCGCTCGATAGAGCAATTCCAAGAAAAGCGCGTAGCGCTTTCCCTTGGGAATTGCGTCAAAACAAAGAAACTATATGCGCTTGTGCTCGCGCCCTGCGCTGCCTATCTCGGGAGCGTCCGCCCGCTCGGCGGAGTCCGCTGACCTGGGGTTCAAGCACGGTGATTTTCGACGCTGCCCGCACTGCGGCCCTTGAGCTGCTCTCGCCTCCGTTTCGTGCCGTGTTCCTGAAGACGTTGGGCTTGACCCTGCTGGCGCTGGTCGCCTTGTGGGTCGGCCTGACCAGCCTCGTCGAGTGGCTGGCCCTGCCATGGCTCCACGCGCTGTTGCCCGGCATGCCCTCCTGGGCCGGATGGCTGGGCGGTATTGTCGCCGCCATCGCCCTTGCGTTCGGCATGGCGTTGCTCATCGCGCCGGTGACGGCGATTGTCGCCGGCCTGTTTCTCGACGATGTCGCCGAAGTGGTCGAGCGCACCGACTATCCCGGCGACTCGCCCGGCCGCGCCATGCCGGCGCTGCGGTCGCTGGTGCTGTCGATGAGATTCCTCGGCGTCGTCATCCTCGGCAACATCGTCGCCCTGCTGCTTCTGCTGGTACCGGGCGTCAACATCGCCGCCTTCTTCATCGTCAACGGCTACCTCCTCGGGCGTGAGTTCTTCGAATTCGCCGCCATGCGCTTTCGCCCGGAGGCAGAGGCCAGGGCCTTGCGCCGGCACTATGCCGGCACGGTGTTTCTCGGCGGGTTGGTCATATCGGCCTTCCTCGCCGTGCCGCTGCTCAACCTGGTGACGCCATTGTTCGCAGCCGCCATGATGGTGCATCTGCACAAGGCGATTAGCGCGCGGGAAGCGGCCCGGCCTGGATATCGGCGGACGTAGAGCCGCCGGTGACGATCCTGAGCGACTCGTCGCCCTTATGCATGTCGACGACGGCAAGCGTCATGCGACGGGCCTCATTCAAGCTGGAGATTTGGCAAACAGCGCCTGCAATTTGCCGAACGGCATGGCGGCGCGGGTGAAGCCGAACGTTCCGTCCTGCTGGATCTCGCGCGCCGCGGTCTCCAGCATGCCATAGGCGAAATTGGTCAGCCATGGCCCGAGCGAAATGCGCTTGACCCCGGCCATGGCAAGATCGGCGATGGTGAAGCCCGGTCTCGCCATGACGTTGACCGGCTTGCCGACTGCCGAGCAGACCGTACGGACCATCTCGACGTCGCCGATGCCTGGCGCATAGAGCACGTCGGCGCCGGCTTTCTCGAAGGCTTGCAGCCGCTTGATGGTGTCGTCGAGGTCGGACTTGCCCCACAGGAAATTCTCGGCGCGAGCCGTGAAGACGAAATCGCGCTTCAGCGCCCGCGCCGCCTCCACGGCCGCAGCGACGCGCTCGACCGCGTGCGAGAAATCATAAATCGGCTTGTCCGGGTCGCCGGTGTGGTCCTCGATCGAGCAGCCGGCAAGGCCGGCGGCTTCCGCTGCGAAGATGGTTTCGGCGGCCTGTTCGGCGCTGTCTCCCTTGCCGCGTTCGAGATCGGCGGAAACCGGCAGGCTGGTCGCCGCCGTCACTTCGCGGCAATGGTGGATCATCGCCTCGAAGGTGACGGAGCCATCCGGCAGGCCGCGCGAAAAGGCAAAGCCGGCGCTGGTCGTCGCCAGCGCCTTGAAGCCGAACGAGCCCAGCAGTTTCGTCGTGCCGATGTCCCAGGGATTTGGCATGACGAAGATCGAGGCATGCAGGTCACGAAAGATCTTGCCCTTGTCCATGGTAGTTCCCCATCATGTGCGGTGTGGTGGAGCGGAATTTATCCTGCCGTCCTCGGTCGGGCAAACGAATGCGATCGGTTCAGAAGCGTTTGGCATTCTCTGCTGACAAACGTTCGAACGCGTCGGAATCCTTGACGTAGCGCGATGTCTTCTTGTCCCAGTGATAGGTGACGGAAATCTTGTGCGATGAAGCCTTTGGCGGTGCCTCGTCGCAGCTTTCACCGCTCGGCATGGTGGCGTCGGTCACCGTCGCCTTGATCGCGGCATAAGGCTTGCCGGCGATTGGCCGGAAGACGATATCCTGCGTGCGCTTGTAGGCGCACAGGTTCTCGTCGAACGTATGAATCATGTCGATCAATTCGAACCGGTCGTTGCGAACCATGATCAGCGGCGTGCTCACATAGCCCTGATTCGAATTGAAATGCGTGCTCATGGTGATGAGCAAATCGTCGTTGGGACTGACGGAAAGCTTGCCGGGATCACGGAAATAGGTGCTGCGGTCGACGGCGACATTGACGGCGTCGAGCAGTCTCGGCTTGGCCGTGATGTCGTAGAGCGCCAGCGCCGCATAGCCCTCGGCGCTGTCGGGAGAATCGCCGAAGTCGAACAGCATCGCCAGCCGATCCCTGCCGCCGGCCTTGATGTCGAGCACCGCTGCGTTGGGGAGGGCCGACGCCTCGGGCGGCGAACCGCCGCTATCGGGCCCCTCGATGTGGCGCATGTCGATCGGCGACCCGCCCTTGTAGAAGCCGTCACTGTCCGCGCTCAGGTCGGGGATGACCATCCTGGCTAGGTCGAGATAGGTGACGTCCTGGTGGCCGGGCAGCGCGCTGCCGAGTTCGGGGAAGCTGACGGCCTGTGCGCCGGCTGCCGTCCAGAGAAACGGCAGCAGCACAAGAGCGAGAACGAAGCGAAGCAGGGTGGGTCTCATGCGTGGCCTCGAGTTGGCGGCGCCAAGCTAGCACGGACAATCGAGGCGTACAGCCGCGAGCTGGAAGATCACATCAGTGGATCGGCACCAGTCCGGCGAGTTCGCGCATGTCGTCGAACAGGATGCCGCCGGCCTGGACCAGCCCATCGCGGTCGGAATAGGGATCGCCATGATAGGAAAATACCCGCATGCCGGCCGCGATGCCGGCCTGCGTTCCGGCGACGCTGTCCTCGATGACGATGCAGTCGGCGGGCGCAAAGCCCATCGTCTTCGCCGCATGCAGGAACAGGTCGGGAAATGGCTTGCCGCGCCCAACCATGGTCGAGCTGAACAGCGCGTGTTCGAACAGCGGCAACAGGCCGGTCTGACCAAGCGTGATGTGCATCTTCGACACCCTGGCCGAGGTGGCGACGCAATAGGCGATGCCGGCCGCTCGCACCACTTCGATGAAGTCGTGGACGTAAGGGATCGCCTCGACCCCGTGGGCGAACAGGTCGGGCAGGCCGGCATTCCAGCGATCGACGAAATCGGCGCCGAGCCTGACGCTGGTCTCTGCCTCGATCTCCTTCTGCACCGAAGCCATGCTGCGGCCGGAGAAGTTCTTGCGGCAATATTCGAAGCTTGTTGGATAGCCGGCAGCGGTCAGCCATTCGGCGAGGCGTCGATTGGCGAGGTTCTCCGTATCGACCAGGATTCCGTCGCAGTCGAAGATAACGAGTTTTGGCAGGGCCCCATGCATCAGGCGGTGCCGGTCGATCCGAACCCGCCCGAGCCACGTGCCGTTCCGCCGGCCAAGGTGCGTTCTCCCACCGCTGCTTGCGTCACTGCCGCAAAAACGATCTGGGCGATGCGCATGCCGCGCGTCACCGCGAAATCCTCGTCGCCGAGATTGATCAGCAGCACCTTCACTTCGCCGCGATAGTCGCTGTCGATGGTGCCGGGCGTGTTGAGAACGGTAAGGCCATGCTTGAAGGCGAGGCCCGAACGTGGCCGCACCTGGCCTTCCATGCCTTCCGGAATTTCAAGGACCAGCCCGGTCGGCACCAAGGCGCGTTTTCCCGGCAGGATCAGCAACGGCCGGTCGTCGGGCACCGCGGCCCGCAAATCCATGCCGGCGGCGCCGGTGCTTTCATAGGCGGGGAGGGGAAGCCCTTCACCGTGCGGCAATCTGACGAAGCCGACGGTCGGACCGATGACGGAGGGTGTGTGGAGGGCTGCGCGCATAAAATCGATCCTATCGGCGCGAACCGCGATTCGGTCAACTCAACCGCAATGCTATCAACGGCTTTCTTTGTGGCATCACCGTGATCTAGCGCAGTTCCATCGGAACGACCGTTGTTTCCTTGATCTCCTCCATCACGAAGGAGGCGGAAACGTCCGACAGCGCCACCTTGGCGATCAGTCGCTGGTAGAGCCGGTCATAGGCCTTCACGTCGGCGACGCGGGCGCGCAGCACGTAGTCGAGGTCACCGGACATGCGATAGACGCCGGTGATCTCGGGAAGGCCGGTCACCGCCGCCCGGAACTTCTGCAGCCAGTCCGGATCGTGGTTGGACGTGCGGATCAGGATGAACACCGAAAGCCCAAGCCCGAGCTTGTCTGCATCGACCAGCGCCACCCGCCCGGTGATGACGCCATCCTCCTCCAGCCGCTTGACCCGGCGCCAGCAGGCATTGCGCGACAAGGCCACCCGTTCCGACAGCTGGTCGACGGAGAGTGTGCCGTCGCGTTGCAATTCAGTCAGCAATTTTCGGTCGATTTCGTCGATTTCCAGCACCATGTGGGATGTTTGTCCCACAAAATGGCCAAATACAAGGACATTTTGAGACCAATGAACCTGCGAAGCGTGTCAGGATACTTATCATCAGGAACTCAAGCGCTGAAGGGGACCAGCATGTCGGCAGGACTCGCAAGGATTTTCACCTCTCATCCGGCCAAGGTCGGCGAAACCTATTTCGGCCATATGGCCTTTGCCGCCTGGTTCTCGTCGCGGTTGCTGATGGCGGCGGGTGCCGCGCTCGTTCACGCTTTCTTGCCATTTCTGTTCGAGACTACCGCCAGCCGAATCGTTCGCGAGCTTTTCGAGCGGACGCACAACAGAGGCAAACACGCGATCAAGGAGCCCGCGGCTCTCATGGATCGCGCCTAGAGAACGGTTGATGCGATGTGCCGGTGGGCGGCCTATCTTGGTGAAGCGGTCTTTCTCGAAGACATTCTCACGGCGCCCTGTCACTCGCTGATCGCCCAGAGCCATTGCGCCCAGGAAGCGAAATCGCCGACCAATGGCGACGGTTTTGGCCTTGCCTGGTATGGCGACCGGCCCGAACCGGGGCACTATCGCGATATCCTGCCGGCCTGGTCGGACCCCAATCTGAAAAGCCTGTGCCGGCAGATCAAGTCCGGCCTGTTCCTTGCCCATGTGCGGGCGTCGACCGGCGGCGCCACCAGCCGCATGAACTGCCATCCCTTCATCTCAGGCCGCTGGTCGTTCATGCACAATGGTCAGATCGGCGGCTTTGAGAAGATCCGCCGGGCGCTTGAGAACTCGCTCTGCGACGCCGTCTTCGACCAGCGCGAAGGCACCACCGATTCCGAATTGTTCTTCCTGCTGCTGATCGACGAAGGATTGGCCACCGATCCGCAAGGCGCCGTGTCCCGTGCCACCAGCCGGGTGCTCGAAGCCTCGCGCCGCGCCGGTCTCGAACCGGCGCTGAAACTCACCGCCGCCTTCTCGGATGGGCAGGCGCTGCATGCGGTGCGCTATACGACCGACGCGCATGCGCCGACGCTCTACACATCCGTCTTGCGCCGGGGCGGCCGCTGCATCGTTTCCGAACCCTTCGATCGCGAGGGTGGCGATTGGCAGGCGATCCCGCCGTCGAGCTTCGTCACCATGACCAGGGACGGCATCACCATCCGTCCCTTTGCCCCGGCCGCCGCGAAGCTGGCGCTGGTGGGATAGTCCCCCTTCTGCACAATTCCGATCAAGCGCGGCCGATGCTCGAATGCTCAACTTGGCTTGAAGTCGCGCCGCTGTCCGCCATCTTGAACAGGGCGAGTGCGGCCAAGCCGGAGCCTTGATCATGGATCTCGTCTTTTCCTCAACCGTCGATCTCGCCGCCGCGATCGCCGCGCGGAAAATCTCTGCGGTGGAGGCACTCGACGCGCATCTGGCGCAGATCGACAGGCACAATGGGGCGGTCAACGCCGTCATTTCGCTCGACAGGGACGGGGCTCGCGAGCGCGCCAGGAAGGCGGACGCGGCGCTGGCGCGTGGCGAGGCGCTCGGGCCGCTGCATGGCGTGCCGTTCACGCTGAAGGACATGCACGAGACATCTGGCATGAAAACCACGGTCGGCTTTCCGCCCTTCGCCGACTATGTCGCGAGGCACGACAGTCCGGTCGTCGCCCGGCTGAAGGCGGCCGGCGGCGTGCTGATGGCCAAGACCAATGTCGCGACCATGCTGTCGGACTGGCAGTCGAACAATCCATTGTTCGGCCGCACCGGCAATCCCTGGAACCTCCAGCGCACGGCGGGTGGTTCCAGCGGCGGTGCGGCGGCGGCGCTTTGCGCCGGAATGACGCCGTTCGATGTCGGCACCGACATGCAGGATTCGATCCGCCTGCCGGCCGCTTTCTGCGGCATCTATGGGCTCAAACCGACGGAGCATCGCGTCTCGCTGGCCGGCGCCTTCCCCGATCCAGATGGTGCCGCGCGTAGCGTGCGGTTGATGTCCTGCCTCGGCCCGCTGGCGCGCAGCGTGGAAGATTTGTCGTTGATCTATCAAATCATCGCCGGTCCGGACGGGAGCGATACCGATCTTGCGCCGGTGCCGGTCGGGGCCATGCCAAAGCTCGACCTCGAGGCATTGCGCATCGCCGTCGCGCCGTCCTTTCCAGGCTTCCCGGTGGCCGGCGATATCAGCGCTGCGCTCGAGAGTCTCGCAAGGCAGCTGCAATCGGCAGGTGCGATCGTCGAGGAAGCGAAACTGCCCAGGCTCGATCTGCACGACGATCTGGAGCAGGGCGGCGCGTTGATCGGCATGATGATGGAGGCCGCGCAGCCGCCGGAGCAACCCACGCCGGTATCGCGCTGGTTCGAGGCGCTCGCCCGTCGCGACAAATCCATTCTCGCCTGGGACCGGTTTTTCGAAAGCTGGGACGCGCTGCTCTGCCCGGTCGCCATGACCACGGCCTTCCCGCATTGCGAGCCGGGCACGCCGGTCAAGGTCGACGGCAAGGAGCAGAGCTACTGGCTGCTGCCTGCCTATGGCGCGGTCTTCAACTACAGCGGTCATCCCGCGCTTTCCATGCCGTGCGGGCAGGACAGCGACGGCCTGCCGATCGGCCTGCAACTGGTCGGCAAACGCTGGTCGGAGTCGCGGCTGCTCGGCATTGCGGCGGCGATCGAACCGCTCACCGGCGGTTTTCGCCGTCCGCCAGCCTATTGAGCGAAGCGCGACAACCCGTAGGGGGCGAGCAGCGGATCGCGCTCGCCGTCGAGGATTTCCCGGGCGGCGAACAGGCCGACGGCCGGCGCCAGCGTGATACCCGAATGCATGACCGCGACATAGAGGCCATTCATGCCCTCGGGGCGGCCTATGATCGGAAAACCGTCGATCGGCGTCGGCCGGTAGCCGACCGTGTGGAAATCGAGCTCCAGCTTGTCGCCGCCGCGCAACATGGCCTTCATGGCCTCGAACAGCTCGCGGGCGGTGACTTGCGGATCCATGCCGGGATCGGCGCCGCCGAAATCCGAACCGGCGATGATGCGGCCCTCCGCCGTCTGGCGCATGTGCAGCCGCTCGGCCAACACCAGCCCGTTGAGCAGTTTTTCGTAAGGCCGCGAATGGACGATCAGCCCGGGCGGTGTCTCGATCGGCAGGTTGATGCCGGCCGTCGCAGCAATATCCGGCGAGCCGACGCCGGCCGCGATCACCACCTCGTCGCTGGCAATCAGGCCGTGCGATGTGTCGACACCGGCAATCTTGCCGTCCGTCTGGACCAGCGCCGTGACCGTGCTGGCGATGATCCGCGCCCCGCGCCGCTCGGCGTCAGCCAGCAACCCTTTGGTGGCTGCGACCGGCTCCGCGACACCCTCCTCGGCGACATGCAAGGCGAAATCCGGAATCTCCTTGAGATTGGGCTCGATGCGCGCGGCGCTGGCGCGGTCGACGCGATCGATGCCATAGCCCCAGGATGAATGCTGTCTGGCATAGGTTTCCATATCGGCCGCCGACAGATCCCAGCATAGGCCGCCGCACCAGGCGAGCGGCAGGCCGGGCAGGTCCCGCGCCAGTCGCGTCCATTCGGCCATGGCGCGCGTGCGCAGCCGGAAATAGGGCTCCGGATTGCCCCAGCTGGCATTGATCCAGGCAAACGAGTTCGGCGTCGCGACCCCGCCGGCAGCGCTGTCGGCGATGACCGTCACCTGGGCGCCCGCCTTGGCCAGATGCCAGGCTATGGAGGCGCCGATGATGCCGGCGCCGATGACGATGATATTCTTGCTCATACGAGTCCTCTGCCGAAATGGCATCTTCTGATGACATCACCGCGGGCATATCTCAATAGTTGGCAAGGCTCACCCTGATGCGTTTTCGGCTATGATTGTGCCGCTTTTTTCGTCACACCGGCGAGCAGAGCCTGCAACTCCTCGCACCGCCACAGGAGCCGCGGCGAGTCGACTTTCCTTGCGACAGCCATGACGGTGCCAAGCTCCAGTTCGGCGCCGGTGTGATCATCCAGTCGAATGAGCAAATCCGCGAGCGACAGCCGCGCGTCGGCGGCATTGATTGCCGAACCGATTTCGTTCCAGCGCGAGCATGCAACCTGCAGTTCTGCGACAGCCTCGGCTAAACGGTCTTCCCGTATGAAAAGCTCGGCCTTGGCTTCCGCGGTGAGCGCCCGGATGGAAGCCATTGGCCAGCGTTGTGGCTGGGTCTCCAACTCAGCGATGACTTCCCGTGCTCGCTCCAACCGATCCGTTCGCGCCGCCACCTTCGCCAAAGTGGCGAGAATCAGACCCCGGCGTTGCAGCGTCGGCCAGCTGGTCCCGATCAGGGACCGCTCGAGAGCGCTGAAAGCGGCTTCTGCATGTCCCTGTTCTAGCTGCAGCAGCGCGAGGCCCGGCTGCGGATCCCAGCCCGCAGCATGTGCGGCGCGATAGTCAGCCTCCGCCTCGGCCAAATCTCCGGCGGCGAGGTGAATGTCACCCAGAACACGCAGTGCGTCTCCCATCGCCCAGGGCGCATCGAGCGCAAGCTGATCGAGTGCGGCGCGCACCAGCCTCTCAGCCTCCTTCAACGTGCCGTGCACGCCGAGTACTTCAGCCCGATGCAACCGACACGAACCCGACAGGTCCTCCAGCCCGCAGGTCCTGCACCAGCTTTCATAACCGAGGCTCCACTGGTTGGCTCTCGTCCAGTCGCCAAAATTTCGGCAAGCCCAGAGAATGTTGCAATAAAGGATTCCGCCGGCCACCGGATCGACATCGCTGGACAAACCGAGCGCGGCAGCGAAGTCCTGATCTTCAAGCCCGGATTGGGTTTCGCCAAGGCAAAGCTTGAAAAAGCCGCGATAGATCAGGCCGAGTGACTCCACCACCGGATCTTCCAGATACTTGCCGACGACGCAGGCCTGCTCGGCAAGCGCGAGCGCCTGTTCCGGCTCCGCCTCCGCTGCCTTGATGCGCGATCCCATCCAGCACCAGAGGCCGTGTTCCCGGCTATCGGTGGCGGTGCCAATCAAGGCTGCCGCGCGCTGATGCCAACCCTTGGCGACCGCAAGCTCTCCCCGCTCCAGATGTATTCGTGCGAGCGTGATTGCCGGAGCAGCCGCACGGGACCCCTGCGCTGCAATGCTGTATGCCCTCACCGCGCGCGTCAGCGGTGGAATGGCTTCGGCCGGCCGCCCCATGCATTCCAGAGCCAGCGCCCATTCCTCAAGATCGGCGGTGAGCAGTTGGTCGGCTGCGTCTGCCGCGGCGAAGGAAGCCGCGGCCTCGTGCCATTTCCTGGCAGAAGCCGCCGCCCGCGCGGCCAGAATCGGCGATACGAGGTTTGGGGACTTTGCAATCGACGGGCTGGCGAGACTCAACCTGTGTTCAAAAGCGGCTGGTGGATCGAGGCTGATCCGGTAGCCGAACCGCGGCAGATTGCGCAGCGCCGCTTCCATGCCGCCCTGGCGAAGGATGCTGCGAGCCAGGCTGGCAACACGCTGCAGCGAGGCTTCGGTCACCGTGACCCCCGGCCACAGCGTTTCAAGCAGCTCGTCCTTGCTCAAAGCCCGGTTTTGATGACGCAGAAGGATGGCAAGGAAATCGAAGACCAGAGGCTGCACGTCGATCTCTCTGTCGGCGAGACGAAGGCCGCGAAAATCCTCGTTCAGCTCGAAATTGCCGAAGCAATAAACTCCCATCGGCAGAAGTCCCTCCAGCGACAATAGGCAAACGATCAGAAGAAGATAAGGGCGACGTAAGGACTGTCGGCCGCTCCTCCTGCCATTCTTCGTCTGTCTAGCGAGCCAAGCTGCACTTTAGCGCAGTAGCCCTAGGGATGTCACCGGCAGCGACATGGTCGCCCGTCCGGCGGCATTTTAACCCCAGATAAGGAGACTACGAAATGCACAAGTACATCATCGAACGGGAGATTCCCAAGGTCGGCACTTTCGAGCGCGAGCAGCTTCGCGAGGCATCCAAGGCCTCGAACACCGTTCTCGCCGAACTCGGCCCGGAAATTCAGTGGGTGGAATCATTCGTGGCGGACGACAAGACGTTCTGCGTCTATCTCGCCAAGGACGAAGCGATCATCCAGCGCCATGCCAAGATGAGCGGCTTCCCGGCGACGAAGATCACGCAGGTGAAGCGCCTGTTCGATCCGACGACAGCGCACGCCAGCGCCTGACGCGGAGGGACGGGCCGTGAAACTCTTCGCAAATCTCATCCTTGGCACGGCGTTGTCCGCTTGCATTTGGGCCTCCGCGCTCGCCTGTGGCTCCGCGGATGCCCAGGATACGCCCGACCCAGTGCTCAACCGGTCCCGGGAAATGGCGGCCAAGTACGTCAACATCCAGGTCGCCAAGGCCGAGGGCTACCAGCAGCTCTTCGAATGCACGACGCATGACGAGCACGGCACGATGGGTGTTCACTTCATCCATCCCGGCCGTGCCGGCGACGGCAAGCTGGTGCTCGGTGAGCCGGATGTTCTGACGTACGAACCAGAGTCCGACGGCTCGATGCAACTCGTCGGCATGGAGTACATCGTCTTTGAGAAGGACTGGAAGGGCAAGGGTGTTCCCGAGTTCCTCGGACGCACTCTGCAGCGCAAGACGACGGTGGGTGTCCACCCGGTGGACCCTTACTACGAGCTTCACGTCTGGCATTGGCGGCACAATCCAGCCGGCATGTTCGCCGATTGGAACCCCTATGTGAGTTGCGCACACGATCGGTCCTGAAGCACGCGATGCTCGGCACTTCTTGGGAGGACCATGGACGGCCCTCCCAATCATCGTTCGATCAAACAAGGAATATGACCATGCCAATTCTTCGCAGAGGACCGGAATTCGTCATTGATCAGCCTGCGACCGGGCGCTTCTTCGCAGTGGCCATCGCAATACATCGCGCCGGCCTTCGTGCTCTCGCCCGTATCATCCGCATTCGCAGAGACCGGGCATGGCTTGAGGACATGCCGGACTATTTGTTGCGCGACATCGGCATTGATCGCTCCGAAATCTTGTCGGTCATCCGCTCCGGCAGCGAGGACGGTCGCGGCCGTCTATGGATTTGAAAGTCGCGGTCTCTTTGCCAATTCTCCAGGGTCACACCGGCGATGTCGGACCAATCTGGCCAAATCTGTTCGACAGGCCTGAAATGCGCTGCTAGAAGCCCGCGCCACAGACAGGATTCCAGACATTGGCTGAAGACATCGAACAGGCGGTATCGCGCCGCCGCACCTTCGCGATCATCGCGCACCCGGACGCCGGCAAGACGACGCTCACCGAAAAGCTGCTGCTGTTCGGTGGCGCCATCCAGCTTGCCGGCGAGGTCAAGGCCAAGAAGGACAAGATCCAGACCCGGTCCGACTGGATGAAGATCGAGCGCGAGCGCGGCATTTCGGTGGTCACCTCGGTGATGACCTTCGAGTACGAGGACAATGTCTTCAACCTGCTCGACACGCCCGGCCACGAGGATTTCGCCGACGATACTTATCGCACGCTGTCGGCGGTCGACAGCGCCGTCATGGTCATCGACGCCGCCAAGGGTATCGAGCCGCGCACGCTGAAACTGTTCGAAGTCTGCCGGCTGCGCGACATCCCGATCATCACCTTCGTCAACAAGATGGACCGCGAAAGCCGCGATCCGTTCGAGATCCTTGACGAGATCGAGCAGAAGCTGGCGCTGGATACCGCACCCATCACCTGGCCGATCGGCCGCGGCAAGACGTTCTCCGGCACCTATCACCTGGCGCTGAACGCGGTCCGCAAGGGCGATGACGAGAAGGAGCGCACGCCGGTCAACGGTCCCGATTCCAATCGCGTCGCCGGCCTTTTGCCGGAAAACGAGCGCGAGGCCTTCATCGAGGAACTGGAACTCGCGCGAGAAGCGTGCAGACCCCTTGATATCGACGCCTTCCGCGAAGGCCACCTGACGCCGGTCTATTTCGGCTCGGCGCTGCGCAACTATGGCGTCCGCGACCTGATCGAGGCGCTCGGCGCCTATGGGCCGCCGCCGCGCGCGCAGGAGGCCGACACCCGCAAGGTCGAGGCGACCGAGGACAAGATGACCTCCTTCGTCTTCAAGATCCAGGCCAACATGGATCCCAACCATCGTGACCGCATCGCTTTCGTGCGCGTTTGCTCGGGCAAGCTCGAGCGCGGCATGAAGGCCAAACTGGTGCGCACCGGCAAGCCGATGTCCTTGTCGGCGCCGCAATTCTTCTTTGCCCGCACCCGCGTCACCGCCGACGAGGCGTTTGCGGGCGACGTCGTCGGCATTCCGAACCACGGCACGTTGCGCATCGGCGACACGCTGACCGAGGGCGAGGAAATCCTGTTCCGCGGCGTGCCGAATTTCGCCCCGGAAATCCTGCGCCGTGTCCGCCTCGGCGACGCGATGAAGGCCAAGAAACTCAAGGAAGCGCTGCACCAGATGGCCGAGGAGGGCGTCGTGCAGCTGTTCTCGCCCGAGGACGGCTCACCGGCCATTGTCGGCGTCGTCGGCGCGCTGCAGCTCGATGTCTTGAAGGAGCGGCTGAACTTCGAATACACGCTGCCCGTCGAATTCGAGATGTCGCGTTTTTCCGTTTGCCGCTGGATTTCGGCCGACGACAAGGCCGAGGTGCTTCGCTTCATCGAGGCGCATCGCGGCGACATCGCCCGCGACCTCGACAACGACCCGGTGTTCCTCGCCCAGCACGCCTTCTCGCTGAACTACGAAGCCGAGCGCTGGAAGGCGATCCGTTTCGCCACGATCAAGGACTATCAGGTCCGCGACAGGGCGGCGTAAGAGCGTTCTTCCTTCTCCCCGTTCACGGGGAGAAGGTGCCCGAAAGGCAGATGAGGGGCAGCGCCGAGCTTGAAGGCTTCCCTCAGCCTCTTGCCGCCTCTTCGATCTTGGCGATGTCGATCTTGCCCATCTGCATCATCGCATTCATCGCCCGGCCGGCCTTGGCCCGGTCCGCATCCCCGAGCAGGCGCGGCAGTTGTTCCGGCACGACCTGCCAGGAGACGCCGAACTTATCCTTCAGCCAACCGCAGGGGCCGGGTTCGCCGCCGCCCTCGGTGAGCCTGCTCCAGAAATGATCGACTTCTTCCTGAGTCTTGCAGTCGATCGACAGCGAGATCGCCTCGGTGAACTTGTATTGCGGTCCGCCGTTGAGCGCCAGGAACGGGACGCCGTCGAGCTCGAACGAGGCCACCAGAACCTGGCCTTCAAGAGCGTGACCCTTGGGCCAACGCGTTACGCTCAGCTCTTTGGAATTCTTGAAGATGGACATGTAGTGGTTCATTGCCTCTTCGGCCTGGCCGTCGAACCACAGGAAGGTGGTGATCTTTTGCATACGTCTCTCCTTGGTGCGGATTTCCGGTTGGTGGCGGTCTGGTTACGGTCAGAGGACGTTGTGGCGGAGCGTGATCCGACAGTGGTCGCGATTTTTTGTGACAAATCTGGCGCATTGCAAAATTGTGGCCAGACCAGGCTTCGGCGTCTATAACGCCTGCGGTCCGAATTCAGCGCCGTCACGCTCCCGTCGAGCGCGGCCACCTACCTAAGGAAAATTCATGCCTGCCTATCGCTCCCGCACCACCACCCATGGCCGCAACATGGCCGGCGCCCGTGGCCTCTGGCGCGCCACCGGCATGAAGGATTCCGATTTCGGCAAGCCGATCATCGCTGTGGTCAACTCCTTCACCCAGTTCGTGCCGGGCCATGTCCATCTCAAGGACCTCGGCCAGCTGGTCGCGCGCGAGATCGAAAAGGCCGGCGGCGTCGCCAAGGAATTCAACACCATCGCCGTCGATGACGGCATCGCCATGGGCCATGACGGCATGCTCTATTCGCTGCCGTCGCGCGAGCTGATCGCCGATTCGGTCGAATACATGGTCAACGCCCACTGCGCCGACGCCATGGTCTGCATCTCCAATTGCGACAAGATCACGCCCGGCATGCTGATGGCTTCGCTGCGGCTCAACATCCCGACCGTTTTCGTTTCCGGCGGCCCGATGGAAGCCGGCAAGGTGGTGCTGGCCGGAAAGACGCAGGCGCTCGACCTGGTCGATGCCATGGTCGCGGCCGCCGACGACAAGATCTCCGATGAGGACGTCAAGGTCATCGAGCGCTCGGCCTGCCCGACCTGTGGTTCCTGTTCGGGCATGTTCACCGCCAATTCCATGAACTGCCTGACCGAGGCGCTTGGCCTGTCGCTACCCGGCAACGGCTCGACGCTGGCCACGCATGCCGACCGCAAGCGGCTGTTCGTCGAGGCCGGCCACCTGATCGTCGATCTGGCCCAGCGCTATTACGAGCAGGATGACGAGACGGCGCTGCCGCGCAACATCGCCTCGAAGGGCGCCTTCGAGAATGCCATGACGCTCGACATCGCCATGGGCGGCTCGACCAACACCGTGCTGCACATCCTGGCCGCAGCGCATGAGGGCGAGGTCGACTTCGATCAGGATGATATCGACGCGCTGTCACGCAAGGTGCCGGTGCTGTGCAAGGTTGCTCCCGCCAAGGCGGATGTGCACATGGAGGACGTCCACCGCGCCGGCGGCATCATGGCAATCCTCGGCCAGCTCGACAATGCCGGCTTGATCAACCGCGACCTGCCGACAGTGCATACGCGAACGCTGGGTGAGGCGCTCGACCATTGGGACATTTCCCGCACCACCAGCCAGAACGTCCGCGACTTCTTCCTCGCCGCTCCCGGCGGCGTGCCGACGCAGGTCGCCTTCAGCCAGGACCGGCGCTGGGACGAGCTCGACCTCGACCGTGAAAAGGGTGTCATCCGCTCGGCGAAAACACCCTTCTCGAAAGACGGCGGCCTCGCCGTGTTGAAAGGCAATCTGGCGCTCGACGGCTGCATCGTGAAGACCGCCGGCGTCGACGAATCGATCCTGAAGTTCACCGGCCCGGCCCGCGTGTTCGAAAGCCAGGACGCCAGCGTCAAGGCGATCCTCTCCAACGAGGTCAAGGCCGGCGATGTCGTCGTCATCCGCTACGAGGGGCCGCGCGGCGGGCCCGGCATGCAGGAAATGCTCTATCCGACCAGCTATCTGAAGTCGAAAGGCCTCGGCAAGGCCTGCGCGCTGGTCACCGATGGCCGTTTCTCCGGCGGCACGTCGGGCCTGTCGATCGGCCATGCGTCGCCGGAAGCCGCCGAGGGCGGCACGATCGGGCTGGTGCAGGAGGGCGACACGATCGAGATCGATATCCCCAACCGCACCATCCGTCTCGCCGTCAGCGACGCCGAGCTCGCCAGCCGCCGGGCGGCGATGGAGGCAAAGGGCGCCCTGGCGTGGAAGCCTGAGGAAAAGCGCAAGCGCAAGGTGACGACCGCCTTGCGCGCCTATGCCGCCTTCGCCACCAGCGCCGACAAGGGCGCAGTCAGGCGCGTGCCGGAGTGAATTAGGCTGCGACCCCTACCTCCCCCTTGTGGGGAGGTCGGACCGAAGGTCCGGGTGGGGTCGGCGCCGCACCCCCGCCCCGCTGCTTCGCAGCGACCCTCCCCACAAGGGGGAGGGTAAGGCAGGTCACGGCATCAGCTGATACTCGTAGAGCTTCTGATAAAGCCCGCCCTGCTTGAGCAAGGTCCGGTGCGGGCCGCTCTCCACCACCTTGCCGGCTTCGAGCACCACGATCGTGTCGGCCTGATGCACGGTCGACAGGCGATGCGCGATGACAATCGTCGTGCGCCCCTCCGTCAACTGCTGTAGCGCGTCGCGGAACAGCGCTTCCGATTCGGCGTCGAGCGCGCTGGTCGCTTCGTCCAGGAGCAGGATCTCGGCATTGCGCAGCATGGCGCGTGCGATCGATATGCGCTGGCGCTGGCCGCCGGACAACAGGCCGCCATTCTCGCCGACATCCGTCTCGTAGCCCTTCGCCTGCGCCATGATGAAGTCATGCGCGTTGGCGGCCTTGGCGGCAGTGATCACTTCCGCGTCGGTCGCGTCCTGACGCCCAAGCCGGATGTTGTGCATGATCGTGCCGGCGAACAGGAACGTGTCCTGGCTGACATAGGCGATCTTTTCCCGCAGCGACGCGAGCGTCGCGTGAGAGATGTCCTGGCCGTCGAACATCACCCTGCCGCCCTGCGGGTCGTACATGCGCATGATCAGGTTCAAGATCGTCGACTTGCCGCTGCCGGAAGGTCCGACCAGCGCCGTCATCTTGCCGGGCGCAAGGGTCAGGTCGAACCGGTCCAGCACCGGCGGGCCGTTCTGGTAGGCAAAGCTGACAGTGTCGAACCGGATCTCGCCCGGCCCGGCCAGAAGCGGTTTCGCATCCGGCTTCTCGGCCAGCGTCAGCGGTTCGTCGGCGAGCTGGAACATCATGCGGACGCCGACAATGCCGCTTTCCAGGGAGATGCGGACGCGTGCAAGGCGCTTTGCCGGTTCGTAGGCAAGCAGCAACGCCGCGATGAAGGCCATGATGTTGCCCGGCAACTGACCGCCCTGCAGGACCAGGAAGCCGCTGACCACGACAGCGCCGGCGATCGCCAGCCCGGCCAGCGTCTCCATCACCGGGCTGGTCACCGCTTCCAGCGCAGCGATGTTGTTGGCGCGATCCTCGACGTCCGACACCGCCTTGTACATGCGCTTGCGCATCAGGCCTTCGAGGTTGAAGGATTTGACCACGCGGACGCCGATTGCGGTTTCCTGCATCACCTGCACGATCTGGCCGACCGAGCGGAACTCCATTGCAGCGAACTTGCGCACACGCTTCAGGATGCGGTTGACGCTGTAGATGGCCAAGGGTCCGACGACGAAGCAAATCAGCGATAGCGCCGGCTGCTGCACCACCATGACCAGCACCAGGACAATCAAGGTCACCAGATCCCGCACATAGGACGTGACCACGAGGTCGAGCACGTTGCGTGCCGCCTGCGCATTGTTGGTCATGCGGGTGATCAGGTCGGACGAGGAGGTGGAATGATAGAATTCGATGCCCTGCGCGAGAATCCGATCGTAGATCTTGCGCTGCCGTTCGGCGATGATGGCGTTGCCGACCCGGCTCATGAAATAGGCCTGGACGAAATTGGCGATGCCCTTGATGATGAAGATGGCGGCAACCGCCATCGCAATCATGTTGACGCGATCGATCCTTTTGTCGATCACGAATTCATTGGTGATTTCGCGCAGGATCCAGGCGCTGGCGCCCGTCATGCCGGCCACCACCAGCATCGACACTATGGCGGCGCCGTATCCGAACATATGCTGTCGGAAGGATTCCCTGACCAACCTCGCAACGAGGCGCTGGTTCTCCGTCGAGCGGAAGAAACGAAACAAACGGCTGATCCTTGAAACGGGACGACGAAGGCGGCTTATAGAGGGAGTTGCGGCGAGATGGAACCGTCGGCAGCGGCGGCAAAGAAACCGCTGCGGCAAGCTGTCTTTTGCGACACGATGGAACGGGTGATTCTTCAAGCGGGATGACGACAGATGGATTTCGACCTTATCGTTCGCGGCGGCATGCTGCCTGATGGCGCCATTGCCGACATCGGCATCAGCGGCGAGACGATCGTGGCGATCGAGCCGACATTGCAGGGCTCCGCGCGGACCGAGGTCGACGCCCGTGGCAATCTGGTCTCGCCGCCCTTCGTCGATCCGCATTTCCACATGGACGCGACGCTGTCCTACGGCATCCCGCGCATCAATGCGTCGGGCACGCTGCTCGAAGGCATTTCGCTGTGGGGCGAGTTGAAGCCGCTCTTGACGCATGAAGCGGTGCGCGACCGCGCGCTTGCCTATTGCGACTGGGCGGTGTCGATGGGCCTGCTCGCCATCCGTACCCATGTCGATGTCTGCGACGACAGGCTGCTGGCGGTCGAGGCTCTGCTCGACGTCAAGAAAACGATCGCCCCTTACATCGATCTGCAATTGGTGGCCTTTCCACAGGACGGATTCTATCGCTCGCCGACGGCGCGCGAAAACACCATCCGCGCGCTCGACATGGGCGTCGATATCGTCGGCGGTATTCCGCATTTCGAGCGCACCATGGCCGACGGCACGCGCTCGGTGACAGAACTCTGCGAGATCGCGGCCAGTCGCGGCCTGATGGTCGACCTGCATTGCGACGAGACCGACGATCCGCTGTCGCGTCATATCGAGCAGTTGGCCAACGAGACGCAGCGTCTTGGCCTGCAGGGCAAGGTGGCCGGATCGCACCTCACCTCGATGCATTCGATGGACAACTACTATGTCTCGAAGTTGCTGCCGCTGATCGCCGAGGCTGGCGTTTCGGCGATTCCCAACCCGCTGATCAACATCATGCTGCAGGGCCGCCACGACACCTTCCCGAAGCGCCGCGGCCTCACCCGTGTCAAGGAGATGCTGGCGCTCGGCATCCGCGTCGGCTGGGGCCAGGATTGCGTGCTCGACCCCTGGTATTCGCTGGGCACGGCCGACATGCTCGATGTAGCCTTCATGGGCCTGCACGTTGCCCAGATGTCGAGCCCGGTCGACATGGCGCGCTGCTTCGACATGGTCACCAACGTCAACGCATCGATCATGGGGCTCGATCATCTCGGTCTCGCGGTCGGCAAGCGCGCCAGCCTGGTCGTTCTCGATGCCGGCAATCCTGTCGAAGCCTTGCGCCTGCGCGCCGAGCGCATCTGCGTCATCGCCAGGGGCAAGGTGGTAGCGGAGCGGACAAGGCAGGATACGCGGCTTTCGATCGATGGAAGGCCGGCGGCGGTGAACCGCAGGCACAAAGCCACGTAGGCCCAGCCGATTTCCGGTTCTGGTCTCGCCGGTTTCCCCGAATTCTCCTCGTCAAAGCGGCTGCTTCCGTCTACGACGCGGCTTACGCAAGGGAGGAATCGGGATCGGCATGACGCAGCCCGTGGCGCAGAATTCCACAATCAGGAACGTGCTTTTGGCCGGCATTCTGCTGATGCTGGCCGGCGACTTCCTGTTTGCGCTGAACGACGCCATGGGCAAATGGCTGGTCGCCAGCTTCTCCGTCGGCCAGGTGGTGCTGATCCGTTCGATCGGCGCCTTCTTCGTGCTTGGGCCGATGATCGCCCATCAGGGCACGGCCAAGCTGTTCCGCATGGAGAGGCTCGAACTGCAGATCTTGCGCGTTGTCATGACCACGCTGGACACCGCGCTGTTCTATGCCGCCGTCGTCTATCTGCCGCTCGCCGACGTCATGAGCTTCTACATGGCCGGGCCGATCTATGTCGCGGCACTCTCGCACCTCTTGCTCGGCGAAAAGGTCGGCTGGCGCCGCTGGATGGCGATCCTGCTCGGCTTCTGCGGTGTGCTTATCATCCTTAAGCCTTCCTCGGCGGCGTTCTCCCTGTCGTCTGCCTACGCGCTGACGGGCAGCATCGCCTTCGCTTTCGCCATCATCCTCAACCGGCGGCTGCGCGGCACCAGCGACACCAATCTGGTGACGTGGCAGACCATCGGCACGCTGGTCGTCGGGGGAATTCTGACCATCGGCGCCTGGCAGACACCGTTGGCGCTCGATTTCGGTGCCATGCTGCTTCTCGGCATCGTTTCTTGCGGGGCGCATCTGATGATCACCAGGGCGCTCAAGCTGGCGCCGGCCTCGACGCTGGCACCGTTGCACTACACGCTGCTTCTGTGGGCGGTTGTGTTCGGGCTGGTGTTCTTCGGCGATGTTCCAGGCCCGCGCATCCTGATCGGCTCGGGCATCGTCGTGCTGGCCGGCCTGTTCATCTTCCACCGCCAGAAAGTGGTCGAGACCACGGTACCGCCGGAAAACGTGCCGAAGGGTGTGAATTGATGCATGTCGCCCAAAAGTGCGCAGCGGTTTTGGGATAACGACATGCACAAGAAATGACTTGAAGCGCGCCGCGCTTCAGGCTCCGGGTTTCTGGTCCCTAGCCCCGTCGTATCGCGGCCAGGTGCCGTGAAAACTCCGGCGTCTCCATCAGGGCCTTGCAGCGGGCGAAACGGCCGTCGGCATAGGCGCGGAAATCGTCGACCGGGTTGTTGTTGGCGAGCTGGATCAGTCCCCACAGCGTCCACAGCAGGTCGCACATCGCCTTGTAGATGACGATGCGGCCGCGCTTCGCCGGCCTCGCCTCGCCACCGAAATAGGCGCGCATCATCTCTTCGTCCTGCGCCGTGTCGAACTTTCCTTCCACGCTGAGGTCGCCAAGATCCCATAGCGGGTCGTTCATGCCCGAATATTCCCAGTCGACGATCCACATCCTGTCCCCGGTATCGAGAAAGTTCTCGCAAAGCGGGTCGCAATGGCAGGCGACGAGCGGAAGCGGATGGGTGGCGAGCGCCGAGCGCACGCTCCCGGCCTCGCGCACCACGTCATGGTAGCCGACGGGTAGTGCGACATCCTTGGTTGCCAGCACCTTGAGATAGTCGTCGATCATCGCAAACAGTTCGAAGCGGAAGGGGAACACCGCACCAGACGTGTGCAGCTTGCGAAAAGCCTCGCCAGCCCGTGCCGGACTGCCCGGCCGAACCTTGAATTTCTCCGGCGACATGGTCTCGGCGCCGGCGATGAAGCGCGTCACCATGACGCCGGTGCCGGGATCGACATGCAGCACCTCGGGGCTGACCCCCGCTTTTGCCGCCTCGCGCGCCGCCACCGCTTCGTTGGCGCGGTTGATGTACTCCTCGGTGCCCTTGCCGGGAATGCGCAGGCAGAACTCGCCAGCCTTGAAGACGAGGTTGGTGAGGCCGCCAAGTCGCTCTGCTTTGCCGGCGAAATCCTTGAACAGCGGGATCGCTGTCATGGCCTGGCGGGCGAGGGCTAGATCGTCACTCACGCACGCAGCCTTTCCATCTTTGGATCATAAAGCGTGCGCGGCCCGCGCGTCGCTCTGTAGGCCTTGCCGAAGGCCTCGATCTCGAACGCGGCCTCGCCGGCCAGCTCCACCGGAAGGTAGCCGAAGGCAATGGTCTTGCCGAGCGTATAGCCATAGCCAGTGGATGAGGTCGAACCGACGACCATGCCGCCGAAAAGGATCGCCTCGCCGCCGTGGAACGGGGCGAAGCCGTCGACGGTGAAGGAGCACAGCCTTCGCGTCACGCCTTCGGCCTTGATCCGCGACAGCGCCTCGCGACCGAGAAACTCACCCTTGTCCAACGCCACCGCAAAGCCGAGCCCTGCTTCGTATGGATTGTAGTCGGGGGTGATGTCGCCGGACCAGTAGAGATAGCCCTTCTCCATGCGGCAGGCGTCAATGGCGCGATAACCGGCATCGGCAATGCCGTGCGGCTCGCCCGCCTCGCGCAGTGTGTCGTAGACATGCACGGCATAGTCCTGCGGCACGTAGAGTTCGTAGCCAAGTTCGCCGACATAGCCGACACGTACCGCGAGTGCGGTGGCGTTGCCGACCTCGATGGTGCGCGCGGCCAGAAAGGGCAGCGCGTCGTTGGAAACATCATCATCGCTGACCGACTGCAGGATGTGCCGGGCGCGGGGGCCGCACAAATTGATTGTGGCATACTGATTGGTCACGTCGCGCAGCGACACGCCGGCCGGCAGATGCCTCGATATCCAATGCCGGTCATGCACACCGAAGCCGGAGCCGGTGACCAGCAGGAAGCGATCCTCACCGGTATGAACGATGGTCACGTCAGCTTCGATGCCGCCCTTCTCGTTGCAGAGTTGGGTGTAGACGGCCCTACCCGGCGCGCCGGAAAGGTCGTTGGCGGCAATGCGTTGCAGTGCTGCCTGTGCTCCATTGCCCGTAATCTCGAACTTGGAGAACGAGGTCTGGTCGATCAGGGCGGCGCGCTCGCGGATTGCGCGCACCTCGTCGCCGACAGCGTTGAACCAGCCGGGCTGGCCTTCGAAGCTGGCCAGCTCGACCGATTTACCGTCATCGACAGAGAACCAGTTCGGCCGCTCCCAGCCGAATTTGGAGCCGAACACCGCGCCGTTGCCGCGCAGCGTGTCATGCAATGGCGAAAGGCGCAGACCGCGCGCGGCGTGGGATTCCTCCGCCGGCCAGTGGATCTTGTAGTAGGCGCCATAGGCCTCGATGGCGCGCGCTTCCAGATAGCAGCCTTGCGCCTGCACCGCACCGAAGCGGCGCACGTCGAAGGGCCACAAATCCATACCGGCATCGCCATGAAGGATCATGTTGGACAATGCCAGCCCGGCGCCGCCGGACGCCGCGATACCGGCGGTAAATCCGCAGGCGACGAAGAAATTGTCGAGTTCCGGCGCCAGCCCCATGATCGGCTCGCCGTCGAAGGACACCGGGATAGGCCCGTTGATGACAGTTTGGATACCGATCTGATTGAGCACTGGCAGCCGCTCCGCCGCGGGCAGCGCGAACAGTTCCAGTCGCTCCATGTTGGGCGGGAAGAGCTCACGGCCGAAATCGAGCGGCGGCATGCCGCGCCAGCAGCCTTTCGAGCCGTCCTCCCAGCCGCCGATGGCAAAACTGCCAGTGTCCGGCTTGAGGTAGAAATTGTGGTCGGGGTCGCGCAGCGTGGTCAGGTTCGGATCGAGCGTCAGCGTCTTTTCGGTGAGGAAATACTGGTGTTCGACGACACCTGCGGCCAACGGCACACCGGCCATCTTGCCGACGCGCTTGGCCCACAGCCCGGCGCAGTTGACGAGAATGTCGCAGGAGATCGAGCCGCCATTGGTGACCACGCCGACCGCGCGCCGTCCCTCGATGACGATCTCCTCAACCGTCACGCCTTCCTCAATTCTGGCGCCATTCTGCCGTGCGCCCTTGGCATAGGCCATGGTCAATGAATAGGGATCGATATAGCCGTCACCGGGAATGTAGGCGGCGCCCTCGATGCCTTCCTTGACAATGTAGGGGAAGTGTTGGGCTGCCTCTTCGGCCGACAGCGAGTGACATTCGACACCAAAACTCTTGGCTTGCGTCATCGACCGGCGGATTTCGCTCCAGCGGGCGGAACTTCCGGCCAGCCGCAGCGAGCCGACTTTCTTCCATGAGATCGCTTGCCCGGTCTCGGCTTCCAGCCGGTCGAAGACGGCGACCGAATTCTGCATCAGCCGCGTCAGGTTCCGTTTGCCCCGGAGCTGTCCGACCAGTCCGGCGGCATGCCAGGTGCAACCGTGGGTGAGCAGCGATTTCTCGACCAGCAACACGTCCTTGGCGCCGTCGCGGGCCAGATGATAGGCCACCGAGGTGCCGATGGCGCCGCCACCGATGATCAGGATATGGACGTGACGATCCGCATGGAAACTCATCGCTGCACCGTTACGCCTTGATCTTGCTCATCGACGGATCATACAGCGGCTCGAGATGGATTTGGGCCGGCGTCCGCTCCATCGCCACAACCAGTTCATAGTCGCCCGAGGCGAGAAAATCGTCGCTCACCCCGTCGGCATCGCGAACATAGCCGTAGCCGATGTTCCTGCCCACTGTGTAGCCATAGCCGCCGCTGGTGAGGTAGCCGACCGGTTCGCCGTTGCGCAGGATCGTCTCGCGGCCGACGAGCACGATCTCCGGATCGTCGACCGTGAAGCCGGCAAAGCGTTTCTTCAATGCCGCGCCGTTGGTCTTCTCGAGCGCCCGCCGTCCGACGAAATCCGTGTTCTTGCGCAACTTGACCGCCCAGCCGAGCCCGGCTTCCCGCGGTGTGTCGTTGGGCGTGATGTCGGAGCCCCAGGCGCGATAGCCCTTTTCCAGCCGCAACGATTCCAGTGCCCTATAGCCGACGGGGCGGATGTCGTGCTTCTTCCCGGCCGTCATCAGCGCGTCGAAGACCTCGCCCGTGGCCGCGATCGGCACATGCAGTTCCCAGCCGAGCTCGCCGACATAGGTGACACGCAGCGCCCGCACGGTGTGGCCGGCGAAGGCAATCTCGCGCACATGGCCGAACGGGAAGCCCGCGTTCGACACATCCGCGTCTGTCACATCAGCCAGCACATCACGCGCTCGAGGACCCATCAGCGACAGCGTGCCGAAATCCTCGGTGACATCGACGAGCGAGGCGTCGAGTCCCTCGCCGATATGGTCGCCGATCCACGAGAAATCATGCGTGCGGAAGCCGGTGCCGGTGACGATGTAGAATTTCTCCTCGGCCAGCCGTGCCACGGTCAGATCGGCCTCGATGCCGCCGCGCGTGTTGAGAAGCTGCGTGTAGGTCAGCCGGCCCACCGGCTTGCTGACGTCGTTGGCGCAGATCCAGTCCAGCGCCTTCAACGCGTCGGGCCCGCTCAACTCGTATTTGGCGAAGGACGACTGATCGAAGATGCCGACCTTCTCGCGCACATGGCGGTGCTCGTCGCCGACCGCCGCGAACCAGTTCTGCCGGCCCATCGAATAGACATCCTGCGGCTCGATGCCCTCCGGTGCGAACCAGTTTGGCCGTTCCCAGCCCAGCTTCGAGCCGAACACGGCGCGCTGCTGTTTCAGCCGCTCGTAGAGCGGCGAGACGATGCGGGGTCGTCCGCTGGCGTACTCCTCATGCGGGAAGCCGATCGTATAATGCTTGCCATAGGCCTCCAGCGTGCGATCGCAAACCCATTGCCGGTCGCGGTGCAGGTTGGAAAAGCGCCTGATGTCGACGACCCACAGGTCGAGCGGCGCCTCGCCATCGACCACCCACTGCGCCAGCACCCAGCCGGCGCCGCCTCCCGAGGCGATGCCGAAAGCGTTGAAGCCGGCGCCGACGAACATGTTGGCGCATTCGGGCGCCGTGCCGAGGATGAAATTGCCGTCCGGCGTAAAGCTCTCCGGCCCGTTGATCATCTGCTTGACGCCGACGGTTTCGAGCGCCGGCACGCGCGCGATCGCTTGCGTCATATGCTGCTCGAAATGGTCGTAGTCGTCGTCGAACAGCCGGAATTCCCAATCATTGGGCACGTCGCCCATCGTCCAGGCCTGCGGGTTCGGCTCGTAGCCGCCCATCACCAGCCCGCCGACCTCCTCCTTGAAGTAGGTGCGCCGGTCCGGGTCGCGGATGGTCGGCGCGTCGGTCGCCAGCCCGTCGATCTTCTCGGTGATGATATACTGGTGTTTCACCGGCTGCAGCGGCACGTTGATGCCGGCCATGGCACCGACCTGCCGCGCCCACTGCCCGGCGCAGTTGACCACCTTGTCGCAGGCGATGTCACCCTTGCTGGTCTTGACCACGGTGATGCGGCCATCCTTCATCTCGAAGCCGGTGACGCGGACATCCTCGAACAGTTTCGCGCCATGCATGCGCGCGCCCTTGGCCAGCGACTGCGTGATGTCGGAGGGGCTTGCTTGCCCGTCGGTGGGCAGCCAGGAGGCGCCGACAAGATCGCCGGTCTCGAGCAGCGGCCACATTGCCTTGACCTCCGCCGGCGACAGCAATTGCATGTCCATGCCGAAGCTTTTCGCCGTCGTCGCCAGCCGCTTGTACTCCGTCCAGCGGTCGGCGTTGGTTGCCAGCCGCAGGCAACCGGTCATCTTCCAGCCGGTGGCCAGACCGGTCTCGGCCTCCAGTCCCTTGTAGAGATCGACGGAATATTTGAGCACGCGGGTGATGGAGGCTGACGAGCGCAATTGCCCGACGAGGCCCGCGGCGTGCCAGGTCGAGCCCGAGGTCAGCTTGCCCTGTTCCAGCAGCACGACATCGGCCTTGTGGTCGCGCGCCAGATGATAGGCCGTCGAACAGCCGATGATGCCGCCGCCGATGACGACGACGCCAGCATGGGTTGGCAATGTCATGGTTTTTGTATCCCGTATTTTGTTCTGTAGTTTTCCAGAGTGGCTTCGAGCCGCGTCAGGTTTTCCTCGGTATAGGCGACGTAGTCGATGCCGGGCGCGTCGAGATAGAGCTCGGACACCATGCTCCACATCGCCTCGCGCAGCAGCGAGGCGCACTGCATCGCCGCGTGCGAGCGGCGGATCGCCTCATCCGGTTCCTTCATGAAATAGGCGGTCAGGAAGGCGAAGGATTCCTCGTCGCTCATGCCGGCGTTCGAGGCGACGCCGGCGAGGTCGAACATCGCCGTGTTGAAGCCGGCATATTCGAAGTCGATCAGCCACAGCCTGTTGCCGTCGTCGAGAATATTGGCCGGCAACAAATCATTGTGGCCAAAGACGATCGGCAGCAGTTTCTGTGCGCGTTCCAGCTCGTCCGCCAGGGTCAGCAGGCGCGGCAACTCGCTGCGCTTGCGGCTGCCGCCCTCTTCCAGCGTGCGTGCGTAGTCGCGAATGACGTGGAATACCCAGAACATGAAGCCGGCGCCGGAGATATGGTTCGGCATCTCCCGGTGGAAGCCGCGCATCAGGGCCGCGACGCGACCGAGATTGGCCCGCACGTCCTCGGCCAGATAAGTCTTCGCGCCAAGGAACTCCGTCACCATGATGCCCGGTTCGGTATGGCGGACGGCTGGCGCGAAACCGGCGGCATGGGCCGCCCGCGCGGTCATCACCTCGCGCTCGCGAAAGACATGGTGGAACGGATAGTCCTTGCCGAAGCGCACGACGTGCCTTCCGGCCGCGTCCTTGACCAGATAGTTTGCATTGCTCAACCCGCCAGGCAGCGGTGCGATCTCGATGTCGCCGGTCCAGCAGGGCAGGGCGCGGATGCGGTCTTCGGCGATCATGGATTGGCCCCTGGTCCGACACGGCATCGACAGGGCGGCGCAGCGGTGCCGGCGTGCCGTTTCGACGGATGCTCATTTTGGCAAAGATCTCGTCGGCGCGGCATTCGGGATCGGTATCCTGCGCCGCACCGACGAGTCCCATGTGCCGGGCTCTTCGAGGCCGGCATCCGCCCCCGCGGATTCGATAGGTTCCTTCGCCCTTGCGCCAGACAGTTTCCAGACCTTTGGGCATGCAAGTTTGGATGCGGCTCTGCCATCGTTCTCCCGTGGCAGTCCGAGCCTGTCACCAGACCAATGTCACGCCGCGCGACACCGGATGTCAACTGGATTCTGTGGCTTTTTCTGCTTTTATGACCGGTTTGTTTCGAGATTTCTTGTAATATCCAGCAAATTTGCCTTAGAAGCGGTCAATTGCGCAACGATGCGACCGGAAACGACCCCATGGCTCACTCGAAACGGCACGGCGAGATCCTGCGGCTCCTGCAGGAAGAGGGGACCGTCACCATCGCCAGCCTGGCCGACCGGTTGGGCGTGTCGCTCGAGACCGTGCGCCGCGACGTCAAGCCGCTCACCAGCGACGGCTCCGTCCTCAAGATGCATGGCGCCATCGGCCTGCCGTCGATGATCGGCGAAGCGCCGTTCGAGCGGCGCATGCGCGAAAATGCCGACGCCAAGCGCGTCATTGCCCGCATGGTCGCCGCCACCATCCGCGACGGGGAATCGATCATGCTCGACACCGGCACGACGACCTCGTTCCTTGCGCGTGAACTGCTCGCCCACCGGCGACTGACGGTCGTCACCAACTCGTCGGACATCGCCCGCACGCTGGCCACCATCAATGGCAATAAAGTCTATATGGCCGGCGGCGAACTGCGCAGCGATTCCGGCGCCGCCTTCGGTGTCTCGGCCATCGAGTTCGTCAGCCGCTTCTCGGTCAGCCACGCCATCATCTCCACTGGCGCCGTCGATGCGGTGATGGGCGTCATGGACTATGATCTGGAAGAGGCTGAGTTCGCCCGCATGGTGCTGTCGCGCGGCCAGCGTTCGATCGTCGTCACCGATCACAGCAAGTTCGGCCGCCTTGGTCTGGTTCAGGTCTGCGGCTTCGACAGCTTTTCCGAACTCGCCACCGATCGGTCGCCGCCGCGCGACATTGCCGCCGCCCTTGCGCAGGCCGGCGCGCGGCTCAGCATTGCCGGCGGGGAAGCCGGGTTCTGATCCAGCCAACGGCTGCCGACGATTGGCCGGCACTTCCCACCGCCGCCTTCAGCGTGTTTAGTCCGGCCATGGCTTTCACCATCCGCCAGCTGCAGTTCTTCATCGCCGTCGCCGAGCAGGGCACGGTGTCGGGTGCCGCGCAGAACCTCTCCATCTCGCAATCCTCGGTCACCGAAGCGATCAAGGAGCTGGAAAACGATCTTGGCGTCGAACTGTTCGAACGCCACCCGCGCGGCCTCAACATCACCCACAAGGGGCACCAGTTCCTGCGCCATGCGACGAAGATCCTGGCAGACGTGTCCGACGCGCGCCGCTCTTTTTCCAGTGAAAAGGCCGCTTCCGGTGGCCGGCTGCAACTTGGCGTCACTTCGCTGGTCGCCGGTTATGTGCTGTCGGATCTGCTCGCCCGCTACCGCCGCGCCTATCCGGGCGTCGAGGTCTCCGCCATCGAGGATAATGGCGACTACCTCGAACATCTCTTGATCGGCGGCAAGCTCGACATTGCCGTCATGGTCACGTCCAACCTGCGCGACCGCACCGCGCTGCAGTCGGAAATCCTCGAGGTTTCGGCCTATCGGCTGTGGCTGCCGCTCGGCCACCCGCTCGCCGGCGCCGACATTATCAGCATTGGCGACATCGCCTCCGAGCCGCTGATCATGCTGACCGTCGACGAGATCGAGGAGAACACCGGCAAGCTGCTGACGGCGATCGGCGCCAAGCCGCATGTCGCCTTCCGCACGCGTTCCGTCGAGGCAGTGCGCAGCCTGGTTGCCACCGGCGCCGGTGTGGCGCTGCTGCCCGATCTTGTCTACCGGCCATGGTCTCTGGAAGGCGACCGCATCGAATCGCGCGACATTTCCGGCTCCTTGCCGGTGGTCCAGGTCGGCATGGTCTGGCGGCGCGGCTCCGGCCTGCCGCAGGCGGCGCGCGATTTCATCGGCCTTGCCCAGTCGCAGCGTATGGTCCGCCAGCGGCCCGACAAGATTGGTCGCTGATCTATCGGAAAAACCGATATCGCCTTTCTGATAAATGAATTTGCGAAACCGGAGTTTTCAAAGCACTTTTCGGTTCAGGGACCAAAGCCGCCACCAGAGCGACACGCGTCCGAAGGAAGAACTGACACTTTTTCAGTCCGCGCGTGCCCCCCAGCGAAGACCGAAACCGGCTTTCGGGGTCAGGCGCCAAAATGGGAGATCGATGATGAATTCATTCCTGAAGTCATGCACTGCGTTGACGGTCGCGCTGACCTTCTCGGGTCAGGCCGTCGCCCAGGTCAAGGAACTTGGCAAGGGCGAAGGCCAGGTCAACATCGTGGCTTGGCCGGGCTATATCGAGCGCGGCGAGACCGACAAGGGCTATGACTGGGTGACCTCCTTCGAGAAGGAGACCGGCTGCAAGGTCAACGTCAAGACCGCCAACACCTCCGACGAGATGGTCTCCCTGATGAACGAGGGCGGCTTCGACCTCGTCACCGCTTCGGGCGATGCGTCGCTGCGCCTTGTCGCCGGCAAGCGCGTGCAGCCGATCAACACCGATCTCATCCCGAGCTGGAAGACGGTCGACGACCGGCTGAAGGACGCCCCATGGTTCACCGTCGGCGGCGTCCACTACGGCGTACCCTATCAGTGGGGTCCGAACATCCTCATGTACAACACCGAGGTGTTCAAGGAAGCGCCCAAGAGCTGGAACGTCGTGTTCGAGGAAATGAAGCTGCCGGACGGAAAGTCCAACAAGGGCCGCGTCCAGGCATATGACGGGCCGATCCACATTGCGGATGCCGCCAATTACCTGATGTTCCACAAGCCGGAACTCGGCATCAAGGATCCTTATGAACTGAACGAGGACCAGTACAAGGCGGCACTCGAGCTGCTGCGCGTCCAGCGCACCCTGGTCGGCCGTTACTGGCACGACGCCGCGATCCAGGTCGACGATTTCCAGAACGAAGGCGTCGTCGCCTCGGGCTCATGGCCCTATCAGGTCAACGCGCTGGTCGCCGCCAAGAAGCCGGTTGCCTCGACCGTGCCGGAAGAAGGCGTCACCGGCTGGGCCGACACCACCATGATGGAAGCCGATTCGGCCAATCCCAACTGTGCCTATATGTGGCTGGAGCATTCGCTGTCGCCGAAGGTGCAGGGCGATGTCTCGGCCTGGTTCGGTTCGCTGCCGGTGGTGCCCGCCGCCTGCAAGGGCAACGAGCTGTTGACCGACGAAGGCTGCAAGACCAACGGCTACGACAATTTCGAAAAGATCAAGTTCTGGAAGACGCCGGTGTCGAAATGCGCCACCCAGAACGACCAGTGCGTGCCCTACTATCGCTGGGTGTCGGACTATATCGGCGTCATCGGCGGGCGGTGATTCCGCTTCGCTGAGAGCATAGCGCTGCCCCTCACCCTTACTCTCTTCCCGTGAAGAACGGGGAGAGGGGGTCGCCAGCGTTTCCGCCAAGTCCCTTCTCCCCGTCCTATGCGGGGAGAAGGTGCCGGCAGGCGGATGAGGGGCAACGCAGCGCCCGAACTTGACGAGCCTGAAAGATCAGGACAAGCCATGACATCAGCCGTTTCCTTCCAGAAAGTCTCGCGCCATTTCGGCAGCGTTCGCGCCGTCGACGCGGTCGATCTCGACATCGTGCCGGGTGAGTTCTTCGCCATGCTCGGGCCTTCGGGTTCCGGCAAGACCACCTGTCTGCGCCTCATCGCCGGCTTCGAGCAGCCGACCTCGGGCTCGATCTCGATCTTCGGCGAACGCGCCGAGGGCGTTCCGCCCTATCGCCGCAACGTCAACACCGTGTTCCAGGACTATGCGCTGTTCCCGCATCTCAATGTGCTCGACAACGTCGCCTACGGGCTGATGGTCAAGGGCGTCGGCAAGCCGGAACGGCACAAGGCAGCGGAGGAAGCGCTGTCGCTGGTGCGGCTCCCCGGCTATGGCGCCCGCCGCCCCGGCCAGCTTTCCGGCGGCCAGCGCCAGCGCGTCGCGCTCGCCCGCGCGCTGGTCAACCAGCCCAAGGTGCTGTTGCTTGACGAGCCGCTTGGCGCCCTCGATCTCAAGCTGCGTGAGAACATGCAGGAGGAGTTGAAGTCGCTGCAGAAGGCGCTCGGCATCACCTTCGTCTTCGTCACCCACGACCAGGGCGAGGCGCTGTCGATGGCCGACCGCGTCGCCGTCTTCAACGACGGCAAGATCATGCAGATCGGCACGCCCGAGGACATCTACCAGCGGCCGAAGACCCGCTTCGTTGCCGATTTCGTCGGCTCCTCCAACGTGCTGCCGCCGGATTTCGTCCAGCTCTATTCCGGCCAGCATCGCTGGGGCAGTCTGCGCCCTGAATCCATTCGCGTCGGTCGCGGGGCGGGCGGCGAAGGCGTTTCCGCTCGCCTCGTCTCGACCAACTATCTCGGCGCCACGACAAAACTGGCTCTCGACGCCGACGGGCTGCGGCTGCACGCCATCGTGCCGGCCGGCACGGCCTTGCCGGCGGAAGGCGAAGCGGTCGTCCTCACCTTCAACCGCGAGCACCTGCATCTGATGGACGAGCCGGCATGAGCCTCGACGCCGCCATGCCGCGCGCCACGGCGCCCGCCATCCTGCCAGGCAGTGGCGGCTTGCGCGGCGCGCTGTCGGATCTTTTCTGGCGCAAGCCAAAAGTCCTGCTGTTGCTCATGCTGCTGCCGCCGGTGCTGTGGCTCGGCATCGTCTATATCGGCTCGTTGTTCGCGCTACTGGCGCAGAGCTTTTTCTCGATCGACGAGTACTCCGGCCTGATCAACCGCCAGTTCACCTTGAAAACCTATGGCGACCTGTTGCAGGCGGCCAATCTCGACATCATCCTGCGCACGGTGACGATGGCGGCCCTGGTCACGCTGGCCTCGGCCATCATCGCCTTCCCGATCGCCTATTATGCGGCACGCTATGCGCGCGGTCGCTGGAAGGCGCTGTTTTATCTCGGCATCATGCTGCCGCTGTGGTCGAGCTACCTGGTCAAGATCTACGCCTGGAAGCTGATCCTGGCCAAGGAAGGCATCCTCACCTGGCTGTTCGGCAAGCTGCATCTGCAATGGCTGATTGACGCCTGGCTGTCGCTGCCGGTCGTCGGCGGCAACTCGCTGTCGGTGTCGTTCACGGGCACCTTCATCGTCTTCGTCTATGTCTGGCTGCCGTTCATGATCCTGCCGGTGCAAGCGGCACTGGAGCGCGTGCCGGGCAATCTGGTCGAGGCCTCGTCCGATCTCGGTGCCTCGCCCGGCCAGACTTTTCGCAACGTGCTGTTCCCGCTGGCTCTGCCGGGCATCGTCGCCGGCTCGATCTTCACCTTCTCGCTGACGCTCGGCGACTACATCATCCCGCAGATCATCGGCACCTCCCGGCTGTTCATCGGCCAGGCTGTCTATTCGCAGCAAGGCACCGCCGGCAACATCCCGCTCGCCGCCGCCTTCACCGTCGTGCCGATCGTCATCATGGGCTTCTATCTCTGGGGCGCCAAGCGCATGGGGGCCTTCGATGCGCTCTGATCGTGGTCAAACCGCACCGCTCAGCCTGAAGGTCGCCGCCGCTTGCGGCCTGCTGTTCCTGCACCTGCCGCTCCTGCTGATCTTCGTCTACGCCTTCACGACGGAGGAGAAGAGCTTCGTCTGGCCGCCGCCCGGCCTGACCACGCAATGGTTCGCCGTCACCTGGAACCGCCCCGATGTCTGGCAGGCGCTGTCGCTGTCGGTCAGGGTCGCGGCCATCTCGACGGCGATCGCACTGATCCTCGGCACGCTCTGTTCGGCGGCGGTTTCCAGGACAAAATTCTTCGGCCGGGAAACCATTTCGCTGCTGGTCATCCTGCCGATCGCCTTGCCCGGTATCATCACCGGCATCGCGCTGCGCTCGGCGTTTTCGCTGGCCGACATTCCCTTCTCGTTCTGGACGATCGTGCTCGGCCACGCCACCTTCTGCGTCGTCGTCGTCTACAACAATGCCGTCGCCCGCTTCCGCCGCACGTCCGGTTCGATGATCGAAGCGTCGATGGATCTTGGCGCCGACGGCTTCCAGACCTTCCGCCATGTCGTGCTGCCCAACATCGCCACCGCGCTGCTTGCCGGCGGCATGCTCGCCTTCGCTCTGTCCTTCGACGAGGTCATCGTCACCACCTTCACCGCCGGCCAGCAGCAGACGCTGCCGATCTGGATGCTGGAGGAGCTGATCCGGCCGCGCCAGCGCCCGGTCACCAATGTCGTGGCCATGGTCGTCGTGCTGGTGACGCTGCTGCCCATCCTCGCCGCCTATTACCTGACCCGCGACGGCGACCAGATCGCCGGTTCGGGCAAATGATTTCAAGAGTTCCCAAGGGAGAGACTTCCATGGACACCCAGATGCTGATCGGCTCGAAATTCGAGAAGGGTACCGAAACCGAGGAGCCGATCCTCAATCCGAAGACCGGAGCGACGATCCTCAACCTGCCCGAAGCCAGCCAGGCGCAGATCGAGGCGGCTGTCAGCGCCGCCGAACACGCGTTCGTCTTGTGGTCGCGCACCACGCCGGCTCAGCGCTCCGGATATCTCCTGAAGATCGCCGACCGCATCGAGGCCGATGCCAAGGAGTTCGCCACGCTCGAGGCGCTCAACTGCGGCAAGCCGATCAACGCCGTGCTCAATGACGAGATCCCGGCGATCGTCGACTGCTACCGCTTCTTTGCCGGCGCCGTCCGCTCGATGCCGGGCGTCGTTGCAGGCGAATACATTCCCGGCCACACCTCGATGGTGCGCCGGGATGCCATCGGCATCGTCGCCTCGATTGCGCCGTGGAACTATCCTTTGATGATGATGGCCTGGAAGCTGGCGCCGGCCATCGCCGGCGGCAACACCGTCGTCTTCAAGCCCTCGGAACAGACGCCGCTGACTTCGCTCAAGCTAGCGAAGATCCTTGCCGAAATCCTGCCCGAAGGCGTCGTCAATGTCGTGCTCGGTCGCGGCGACAGCGTCGGCAACACGCTGATCAATCATCCCAAGGTCAACATGATCTCGATCACCGGTGACGTCGCCACCGGCAAGAAGGTGCTGCAGGCCGCCGCCAAATCGGTCAAGCGCACCCATCTCGAACTCGGCGGCAAGGCGCCGGTCATCGTCTTCGACGATGCCGACCTCGGTGCGGTGGTCAACGGGCTGCGCGCCTTCGGCTACTACAATGCCGGTCAGGACTGCACCGCCGCCTGCCGCATCTATGCCGGCAAGAAAATCTACGACAAGCTGGTCGCCGACCTCTCTTCGGCCGTCTCGACCATCAAGTACAATCGTCCGGACGACACGGAAAACGAGATCGGGCCGCTGATCTCGCGTCGTCAGCGCGACCGTGTCTCGAGCTTCGTCGAGCGCGCTTCGGAACTGAAGCACATCGAGATCACCACCGGCGGCAAGCCGGGCGAGGGCTCCGGTTTCTACTACCAGCCGACAGTGGTCGCGGGTGCACTGCAGGAAGACGAGATCGTGCGCCGCGAAGTGTTCGGGCCGGTCGTCTCGATCACCCGTTTCACGGAAGTCGACGAAGCGGTGAACTGGGCCAATGACAGCGACTACGGCCTGGCGTCATCCGTGTGGACCAAGGATGTTTCGCGCGCCATGGCGACGGCCGCCCGCCTGCAATATGGCTGCACCTGGATCAACACCCATTTCATGCTGACCAACGAGATGCCGCATGGCGGATTGAAGCAATCCGGCTACGGCAAGGACATGTCGCTCTATGCGCTGGAGGACTACACCGCCGTGCGGCATGTGATGGTGGCCCACGGCTAGCGCTTGAGCGCGCAATACAAGCATTCAACCAGGGAGGAAAGAACCATGCATCGCCGCCAGTTTCTGACAACCGCAGCCGTCGCCGCCGCGCTCTTCGTCGCGGCGCCGTCCTTTGCCGCCGACACGGCGCAATCAGTGGTCGAAGCCTATCTCGCCGCCTGGAATGCCCATGACTCGGCCAAGGCCGCCGGCTACTTCGCCGACGACGTCACCTATTACGACGCCTCGGTCGGCAAACCGGTCAAGGGCAAGGAGGCCGCCAAGACCGGCGTCATCGACAACTTCCTCAAGGCCGTTCCAGATGCCGTCTGGACGATGAAGGGTGCGCCCGTCGTGGAGGGCGACCGCGTCTCGTTCGAATGGGAGTTTTCCGGCACCAATACCGGCGCCTGGGCCGACGGCACCGCCGCCACCGGCAAGAAGTTCTCCTTCACCGGCGCCTCGATGTTCTCGGTCAAGGACGGCAAGATCGCGACCCAGAGCGACTATTACGACGCGCTCGGCTTCTACAAGCAGCTTGGCCTGATGTAGCAGCGCCGCCTGCTTCCCTTCTCCCCGTTGCCGGGGAGAAGGGCGTCGCCACTACTCCACAATGCGATAGATGTTCCACATGCTGGTGCCCGACACGACATAGGGCTCCATCTCCTTGCCCCATTTGGCGTGGGCGTCGATCTTGCCGATCTTGGCGAAGACCGCCTCCAACTGGGCCAGACTCTCGACCTGGTGATGCGACTCGACAGTCGCCTCCCGCGCGCCGATCGATCCGGTCATGATCTGGAACTTCAGGTCGGCGATGCCGACCTGCGAGCCGATCTCACGTTCCCATTTCTTCAACAGTTCAAGCACGGTCTGCTTGTGCCCGAACTTGGCGTCGATCTGCCATCTGGCGCTGAACATGGTGGTTTCCTCCGAGATTGCGGTTGAGCCCGCGATTGATCTACTCGTCCCAGGCCTGCACGACGGTCTGCCGTGCGATCCGCCCGTTCTTCAGCTCCAGCATCGCCGCGGCGAACACTTTCGTGCCGTCCGGGTAGGCGCAGGCCTGGGTGAAGGCCAGGCTGTCGCCATCGGCGATCGTGGTATCGACCTTGTGGGTCATCGCCCGGCTGCAGATGTCGTCCCAGAACGTGCTGATCGCTGCGCGCCCGCGGATTTCGCGCGGCTTGCTCGGTGGGTTGTTGCGGTCGATCACCCGCACCAGCGCGTCGTCGGCATAGAAGCTCGACAGGAGTTTTCCGTCACGGCCTTCGATTGCCTTCTTGATCGCCGCGCCGTCCACGGCCTGTGTCTTGGTCAGCATTTTATCCTCCATGTGCCCGTCTTCGCGATCGGGCGGTTGATAATCAGAAGTGCTGTCCGGCGCTCATCGCCGGGCAGGGATTTTCACTGCGACTTCGCCTTGACGGCAGCAAACACGTCGTCTGTCTGCTTCTTGAACGTCGCGAGATCGACCTGGCTGCCGTTGAGAATCGTCGACCAGTGGCGCACGATCGCCGCCATCGCGATCGCCTCCTTGATCTCCTCGTCGCTCGCACCGTTGAGCTTGGCCGCCTCGGTGTGGAAATAGATGCAATACTGGCAAGGAATCTGCGACGCGACCGCGAGGCCCATCAGTTCCTTGGTCTTGCCGTCGAGCGCCGTGTTCGGGTTGAGCTGGACGCCCTTGATCTCGGCCCAGGCGCCGGCGATCGCGACGTCAGGCAAGGTCTTGAACATGTCCGGCACCGAGCCGAGAGTTGCCTGGATGTCCTTGTAGGCGGCCGTTGCCGATGCATCCTCGGCCTTTGCGGGAGTGATGGCGAACAGCGCGCCAACGCCTGCCGCTATCACGAGTGATCTGACATTCAGCTTTGACTTCAGCATTTCATCCTCCGTTCGCAGCGCCTTTCCCGGCGACACCCGCCTGGCCTGCATGGGAGAAATTGATAGCGCTTACGGTGGCATGGCCGCTTCGCCCGAAAGCGCCATGGCTCTCATGGCCCGTCTGGGCCAGTGTGCCTGACGGAAAATGCCGCCGCCGCCGCTCGCGATGGCAGATCGAGTTTGAGCAGTATGTTGGCGACGTGGCGCTTGACCGTGTGTTCGCTCAGCCTGAGCTCGGCGGCAATCGCGGCATTGCTCTTGCCGTCGGCGATTAGGCTCACCACCTCGCTTTCGCGCGCCGTCAGGCAAGCCGGCTCCGTCGCCCTGACCTTGGGACGGCAAGCCGGTTCCAGATGCTGTTCGGACATCGCCAGCACGAGCGCCAGCGGCTCGTCCAGTTCGTCGACGCTGATACGGCCGGCATCCGCGAAATGCAGCCCGGAGCCGGCGGCCAGATCGGCGACCAGCCGCGACGCCAGGATGTCGCCGCGCCCGGCATGAGTAGAGAGTTGCATCGCCACGCGGCCTGTCAGTCCTGCCGGCGGTCCGCGCAACTCGATCTCGCCGACATGCGCCCCTTGTGCGCTCGCTACGCCGATTTCCTGCGCTGCTTCGCGCAACGCCGCCGCGCACCGCAAGGCACGCCCCGGTCCATCGAAACGTGAAATCATCACTTCGCCATGCGTATCCACGCAGCGCCCGCCATGGCGCCCGACAAGTGTTCGCCATGTTTCCTGGAAGCGCTGGCTGCGTTCGCTCCACATGCGGTCGCCAAGCCGCGCCGTATCGTAGATGCGTGTCACCAAAAGCGCAGCCAGTACGCGCTCCGCTTCCACCACGGCGCGCTCGCCGGTCAGGAATTCCTCGATTAGGTCGGCCACCCGGTCCACGTCGCCGGTCCAGATCGGATGGTCGCGCCCCGGCACTTCGACCAGCTTGGCGTTTGGGATCTTTCTCGCCAGATAACGGCTGGCGTCGGGGTCGACCCGCGCATCGTTGCGGCGATGGATCAAAAGTGTTGGCGCGCTGATTGCCGCCAGCACGTCACGCACGTCGATTTCCGCGTTCATACGCGCCAGCGCCGCCGCTGCCGTCGGGCTCGCCGACAGCCGTTCGAAACGCGCCCACCACTGGGCGAAATGCGCGTCATCAACGCGACCCGGCGCGAAATTCGGCAAAGTGGCGCCGGTGCCCCAGGCCGTCCCCGCCGTCTCGATGAAGGCCTCGAGGCGTTCTGGCGGCATCACCCATTTGTGGAAATGCGCATAGCCGCCATAGAGTGCCAGCGCCCGCGTCCGTTCCGGATAGGTTGCGGCGAACAGCATCGCCATCGGCGCGCCTTCGGAGGCACCAAGCAGCGCCGCGCGGCCGCTGCCTGCGGCGTCCATCACCGCGCGCACGTCATCCATGCGTGTTTCGAGACTGGGCAGGTGGTGCGCGTCGACACGGTCGGAAAGACCCGTGCCGCGCTTGTCGAACAGGATCAGCCGCGAGAACGCCGAAAGCCGCTTCAAGAGCCGGCTGTAGCCTTCGTCTTCCCAGTGCAGGTCGAGATTGGAAATGAAGCCCGGCACGAAGACGAGATCGAACGATCCCTGGCCCACCACCTGGTAGGCGATCCGCACGTCGCCGCTAAGGGCGTATCGGGTCTCGATCGGCCTCACCAGGTTATCCGCCCCCGGCCTGACGATTTCTGATCGTCAACCATAGCAGAACAGTGCCGATTGCGGCAGCTTAAACTTTAGCGAAAGGAAATATAAGCCGGCGCGGCTCGGCGGCTATTTTTGCGAGGCGGCGACGTCTGCCGGGAAGGCCTCGAGCCCGAGTTTGAGGTCGGCCTCGGCCGGCGTGATCGGCCGCTTGATCTTGGCGGAGGCGGCCACCACCAGTTCGTTGAAGTTCTCGGTGCCGCCCTCCAGCATCTCGAACAGCTGCCGACGCATCCTCGGCTCCCAGAACTTGTTGATATGCTCGGCAACGCCCGCGATCCCTTCCTCACGCGGTTTGGAATGGAAAAAATCGGCGATCTGGTTTGCCATCCGCACCAGCTTCTCGCTGGTGCTCATGATGTGTTCTTCGTCATGCGACATGCTTGGCAACTCCGGAAGCCACCCGGTCGGGGTGGGTGAAAATATCGAAATCATCGCCACGCACCAGCGCCACCAGCGTCATGCCGGCCTCTTGCGCCGTGCGAATGGCAAGGGCTGTCGGGGCAGAGACGGCGATGATGAAGGCCGAACCGATCGCCGCCGTCTTCTGCACCATTTCGACAGAGACACGGCTGGTCACCACGACGGCACCGGAAGCGCCGCCGATGCCGGCCCTGGCCAGCGCTCCGGCCAGCTTGTCGAGCGCATTGTGGCGGCCGACATCCTCGCGCGCCATGACGATGCCCTTGCCGGGAATGTAAAAGCCGGCGGCATGCACCGCACCGGTCTCGGCATGCAGCGGCTGGACCTTGGACAAGAGCTTGACCGAGCGAACGATGTCCTCGGCATCAAGCGTAAGCTTTGACGCACCAACCGTATCGACCGAGCGCATCGCCTCCTCGATCGATTCGATGCCGCACAGCCCGCAACCGACGGGGCCGGCGAGCCTGCGCCGTCGCGCCTCGAAACGCGTGTTGGCCTGATCCTTCAGCCGGATCTGGATGTCGATGCCCTCGCCGAGATCCTCGACCTCGATGGCTTCGATTTCCTGCGGGTCGGCAATGATGCCTTCGGTCAGCGAGAAGCCGAGCGCGAAATCCTCGAAATCGGCCGGGCTTGCCATCATCACCGCATGGGTGGTGCCGGCAAAGGAGAACGCCACCGGCGTCTCCTCCGGCACCATGCGGTTTGCCGCCGCGGTGCCGCTGGCACGGTGGGCGAGGCGAGAAATCTGAGAGATAGGAGGGCGTTTGTGCATTAGGCCCGCCTCATCCAATCCGGTGTAAGTTCGGGAACGTCGCTCGCAATGGATTCAAACGCAACGTAATGCCCGTTGCCCATTATCTTTCCGACTATGCGACGGAGGTTGTCGAAGTCTTCTTTGGCAGTCTCTTTCTGAATATCGCTGAGAAAGCCGTCGAGTTCGGAGCCGTGCTTTTCACACAAGCGTAGAAGCTTTTCGTAGGCGTCCTTTCGGGTCACGTTTGCTTCTCCATCAGTGCACCATCCTACTCATCTCTCACGAGAGCAGGCTGTCCGTACTACTCCGCCGCTTCCAGCTTTGCGATGCGGCGGCTCTGCTTGGCCTGCTCGTCATAGTCGCGCTGCCATTCTGACGGCCCGTTGGAGGCGCCGACCTGCACCGCTGTCACCTTGTATTCCGGACAGTTGGTCGCCCAGTCGGAGAAGTCGGTGGTGATGACGTTGGCCTGCGTGTCGGGATGATGGAATGTCGTGTAGACGACGCCTGGCGATACCCGGTCCGTGATCAGCGCGCGCAGCGTCGTTTCGCCCGAGCGGCTGGTCAGCCGCACCCAGTCGCCGTCACGCAGTCCGCGGTTCTCGGCATCGTGCGGATGAATCTCCAGCCGGTCCTCGCTGTGCCACACGATGTTGTCGGTGCGCCTGGTCTGCGCGCCGACATTATACTGCGACAGGATGCGCCCGGTGGTGAGCAGCAGCGGGAAGCGTGGCCCGGTCCGCTCGTCCGTCGCCACATATTCGGTGCGGATGAACTTGCCCTTGCCGCGCACGAAACCATCGACATGCATGATCGGGGTGCCGAGCGGCGCCTTCTCGTTGCAGGGCCATTGCACGGATCCGACACGGTCGAGCAGTTCGAACGAGACACCGGCGAAGCTCGGCGTCGTCTTGGCGATCTCGTCCATGATCTGCGAGGGATGCTGGTAGTTCCAGTCCAGCCCGATCGCTCGGGCAAGCTCCTGCGTCGCCTCCCAATCGGCGTAGCGCGCCTTCGGCGCCAGAATCTTGCGCACCATGTTGATGCGGCGCTCGGCATTGGTGAAAGTGCCGTCCTTCTCGAGGAAGGTCGAGCCCGGCAGGAACACATGCGCGTAGTTGGCGGTCTCATTGAGGAAGAGGTCGTGCACGACGACGCATTCCATGGCGGCGAGGCCGGCGGCGACATGCTTGGTGTCCGGATCGGACTGGAGAATGTCCTCGCCCTGGATGTAGATCCCCTTGAAGGTACCGTCGACCGCCGCATCCAGCATGTTGGGGATGCGCAGGCCGGGTTCGTCATCCAGCTTCACGCCCCACAGGGTCTCATAGATGTCGCGCACGGCTTCGCCTGAGATATGGCGATAGCCGGGCAGTTCGTGCGGGAACGAACCCATGTCGCAGGAGCCCTGCACGTTGTTCTGGCCGCGCAGCGGGTTCACGCCGACGCCCGGCCGGCCGATATTGCCGGTGGCCATGGCGAGGTTGGCGATCGCCATCACCGTGGTTGAACCCTGGCTGTGTTCCGTCACACCGAGGCCGTAGTAGATGGCGCCATTGCCGCCGGTGGCGTAGAGACGCGCCGCGCCGCGGATCAGTTCGGGATCGACGCCGGACAATTTGCCGACGGTTTCGGGGCTGTTCTCCGGCAAGGCGACGAAAGACGCCCAGTCCTGGAACTCCGCCCAGTCGCAACGTTCGCGGATGAAGGCTTCGTTGAAAAGACCTTCGGTGACGATGACATGCGCCAGCGCCGTCAGCACGGCCACATTGGTGCCGGGCTTCAGCGGCAGGTGATAGTCCGCTTCGATATGTGCCGACTTGACCATCTCGGTGCGACGCGGATCGAGCACGATCAGCTTGGCGCCCTGGCGCAACCGCTTCTTCAGCCGCGAGGCGAACACCGGGTGGGCGGAAGCGGGATTGGCGCCGATGATGACGGCGACGTCAGTGAAATCGACGGAGTCGAAATCCTGCGTGCCGGCCGAGGTGCCATAGGTCTGGCCGAGCCCGTAGCCGGTCGGCGAGTGGCAGACGCGCGCGCACGTGTCGACATTGTTGTTGCGGAAGCCTTGCCGCACCATCTTCTGGACGAGGTAGGTTTCCTCGTTGGTGCAGCGCGACGAGGTGATGCCGCCTATCGCGGTGCGTCCGTACTGATACTGGATACGGCGGAATTCCTTGGCCGTATGGGCAATCGCCTCTTCCCAGGTCACCTCGCGCCAGGGATCGGTGACTTTTTCCCGGATCATTGGCGACAGGATGCGGTCCTTGTGGGTGGCGTAGCTATAAGCGAAACGGCCCTTCACGCAGGAATGGCCGTGGTTCGCCTTGCCCTCCTTGTAGGGCATCATGCGAATGACTTCGTCACCCTTCACCTCGGCCTTGAACGAGCAGCCGACGCCGCAATAGGCGCAGGTGGTGACGGCCGAACGCTCCGGCAAGCCCTTGGCAAGTACCGATTTTTCGCGCAGCGCATCGGTCGGACAAGCCTGCACGCAGGCGCCGCAGGACACGCATTCCGAATCGATGAACGCCTCGTGCATTCCCGCCGAAACTCTGGATTCGAAGCCGCGCCCTTCGATCGTCAGCGCGAAGGTGCCCTGCACCTCCTCGCAAGCCCGCACGCAACGCGAGCAGACGATGCATTGCGCCGGATCATAGGTGAAATAGGGATTGGATTCATCGCGGGCGATGTAGTCGACCGCCAGCGAGCCATGGCCGGGCGCCACGCCGTTCTCCTGCTTGACGTGGTTGCGGCCCTCGATGCCGTAGCGGTTCTCGGTCAGGCCGACCGACTTCGCCACCGCGTCGAACTCGCTGGCGCCGGTTCCGGCCTTCTCGTTCCAGCCGGTCGGATGGTCGGAGACATAGAGTTCCATGACGCCACGGCGGATGGCGTCGAGCCGCTCGGACTGCGTGCGCACCACCATGCCTTCGCCGACAGGTGTGGTGCAGGACGCCGGCGTGCCGCCGCGCCCTTCGATCTCGACGAGGCAGATGCGGCAGGAGCCGAACGAGTCCAGCATGTCGGTGGCGCAGAGCTTCGGGATCTCGACCCCGCCTTCCATCGCGGCACGCATGATCGACGTGCCTTCCGGTACGGTGATGCTGCGGCCGTCGACGCTCAGCGTGACCTGCTTCTCGGCCTTCGATTGCGGGGTTCCGTAGTCGATCTCTTCGACGAGGGATGGGAAGTCGGCCTTGATGTTCATCTGCCAGCTCCTATTCAGCAGCAACGCGCACGGGCGCAGGCTTGAAGTCGTCGGGGAAATGGGTGATCGAGCTCATCACAGGGTAAGGCGTGAAGCCGCCCAGCGCGCAGAGCGAGCCGAATTTCATCGTGTTGCAGAGGTCGGTGACCAGAGCCAGGTTCTTCTCCGGCTCGATGCCGGCGGCGAGCCTGTCGATGGTCTCGACACCGCGCGTCGAGCCGATGCGGCAGGGCGTGCACTTGCCGCAGCTCTCGATGGCGCAGAACTCCATGGCGAAGCGCGCCTGCTTCAGCATGTCGGCAGTGTCGTCGAACACCACGATACCGGCATGGCCGATCAGCCCGTCCTTGGCCGCGAAGGCTTCATAGTCGAATGGCGTGTCGAACAGCGCGCGCGGGAAATAGGCGCCGAGCGGCCCGCCGACCTGCACCGCCTTCACCGGCCGGCCGGTCGCGGTGCCACCGCCGATATCGTCGACGATCTCGCCCAGCGTCATGCCGAAGGCAGCCTCGAACAGACCTGCATGTTTGACATTGCCGGCGATCTGGATCGGGATCGTGCCGCGCGAGCGGCCCATGCCGAAGTCCTTGTAGAAGGCGGCACCCTTGTCCATGATGACAGGCACGGAAGCCAGCGAGATGACATTGTTGATCACCGTCGGCTTGCCGAACAGCCCCTTGTGAGCCGGCAGCGGCGGCTTTGCCCGCACCACGCCGCGCTTGCCTTCGAGTGAGTCGAGCAGCGCCGTCTCTTCGCCGCAGACATAGGCGCCTGCGCCGACGCGGATCTCCATGTCGAAAGCGTTGGACGAGCCCAGCACGCTGGCGCCAAGGACACCAGCCTTGCGGGCGACCTCGACAGCCTTGTTCATCACCGCCACCGCATGCGGATATTCCGAGCGGATATAGACGAAGCCCTTGGTCGCACCCGTGGCGATGCCGGCGATCGTCATGCCTTCGATCAGCACGAAGGGATCGCCCTCCATGATCATGCGGTCGGCGAAGGTGCCCGAGTCGCCTTCGTCGGCGTTGCAGACGATGTATTTGCGGTCGCCAACGGTATCGAGCACCGTCTTCCACTTGATGCCGGTCGGGAAGCCCGCACCACCACGCCCGCGCAGCCCGGATTCAGTCACTTGCGCAACAATGGCGGCGGGCGCCAGTTCCAACGCGTTCGTCAGTCCATTCAACCCGCCATGTTTCTTGTAGGATTCGAGCGACAGCGGATCTGTGACGCCGCAACGCGCGAAAGTCAGCCGCGTCTGCCTGGCCAGGAACGGGATCTTGTCGGGCGCGCCCAGCCAGCGTTTGTGATGGCCGCCGGTGAGGAAGCCGCTGTCGAACAGGCTTTTGACATCGGAGGGTTTCACCGGCCCATAGGCGACACGGCCATTCGCTGTCGCAACCTCGACCATCGGCTCGAGGAAATAGGCGCCGCGCGAGCCGTTGCGCACGATCTTGGCTTCGATGCCGCGCTCGGCGAGTTCACTTGCGATCGCCTTGGCGACCTTTTCGGCGCCCAGCGCCAGTGCGCCGGAATCGCCAGGAATGTAGATGCGGGGGATCATGAGCGCACCTCGGCAACGATCTCTTCGATCTTTGTGTCATCGAGCCGCCCGATCACCTCGCCGTCCAGCATTGCCGACGGCGAACAGGCGCAAAGCCCGAGGCAATAGACCGGCTCCAGTGTAACCGATCCGTCGCGGGTGGTCTCGTGGAAACCGATGCCGAGCAATTGCTTGATCTTGGCGGCGATGGCGTCCGAACCCATCGACTGGCAGGATTCTGCCTGGCAGAGTTTCAGCACATGCCGCCCGGCCGGATGGCTGCGGTAATCATGGTAGAAGCTGACGACGCCGTGCACCTCGGCCCTGGAAATGTTCAGCGCCTCGGCGATGACAGGCAGTGAGTCCTGCGGCACATGGCCGAACTCTTCCTGGATGCCGTGGAGGATCGGCAGCAACGGGCCTTCCAGCCCTCTCATCTCCTGGATGATCGCCGCCGTGCGCGATGCGATCTCGGTACTTGCAGGCTGCATGGTCATGCAGCGCCCTCCCTGGTCGATAGCTTTTTTCGCTAAGTCTTTACAAAATCAGAGGAAACCCGCGAAATCAATATCGCTGTACCGTCGATCGATAGAGATCTTCTATCGATCGTGTTCAGCCTGCATTGTCTAGCCTAGCGCTGGGCGTGGAAATCGTCCGCCAGCGCCATCGCCTCGTCCAACAGCGCCGAGACCAGCGGTGTGTGCGGCTCGCGCGGTGTTGCCACCAGCCCGACGGTGTGGCTGGCATCCGGTTCGACAATCGGGATGGCCCGGACCGGTTCGGAAAAGCCGAATGTTTCCGCAAGGTTGAGCGGCATGATCGACGACCATTTGCCGGTGCGGATGTGGGAAAACAGCACGATCATCGAGTTGGATTCCAGCGTCGGCCGCACCTGTACGCCGGCCTCGGCCAGATGCTGGTCGATGATGCGGCGGTTCTGCATGTCCGGCGTCAACAGGCAGAGCGGCAGCTGGCTGAGCTCGGCCCACGTCACTTTGTCGCGGTCGGAATAGGGATTTCCGACAGCGGTGATCAGCTGATAGCGCTCGTCATAGAGCGGCACGCTGGTCACTCGTCCCAGCGGCTCGTTGTCGAGATAGGTGATGCCGGCATCGATGTCGAAATTGCCAAGCAGCGACAGCACCTCGATCGAAGTCCGCGACAGCACCGAAAAGGTGACGCCGGGATGTTTTGCCCGGAAGGGGGTCGTCAGCCGCGCCACCATGGCCAGAGCGGTCGGGATGGCGGCGATGCGGATACGTCCGGAAAGGCCATGGCGCGCCGCCCGCATTTCCTCGCGCATGGCGCGGGTGTCGCCGACGATGCGCCGCGCCCATATCAGCACCTGCTTGCCTTCCGGTGTAAGCCCCTGGAAGCGCGAGCCGCGCAGAACCAGCATCACGCCGAGCTGGCCCTCCAACTGCTTGATCCCTGCAGAAAGTGTCGGTTGGGTGACACCGCACAGCTCCGCCGCCCGGCCGAAATGCTCTTCCTTGGCCAATGCGATGAAGAATTCCAGCTTGTCGATCATGCCATCTGTCCGGTCTTTGCGTGCAAGGTCGGGGAAATTGCGCTTCGCCGCAAGCGCTATGCGCAATTGGCCTGCATCCACATCTTTGAGCCGGCTACCTGTTTCCCCCGGCGGAATGTGGCGCTATGTGGTGGGACAGAATACGGGGAGGTCGGACATGCTGGGCTGGTTCCGCAAGCTGCTGCCGCGCGAAGATCGTTTCTTCGACCTGTTCGAACGGCATTCCCGTACCGTGGTCGGCGGCGCCGAGGCGCTCCAGCAGCTTCTCCAGGGCAAGGACATCGATCGCTGGTGTCAGAAGATCATCGATCTCGAGGATGAGGCCGATCGCATCACCGCCGAAGTCCTGCTGGCCGTGCGGCGCTCTTTCATCACGCCTTTCGATCGCGGCGACATCAAGGACCTGATCCAGTCGATGGATGACGCCATCGACATGATGCACAAGACCGTCAAGACGGTGAAGCTGTTCGAAAAGAAGGAATTCGACCCGCTGATGCAGGAAATGGGCGGCGTCATCGTCGCCGCCGCCAAGCTGGTGGCCGAGGCGATCCCGCTGCTTGCCAAGGTCGGGACTCATACCGCGCGCCTGACTGCCATTGCCGAAGAGGTCATGCGCGTCGAAAGCCGGGCCGACGACCTGCACGAGCAGGGGCTGAAGGACCTGTTCAGGAAGCATGGCCGCAGCGACCCGATGGCCTACCTGATCGGCAGCGAGATCTATGGCCAGCTGGAAAAGGTGGTCGATCGCTTCGAGGACGTCGCCAACGAGATCAGCGGCATCGTCATCGAGAATGTCTAGGTAATGGAAGCCACCATAGCCTTTCCCGTTCTCGCCGGTCTCATCGCGGTTGCGTTGTTCTTCGACTTTCTCAACGGCCTGCACGATGCGGCCAATTCCATCGCCACCATCGTCTCCACCCGCGTTTTGAGGCCGCAATATGCGGTGCTGTGGGCGGCCTTCTTCAATTTCATCGCCTTCATGTTCTTCGGTCTTCACGTCGCCGAGACCGTGGGAAAGGGCATCGTCGACGTCAGCATCGTCACCCCGGCGGTGATTTTCGCAGCCCTTGTCGGCGCCATCGTCTGGAACATCGTCACCTGGATTGCCGGCATCCCGTCGAGCAGCTCGCATGCGCTGATCGGCGGGCTGGTCGGCGCCGGCCTTGCAAAGGCTGGATTGAGTGCCATCGTCTGGGCGGGACTTGGCAAGACGGTCGCCGCGATCGTCGTGTCGCCGGCGACCGGTTTTGTCCTGGCGCTTGTCCTGATCCTTGTCGTTTCGTGGCTGTTCGTGCGGCAGACGCCGTTCGCCGTCGACAGCACCTTCCGCGTCATGCAGTTCTTTTCCGCCTCGCTCTATTCGCTCGGGCACGGCGGCAACGACGCCCAGAAAACCATGGGCATCATTGCCGTGCTGCTCTATTCGCAAGGCATGCTCGGCGCCAATTTCTACGTGCCGCTGTGGGTCGTCCTGACCTGTCAGTCGGCGCTGGCGCTGGGCACGTTGCTCGGCGGCTGGCGCATCGTCCACACCATGGGCTCGAAGATCACCCGGCTGAACCCGATGCAGGGCTTCTGCGCCGAGACCGGCGGCGCCATCACCCTGTTCGCCGCCACCTGGCTCGGTGTTCCCGTGTCGACCACGCACACCATCACCGGCGCCATCATCGGCGTCGGCGCCGCCCGCCGTGTCTCGGCCGTGCGCTGGGGCATTGCCGGCAACATCGTCATTGCCTGGGTTGTCACCTTGCCGGCCACGGCCGCCATTTCGGCGCTCACTTACTTCGCGGTCCGCCTGGCGGGATGAGGTGCGCATTGCAGCGCCTGGAACGGCCGGCAATCACGACACCGTCTATCGGTTCACAAGATTGAGGATGTTGCCGTCCGGGTCCTTGAACCATGCGATCTTCATGCCGGCGCCGACATGGACGTCGCCCTCGATCGTCAGGCCGGGCATTTCATAGTGCTCGAACGCAACGCCTTTCGATTTCAGCGATTTGACGACAGCCTCGATCTGATCGCCGACCGTCCAGGTCACCGCGGTCGCCTTGTTGGTCCCGGCGAACTGGGAACGATAGACATTGATGACCGTATCGCCGCTTTTGTAGACGATCAGCTCGCCACCCATATCGTCGACCTGCTTGAGGCCCAGCGTTCCTTCATAAAAAGCCTTTGCTCTCGCCAGGTCCTTCACCGCGAGATTGGCCGTTGCGTTGCTGTTTGCAAGCATGATGGTCTCCTTCCCTGGTTGGCGCTCCTCATGTTGCTCATTGAAATAGGTCGCGTGCCCTGCTTGACGACCGGCGTCCCGCTGGAGTTCTCGCTCGCAGGGGCCGGGGTGCGTCGAGTCGGCTGCTTGGTTCTGGTCGAAAACTACACTATCTGAGGTGCCGAACGCCGAGGAAAAATCATGCCCGTCACCAAGGATACCGTCATCGAACGCCTGAAAACGGTCAACGGGCCGGACTTCACCAGCAATATTGTCGACCTCGGCATGGTTTCCGAGATTTTCATCGCCGACGGCAAGGTTTTCTTCTCGATCACCGTCCCTGCCGCCCGCGCCCAGGAGATGGAGCCGCTGCGCGCCGCCGCCGAACGCGTCGTCAAGGCGATCCCCGGCGTCGCCGGCGCCGTCGTCGCGCTGACTGCCGAGAAGAAGGGCGGCGGCATGGAGGCTCCGGTTCCGGCGCGTCCTGCTCCCAGGCCCGCGCCGCCGGCCGCTCCAGCTGCTCCGCGGCCAGTTCCCCACGCCCCCGCATCGCAAAGCCACGGCAAGCGCGGCGTGCCCGGCATCGAGGCGATCATCGCGGTGGCTTCAGGCAAGGGCGGCGTCGGCAAGTCGACCACAGCCGTCAACATCGCCCTTGGCCTCGCCGCCAACGGTTTGCGCGTCGGCGTGCTCGACGCCGACATCTACGGCCCCTCCATGCCGCGGCTGCTCAACATCCATGGCCGGCCACAGACCGTCGACGGCAAGATCCTGAAGCCGATGGAGAATTACGGCCTCAAGGTCATGTCGATGGGCTTCCTCGTCGATGAGGAAACGCCGATGATCTGGCGCGGCCCGATGGTGATGTCGGCGCTGACGCAAATGCTGCGCGAGGTCGAGTGGGGTCGGCTCGACGTGCTCGTCGTCGACATGCCGCCCGGCACCGGCGACGCCCAGCTGACCATGGCCCAGCAGGTGCCACTGGCCGGCGCCGTCATCGTCTCGACGCCGCAGGACCTGGCCCTCATCGACGCTCGCAAGGGCCTCAACATGTTCAAGAAGGTCGACGTGCCGCTGCTCGGCATCGTCGAGAACATGAGCTATTTCATCGCTCCCGACACCGGCAAGCGCTACGACATCTTCGGCCATGGTGGCGCCCGCCGCGAGGCCGAGCGTCTCGGCGTCACCTTCCTCGGCGAAGTGCCGCTCGAGATGGGTATCCGCGAGAGTTCGGATGCCGGTACGCCGGTGGTTGTCTCGAAGCCCGATGGCGCCGAAGCGAAGATCTATCGCGACATCGCCGGCAAAGTCTGGGACCGGGTCAATGAAGAGCGCGGTGCTGCGGCAGCCGCGGTGCCGAGCATAGTGTTCGAGTAAGTTTTCCGTTCGGCAGGCGCTGCCCCTCATCATTACCCTCTTCCGTAAAGAACGGGGAGAGGAGGATCGCCGGCGGACAGTGCCAGCAGCAGCCTAAGCCGCGCCGACCTTCTCGCCGAACTTCGAAAAAAACTGTCCGGCCAGTTTCTTCGAGGTCGATTCGATCAGCCGGCTGCCAAGCTGGGCGATCTTGCCGCCGACATCGGCCTTGGCCGCGTATTTCAACACCGTGGCATCCGGGCCATCCTCCGTCAGCGTAACGTCGGCGCCGCCCTTGGCGAAGCCGGCAATGCCGCCCTTGCCTTCGCCCTGGATGGTGTAGGAATGAGGTGGCTTGAGATTCTTCAGCGTCACTTCGCCGTTGAAGGTCGCCTTGATCGGCCCGATCTTCAACACCACCGTCGCCGCCATCTCGGTCGGCGACTTCATCTCCAGGCTCTGGCAGCCTGGAATGGTCGCCTTCAAAACCTCGGGATCGTTCAGCGCTTCCCACACTTTTCGCAGGGGTGCGGCAATGCGCTCCTCGCCTTCGATCACCAAAGCCATGAAAACCTCCCAGACAAGACTGCCTGAAGCCGTAACGCACGGCCGGGTGCGTGTCTATCGCACCAAAGTCCGGTTGCGACCGCACGCCCTCTTGCCTGCTCTCGCGCGTTGCCATATCGATTTGTCTTACAAATACGGAGACCACGATGGCAGGCGCCCCCACCAGAAAGAAGAAATTTCGCTCGCAGGAGTGGTTCGACAACCCCGACAACCCGGGTATGACGGCGCTCTATCTGGAGCGCTACCTGAATTACGGCCTGACGCGGGCCGAGTTGATGTCCGGCAAGCCGCTGATCGGCATTGCCCAGACCGGCTCGGATCTGTCGCCTTGCAACCGCCACCATATCGAACTCGCCAAGCGCGTGCGCGAAGGCATCGTGTCGATGGGCGGCATTCCCTTCGAGTTCCCCTGCCATCCGATCCAGGAAACCGGCAAGCGCCCGACCGCGGCTCTTGATCGCAACCTTGCCTATCTCAGCCTCGTCGAGGTGCTCTACGGCTATCCGCTCGATGGCGTGGTGCTGACCATCGGCTGCGACAAGACGACCCCAGCTCTGCTCATGGCGGCGGCCACCGTCAACATTCCGGCCATTGCCCTCTCGGTCGGCCCCATGCTGAACGGCTGGCACAAGGGCAAGCGCACCGGCTCCGGCACCATCGTCTGGGAATCGCGCCAGCGCCTGTCGGCTGGTGAGATCGACTATGACGAGTTCATGGACATCGTCGCGTCCTCGGCGCCGTCCACCGGCTATTGCAACACCATGGGCACCGCCACCACCATGAACTCGCTGGCCGAGGCGCTCGGCATGCAACTGCCCGGTTCGGCCGCCATTCCCGCCCCTTATCGCGAGCGCGGCCAGATTTCCTACGAGACCGGAAAACGCATCGTCGAGATGGTGCATGAGGATCTGAAGCCGTCCGATATCATGACGCGGAAAGCCTTCGAGAACGCCATCGTCGTCAATTCGGCCATTGGCGGCTCCACCAATGCGCCGATCCATCTCAACGCCATCGCCCGCCATCTCGGTGTGCCGCTCGACAATGACGACTGGCAGAAGATCGGCCTCAAGGTGCCGCTCATCGTCAATCTGCAGCCGACAGGTGAGTATCTCGGCGAGGACTACCATCATGCCGGCGGCGTGCCGGCCGTGGTGGCCGAACTGATGAAGGGCGGGCTGTTGCCGCATCCCGATGCCTTGACCGTCAATGGCAAGTCGATCGGCGACAATTGCAAGGGGGTCGTCAATGAGAACATCGACGTCATCCGCACCGTCGCCGAGCCGCTGAAGACCAATGCCGGCTTCATCAACCTCAGGGGCAATCTGTTCGATTCGGCGATCATGAAGACCAGCGGCATCTCGCCGGAGTTCCGCGAGCGCTATCTCTCCAACCCCAAGGATCCAGAGGCTTTCGAGGGCAACGCCATGGTCTTCGACGGGCCCGAGGACTACCACGCCCGCATCGACGATCCGGCGCAAGGCATCGATGAACACACCATCCTGTTCATGCGCGGCGCCGGCCCGGTCGGCTACCCTGGCGGCGCCGAAGTCGTCAACATGCAGCCGCCGGCCTATCTGATCAAGAAGGGCATCCATGCGCTCGCCTGCATCGGCGATGGGCGCCAGTCGGGCACGTCGGGCTCGCCGTCGATCCTCAACGCCTCGCCGGAAGCCGCGATCGGCGGTGGATTGGCGCTGCTCAAGACCGGCGACCGCGTCCGCATCGATCTCAGGAAGGGCACGGCCGACATCCTCGTCACCGACGACGAGATCACCCGGCGCCGCGCCGAACTGCAGAACAATGGCGGCTATCATTATCCGAAGCACCAGACGCCGTGGCAGGAAATCCAGCGCGGCATGGTCGACCAGTTCTCCGAGGGAATGGTGCTGAAGCCGGCGGTGAAATACCAGGATGTCGCGCACACCAGCGGTGTCCCCAGGGACAATCACTGATTGGGTAATCATTGGTTATTCCCCGGGGTAATCATCGATTATTCCCAAGGACAATCATTGATTATTCCTAGCGATAGTCACTGATGCTGGAATCAACGGCAGGCGACCTGATCAATCAGACCGCCTGCCGTCTTTCCGTTCAGCGCTGCGTACACCAGCCGTAGGCGAGAACACTCACCATCCTTGACAAGCGCGCCCAACAAATCCACCATCATGGCAAGGGGTGCATCGCGACGACCCCGTGAGGCGTCAGCCCAACGTTCGCGTCCAAGCTTCTCTTCCAGGAGGTGGACGCCATGCCGTCAACAACCGCTATCACCGTATCGCAACTGTCCCGTCTGGTCGGTCTGCCGGGTGCTCCGGTAATCATCGATGTTCGCATTGACGAAGATTTTGATGCGGATCCCCGCGTGCTGCCGGCCTCGACCCGGCGCGATTTCAAAACCGTTTCGACCTGGGCCGCCGCGTTCGCCGGCAAGCCAGTGGCCGTCGTCTGCCAGAAAGGGCAGAAGCTTTCGCAAGGCGTCGCCGCCTGGCTGCGGCACGAGGGGATTTCCGCCGAATCCCTCGAAGGCGGCTTCGAAGCCTGGCGCGATGCAAAGGGGCTTCTGGTCCGCACCGACAAATTGCCATCGCGAGACGAAAAGGCCCGCACCGTATGGGTGACGCGAGCCCGCCCGAAGGTGGATCGCATCGCTTGCCCATGGCTGATCCGGCGTTTTATCGATCCTCTCGCGATCTTCCTGTTTGTCGAGGCGGCCGAAGTGCCTGCCGTGGCCGACCGCTTTCAGGCCGTGCCTTTCGACATCGACAACGTGTTCTGGAGCCATCGCGGCGAACGCTGCACCTTCGACACGATGATCGAGGAGTTCGAGCTGAAATCCGAGGCGCTGGACCGCCTTGCGGTGATCGTGCGCGCCGCTGACACCGCAAGCCTCGACCTGGTGCCCCAGGCGGCCGGCTTTCTGGCTGCCTCGCTTGGCCTGTCGCGTATGTTCCGCGACGATCTGGAGCAACTGGAAGCAGGCATGCTGCTCTACGATGCGTTCTTCCGTTGGTGTCGCGACGCCACCGAAGAAACCCACAACTGGCCCGCTGCCGGCACCGGCAAACCGTCATGAGCGTTTTGGTCCCGGAAGACGAAGCTGGGAGCGTCCAGGCACCGGTTGCACCGACCTTCGCCGAAGCCGTGAAGGTCTGGGCGAAAATCGGACTGCTCAGCTTCGGCGGACCGGCCGGGCAGATTGCATTGATGCACAAGGAACTGGTCGAGGAGCGGCGCTGGATCGGTGAACAGCGTTTCCTGCATGCGCTGAACTACTGCATGCTGCTGCCTGGCCCGGAAGCCCAGCAACTTGCCGTCTACATTGGCTGGCTGCTGCACAAGACGCTCGGCGGCCTTGTCGCCGGTATCCTGTTCGTCGTGCCGGGCGCGCTTGTCATGCTCATCTTGAGCAGCCTCTACATGCTCTATGGCGACGTACCGCTCGTCGAGGCGCTGTTTTTCGGGGTGAAGGCGGCGGTGCTTGCCATTGTCATCGAGGCGGTGATCCGGATCGGCCGGCGTGCCCTGAAGAACCGGGTCATGGTGTCGATCGCGCTCGCGGCCTTCATCGCCATCTATGCGTTGAATGTGCCGTTCCCGCTCATCATCCTGCTCGCGGGCCTGACGGGATGGCTGGGGGACCGCATTGCTCCCGGCCTGTTTTCCGGCTCCGCGCATGGCAAGGGCGATGTTGCCGACATCAAGGGGGCCGTCGACCTGATGTTCGAGCGCGGCGAACTCACCCATGTCGAGCCGACGACATGGCACGCGCCGCGCACTGTCGCGATCTGGCTGCCGATCTGGCTCGGGCCCGTTCTTGCGATCTGGTGGTTCACCGGCTCTGCAAGTGTCTGGACCGAGATAGGCAGGTTCTTCAGTCTCATGGCGGTCGTCACCTTCGGTGGCGCCTATGCGGTCCTCGCCTATGTCGCGCAGGCGGCCGTGCAGTCCTTCGGCTGGCTCGCGCCCGGTGAAATGGTCGACGGTCTTGGGCTCGCCGAAACGACGCCAGGTCCGCTCATTCTGGTGTTGCAGTTTGTCGGCTTCATCGCCGCGTTCCGCCATTCCGGGCCGCTGCACCCGTTGCTTGCCGGATCGCTTGGAGCGCTGCTGACCTTGTGGGTGACGTTCACGCCGTGCTTCTTCTGGATATTCCTAGGCGGGCCCTATATCGAAGCCCTGCGTGGCAACAAGGCATTGTCCGCCGCGCTGGGCGCGATCACCGCCGCCGTTGTCGGCGTCATCATGAATCTCGCTTTGTGGTTTGCCTTGCACGTCATCTTCCGGGAGGTTCGCAACATGGGCCTCGGCATGAATGTGCCGGTGTTTTCGTCGATCGACTGGCGCGCGGCGCTGCTTTCCGGTGCCGCCATGATCGCCATCCTGAGGCTGAAAGCCGGCATGCTGCCGACGCTTGCCGGATCCGCCCTTGCCGGTGTCTTGCTGCTGGCGGCGAGCGGCTAGATGCCGCTGCCTTTGTATTCCGCTTGCGAACCACCTAATTGGTTGGAAACGGATTGGACCATCATGGCGGGACGACGCTCTTCCCTCGGCTTCCTCGGAATGTTCGGCCGCTCGGGCGATCTCAGGCAGCTCGACACCGCATTGCGTGGCGCTGACCTTCATCCCGCCCTCGTGCCGGAGGGGGTGAAACTCACCATCGTCAATCTGATGAAGGATCGCTGGCCAGACGAGCCGCCTGGCCAGGCCTATCCGGAGGTGGCGCGGCTGTTCAGCTATTGCATTGCCGGGCCGGAAGCCTTCGAACGATCCAACGGGCTTCAGGGCAGGCTCGACGCGGAGCGCCGGATCGAAACAGCCCTCGAGACCGGCGACAGCTTCGATGCGCAAATCGTGCTGATGACGCTGCACGCCAAGCTGATCGGTGCCGAGGTCGTCGAGCGCTACGGGCTGAGCGCCGACTGACGGCTTCGAGGGAAGTGGCTTATCCGCCCATGCTGCCGCGCGGCAGCTTGATCATGTCGCCGAAGCGGGTGCGCAGTTTGTCGTCGACCAGCTTGGGGACATGGCGCGGGAAGCGCTCGGCAAGGACACGCTTCTTCTCGATGATCGCCCGCTGCAGGATGTCGGGTCGGCCCTTCTCGTTCCATTCCTTCGGCGAAAACCGGTCGCCGACGGCCGGATAGAAATATTCGGTCTGCATCAGCCGCAGCGTCTGCTCGTTGCCGAGATAATGTCCCGGTCCCTTCAGGCAGACATCGGCGATGGTGTCGATCGACAGCGATTCATCGGACACTTCGATGCCGCGCACACAGCGCAGGCAGTGACCGAGCATGTCGTTGTCGATGATCAGGCTTTCCAGGCAGAAACCGAGCAGCGAGGCGTGCATGCCGGCCGACTCATAGACCAGGTTGAGCCCAGCAAGGCCGGCCATCACATCGGTGATGCCCTTTTCATAGCCGGACTGGATGTCGGGCAGCTTCGAATCCGTCATGCCGGCGGCCGAGCCGCCCGGCAGGTCGTAGAATTGCGCCATCTGCGCGCAGGCCGCGGTCAGCACCGCCTGCTCGGCCGAACCGCCCGACATGGCGCCGGTCCTGAGATCCGAAACGAACGGCCAGGTGCCGAAGATCGCCGGATGCCCAGGCTTGATGGCGTTGACATAGACGAGGCCGGCCAGCACTTCGGCCACTGCCTGCACCACAGCGCCTGCAATCGCCGCCGGCGCCGTGGCGCCTGCCTGTCCGGCCGAGAGCAGGAGGATCGGGATGCCGCCCTCGACGCAGGCTTCGAGCACGCCGCAGGCGTCCTCGGCGAATTTCATCGGCGGCACGACGAAGCAGTTGGAATTCGAGACGAACGGCCGGGCGCGGAAGTTCTCCTCGCCCCCGGCAATGGCGTAGAGCATCTCGAGCGCCGGCTGCACGTTCTCGCGCACGGTGAACGAGGTGCCGACATGCTTGGACGTGCCCATCACGCAGGCATAGAGCGTGTTGAAGTCCATTTCGAGCGGATCGGGAATGTCGCGCGGCACCATTGGCCGCTGGAAGAAATGGATGTTGTCGAGCCCCTCGACGATGCGGGCGGCGTCATAGATGTCCTGCAGCAGCGACTCGCGGTATTCGCGCTTCTCGACATCGACCAGATGGACGGCGGCTCCGGCCGTGCCGTAGTGCACACGCTTGCCCTTGATCAGCATGTCGTGCCTGGGGTCCTGGCCGTGCAGGGTGAAATTCCGTGCCGCTTTCTTGATGGTATCGAGCACCAGCGCGCGCGGGAAGCGGACGCGGCCGTCGTCGGCGTAGGTGGCGCCGGCCTCGGTCAGCGCTTCGATGCAGGAGGGAATGGCGTTGGCGAATCCGACCGTTTCCAGCAGGGTCAGCACCGCCTCGTGGATGCGCTCCTGGTCGTTCCCGGTCAGCGGTCCGTAGCTGCCGCCTTCGAGACCGGCGCGTACCGGCTTGATGTCGTCGGCCAGCGGCGCGGCCCGCATGGCACGGCGCGCTTCGCGTCCGCCGGAGCGGCGCGAACGTTGATCCGCCGCCGCTTCCTGCTTTTCAAGAACCACAGACATGCAGACACTCCACCTTTCAGAGAAGCAGGGCGCGGCGGTTGGTCCACCATCGGCTGCTTCTTCCCCTTATGCCTCGACTATGCCGCCGGCATTGGCACAGCCTATGAGCCAGCCAGTCCGGTTGCATATGCCAGAGCTAAAGGACCTAGAGCCGCGCATGCGCGGCTCTGAAGGATCGGTCGAGGGATCAGGCGGCGGCAGGCCTGCGTCCGGCCGCGGTGGCCAGTTCGCGGATGCCGGGCTCGATGTGCTGCAGCGCGATCGAGGAGATGCCCAAGCGCATGAAGCGCGAGGGCTTTTCGGTGCGGTCGAAGAAGCGGTCGCCCGGCTCGATGATGACGCTGCGCGAGGCCGCGGCCTCGGCCAGCCCGCGCGCATCGGTGCCGCGCGGCCCCTCGAGCCACAGCGACGTGCCGCCGGCCGAATCGGTCGAACGCCATTCCGGCAGGAAAGCGGAAATCGCATGGACAAGGCGCTTGCGCCGCTCGTCGAAGGCGCTCGACAGCCGGCGCACAAGCGCCTCGTGGTGGCCGAGCGACAGGAACAGCGCGACGGCGCGCTGGTTGTTGGCTGGCGGATGGCGCAGCATGAAGCGGCGCAGGGCCCGGAGCTCGGAGATTAGTCCAGCGGAAGCGACGATATAGCCAAGCCGCAGCCCCGGAGCCAGCGTCTTCGACATCGAGCCGACATAGACGACGCGGCCGGAGCGGTCGAGGCTCTTCAGCGCCTGCTGCGGCGCCTCGTCGAGCAACTGGCTGTCATAGCCGTCCTCGATGATGATCTGGTTGTGGCGGTTGGCACGTGCCAGGAGATCCTGCCGCCGTTCCGCCGACAGCGGCACCATGGTCGGGCAATGATGGCTGGGCGTAACGAAGACGAAGCCGGAATCATTGGGAATAGAACCGGTTACGATGCCGGACTGGTCGACCGGCACCGGCTGGATGTCGGCGCCCGCTAGCCGGAAGATCGAGCGTGCGTCGGGGTAGCCGGGGTCCTCCATCGCCACCTTGGAGCCCTTGGTCATCAGCAGCGTCGCCAGCATGTAGAGCGCATTCTGGGCGCCCAGCGTGACGATGATCTCGTCGGGATTGGCGAAAATGCCGCGCCGGGGCAAGAGCCGCGCCTGGATCTGCTCGATCAGCAGCGGATCGTCGCGATCGACCATGTCGGACGCCCAGTTGCGGATCTCAAGCACCGCGAGCGCCATGCGGTTGCACTCGCGCCACTCGGCGGTCGGGAACAGCGCCGGGTCGAACTGGCCGTAGACGAAGGGGTAGGACGACTTGATCCAGTTCTCGTGCTTGGCCGGCGGCGGCATGTCGCTGGCGGCGATCTGGCGGCGGGCCTTCCAGTCGATCTCATTGGCCTGGTCGGGCGCCTTCTGGTGCGGCTTGGCCGGTGTCGCCAGCACGTCGGGATTGACGAAATGGCCACGCCGCTCGCGCGCCACCAGGAATCCCTGGTCGACGAGTTGCTGGAAGGCCAGCACCACGGTTCCGCGCGCCACGCCGAGTTTCTCGGCGAGGATCCGGCACGAGGGAAGCGGCATCGAAGCGGCGATCTGGCGATCGAGAATGGCTGCAACGATGGCCTGGCGGATCTGCGCCTGCAGGGTCTGGCCGGATTCGGCCGAAATCCGGAACAGGCCGGACCATATCGCCGTGTCGTTTCGCTGTGGCATGGAAGATGTTCCTCGATGGCCAGCTTTTTTCGCTTGGCTGGACCAGTCGAATGTAACGGTGGCACAAGGTGTTGCGCCAATCAATTTTTCTGATCTTTGAGATTTATGCCAGTGATCCTTCGGCCGAAATCCTGCCCCGCGTGATGCGTTGCATCATCGCCGCGTGATGCACTGCATCATCGCCGCATGGTGCACTGCGTCATCGCTGCGCATTGAACCGGATGGAATTCGGCTCAATAGTTTTGGCGCGACGACACGCGCCGGAAACATCCGGTCTGATATGGTGCGTCGAAAACGTCAGGAGTCCCCCCGCCAGTGGATCAGTCAGCCTTTCAAAAACAGCTTGCCGCCTTGCGCGATCATCGCGCTGCCGCACCTGCCAGCATGCGCCAGGCCTTCGCCGCCGATCCGCAGCGGTTCGAGAAATTCTCCGCCACCGACGGCGACCTTCTGCTCGACTGGTCGAAATGCGCTGTCGACGCGGTCACCATGGACTTGCTGGAAAAGCTCGCCAAGGCCGCCGACCTCGAAGGCCGTCGCGCCGCGATGTTCGCCGGCAAGAAGATCAACCTGACCGAGGATCGTGCCGTGCTGCACACGGCGCTGCGCAACCTGACCGGCAAGGGCGTCACGGTCGATGGCCAGGACGTCAAGGCGGACGTCATCGCCGTACTCGACGCGATGGGCGCCTTTGCCGATGCCGTGCGTTCCGGCAAGGCGGCCGGCGCCACCGGCAAGAAGATCACCGACATCGTCAACATCGGTATCGGCGGTTCCGATCTCGGTCCGGCCATGGCGACGCTGGCGCTGGCGCCCTATCATGACGGGCCGCGCGCCCATTACGTCTCCAACATCGATGGCGCCCACATCCACGACACGCTGAAGGGCCTCTCCGCCGAGACCACGCTTTTCATCATCGCATCCAAGACCTTTACCACCGTCGAGACGATGACCAATGCCGAGACGGCGCGCAAATGGGTGCAGGAAGCGCTCGGCAAGGATGCGGTGGGCAAGCACTTTGCCGCCGTCTCGACCGCGCTCGACCTGGTGGCGAAGTTCGGCATCGCGGCCGACCGCGTCTTCGGCTTCTGGGACTGGGTCGGCGGCCGCTATTCGGTCTGGGGCGCGATCGGCCTGCCGGTGATGATCGCTGTCGGCCCGAGAAATTTTCGCGCCTTCCTGGATGGCGCGCACGAGATGGACGAGCATTTCCGCACCGCGCCCATCCAGGAGAACCTGCCGGCGCTTCTGGGGCTGGTCGGCTGGTGGCATCGCGTGATCTGCGGATATCCGGCTCGCGCCGTCATCCCCTACGACCAGCGCCTGTCCAGGCTGCCGGCCTATCTGCAGCAGCTCGACATGGAATCGAACGGCAAGAGCGTCACCCTCGAAGGTTTGGCGGCGACGACGCCGACCGGGCCGCTGGTCTGGGGCGAACCCGGCACCAACGGCCAGCATGCCTTCTTCCAGCTGCTGCACCAGGGCACCGATTTCATCCCGGTCGAATTCCTTGCCGCGGCCGTCGGCCACGAGCCGGAGCTCAAGCACCAGCACGATCTGCTGCTCGCCAACTGCCTGGCGCAGTCGGAAGCGCTGATGAAGGGCCGCACGCTGGAGGAGGCGCGCGCCCAGATGCTGGCCAAGGGCATGAAGCCTGCCGAGGTCGACAAGATCGCCCCGCACCGCGTCTTCTCCGGCAACCGGCCCTCGATGACCATCCTCTACCGGAAACTCGACCCGCGCACCTTCGGCCGGCTGATCGCGCTCTATGAGCACCGTGTCTTCGTCGAGGGAACGCTCTTCAACATCAACTCCTTCGACCAATGGGGCGTCGAGCTCGGCAAGGAACTGGCCACCGGCCTTTTGCCTGTCGTGGAGGGCAAGGAAAGTGCCGCAAAGCGGGATGCCTCGACCGCTGGTCTGGTGGAATACATCCATCATCTGCGTGGGTCGGAGTGAAGCGCTTGGCAGACATCAAGGGAATATTGTTCGACAAGGACGGGACGCTTGTCGACTTCAACGCGACCTGGCTTGGCGTCGCCGATTTCATGGCCATGGATGCGTCCGAAGGCGATCGCTGGAAAGCCGACAGGCTGCTCGCCGCGGCCGGCTTCGATTTCGTCAACCGACGTTTCAAGCCCGATTCGATCTTTGCCTCGGGCACCAACATGGACGTCGTCGAGCTGTGGTTTCCGCGCCTGTCCGACGAGGACCAGATGCTGGCCGTCGCCCGCTTCAACGAGATCACCTCGGCGCAGGGCTCGGCGATGGCGGTGGCACTGCCGGGCATCGTCGAGACGCTCAACACCCTGCACAGGAAATCCTACCGGCTTGGTGTCGCGACCAACGATTCGACCAGCGGCGCGGAAAGGACGCTGGTCACGCTCGGCGTCGCCCAACTGTTCGACGCGGCCTATGGCTACGACGCGGTCGCCAATCCCAAACCGGCGCCCGATACGATCCTGGCCTTTTGCGATCTCACCGGCCTGCAGCCGTCGGCGATCGCCATGGTCGGCGACAACCGCCACGATCTCGAAATGGCGCGGGCCGGTGGCTGCGGCCTGGCGATCGGCGTGCTCTCGGGCACCGGCACCCGTGAATCGCTGGCCGGCATTGCCGACGCCGTCCTCGATTCCGTTGCCGATCTGCCGGATTTCCTTTCGGCCCGGGTCAAGGAGACGATCTGATATCGGCAGCACTGGCGGGTACCATATTCGCCTCGAAACGAAAGACGCCGCTCGGCTCCAGTGCTTTGCCTTTCGTCTGGCCAAAATCCGGCACCTCGTATTCGGCAAGCAGAAGCAGCCGCGATCGTGGCAGGTAGGCACGGCCCGGGTCGCCGACCAGGACTTCGATGCCGGCGGCGAGGCAGCGGTCGAGGAAGGGAATGACCCGCCAGGCGACGTCCTGCCCGTAGAACACATCGCCGGCGAGCACCAGGTCGATCGCGGGTGGCGAACCCGTGGTGATATCCTTGCCGATCACCGTTATGGCAACGCCGTTGGCTGCTGCGTTGAGGCCGAGCGCGGCGACGCCGTTGCGGTCGATCTCGGCGGCGATCACTTCGCGCGCCCCGGCCTTCGCTGCGGCAATGCCGACAATGCCGGAGCCGGCGCCGAGGTCGAGCACGCGCCGCCCGGCCACGGTCGTCGGACGGTCGAGGACATAGCGCGCGAGCACGGTGCCGCCAGCCCACGCATAGGCCCAGTAGGGCGGTTGTGGCTCCGGCGAACCGTCCTCGTCGTTCTCGTCTTCGGGCTCGACGAGCCGCCTTAATCCGCTGCCGGGATGAGCCGTGTAGAACTGGATCTCGGGAAGCGCAGGTACGGCAACAAGGCGCATGTTCTCCTTGATGAACGTCGCCGGGTCGAGGCGCGAGCGCCGATCTGGCGCCTCGTCGGTGGCGAGCTTGTCACCCAAGATCCTGCCTATTCCCGTAGCGCCCGCCGCAGGATCTTGCCGACCGGCGTCTTCGGCAACTCGGTCCTGAATTCGATGTATTTGGGCCGCTTGTAGCCGGTCAGGTTCTCGCGGCAATAGGCGGTCAGCGCCTCGGCGGTCAGCGCCGGATCCTTCTTGACGACAAACAGCTTCGGCACTTCGCCCGAATGTTCGTCCGGCACGCCGACCGCCGCGACTTCGAGCACGCCCGGATGCTGGGCGACGACTTCCTCGAGTTCGTTCGGATAGACGTTGAAGCCCGAGACGAGGATCATGTCCTTCTTGCGGTCGACGATCTTGGTGTAGCCGCGCTCGTCCATGAAGCCCATGTCGCCGGATTTGAAATAGCCGTCCTTGGTCATCACCTTGGCGGTCTCGTCCGGCCGGTTCCAGTACCCCGCCATCACTTGAGGTCCCCTGATGCAGATCTCGCCGACCTCGCCGAGCGGAAGGTTGTTGCCGTCGTCGTCGCGAATGGCGATCTCCGTCGACGGCAGCGGCAGGCCGATCGTGCCGGTGAAATCGCTGGCGCTGAACTTGTTGGCGGTGGCCACCGGCGAAGTTTCCGAGAGGCCATAGCCTTCGGTGACCGGGCAGCCGGTCAGCGACTTCCAGCGTTCGGCGACGCCCTTCTGCACCGCCATGCCGCCGCCCAGCGTCAGGATCAGCGGCTTGAAGTCGAGCTTGCGGAAATCCTCGTTGTTGAGCAGCGCGTTGAACAGCGTGTTGAGACCCGGAAAGATGTGGACCGGATATTTTGCCAGTTCCTTGACGAAACCCGGGATGTCGCGCGGATTGGGAATGAGCACGTTGCGGGCGCCTTGCTGCATGCCCATCAGCGCGTTCACCGTCAGCGCGAAGATATGATAGAGCGGCAGCGCGCAGATGAAGTTCGGATGCGCCGGCTTCGGCTTGTGGGAATAGGCGTCCTCCAGCCACAGCGCGTTCTGCACGACATTGGCCAGCACGTTGCTGTGCAGCAGCACCGCGCCTTTCGAAATCCCCGTGGTGCCGCCGGTATATTGCAGGAAGGCGACATCGCCGGCCGCCACAATGGCTGGGGTGAAACGCAGGCCGGCACCGGCCTTCACGGCCGCGTTGAACTTGACATGGCCGGGCAGCGACCATGCCGGCACCATCTTCTTCACGCGGCGCACGACGAGGTTGACGATGGTCCCCTTCAGGCCGCCAAGCATGTCGCCCATCGCCGCGACGACGACATGCTTGACCGCGGTCCTGGCGATCACGGCCTGCAAGGTGCTGGCGAAGTTCTCCAGAATGACGATGGCCTGCGCGCCAGAATCCTTGAGCTGATGTTCGAGTTCGCGCGGTGTGTAGAGCGGGTTGACGTTCACCACGGTGTATCCCGCGCGCAGGATGGCCATCATCGCCACGGGATATTGCAGCACGTTCGGCATCATCAGGGCGACGCGCGCGCCTTTCTGCAACCCTTTCGACTGCAGATAAGCGCCGAAGGCCGCCGACAGCCGCTCGATATCGGAGTAGCTGATGGACTTGTCCATGCAGGTGAAAGCGGGCTGGGCGGAAAACTGCTTGCAGGTGGCGACCAGGAAGTCGCCGATGGAACTGTAGGGCAGGACGCCGATTTCGGCCGGCATGTTCTTCGGATAGCTCTTGAGCCACGGCTTTTCCGGCAGCCCGGCGGCGAGCGCGGTCAGCGCCTTCGGCAGTCTCTTGGCGGCAGTTGCGACGGGCTTCGCGGCCGGCGCGGCTTTCGAAGCCGCAGCCTTCGCCGGAGCCGCCTTTGGCGACGCGGTCTTTGTCGGGGTGGTCTTGGCTGCCGTCTTTACCGGGGACGATTTCGTTGCCGGCTTCGCTTTTGCCTTCGCGGTCGCAGCTTTGGTGGCGGGCGCCCCCTGTCGGTCAGGGCCGGCGGCCGGTTTCGAGGCCGCCTTGGCCGGTGCCTTTGCCGGCGCTGCCTTCTTTGCTGTTTTTGCCACCCGTTCCTCCCTGGATCGTTCTGTTCGTCCGCGCCGCGCTCGCCCCTGAATTGATCAGGGACATCCTCCGCTGCTGCCTGGATATCTTCTATGTATTGCCTCTATTGGCGGCCGTGCAAGTCTTGCCCCTGCGGCAGGGCGGGAAAGATTTGCCGCCGAAAATCTTTCCCGCCGCCGCCACTTCGAACCGGGCTCTTCCCGTATTCGCGGCCGAGCGAAGGCACGCGCGCTATCAATATCGCCAGATTGGCGATCAATAAAAAAATGCGGTTGTTAATAATAGCGTGAATGGAAAAAACTGCTAATTTTTTCTGCCATTTGGCAAAATGGCGGATTTTTTTCCTGCTTCCCGCGGGGTAAGCAAACGGGGTGTTCCAAAGCCGGAAAAACGGTGCTTATATGCGCGCTTCGCGAGCCTGATAGAGGGGCTTGGAAGAACATCAGGGAGTGCTCAATGAAAAAGAAACTCGCTTTTGCGGCCGCGTTGCTGGCCGCAAGCGTCCTGGGCGGCATGGCCAATGCAAAGACGCTTGTCTATTGCTCGGAAGCGTCGCCTGCCAATTTTGATCCAGGTACGACGACCGGCGGCAACGACTTCGATGCCTCGTCGCGTACCGTCTATTCGCGCCTGGTCGAATTCAAGCATGGCGGTACCGAGGTCGAGCCCGGCCTTGCCGACAAGTGGGAAATCTCCGACGACGGCCTGGTCTATACCTTCCACCTGCATCCGGGCGTGAAGTTCCAGACCACCGATTTCTTCAAGCCGACCCGCGACCTCAATGCGGATGACGTGGTCTTCTCTTTCGATCGTCAGTTCAACAAGGCCAATCCGTGGAACGGTGACAAGTATCTGCCCAACCTGACCTGGGACTACTACACCGGCATGGACATGCCGAAATACGTCGCCAAGTGGGAAAAGGTCGACGACCTGACCGTCAAGCTGACGCTGACCGAGCCGAATGCGCCGATGCTGGCCAATCTCGGCATGGACTTCGCCTCTATCGTGTCGAAGGAATATGCCGACCAGCTGGAGAAGTCCGGCAAGATGGCCGATTTCTCCACCAAGCCGATCGGCACCGGTCCGTTCCAGTTCGTCGACTACCAGCTGGATTCGGTCATCCGCTATGCGGCCAACCCGGACTATTTCAAGGGCAAGGAGAAGATCGACGATCTCGTCTTCGCCATCACCCCTGACGCGACCGCCCGCATCCAGAAGGTGCTCGCCGGCGAATGCGATATCGCGCCCTATCCGAACCCTGCCGACATCGGCACGATCAAGGCCAACCAGGACGTGACGCTGATGGATCAGGCCGGCCTGAACATCGGCTACATGAGCTACAACACCACCATCCCGCCACTCGACAAGCCTGAGGTGCGCCATGCGCTCAACCAGGCCATCGACCGGGAATCGCTGATCAAGTCGCTGTTCCAGGATGCCGGCGCCACGCCGGCCGAAAACCTGATCCCGCCGACCATGTGGTCGTGGAACAAGGATGTGAAGTCCGACGCCTATGATCCGGAAGCCGCCAAGAAGGTGCTGGCCGCTGCCGGGCTCACGGAAATCCAGCTCTGGGCTTCCGATCGCGTTCGTCCTTACAACCCGAACTTCCAGCGTGCCGCCGAACTGATCCAGGCCGACTGGGCCAAGGTCGGCGTCAAGGCCGAGATCGTCAACTACGAGTGGACCAAGTATCGCTCGGAGGGCAAGAAGAAGGATCGTCCAGGCGCCTTCCAGATTGGCTGGACCGGCGACAATGGCGATCCGGACAACTTCTTCGCCACGCTGTTCGCCTGCTCCGCTATCGGCGTCTCGAACTACTCGAGCTGGTGCGACAAGGACTTCGAGGACCTGATCCAGAAGGCCAAGAAGACCAGCGACCAGGGCGAGCGCACCAAGCTCTACGAACAGGCGCAGGTGGTCTTCCAGAAGCAGGCTCCGGCCTTCCTGCTGGCACATAGCCAAGTCTACGCGGTCGTGCGCAAGAATGTCAGCGGTTTCATGATGGACCCGCTCGGCATTCACCGCTTCGACGGCGTCGACAAAGCTGAATAAGATATTGAGTGGGGCGGCGCTCTAGAGCGCCGCCCCCTTCGCCATGCTCAAATATATTCTTCACAGAATTGCACTTTTGATTCCGACGCTTGTCGGCATCACTATCTGTGCCTTCGCCTTCGTCAGGCTGCTGCCAGGCGATCCCATCCTTGCCATGGCCGGTGAACACGGCGTGGCGCCGGCGCGCTACGAGGAGCTCAAGCAGCAGTTCGGCTACAATCTGCCGATCTGGCAGCAATATGCCCGCTATGTCGGTGAGGTCGCGACCGGTGATTTCGGCGTCTCGATCTCGTCCAAGCGCCCGGTGATGGAAGAGTTCAAGACCCTCTTTCCGGCAACAATGGAACTGTCGTTCTTCGCCATGATTTTCGCCATGGTGCTCGGCATCCCGGCGGGCATCTTCGCGGCGGTCAAGCGCGGTTCCTGGTTCGACCAGTCGCTGATGGGCACGGCGCTCGTCGGCTATTCCATGCCGATCTTCTGGTGGGGCCTGCTGCTGATCATCTTCTTCTCCGGCTATCTCGGCTGGACACCGGTTTCGGGCCGCATCGGCCTGCAGTTCTTCTTCAAGCCGATCACCGGCTTCATGACCATTGATACCCTGCTCTATGGCAAGTGGGATGCCTTCCGCTCGGCGTTGAGCCACCTGGTCCTGCCGGCGATCGTGCTCGGCACCATCCCGCTGGCGGTGATCGCCCGCCAGACGCGTTCGGCCATGCTGGAAGTCCTGGGCGAGGACTATGTGCGCACGGCGCGCGCCAAGGGCCTGTCGCCGGCGCGGGTGGTCGGTCTGCATGCGTTGCGCAATGCGCTCATCCCGGTGGTCACCACAATCGGCCTGCAGATCGGCACGCTGCTCGCCGGCGCCATCCTCACCGAAACCATCTTCGCCTGGCCGGGCATCGGCAAGTGGATGGTCGATTCCATCTTCAAGCGCGACTATGTCGTCGTGCAGTCAGGTCTGCTTTTGATCGCCCTCATCGTCATGGCCGTGAACCTCATCGTCGACGTGCTCTACGCCGTCATCAACCCGCGCATACGGGCCGCGTGATGAGCCAGTCGACCGAAGTCACCGCGCTCGCCGCCGGCAATCCTGACCGCCTGACCGGGTTCAGGACCTTCTGGCACTATTTTTCCGTCAACCGCGGCGCCGTGATCGGCCTGTTCGTCTTCATCCTGCTGGTGCTGGCGGCTTTGTTTGCGCCGCTGCTGGCGCCCTATGCGCCCGATATTCAGGACAAGACCGCGTTTCTGAGACCGCCAGCCTGGCAGGCCGGCGGCAGCGCGCAATATCTCCTCGGCACCGATCCTGTCGGTCGCGACATCCTTTCGCGCCTGCTCTTCGGCGCGCGCTTTTCGCTGCTCATCGGCGCGGTCGTGGTCACGCTGGCGCTCACCGGCGGCATCACGCTCGGTCTGCTGGCCGGCTATTTCCGCGGCTGGGTCGACGTGGCGATCATGCGCTTGATGGACCTCATCCTGGCGTTCCCGTCGCTGCTCCTGGCGCTCGTCCTGGTCACCATTCTTGGCCCCGGCCTGTTCAATGCGATGCTGGCCATCGCGCTCGTCCTGCAGCCGCATTTCGCACGGCTGGTGCGCGCCGCCGTGATGGCGGAGAAGAGCCGCGAATATGTCGTGGCGGCGAAGGTCGCCGGCGCCGGCCATATCAGGCTGATGCTTCGCACCATCCTGCCGAATTGCCTGGGACCGCTGATCGTCCAGGGCACCTTGTCATTCTCCAACGCCATTCTCGAAGCGGCCGCTCTCGGCTTCCTCGGCCTCGGCGCCCAACCGCCGACGCCCGAATGGGGCACGATGCTCGCTTCGGCGCGCGAATTCATCCTGCGCGCCTGGTGGGTGGTGACCTTCCCCGGCCTTGCGATCCTGATCACCGTGCTTGCCATCAATCTGATCGGCGACGGTCTGCGCGACGCGCTCGATCCGAAACTGAGGAGGTCGTGATGGCGCTGCTCGAGATCCAGAATCTCGTCGTCGAATTCCAGACCGCGTCTGGTCCGTTCCGGGCGGTCGATGGTGTTTCGCTGCATGTCGACGAGCGCGAAGTGCTGGCCATCGTCGGCGAATCCGGCTCCGGCAAGTCGGTCTCGATGCTGGCGGTGATGGGCCTTTTGCCATGGACCGCCAAGGTCACCGCCGACCGCATGAGCTTCAATGGCCGCGAGCTTCTGAAGCTGAGCCCGGCCGAGCGCCGCAAGATCATCGGCAAGGACATATCGATGATCTTCCAGGAGCCGATGGCCAGCCTCAATCCCTGCTTCACCGTCGGCTTCCAGATTGAAGAGGTTCTGCGCTTCCATATGGGCATGGATGGTGCACAGCGCCGGGCGCGCGCCATCGAACTCCTGACGCAGGTCGGCATTGCCGAGCCGGCCGAGCGGCTGAATTCGTTCCCGCACCAGATGTCGGGCGGCCAGTGCCAGCGCGTCATGATCGCCATCGCCATCGCCTGCAATCCGAAGCTGCTGATTGCCGACGAGCCGACGACGGCGCTCGATGTCACCATCCAGAAGCAGATCCTCGATCTCCTGGTCTCTCTGCAGGCCAAATACGGCATGGGCCTGATCATGATCACCCACAATATGGGCGTGGTGGCCGAGACCGCCGACCGCGTCATCGTCCAGTACAAGGGCCGCAAGATGGAAGAGGCCGACGTGCTGTCTCTGTTCGAATCGCCGAAGAGCAACTACACCCGCGCGCTTTTGTCGGCGCTGCCGGAGAATGCCGTCGGCGACCGGCTGCCGACCGTGTCCGACATGCTGTTCGAGCCGGCGCCCTCGGGAGCCGCCGCATGAGCATCAAGGTCGTCGAAGGCAAGAACATCGTGCGCGACTACCATATTGGTGGCGGCCTGTTTCGCGGCCAGCGCACGGTGCATGCGGTCAAGGGCGTTTCGTTCAGCGTCGACAAGGGCAAGACGCTGGCCATCGTCGGTGAAAGCGGTTGCGGCAAGTCGACGCTTGCCCGCATCATCACGCTGATCGATCCGGCGACGTCGGGTGAGCTGTTCATCGACGGCAACAAGGTCGACATCGCCAGGAACGGATTGACCAAGGAGATGCGCCGCAAGGTGCAGATCGTCTTCCAGAACCCCTACGGATCGCTCAATCCGCGCCAGAAGATCGGCGACGTGTTGGGTGAGCCACTGCTCATCAACACCAACAAGCCGGCCGAGGAACGGCGCGACCTCGCCATGAAGATGCTGAAGAAGGTCGGCCTCGGACCCGAGCACTACAACCGATACCCGCACATGTTCTCGGGCGGCCAGCGCCAGCGCATCGCCATTGCCCGCGCGCTGATGCTCAACCCGAGCCTGCTGGTGCTGGACGAGCCCGTCTCCGCGCTCGATCTTTCGGTGCAGGCGCAGGTGCTCAACCTGCTTGCCGACCTGCAGGACGAGTTCCAGCTGACCTACGTCTTCATCAGCCACGACCTGTCCGTGGTGCGCTATATCGCCGATGATGTGATGGTGATGTATTTCGGCGAGGCGGTCGAATACGGCTCGCGCGAGGAGGTCTTCGCCGATCCCAAGCACAGCTACACCAGGACGCTGTTCGCGGCGACGCCGCGCGCCGACATTGCCTCGATCAAGGCGAGACTGGCGAAGAAGAAGGCTGCCGCCTGACTCCGGCTGTCACGGTCTTCCGACAAGGCAAACTAGAGCATGATCCCGAAAAGTGGAATCCGGTTTTCGGGAAAGATCATGCTCAAACAAAGAGATAGAGCCCCATCCCGATTCCATCGGGATGGAACAGGCTCTAGGCGGGCGCGGCGGGCGCCAGCGTTTTTACGAGCAAGACATTGGCGTGGCCGCGCGGGAAGTCCTCGAGTTGCGTGAGCCGCTGGAATCCATGCTTCTCGTAGAACTCCGGCGCCTGAAAGGTGAAGGACGAGAGATGGATGACATGGCATCCGCGCAGCCGCGCTTCCTGTTCAGCGGCAGCGAGGAGGCGCGAGCCAAGGCCCTTGCCGCGCTCGCTGTCGGCGATCCATAGCGTCTTGATTTCGCACACGCCCGCCCAACTATGCCCGTGGAGGCCGGCGTAGATCGTCCCGTCGTTCCTCTTCAGGAAGATCGACAAATAGCGACCGTCATCGACGCCGGTGGCGGCGACGTTGAAGCCGTAGAGGCTATCCTCGAGCGCGACGATGTCCTCTGGTGTGGGTTCACTGAGCACAACAAGAGGTGTCGCGTCATTGGCGCTCGGAGCGGAGTCGCCGGGACCAGCCATTTCAGGACAACTTGGCGATGATGGCGCGCAGCGCTTCGCCGAACCGTCGGACCTCCTCCACCGTGTTGTAATGGACCAGCGACGCGCGGATGGCGCCGCTGTCCATCGAGAGGTTGAGACGCTTCATCAGCCGCGGCGCGTACATGTGGCCATCGCGGATGCCGATCTGCATTTCGGCCATTTCCTCGACGATCCGTTGCGGTGACAGCCTGCCGATGTTGAAGCAGAAGGTCGGTACGCGCTCATTGATGCGGGCTTCGTCGGCGACGCCATAGATGGTCGCCCCGCAACCTTTCAGCACGGCGAGCATCTCGCGCGCCAGCAGCAGCTCATAGTCGCGGATGGCGCCCATGCCGGCGACGATGTTTTCGCGCCGCGAGCGGTTGTTGGATGGCGCAAGGTTGCGGCCGATCAGTTCCAGATACTGCACGGCGGCATCCATGCCCGCGACATTCTCGTAGATGAAGGTGCCGGCCTCGACCTTGTAGGGCGGCTCGTCGGGGATGAAATCCTCGCGGAAGGTCGGCAGCCGCTTCAGCGTTTCGAAGCGGCCCCACAGGAAGCCCATATGCGGCGAGAAGTTCTTGTAGCCGGAGCAGACGAGATAGTCGCAGTCCCAGGCCTGCACGTCGATCAGCCCGTGCGGCCCGTAATGCACGCAATCGAGGAACACTTCCGCACCGGCCGCATGCGCGATTTCGGCCACCGAGGCGACGTCGACGATCGAGCCGATCGAATGCGCCGTCACCGTGCAGGCAACGAGACGGGTGCGATCGGAAACCAGCGGGCGCAGATCGTCGACATGCAGGTTGCCGTCGTCGCGCATCCGCCACCATTTGAACTTGGCACCGGCCTGCTCCAGTGCCAGCCATGTCGCGATGTTGGCGTCATGATCCATGTCGGTGATGACGATCTCGTCGCGCTCCTGAAGCATCTGGCCGATGCCGAGGCTGACCAGGCGGATGAACGAGGTGGCGTTCATGCCGAAGCAGATTTCCGAGGGACTGGCGGCATTGATCAGCAATGCCACGCTCGCGCGCGCATCGGCGACCGCCTGGTCGACAGCGACACTGCGGCCGTAGCGGCCGCCGCGCTGCACATTGTGCGCGACCAGATGGTTGGTTACCGCGTCGAGCACGCTCTGCGGGATCTGCGCACCGGCGGCGTTGTCCAGGAAGATGAAGTCGCCGGCCCGCTGCAAGGCGGGAAACATGGCGCGGATGGTGTCGACGGGGAACGCGGTGGCGTTCGCTTTGTCGGTTTGATGCTTGTTCACGGGTATGCTCCTGCGAAGGACTTGGCGGTTGGGATCAGTTGGCGAGGTCAGCGTGTCTTCTCGGTCTTGAAGCGGCGCTCGAGCAGGCTGACGAGGCGGACCATCGGCCAGAGGAAGATGAGATAGACAAGGGCTGCGCCGATCAGCGGCGAGGGGTTGGCGTAAAGCGACTGCGCGTTGGTCGCTTCCTTCAGGAGTTCCGGCAGCGCCACGGTGGAGGCGAGCGAGGTATCCTTGAACATCGAGACGCAATTGCTGGTCATCGGCGGGATGACCACGCGGACCGCCTGCGGCAGCACCACCTTGCGCAAGGTCAGCAGGAACGGCAGGCCAAGCGCCTGCGCCGCCTCGAACTGGCCGCGCGGAATGCTTTCGATGCCGGAACGGAACACTTCGCTCGAATAGGCCGACATGATGATGGCAAACGCCGTCACCGCCGAGGCCCAGGACGACAGGCGTATGCCGAGGAAGGGCAGCGCATAGTAGATCAGGATCAGCACGACCAGCACCGGCAAAGCGCGGAAGATGTCGGTGTAGCCGATCGCGAGCCACCGCAGCGGCTTCGGCGCGTAGAGCCGCAGCAGGCTGATCACCAGCCCGATGGGGATGCCGATGCCGATGCTGAGCAGCCCGAGCAGCAGCGTGTTCAGGAAGCCGCGCAGCAGCGCCGGCAGGCTGGACATGATGACATCGGGGTTGAAGAAGGTGTCCAGCAGCGACATGGGAGCGTTCCCGAACCGTTTTGCGTCCCGTGACGCCAGAGCAAAGGGTGCTCAGTTAAATTCTCGGCCTCGCCGATGGCGAGACGGTTTGCGCGGAAGCTGGCGCCAGGGCATCAAATGAATCGTGCCGGCCTGGAAAGCCGGCACGATTTCAGTGCATTGCCGCTCAGGCCTTCGGCAGCGGCATTTCCTTGACCGTCGAAGAGTCGGCGGGGGCGTCGCTGCCGAACCACTTCTTGTGGATCGCGGCCAGCGTGCCGTCTTTCTTCATCGCGGTCAGGGCGTCGTTCAGCTTGCCGAGCAGCGGGTGGTCCTTGGTCATCATCAGGCCGTACTGTTCGCCGGTCTTGATGCGCTCCTTGACCGTCAGGTCCTTCATCTTGGTGAAGGAATACTGCATGCCCGGAATGTCGCTGACGGCGGCATCGACGCGGCCGGCGCTGAGGTCGAGCAGCAGGTTCTGCTGCGTGTCATAGCCCTTCACGTCACTGAAGCCGTCAGCCTCCTGATGCGCCTTGACCCAGGTTTCGCCGGTCGATCCGGACAGCACGCCGACGATCTTGCCCTTGAGGTCAGCCTCGGCCTTGATCGGGCTGTCGGTCTTGGTGGCGATGCCCATGTCGGAATCATAGTAGGGCTGCGTGAACGATTGCGACTTCAGCCGCTCCGGCGTGATGGTGATCGACGAAATGGCCACGTCGATGCGCTTCGACGTGGTGGCGGCGAACAGCGCCTGGAAGCCGAGATCGGCGATATCGGTGGTCATGCCGACGCGCTTGGCCGCTTCGTTGACGATGTCGACCTCAAAGCCCTCGAAGGTGCCGCTCTCGTTCTTGTACTCGAAGGGCGGATTGGTCGGGTAGGCGCCGACATTCAGCACGTCGGCGGCATAGGCGGTGGCGGGGCCGGCGGCGATGCCGATGGCGGCAGCGAGAAGAAGCAGATTGCGGCGAGTGAAGCTCATTTGTGTTCCCTCTGTTGTTGATCGGGCGGGTTGGCCCCGCACGGTTTTTTGCCGCCCCACCTCCGGCAGGGCGTCAATTCATGGCAGCGACCATGCGGTCGAGCGCGGTCGCTATCTGGTCGCGTTCACGGCAGACGCACATCCGCAGGAAGGCCGTTGCCGAACTTCCGAACAGATGGCCAGGCGCCAGCCCGACACGCGCCGTCTCCAGGATCTTGGCGCAGGCCTGCCGGGCATCACTTTCGCCTTCCAAGGCAAAGAAGGCATACATGCCGCCACGCGGTTTCGCCGGCAGGATGATGCCCGGAATCTGTCCCAGCCTGATATAGGCGAGGTCGAGGCCGGTCCTGATCCGCTGCCTGATCTCCTCGACCAGCGGTTCGCCCTGGCGGATGGCCGCAACAGCGCCGGCCTGGATCGGAGCCGCCGTGCCGCTGTTGATATACTGGGTCATGGCGCCGAGCTGGTCGGCCACCCCGGATGGATGCGTCAGCCAGCCAATGCGCCAGCCTGTCATCGCCCAGGCCTTGGAGAAGCTGTTGACCGACAGCACCCGGTCGCCGTCCTCGGCGATCTGCAGGATGGAGGGGGCAACGTCGCCGTCGAAATAGAGCCGGCCATAGACCTCGTCGGAAATGATCCAGATGCCAGTGCGCCGGCTGAAGTCGAGCAGGGCCTGCATCTCCTGGCGCGACGCGGTCCAGCCGGTCGGGTTGGAGGGCGTCGACAGGAAGATCGCCCGCGTGCGCGCGTCGCAGGTCGCGAACAGCCGGTCGAGGTCGAGATGCCAGTCGCCCTTGAAGTCGAGCGAAAACGGCCGCGGCTCACCACCGATCAGGTGGATGGCGTTGTGGATGTTGGGCCATTGCGGCGCGACATAGACGACATTGGTGCCGGTATCGACCAGCAGCTCGAGCGCCAGGTACAAGGCCTGCATGCCGCCCGGCGTGACGGTGGTGCGCGCGATGGGAATCGGTCGGCCGTGCAGGCGCGTCTGATACTCCGACAGCGCTTCATTCAGAGGCCCATGGCCACGCATGTTGGGCACGTAGAAGGTGAGGCCGTCATCGAAGGCTGCCTTGGCAGCGTCGCGGATGAAGGCCGGCGTGACCATGTCGCCTTCGCCATACCAGAGCGCGATCACGTCGCCGAGTTCGCGCGCACGCACGGCAAGGTTGGCGATGTTCTCGGTGTGCAGATCACGGATTTGAGCGCGCACGCCATCGAAAGCATAGCGCGCACTGGACGATGATTGGGGCAGCATGAACGACAAGGACTGAACCCTTTGAACCCACCCGGAGCACCACGATGGACTGGCCGGCAAGCCCGTCCGGCACGGCAGGCGCCATCGACTTTGGAATGCTTATCCAAACCACGACACTTTTCAAGGCAAAAGTTTTAAGCTTAAAAAGTTTGGCCGGCATGTTGCCCGGCCGATACGCATTTTTGTGTCAGCTGCGCTCGTCTCACGCCAATTCGTCGCGTGCTGCGGCACAGTTGGCCGCAGCACCGGCGCCGAGAAACATCGTGTCGCTGGCCAGGATGAAGAAGCTGGCGCCGATGGCTGCCCATTGCCCGACAGGCTGCGGGCTGGCGCAAAATATGCCGGCGGTCTTGTCGTGCGCGGTCGTCGCGCCGATGATCGTCCTGATCGCCGCATTCAGCCTGTCGGCGCCTTTCGGGCCAATCGCATCGATCGACACCGAAAGGTCGCCGGGACCGACGAAGATCACGTCGACGCCGTCGACGGCGGCGATCGCTTCGATGTTGGCCAGCCCCTCTGATGTCTCGACCTGTATCGCCACGACGATCCTGTCGTTGGCATCGGCAAGATATTCGGGAATGCGATAGCCGTAGCCTGCGGCTCGGCCGGGGCCGACGCCGCGCTCGCCCAGTGGCGGATAGCGCGAGGCTTTCACGGCTGCTTCGGCCTGGGCAGCGGTCGAGACGCGCGGGATCAGCACGCCCTGCGCCCCGCTGTCCAGCGCCGCCTGGATTGCTTCCGGCGCATGGCTGGGAACGCGCACCATCGCCGGAACGCGATGGACGTCTGCCGCCCGGACCATGCTCTCGATCATGTCGCGCGAGATCTGGGCATGCTCCCAGTCGATGCAGAGGAAATCGAGGCCGGACTGCGCCATCACTTCGACCGCGACGGGATGAGGAATGGCGGCAAACGAACCGATGAGGCGCGTCTTGCCGGTGCATTTCTGGCGGAACTCGCTCATGCCGATCCCCTTTCTCGTCCTGCCCAATTCCATATCCGCAAACGATGGCGAGGCGAAGCTATTTCATGCTTGAAATATTTTCACGGAGCCGTAGCGTGCCATCTCCCGCCGAGAGGTCGCGACATGAAGAAACCACATCCCCTGCACGGCTCCAACAAACTGAAGCTTGGCGTCTTTTCGACCAATGCGGATGGTGGCCTTGCCATCACCGACGTGCCGGAACGCTGGACGGCAAGCTGGCGGGACAATCTGACGGCGGCCCAGATCGCCGACCGCGCCGGCCTGGAGTTCATGCTGCCGATCGCGCGTTGGCGCGGTTTCGGCGGCCGCAACAAGGTGCGCGAATGGTCGTTCGAGACCTTCACCTGGGCAGCAGCCCTTGCCGTGGCCACCGAACAGATCGGCCTGTTCATGACCGTGCACGTGCCGCTCGTGCATCCGCTCTATGCAGCCAAGGCGCTGGCGACGGTCGACCACATCAGCCAGGGCCGCGCCGGGCTCAACATCGTCTGCGGCTGGAACCCCAAGGAATTCGGCATGTTCGGCACGCCGCTGGTCGAGAAGGGCTACGACCAGGCGGCCGAATGGATCGAAATCCTCGAAAGGCTTTATGCGTCCGCCGAGCCCCTCGACTATGAAGGCACCTATTATCGCCTCAAGGAAGCGGTGAGCCGGCCGGCCAGTCTGCAAGTCCCGCGACCAGTGACCATGAATGCGGCGTTCGGCGGGCCGGGTCGCGATTTCGCCGCCGCCAGATGCGACTATCTGTTCACGACATTTTCCGAAATGAGCGACGCCGGCAAGCATGTCGCCGATATCAGCGAGCGGGCCGACAGAGTGGGCCGAGATGTCGGCGTCTACACCGTGGCGCATGTCGTCTGCCGCCCGACGATGGAAGAGGCGCAGGCCTATTACACGCGCTATGCCGTTGATATGGCCGACCACGACGCGGTCGATGCCCATATGGCGGGCAAGAAGGAATTCTCGCAGTCGCACGACCCGCATGCCTACGAGCGCTACCGGCAGCGCTTTGCTGGCGGCGCCGGCACGTACCCGCTGATCGGAACGCCGGAAACGATCGCGGCCGAAATGGTCGCCATTGCCGGGCATGGCTATCAGGGCATCGCGCTGTCCTTCGTCAACTACACGCAGGAGCTGCCCTATTTCTGCGACCACGTGCTGCCGCTGCTGAGGCAAGCTGGGCTTCGCGAATAGATTATTCCGGACGGACAATTATTCCGGCGATTGGTTATTCCTGAACAACGAATTCGTTATTCCGGGATAACGGCGGTGGCCTGGATCTCCACCTTGGCGCGGTCCTCGACCAATGCCATCACCTGCATGGCGGCCATCGCCGGAAAATGCCGGCCGATCACCTCGCGATAGGCCTCGCCGATACCCCTGAGATTGGCGAGGTATTCGGCCTTGTCGGTAAAATACCAGGTCATCGAGGTGATGTGCCGCGGCTCCGCACCGGCCTCGGCCAGCACCGCCACGATGTTCTCCAGCGTCTGCCGCACCTGGCCGACAAAGTCGTCGGTTTCGAACTGGCATTGCCCGTTCCAGCCGACCTGTCCGCCGACGAAGACCAGTTGCCCACGCGCGGCGACGCCATTGGCATAGCCGACCGGCTTCGCCCAGCCTTCCGGCTGCAGGATCGTGTGCATTTCAAGCCTCCCGGTATCCTAAAAATCAAGTCTCAAAATCGAATGCCCGTCAAATTTCCTGCCGTCACGCCGCGCCCATCACTTGCCGCGCGATCACCACTTTCTGCACGTCCGAGGCGCCCTCGTAGATGCGCAGCGCGCGGACCTCGCGATACAGGCTTTCGACGATATGGCCTTTGCGAACACCGTCGCCACCGTGCAGCTGCACCGCCTTGTCGATCACCTCCTGCGCCTTGTCGGTGGCGAACAGCTTGGCCATAGCCGCTTCGCGGGTGACCCGCGCCGCACCCATGTCCTTGGTCCAGGCGGCGCGGTAGACCAAAAGGGCCGCCGCATCGACGTCGAGCGCCATATCGGCGATATGGCCCTGCACCATCTGCAGTTCGGCCATCGGCGCGCCGAACAGTTTGCGCTCGGCCACCCGCTTGATGCTTTCATCCAGCGCCCGGCGGGCAAAGCCGAGTGCTGCCGCACCGACGGTCGAGCGGAATACATCGAGCACCGACATGGCGATGCGGAAACCGTCGCCCGGCCTGCCGATCAACGCCGAGGCTGGCAGGCGGACCTGATCGAACGACAGGCGCGCCAAGGGATGCGGCGCGATCACTTCAAGCCGTTCGGCGATGCCGAGACCCCTGGCGTCGCCAGGCACGAGGAAGGCGGAGAGCCCCTTGGCGCCCGGCGCCTCGCCGGTGCGCGCAAAGACGACGTAGAGGTCGGCGATGCCGCCATTGGAGATCCAGGTCTTCTCGCCGGACAGAACATAGCTGTCGCCATCGCGGGTCGCCGTCATCTCGGTGTTGGCGACATCCGACCCCGAGCGTGGTTCCGACAGGGCGAAAGCGGAAATCGCCTTGCCGGCGCGCGTCTTCGCCAGCCATTGCTGTTGCTCGGGCGTGCCGAACAGGCTGAGCGCGCCGGTGCCAAGCCCCTGCATGGCGAAGGCGAAATCGGCCAGCCCATCATGGCGGGCGAGCGTCTCGCGCGTGATGCACAGCGTACGCACGTCGAGTGGGCCCGGATTGTCGGTGTCGATGGCCGTCGGCTTCAGCCAGCCGTCCCTGCCGAGCTTGCTCACCAACGCGCGGCAGGCGGCATCGACATCGTGATGGTCGACCGGCAGGTTCTTTGCGCACCATGCCTCCAGCCGCTCGGCCAGCTGGCGATGGCGGTCCTCGAAGAACGGCCAGGAGAGGAAACTCTTGTCAGCCATCAATTGCCCTCGAACGCCGGCTTTTCCTTGGCCACGAATGCCTTGTAGGCGCGCTCGAAATCGCGCGTCTGCATGCAGATCGCTTGCGCCTGCGCTTCCGCCTCGATCGCCTGGTCGAGACCCATCGACCATTCCTGGTTGAGCTGCGTCTTGGTGATGCCGTGGGCGAAGGTCGGGCCGGAGACGATGCGCGCCGCCATGTCGAGCGCGTCGGCCTCGAGGGAAGCGGCGTCGACCAGCCGGTTGTAGAATCCCCAGCGCTCGCCTTCCGCCGCCGTCATCGTGCGGCCGGTGTAGAGCAGTTCGGCGGTGCGGCCCTGGCCGATGATGCGCGGCAGGATCGCGCAGGCGCCCATGTCGCAGCCGGCAAGGCCGACGCGCGTGAACAGGAACGCCGTCTTGGCTTCCGGCGTGGCGATGCGGATGTCGGAACTCATGGCGATGATGGCGCCGGCGCCGACCGCAACACCATCGACAGCCGCAATGATCGGCTTGCCGCAATTGAGCATCGCCTTGACGAAATCGCCGGTCATGCGGGTGAAGGCGAGGAGCTCCTTCATGTCCATCTTGACCAGCGGGCCGATGATGTCGTGGACATCGCCGCCTGAGCAGAAATTGCCGCCATTGGACAGGAACACCACGGCGTCGACATCGTCGGCATAGACGAGGTCGCGGAACGTATCGCGCAGCTCGGCATAGCTGTCGAAGGTCAGCGGGTTCTTGCGCTCCGGCCGGTCGAGCCGGACCTTTGCGATCCTGCCCTCGACCTGCCACAGGAAATGCTTCGGCTTGAGCCCGGCCATTGCGGTCATTCGCGTCCCTCCCAGTTGCTGCGGAAAGAGGTCAGCATGCCGGTCAACCGGCGCGCGTCGTCCTCGCTGACCTTGCCCAGCAATTCTCCGATCCAGCCCTCATGCACCGCGGCGATGGTGGCGAAGGTTCGCGAGCCTTCCTCGGTCAGCCGCACCATCGAGGTGCGGCGGTCGCCATTGCGTCGGGCGCGGGCGACCAGCCCTTCCGAGACCAGCCGGTCGACGATGCCGGTGACATTGCCGTTGGACACCAGCAGGAAGCGCGACAGGTCGCTCATCAGCATGCCTTCCGGCGCCCGATAGAGCGCGGCCATCACATCGAAGCGCGGCAGCGTCGTGTTGAATTCCTTTTTCAGCCGCTCGCGCAGCTCGGCCTCGATCGTGCGCGAGGCACGCAGCAGCCTGATCCACAGACGCAAGCGGTCCTTGCCGGGTCCTGACGGCGCGGGCAGCGGGCCGGCTACCATGTTTCGCCTCCTGAAATGGAAATCGTCTGTCCGGTGATCGACGCCGCCCCATCGCCACACAGCCAAAGGACGGCGGCGGCAACCTCTTGCGGCTGGATGAAGCGGCCTTGCGGATTGGTCGAGGCAAGGCTCGACCGTGCCTGCTCGACCGAGCGTCCGGTCTTTTCGATGATACGCTGGATGGACGCCTCCAGCATTTCGGTTTCCACGAAGCCCGGGCATACCGCGTTGACGGTCACGCCTGACTTCGCCGTTTCGGCCGCCAGCGCCCGCATCAGGCCGACGACGCCATGCTTGGCGGCGACATAAGGCGCGACGTAGGCGTAGCCTTTCAGTCCGGCGGTCGAGGCGATGAAGACGATCCGGCCCGCCTTTCGCCCCGCCATGCCGGCCAGCGCCGGCTTCACCGTCAGGAAGGCGCCGGTCAAATTGACGTCGAGCGTGCGCTGCCAATCGGCAAGGGAGGTCTTGTGCGCCGCCGTGCTGCCGGCCATGCCGGCATTGGCGACGACGATGTCGAACGGCCCACGCGCGGCTTCGGCCGTCTCGTAAAGGGACGTCATTGCCGCCTCATTGGTGACATCGGCGGCGATGGCGAAGATGCGGTCATTTTCGCCGGCCACCTTGGCGAGTTCCGCTTCCCGGCGCCCGCAGATGGTGACGTCGATGCCAGCCTCTGCCAACGCCAGCGCGATTGCCCGGCCGAGGCCGGAGCCACCGCCGGTGACGAGCGCATGCTTGCCGGCGATCGCTGTCGCGGCCGTCATACTTTCAGCCCTGCGGCCGCATCACGCTCGGCCAACCTGTAGAGCTGGTCGCGGCCAGGCAGATAGGGGTCGGGCCATTTGACGCCGCGATCGCCGAGCGTGACCGCCGCATGCAGCGTCCAGTAGGGATCGGCAAGATGTGGCCTTGCCAATGCGACGAGGTCGGCGCGGCCGGCCATCAGGATCGAATTGACATGGTCCGGTTCGTAGATGTTGCCGACCGCCATCGTCGCCATGCCGACCTCGTTGCGGATGCGGTCGGAAAACGGCGTCTGGAACATGCGGCCATAGACTGGTTTCGCCAGCGCGGAGGTCTGGCCGGCCGAGACGTCGCAAATGTCGACGCCGGCCTCATGCAGCAGCCGCGCGATCTCGACCGCGTCGGCTGGCGTCACGCCTTCGATGCCGACCCAGTCATTGGCCGAAATGCGCATCGAGATCGGCTTCTCCGCCGGCCAGGCGGCGCGCACCGCGCGGAAGATCTCGAGGGGATAGCGCATGCGGTTTTCCAGCGAACCGCCATACGCGTCCGTGCGCCGGTTGGTGACCGGCGTGATGAAGGACGACAGGAGATAGCCGTGCGCGGCATGGATCTCGAGCATGTCGAAGCCGCAGCGATCGGCCATCTCGGCCGAGGCCACAAATTCGTCGCGTACCCTGTCCATGTCGGCGCGGTCCATCGCCTTCGGCACCTGGTTCTGCGGCGACCACGCCACGGGCGACGCCGCCATCACAGGCCAGTTGCCGGATGTCAGCGGCACGTCGGTGCCTTCCCAGCCGAGCCGCGTCGAGCCCTTGGCGCCGGAATGGCCGATCTGCGCGCAGATCTTGGCTTCGGTCTCGGTGTGGACGAAATCGACCAGCCGCTTCCACGCCACTTCATGTTCGGGCGCATAGAATCCGGGGCAGCCGGGCGTGATGCGGCCTTCGGGGCTGACACAGGTCATCTCGATATAGACCAGCCCGGCACCACCCTTGGCGCGCTCGGCATAGTGCGTGAAATGCCAATCGGTCGGACAGCCGTCGACGGCCTTGTACTGCGCCATCGGGGAGACGACGATCCGGTTCTCGAGCCTCATGTCGCGCAGCTTGAACGGCGCGAACATCGGGGCGCGGCGAAGGTTGTTGGCGGCGGCGCCTGCCTGGCGCTGGAACCATTCCTCGGCGCCACCCAGCCATTCGGCGTCGCGCAGCCGCAGATTCTCGTGGCTGATGCGCTGCGAGCGGGTCAGCAGCGAATAGTTGAACTGCACCGGATCGAGGCCGAGATAGCGCTCGACCTCCTCGAACCATTCGAGCGAATTGCGCGCCGCCGACTGCAGCTTCAGCACCTCGGTGCGGCGGGCATCCTCATATTTGCGGAATGCGGCGTCGAGGTCCGGTTCGGACTCGACATAGTCGGCCAACGCCACAGCACTTTCCAGCGCCAGCTTGGTGCCGGAGCCGATCGAGAAATGCGCCGATGCCGCGGCATCGCCCATCAGCGCCAGGTTCTTGTAGGACCAGCGCTCGCACAGCACGCGCGGAAAATTGATCCAGGCCGAGCCACGGATGTGGTTGGCATTGGTCATCAGCGCGTGTCCGCCAAGATGCCTGGCGAAGATGCGCTCGCAGGTGGCGATCGATTCCTGCTGCGACATCGAGCCGAAGCCGAAAGCCTGCCATGTCTGTTCGCTGCACTCGACGATAAACGTCGCGGTGTCGCTGTCGAACTGGTAGGCGTGCGCCCACACCCAGCCATGCTCGGTCTTCTCGAAGATGAAGGTGAAGGCGTCGTCGAACTTCTGCTTGGTGCCGAGCCAGACGAACTTGCACTTGCGGGTGTCGATATCGGGCTTGAAGATGTCGACGAAGGTGTTGCGCGCCCTGGAGTTCAGCCCGTCGGCGGCGACGACCAGATCATGCGTCTCCATATAAGGCTTGGGGTCGGCGATGTCGGTCTCGAACATCAGCTTGACGCCGAGTTCGCGTGCGCGGCGCTGCAGCAGGATGAGCAGCCGCTTGCGGCCGATGCCGCAGAAGCCGTGGCCGGTCGAAACCGTGCGCACGCCATCATGGATGACGGCGATGTCGTCCCAGTAGGCGAAGTGCTTCTTGATCCAGACGGCGCTGACCGGATCGTTCTTCGACAGGTTTTCGAGTGTCTCGGCCGACAGCACGACGCCCCAGCCGAACGTGTCATCGGCGCGGTTGCGCTCGAACACCGTCACATCATGCGCGGCGTCCCTGAGCTTCATCGAGATGGCAAAGTAGAGGCCGGCTGGTCCGCCGCCGAGAACCGCAACCTTCATCTGTGCGATCTCCTCTTCGCTTTGCTTATCTTAAGTATCGCGCCGGCGGCAAATTATTTCAAGCTTAAAGTTTCATATCGAAACGATTATCCGGACAATGGCGAAGGCGCGCTTGCGTTTCGCCATGCAAGTGCGCCGTCAGATCATTTTTCCGGGTTCTTTGGGCTCCACAACACGGTCTCGGCGCCTTTCTCGTAAGCCATGCCGGTCGGATAGCTGATCGCTTCCAGTTGCAGGCCCCAGGGTGCCTGGAAATAGAGAATGGTCTGGCCGGCGGCGGGCCCCTCCTTGACCGGTAGCGGTCCCAATCGGGTCTTCACGCCCTTGGCGTCGAGATACGCCTTTGCGGCGGCGACATCGTCGACATAGAAGGCGATGTGGAAGCCGCCGATGTCGCTGTTGCGGGCTTGCAAGTCCTTCTGGTCCGGTGCGGTGTATTTGAACAGTTCGATGTTCGAACCGTAGCCGCAGCGGACCATGGTGATCTCTTGGATCACCGCCTTGGGGTCCACGCCCAGCAGATCCTGCATGAACGTGCCCTTGTCGTCGGCGAACGGGCCGAACGACATCGCTTTCTTGCAGCCGACCACGTCGGTGAAGAAGTCGACCGCCTGCTTCATGTCGGGAACCGTGATGCCGGTGTGATCGTGCCCGTGCATGCCGGGGATCGAGCTGGCCGCGGCCATGCCGGCACTGCCAAGGATGGCCGCCGCGAGCGTTGCGTTTCGAAGTATCGTTTTCATGTCAGTCCTCTCCATTGGCGGGACTTCGGTCTTTGCAGTCGCACGTCCGAGGCCCGCTTTTCGGCGTGCGTATGCATTCATGTCGGGGCCCTGGCGGCAGGCGGGATGTCCAGCCAGCCGGCATCGATTTCCGGCAGCGGGATGGCTGAGATCAGGTCGCGCGTGTAGCTTTGCCGCGGGTTTTCGAACAACGCGTCGGTGGCGCTCGCCTCGACGATCATGCCTTCGCGCATGACGATCACTTGCCGGCACAGCCGCCGGATCACCGACAAATCGTGGCTGATGAAGGCGACGGTCAGGCCCATCTCCGCCGCCAGCTTCTCCAGAAGGGTGAGGATCTGCGCCTGCGTCGACACGTCGAGCCCGGAGACGATCTCGTCGGCCAGCACGAATTTCGGCGACAGCGCCAGCGCCCGCGCAATGCCGACGCGCTGGCGCTGGCCGCCCGACAGTTCGTGGCGGTAGCGGCTGGCGAAGCTCTGCGGCAGGCCGACGCGCTGCAACGCCTCTGCGACGCGGGCCTTGAGATTGTCGCCAAGGCCGTTCTGCCTGAGGGGCGCTGCGATGATGCTGGCAATGGTGCGACGCGGGTTGAGCGACGACATCGGATCCTGGAAGATCATCTGCAGGTTGCGGCGCAGGGGCCGCAGTTCCGCTTCCGGCAGATGGGTGATGTCGCGGCCGTCGAAGATGACGCTGCCGGCGCTAGGTTCCAGCAGGCGCACGAGGGCGCGGCCGAGCGTCGATTTTCCCGACCCAGACTCGCCGACGATGCCGGTCACCGACCCCTTCGGCAGATCGAAATCCAGGCCTTTCAGGATTTCGGCCAATGGCGCGCGGCCGATCAGCGGCTTGCGCGTCATGTCGGGCAGCGCGACCTTCAGCCCGCGCACGGAAAACAGCGGCTCAGCCATGCGGTCGCCTCCAGGCCTGGTCGGCGGAAGCGATCTCGGCGGCAAGCCCGGCCAGCACCGTCTCGTCCACCGGCTTCAGCGAAGCGAACGGGTCGGTGTAGCGCGGTGTGGCGGCCATCAGTGCTCGCGTGTAGGGGTGCTGCGGTGCGGCGAAGAGAGCAGCCGTGTCGGCCTCTTCCACCACCTTGCCGGCATAGAGCACCGATACTTTCTGGCTGATCTTGGCGACGACGCCGAGATCATGGGTGACAAACAGGATCGCGGTGCCATGCTCGCGCTGCAACTGCGCGATCAGCCGCAGGATCTGCTTCTGCACGGTGACGTCTAATGCCGTGGTCGGTTCGTCGGCGACGATCAGGCGTGGCTCGGCGGCGAAGGCGGCCGCGATCAGCACGCGCTGGCGCATGCCGCCTGAAAGCTCGTGCGGATAACTTTTCAGCACGCGGTCGGGGTCGCGGATCTGCACCTCGTCCAGCAATTGGCGGATGCGCTGATCGGCCTTCTCGCCACTCCAGCCGAGAATGCGCACCAGCCGGTCGGTCATCTGCGGGCCGATGCGGCGCGATGGATTGAGCGCGGTCAGCGGATCCTGCGGGATCAGAGCCGTGCGGGCGCCAATCAGCGTGCGGCGCGCCTTTGGCTGCAATTTGCCCAGGTCTTCGCTCTCGAGCAGCATGTCGCCTTCGACAATGCGCACGCTCGACGGCAAGACGCCGAGCACCGCCTTGCCGATCATCGTCTTTCCGGCGCCGCTCTCGCCGACCAGTGCACGGACCTCGCCGGGCTGAACCGCAAGCGATACCGAGCGCAGCACGCGCTGGCCGTTGGGCAGCACGGCGCTCAAATCCCTGATGTCGAGGCAGGCGCTCATCGCAGCACCGGGTCGAAACGCGCCTTCAGCCCTTCGCCGAACTGGCTGAACGACAGCACGGTGAGGATCAGCGTGATCAGCGGAAACACCAGCACCCACCAGGCCTGATGGATCGACAGCCGGCCCTCGGCGATGATGCCGCCCCAGGTCGGATCGTCGGTCGAGATCGACAGGTTGACGAAGGACAGGATGGCCTCGACGATGACGGCGATGCCCATTTCCAGCGACAGCAACGCGACGATCGACGGCACCACATTGGGCAGCACTTCGCGCAGCATGATGCCGATGCGGCCATAGCCGGCGATGCGGGCGTTCTCGACATAGTCCATGCGCGACTGGCCCATCGTTTCGGCGCGGATCACCCGGCAAAAGCGCGTCCAGTCGATGACGGCGATGGCGATGATGACGGAACTCAGCCCGGTGCCGAGCACGGCGACCAGGAGGATGGCGAACAACACCGGCGGAAATGCCATCCAGACATCGACGATGCGCGAGATGATGCGGTCGGCCCAGCCGCCGAAATAGCCGGCGATCAGCCCGAGCGTCGAGCCGACCAGGCACGCGGCGGTGGCTGCCGCGAAAGCGACGATGAAGGCGATGCGGGCGCCGAAGATCAGCCGGGACAGGAGATCGCGGCCGAGACTGTCGGTGCCGAGCCAGTAGCCGGGTTCGGCGCCGCTCATCCAGAACGGCGGCAGCCGCTCGAGCATCAGGTCCTGCGCCAGCGGGTCCTGCGGCGCGACCAGTGGCGCGAAGATCGCGGCCAGCAGTGCGAGCAGCAGCCAGCCGCCGGCCAACCACAGTTTCGCGCCCGAGCCGTGTCTTGAAATGCGGCCGTCATCCATGGCGCAACCTCGGATTGAGCAGCGCATACATCATGTCGACGATGAGGTTGATCAGCACGAACAACAGCGCGAAGACCAGCACGATGCCCTGGATCAGCGGCAGGTCGCGGTTGATGACGGCATCGATCGCCATGTTGCCGAGGCCTTCATAGGAGAACAGCCGCTCGACGATGACCGTGCCGCCGATGAGGAAGGTGAATTGTACCCCGACCAGGGTCAGCGTCGGCAGCGCTGCGTTCTTCAACGCCTCGCGCAGGATGACCTGCGTTTCCGAGAAACCTTTCACCCGCGCCAGCACGACATAATCGAGGTCGAGCACTTCCTTCAGCGACTGTTTCAACAGCTGCGCAATGATCGCCGCCAGCGGCAGCGCCAGCGCGACGGCCGGCATCAGCATGTGTTTCAAGAGATCCCAGGTCAGGTCAAAGCGCAGCCGCAGCAAGCTCTCGAACAGGTAGAACTGGGTGACGAAGGGCAGGTCGAGCTGCGGCGACACCCGGCCGGAAATATCGAAGACAGGGATCAGCACGCCGAACAGGAGGATCAGCACCAGGCCCCACAGGAAGTCGGGAATGGAAAGGGCGGTGCCACTGGCGATGTCGATGCCGGCCTCGACCGCCGTGCCGCGTTCGCGGGCACCGAGGATGGCCGTCGTGCCGCCGATCGCCACCGCCATGATGAGCGCGACGATGGCGAGTTCCAGCGTCGCCGGCAGCCGGTTGAAGACCAGCCCCAGCACGTCCTGCCGCAGCGAGATCGAGGTGCCGAAATCGCCCCTGACAACGCCGGACAGCCAGATGAAGAATTGCTGCAAGATGGTCTTGTCGAGACCATAAAGCGCGCGCAGCCGCGCGATGTCGGCATCGGTCGCGCCGGGCGGCAACATCATGGCGATCGGATCGCCGGGCGCGACGCGGATCACGACGAAGACGACGACGGCCACGCCGAACAGCGTGACCAGCATCGTCAGAAGGCGGATCAGGAATCTTTGCAGGAGCATGTAAATCTTTGCAGGAGCCCGCGGGCTCGTATGCCTGATGGAAAATGCGCGCCGTCGCTGTCGACGGCGCGCGGCAATCCCGGACCGATATCAGGCCGGGGTCATCAGGGCCGGCAGCAGCGCTCCGGACACATGCTGGACCACATTGACGCCCTTGGCGTGCACGATCGGCTGCGCATACTGCATCAGCGGCAGCACATAGGCTTGCTCGGCGATGTATTTGTCGACCGCCTTCCAGCCGGCAATGCGCTTGGCCTCGTCCTTCTCGCCCCAAAGCGGGTTGATCATGTCGATCAGGTCCTGGCTGTCCCACACCGAATGCGGGCTCGGGCCATACATGGCAAAGCCTGTCGAGGTGGTCGGGTCGCCGATGGCATTGCCCCAGTTGTAGAAGGCGGCCGGCGCCAGTTTGTCGGCGGCGCGCAGCTCGTAATGCTTGGCGATCTCGTAGACCTCGATCGTTGCCTCGATGCCGACCTTGCGCCACATGCCGACGATCGCCTGGATCATCTCGTAGTCCTTGGGCTTGAAGCCCTTGGTCGTCTGGATGGTGAACTTGACCGGCTTTTCCGGCGAATAGCCGGAGGCGGCCAGCAATTCCTTGGCCTTTTCCGGATTGTGCTCGACCTTGATCGACGCATCGTAGGCCGTGTATTCCGGCGTCTCCAGCGTGTCGATGGGCTGGCCGTAGCCGCGCAGCAGGCGGTCGACGAGCAGCTTCTTGTCGATCGACATCACCGCTGCCTGGCGGACGTTCTTGTCCAGCATCGCCTCGATGTCGTTGAAGAAGATCATGCCGATGTCGGAGACGTTCTTGCACGAGCCGGCAAGTCCGTCCTTGGCGATCAGCCGGTCATACTCCTCATAGGGGATCTCGAGCGTCACCTGCGAGGACCCGGATTCGATCTCGGCGACGCGGCTCGCCGCATCGGTGACGAACTTGATCGTCACGTTCTCGAAGGCAGGCTTGCCGCCCCAGTAGGTCGGGTTGGCCTTGAGCCGCAGGAAGGCGTTGCGCTCGAACTTCTCGACCATGTACGGGCCGGTCCCGATCGGCGCCTTCTCGAAGCCTTCGGCGCCGACCTTCTCGTAATATGCCTTGGGCATGATGTAGCCGGTCAGGAACGACATCCATTTGAAATACACCGGGTCGAACTGCACGACGTCGCCGGTGATCTTGTTGCCGTCGATCTTGAAGTTGTTGACGTTTTTCCAGACGAACTGGATAGGGTTGCCGGTCTTTTCGTCACCTGCCCGCCGCAGCGACCAGACCACGTCTTCGGCCGTGAACGGCGAGCCGTCATGCCAGGTCACGCCTTCGCGCACCGTCATCATGATCTTGGTGCGGTCGTCGTTCCAGCCCCACTCGGTCAGCAGGCCCGGTGCGAAGGACAGGTCCGGCTTCTGCGGGATGAACTGGTCGAACACCGACTGGTAGAGGCCCTGGATCGTCGGGTTGACCGCCGAAGGTCCGGTCGTCGGATCCCAGGACGGCAGGTTGACGTTGTAGGCGATGGTCAATTCGCCGGCAGCCGCCTTGGCGATCCGTGGCAGGCCGACGGCGGCCACGCCGAGTGCCGCGGCACTGTATCCGAGCAATTCGCGTCTGTTGATTGTCATGGTCGTTCCCCTTGTTGGTTGTATTTTCTTTGCGCGGCAGTTCATTGGTTCAGGCTCCTTGGGCAGCAGCGCCTTGCCCTCCTTCACCTCTAGAAATCTTCGGCACCTCTGGAAATCTTCGGCTTCTACCTCCCGCCAAGCTGTTGCGCGAGCATGTAGCCCGAGGCCGCACCGGTGCCGGCGCCCGGCCACGTCGCGGCACCCGTGAGATGCAGATGCGCCACCGGCGTGTTCCAGCCGGCGAAACCGCGCGCCGGGCGAAACAAGAAATTCTGCGCCAGATGGTGGCTGCCGCAGACCTGGTCGCCGCCGACGAGGTTCGGGTTCTCGCGTTCCAGGTCGATGGGCGAAAACACCGAGCGGCCCAGGATATTGTTTCGCAGGCCGGGCGCGTAGGTCTCGATGATGTCGAGAACGCGGTCGGCGTAGCGGTCCTTGACCTTGTCCCAGTGGTCCGGCGCGATCTTGCCGGCAGCGTCGCCGAGGATTTCGGCGGGCAGCATGCGCACCTGCACCCACAGCACGTGCTTGCCTTCAGGTGCGCGAGACGGATCGATCGCGGTCGGCTGACCGACGACCAGCACCGGCTCGTCAGGCAGCATGCCTGCCATCGCCTGCTGATAGGTCCGCGACATCGCGTCGAGCGACGGCGACAGATGCACATAGGCGAATTGCCGAAGCTCGGCGCCGGCGCGCCAGTCCGGCAGATCGTCGAGCGCCAGATGGATCATCATCGTCCCCGGCGCGTGCCGGAACTTTTGCATCGCCGTGTCGAAGCCGGCGTCGCCGGAACCGTTGGGTAGCAACTTGCCGGTCAGCGCCTTCGGCGCAACGCCGGCGATGACGGCCTTGGTGGCGGTATGCGTCTCGCCGGAAGCGAGCCGTACACCGGTGGCCTTGCCGGCGGAAACCGTGATCTCGGCCACTTCGGCCCCAGTGACGATCTTGCCGCCGGCGGCCGTGACCATGCCCGAGAGCGCGCGGATGATGGTGTCGGCGCCGCCCTTGCCCAGCACCATGCCAAAACTCTGGTTGGCCATCGATTCCAGATAGGGGAACACGGCGCCGCCGGCGATGTCGGGCGCGAAGTCGAGATGCATGCCCCAGGTGGCGAGCGTTGCCCTGACATGCGCGGACTCGAAGTTCTCCTCGAGCCAGGCACGTGGCGACGACAGCAGCAATCGCCCGGTGTCGAGCGCGCCGGCGATACCCTTCTTGCGCCACAGGTTCCACGCGGTGCCGGCCAGCGCGCGGGCGCTCATCGGCGAGCCCAGCAGCCGGAACAGATGCTCGGCCTCCGCCGGGAAGGCGGCGACCAGCCTGCGCCATGTCGCGGCATCTGCGGCCGAGAAGGCGGCCATGCGCGCAGCGGTCTTTTCCAGATCGTTGCTGACGCCAAACCAGCGGCCGTCCGGAAAGGCGCTCGCGAAACAGTCGGCGACCGGCGCGAACTCCAGCCCCTGCGCTTTCAATTCATTTGCATATTTCTGATGGAAGGCCGAGCCGGCGAACAGGCTCAGATTCATCGCACCGAAATCGTTGCGGAAGCCGGGAAGGGTGAATTCGCGGGTCTGGACGGCGCCGCCGATTGTTGCACTGCGCTCGAAAATCCCGGTTTTCCAGCCTTTGAGCGCCAAATGCGCGGCGCATGCCAGACTGTTGTGGCCCGCCCCGACAAAGATGGCGTCGAACTCGCTCACGCCCCGTTCCCATTTCCTTTATGCTTAAAGATAATTGCAGATGCATATGTTTTCGTCTAGTAGGATATTAAGGGCCGCGACGAGCCTTGATCATCATCACGAAAGAGGGAACAGAGACCATGGACACCCAAAAACTCCTCGGCGAAGTCGCCGGCCAGCTTCTTTCAGGCGCCATCAAGGTGGTCGACCTGTCGGCACCGCTCGGTCCCGACACCCCGTTGATCAAGCTGCCGCCGGAACTCGCCGTCGACACGCCGAAGGTCGAGATCCACACCATCTCCGCCTACGACAAGAACGGTCCCTGGTGGGCGTGGAACTGGCTCAAGCTCGGCGAGCATTCGGGCACGCATTTCGACGCGCCCAAGCACTGGATCACCGGCAAGGACTATCCGGACGGCGCCACCGATACCATTCCGGCGCAGAACTTCGTCGGCCCGGTCAATGTAATCGACTGTTCGAAGGAAGCCGCCGCCGATCACGATTTCCTGCTCACCGTCGACCACATCAAGGCCTGGGAAGCCAAGCATGGCGCCATCAATGCCGGCGAGTGGGTGGTGATGCGCACCGACTGGTACAAGCGCAATGGCTCGGAAGCCGAGTTCCTCAATGCCAATGAGACCGGTCCGCACACGCCCGGCCCGACGGCCGAGGCCATCCAGTACCTGATCAGCAAGAACATCAAGGGCTGGGGCAGCGAGACCATCGGCACCGACGCCGGCAAGGCCGGCGGCATGGAGCCGCCATTCCCGGCGCACAGCCTGATGCACAAGGCCAACCGCTACGGGCTTGCCAGCCTGTGCAACCTCGACCAGCTGCCGCCGAAGGGTGCGATCCTGATCGCGGCGCCGCTCAAGATCGAGCATGGCACCGGCAGCCCGATCCGCGCGCTGGCGCTCGTCTCGAAGGCATGATCGCACCAAGGCGAGGGCCGGTTTCGCAAGAGATCGTGCCCAAGCTGGATGACACACGCTGAACGAAGGCAGATCAAGGTGATTAAGCCGGATCACATCATCGTCGGCAGCGGCATCAACGCGCTGGTCTGCGCGGCGATGCTCGGCGGCAAGGGCGCCAAGGTGCTCGTCCTCGAGCGCAACGACCGCATCGGCGGCTGCATGCGCACCGAGGAGATCACCGCGCCCGGTTTCATCCATGATGTGATGGCGACCACCTTCGTGCTTTTCATCACCTCGCCTGCCTTTGCGGCACTTGGCGCCGACCTTGCACGGCATGGGCTGGAGTTCTGCAACACCGTCACGCCGACCGGCGTGCTGCGGCCTGACGGCAGCCATGCCGTGCTCGGCACCGACCGTGCCGCCAACGTTGCCGCCCTGAACGCGATCGCGGCGGGAGACGGCGACCGGCACGCGGCTGATGTCGGCGGCATCGAACGCAATGCCGGCCTGCTGTTCGGCCTGCTCGGCGGCAGCCTTTGGTCCTACCCGACGACGAAGCTGCTGGCGGGCGAAGCCTGGCGGCGAAGCCCGCGCAATCTTGCCGCCTTTCTCGGCGAAGCCCTGGTGCCGGCGCGCGGCTGGCTGGAAAGCACCTACCAGTCGGAGACCATCCGCGCGCTATGGGCGCCCTGGGTGCTGCATGCCGGCCTTGGGCCGGAAGACGCTTTTTCCGGCCAGATCGCCAAGGTCATCGCCTTCGCGCTCGAAGCCGCCGGCGCGCCGATCGTCAAGGGCGGAGCGAAGAACCTGCTGTCGGCCTTCGAGGCGCTCATCACCGAGCGCGGCGGCGTCATATCCACCGAAGCGGACGTTGCCTCCATCATCGTGACCGGAGGGCGCGCCACCGGCGTTCGGCTGGCCTCGGGCGAAACGGTCCATGCGAAGAAGAGCATCATCTGCTCGGTGACGCCGACGCAGCTCTACGGCCGGCTGCTCGGCAGCGAGGCTCCCGGGGACGACGTCGAGGCGACGCGGAAATACCGCTACGGCAAGGGCAACTTCCAGATCCACTACGCCCTCGACAGGCCTCCGGCATGGCGCGGCGAAGGACTGGACAAGGTGGCGTTGCTGCACCTGACGCCCGGGCTCGATGGCGTGTCGAAGGCCTGCAACGAGGCGGCACGCGGCATGCTGCCCGAGGTGCCGACCATCTGTGTCGGCCAGCCGCATGCGCTTGATCCGTCACGCTGCCCGCAGGGCAAGGCGATCCTGTGGCTGCAACTGCCCGAGGCGCCCCGGCACATCAAGGGCGACGCCGCCGGCAAGCTGCAGGCACCGCCTGACGGGCAATGGACCGAAGCGTTGCGCGAGGCCTATGCCGATCGCGTCGAGGCGATCCTTGCCAGCCATATTGACGGCTTCAAGGACAGCATCATTGCGCGCCGCGCCTATTCCCCGGCCGATCTGGAAGCGATGAACATCAATCTGGTCGGCGGCGACCCCTATGGCGGCTCGTCGACCCTCGACCAGTCGTTCCTGTGGCGGCCGTTCAAGGCCAGCCGCAACCATCAGACCGGCATCAAGGGCCTCTACCATATCGGCGCTTCGACTCATCCGGGCGCGGGCCTGGGCGGCGGCTCTGGCTTTCTCTTGGCGGGGAGGCTGTGATGGAGCAGAAGGTTCCGGAAAACCGCCAGCGCATTTCGACCTTGGGGCAGATCGGCCTGCAGCAATTCGCGCCCTATCTGATGAACCGCATCATGGGGCGCTACAACGCCACCTTGCGCGACGATTTCCGCAAGCAGGGCCTGACCATTCCCCAAGTGCGCACGCTTGCCGTGCTGTCGGTCACCGACGGCGTCACCGTCAACGACCTCTCGGTCTATACGGTCATCGAGCAGTCGACCTTGAGCCGGACGCTCGACACGCTGGAGGCGCAAGGGTTCGTGCGGCGCGAGCAGGGGGTCACCGACAGCCGTATCCGCCATGTGTTCCTGACCGACGATGGCCGCGCCGAGTTCGCGCGCGCCTGGCCGGCCATGCATGACGCGTTCGAGGCGATGTTCGACGATGTCGACGATGCCGAATACGCGGCGCTGATCGCGACGCTGCAGAAGATGCTGAAGAACATTCGCAAGCACGACATCTAGATGTACGCATCGCCGGCCCGCCCGGCGGTAACGGAAGGAGGCCGACATGGCCGAACGGTCTTTTGCCAAGGAAGTCGAGAAGCTCCGGCTCGGCGCCGGCGAGGAGTTTGCCGGCGAGGGCATTCTCGCCATCACCAAGGCGCTGCTGCAATGCGGCGTCGGCTATGTCGGCGGCTATCAGGGTGCGCCGATCAGCCACCTGATGGATGTGCTGGCCGACGCACAGGACATTCTGGGCGAGCTCGGCGTGCATTTCGAGGCCAGTGCCTCGGAAGCTACCGCCACTGCCATGCTGGCGGCCTCGGTGCATTATCCGATACGCGGCGCCGCGACCTTCAAGTCGACCGTCGGCACCAATGTCGCCTCCGATGCGCTGGCTAATCTCGCGTCCGGCGGCGTCACCGGCGGCGCGCTGATCATTGTCGGCGAGGACTATGGCGAAGGCTCCTCGATCATGCAGGAGCGCTCCCATGCCTTTGCCATGAAGAGCCAGGTCTGGCTGCTCGATCCGCGGCCCAATTTGCCGTCGATCGTCAAGGCGGTGGAGGACGGCTTCGAGCTGTCCGAGATTTCCAACACGCCGGTCATGCTGCAGGTGCGCATCCGCTGCTGCCACGTGCATGGCCATTTCACCGCCAAGGACAACAAGCGGCCGCCGATGACGGTGGCCGATGCGTTGGAAGCACCGCGCCGCGACACCGGCCGCATCGTGCTGCCGCCCGCCTCCTTCCTGCACGAGAAGGAAAAGGTGCAGAAGCGCTGGCCGGCGGCGGTCGATTTCATCCGCAAGAACAGGATCAACGAATTCTTCGGCTCGGACCACGGCTCGGTCGGCATCGTCATGCAGGGCGGCATGTATAATTCGGTCATCCGCGCGCTTCAGCGTCTCGGCCTCGCCGACACCTATGGCGACACCGACGTGCCGCTCTACGTGCTCAACGCCGTCTATCCCCTGATCGACGACGAGTTCCTGTCCTTCTGCGAGGGCAAGCAGTCGGTGCTCGTCGTCGAGGAAGGCCAGCCCAACTACATCGAACAGGCCTTTGCCTCGATGCTGCACAAGGCCGGGCGCGGCACCAGGCTGGTCGGCAAGGAGCATCTGCCGATGGCCGGCGAATACACCGGCCAGGTCATGCTCGACGGCATCGGCGCCTTCCTGCGCGCCGAAGCGCCGCACCTGCTGCCGGGCGAGGTGCGCGCGCCCAACAAGGTTGGCGACGGCGTCGACACCGCGGACCTGATCAACGTGGTTCCTGGCCGTCCGCCGGGCTTCTGCATCGGCTGTCCGGAGCGGCCGATCTTTGCCGCCACCAAGCTGGTCGAGCAGGAGCTCGGCAAGCACCATATCGCTTCCGATATCGGCTGCCATCTGTTCTCGATCATGCCGCCTTTCGAGCTCGGCGCCACCACCATGGGCTACGGTCTGGGGCCGGCCTCCGCCTCGGCGTTCAATTCGCCGGACGCCAAGCGCCGCTCGATCTCCTTCGTCGGCGATGGCGGCTTCTGGCACAACGGCCTGACCTCCTCGATCGGCAATGCGGTGTTCAACAAGAACGACGGCGTCATCGTCATCGTCGACAATTTCTACTCGGCAGCGACCGGCGGACAGGACATTCTGTCGTCCCGCGCCGGCAACAAGACCAAGTCGACGAAGCATCCGATCACCGAGGCGGTGAAAGGCATGGGCGTCAAATGGCTGCGCCATGTCGACCGCACCTATGACGTGACCAGGATGCAGGACACTTTGCGCGAGGCGCTGACGACGGACGAGAAGGGGCCGAAGGTCATCGTCGCCTCGTCCGAATGCATGCTCAACCGGCAACGCCGCGAAAAGCCGCTGGTCGACAAGGCGATCAAGGGCGGCGAGCGGGTGGTGAAACCGAAGTTCGGCGTCGACGAGGACATCTGCACCGGCGACCACGCCTGCATGCGGCTGTCCGGCTGCCCCTCGCTGTCGGTGAAGTCGCTCGACGATCCGCTGCGCGACGATCCGGTGGCGCATATCGACCAGAGCTGCGTCGGCTGCGGCAATTGCGGCGAGGTCGCCGATGCGGCGGTGCTTTGCCCGTCCTTCTATCGCGCCGACGTCGTGCACAATCCGAACCGCTGGGACCGCTTCCTCGAAGCGGCGCGCCGCGCCACCATCAGCCTGTTGCAGCGGCGCCGCGAGAGCCGGCGCCTGACCTTCGCCGATGCTTGACGCTGTCCCGCCATTTCGCGCCCGGGCCGGCGCTCAGGATGACGAGCGCGTCATCAAGCTTGCCGTGCTGGCGGTCGGCGGTCAGGGCGGCGGCGTGCTGGCCGACTGGATCACCGACGTTGCCGAGCGCAACGGATATGTCGCGCAATCGACCTCGGTCGCCGGCGTCGCCCAGCGCACCGGTGCCACCATCTACTATGTCGAGATGGCCCGCGACACCGGCCGGCTGCCGGTCTTCGCGCTGTCGCCCTCGCAAGGCGACGTCGACATTCTGATCGCGGCGGAATTGATGGAGGCTGGCCGCGCCATCATCCGCGGCTTCGTCACGCCCGAGCGCACCACGCTGATCGCTTCGTCGCACCGCATCGCCGCCGTGTCGGAAAAGATCGAGCCCGGTGACGGCCGGGCTTCGTCTTCCAAGGTGCATGCGACGGCCGAGGCCGCATCGAAGCGCTTCATCGCTTTCGACATGGAAAAAATCGCCGCCGACAACGGCTCGATGATCTCGGCCAGCCTGCTTGGCGCGCTGGCCGGGTCCGACGCGCTGCCGTTCTCTCGCGAAAGCTACGAGCAGGCGATCGGTGCCGGGGGCCGTGGTGTGAAGGCCAGCCTTGCCGCCTTCGGTGCCGCCTATGATCGCGCGCGTGGCACGGCCGCGCCGGCGCAAAAAACCGTAGAGCCGAAGGTTGCCCAGCCTGTCCCGGGGGCCGGGCGAGTGAGCGGCCCGCAAAACCTGCTGAAAGGCTGGCAGGCGCTGGAAACTCGTGTCGATGCGGCGCCGGAACCTCTTCGCGACATGGCGCTTCGCGGCTTGAAAAAAGTCGTCGACTACCAGGACATCGCCTATGGTGGCGAGTATCTCGACCGCCTGGATCGCGCCGTCGCGCTGGACAGCGCCGATCATGCCTATTCGCTATCGATCGCGGCCGCGAAGCATCTGGCCAACGCCCTGTGCTACGACGACATGATCCGCGTTGCCGACCTGAAGACGCGTTCGACGCGCGACAGGCGGGTGCGCCGCGAGGTCGGCGTCAAGGACGGCTCGATCCTGCAGGTGACCGAATATTTCCATCCGCGCATCGAGGAGTTCTGCGGCACTTTGCCGGCGAGCCTGGGCAGCTACATCGAGAACCGGCCGCAGCTCGCCGCCTTTCTCGATCGCCGCATCAACCACGGCCGCCGTATCCGCACCGACAGCTTTGCCGGATTTGCAGCACTCTGGTTCATCGGCGGCCTGCGCCGCTGGCGCCGCCGCCTGCTGCGCCACAAGGTCGAGACCGCTCATCTCGACCGCTGGTATGCGCTGGCGCTCAGTTATGTGCCGGAAGACTACGCGCTGGCCGTCGAGATCCTCAACTGCCGCCGGCTGATCAAGGGCTACAGCGACACCCATGTCCGCGCCCAGTCGAAATTCGACCGGGTGCTGTCGGCGCTCGATCTGCTCAAGGGCCGCACGGACGCCGCCGACTGGATCCGGCGCCTGCGCGAGATGGCCTTGAAGGACGAGAAGGGCGACATGCTCGACGGTGCGCTGAAGACCGTGGCGACGCTCAACGACAACACAGCCCGCTAACGAACGTCTTGCCGCTCTTCCGCCGTCACGCGATCAGCCCCCGCATCGGCTTCACCGCCGCGGACTCCGGAAACACCTTGTCGCCGAGTACGGCGGCCCAAAGGCCGAACTGGTCGGCGAGCAGCCCTTTCAGCACCGCCCTGACATCGCTGGTCGGGGCGAGATCACGTTGCTCGTAGAGTTGAGCCGGCTTCAAGCCCGGCCAGTCGGCGATGACACGGCCGCCCTTGATCGCGCCACCGGCCAGCAGCACCACGGTGCCGGTGCCATGATCGGTGCCGACGGTGCCGTTGATCCGGGCCGTGCGTCCAAACTCGGTGATGACGACGATCGCCGTGTCCTTCCAGCGGTCGCCGAGGCCCTTTTGGAATTCGTCGAAGGCGCCGTCGAGGCCGCCGAGCAAGGTGGCGAGCCGGCCGGTCGCGCCGCCCTCGTTGACATGCGTGTCCCAGCCGTCGAAGGCCAGTGCGGCAACGCGCGGCCCGTCTTCGGCCGCGATCAGCTTGGCCGCGCCTTGGGCTGCCTGCCGCATGCCGGCTGCGCTGTCGAGACCGCCCTTGGGCTTCATCGCCGTGGCGCCCATCTGGTCGTCGAGCGCCATGCGGTCGGCGTCGAGCCCTTTTTGCAGGGCCACCGCCAGAATTGGGTCGCGATGCCGGTAGAGATCGAGAACGCGCGCCGCCAGCCCGTCGCTCGGCGCCGGCAGCGATTGCGGCGCCCAGCCGAGCACCGGTGCTGCGCCGCGGATCACCAGCGGTGTCGACGGTCCGACGGCCAGCCCGCCAAGCGTTGCCACGCGATCGCCCGCCGGCAAGCTCTCCAGCGCCCGGTTGAGCCAGCCGGTCGCGACATGGCCGGGGCCGGCAAAGCCGCTTTCCAGAACATCCTGGCCATCGAAATGCGAGCGTTCGCGGTAACCGGTCGCGGCCGCATGCACCACCGCCGCCTGGCCGTTTCTGAACAGCCGCGCAAACACCGGCATCGCCGGATTGAGCGCGAAGAAGCCGTCGAGCGGCAGCGCCGCGTGCGGGCCTGCCAGCGACAAGGCGATGTCGCCATGCAGGGCGGCATAATCGGGATCGCCGACCGGGCCGACCGCCGAGAGCCCGTCCAGCGCACCGCGCAGGACGATGACGATCAGGCGCGGGTCGCGATTGTCGGCGGCGCGGGCAAAGCGGGGCATGTAGGCCCAGGCAAACAGTGCACCGCCGGTCATCAACACGGCGCGACGGGAAGGGTGAGGGACTTCGCACAGCAGGTTCATGCCATCATCTCCGCCGGAACGATCCGCGTTGGAACTATCGTCGTTGGAATTCCGGGGCCATCAGCAACAGCGCCAGCCCTTGCTGCTTGGATTCGGCCCGCGCGACCGCTTGCCGCGTCTCCGGCGAGGCGGCGGGACCGATCAGCGCATCGAGCATGTCGTTGGGATTGCCGATATCCTTGACCTGCCGGGCAGCCTGCCAGGCGATGTCGAGGCGGATCTTCATCCCTTCGGCCGACGCCCAGCTGTCCGCCTGGTCGGAAAAGCCGTTCGGTCCCGGCGGCTGCCACAGCGGCTCGCCCAGCGCATTGAGCCAACTGAGCGACTGGCCTGGATCGCTCGCTGGACTGAGGCCGGCCGCCCTTCTGATGGCGGCGACATAGTCGAAGGGCGAGCGCATCTTGGCCAGCGGCGTCGACCACGCCTCCGGCATGTCGACGAGGGCAAGCGCCAGCGCTCTCAGATTGCCATCCGTCTTGGTGAAGACCCTGGCGAGGCGTGCGACCGCTGCCGGCGGCGGATCGTCGGATATGAAATGGCGGGCCAGTTTGGCGGCGATGTGCTGCGCCGTCGCCGGGTGGCGTGCGATATCGTTGAGCGCGGCCTCGGCCTGCCCCATGCCGCCGGCCGGGTAGGTCTTGCCCAGCAGCACCGCGGCGCCCGGCTCATGCGCATTGGCGTTGAACACGGAACTGCCGGGCTCGCCCAGCCGGCCTTCGCGTCCGGCCACCGTCCAGCCGGTCAGGATGCGCGCGAAGCTGGTGACGTCGGCTTGGGTGTAGCCGCTGCCGACGCCGAGCGTGTGCAGTTCCAGGATCTCGCGGGCGAGGTTCTCGTTGAGGCCGCGCTGGCGGTTCTTGCCGGCGCGGGACTCCGGACCGATCGACTGCTGGTTGTCGAGATAGAACAGCATCGCCGGATGACGTTCCACCGCGAGCAGCATGTCGGCGAAGCGGCCGAGCACGAAAGGGCGAATGGCTTCCCGTTCGAAGGCGCCGGCGCTCGCCCGCACGATGTTGTCCTTGGCCACCGAGACGCAGAAATGGTTCGACCAGAAACAGACGAGGCGTTCGACGAAGCCGGCCTTGGCCCGAACAGCCTTGTCGAAACGCGCCTGGGCTTCCGCCCGGAACAATTTCGCCTCGACCGCCGGCACGGCGGGTTTGCCGGGCAGCGCGGGCGTTGGCATGGGTTGGGCCGGCATGGGTTGGACGGGCGTGACTTGGACAGGTGGAACTGGGGCAGGCGAGACTGGGGCGTTGGTTGTCGCTGACTGCGACGCCGTCGCGGTCATGTGCTCACGGTCGAGCTTGCGCTGGTAATTTGCCGCCATGCTAGCCTGGATGGCGGGCGTGCTGCCCAGCAAGCCGGCATAGGCCGGATCGTCAAGCGAGATCATGGCGATGTCGGGTTGCCGCAGTTCCGCCTTGAGATAGCCGCGCGGATCGCCGGCCATGCTGTCGCGGTCGCCGAGCCGTGCTCCAAGCCCGAATCGGTTGAAGGCGACGAGGACCGGATCAGGGGGCGGGGAATTGGAGGCCGGGATAGCCAAGTCAGCTCACCATCGCTTGAGCCTCCCGCGCCTGGCGCATGAAGCCCGTTCGAGCCGTTTCCTGGCTGTTCAACCAGGGTCGTGGGGGGCCGGCGCGATGGCCGGCCCCCACGCGTTCCTACCAGCGATGCCAGCGGTGCCAGTGACGGTGCGGATGCCAGACATAGAAGGCCGGCCCATGCCGATAGTGGTGACGAGGGTAGACCACCACACGGTTGGGGACGCAGCGTCCCCACGGATTGGGATGCCAGCCAGGCCCGCAGCCCCAGGCGACATGCTCGACCAGCGCCGGGGCGGCAGGGGCGAGCGGCGCCATCGGCATCGCCGAGGATGCCGCAACCGTCGCAACGGTTCCGGTCACCGCAAGAGCGGCGGCGATCGCGTATTTTGTCAGACGATTCATGTCATACTCCGAGTGTTTCCGAGGTTGAAAACCTGTTCGAACCACACGGGTCCGGCAGGTCTGCCCTTCTCCCGGTTAAACGGCGTCGTCGGCATTTTCCGTCGGTCGTCACGGCGCTTTTTTTGGCGTGGCGGACGGTTGCGGGCCGCCGCGCCGCAGCAGTCCCTCCGCCAGCACACGACGGCCCTCGGCGGAGCCAGCCGCCGCGAACTCGACGATGCGCTGTTCCAGCCGCGTGCGGACGGTGACGTCGGCATTGCGGGCCCGCTCCAGCGCCGCCGACAGGGCGGTCGTGTCCAGAACCGGCTGTTGCAGCAGGTCCGCTGCTTCCCGCCTGGCCTGCTGTCCGTCGAGAATGACCTGGCGCGATTCTCGGCGCACTTCGCGCAGGGCCTTGCGGAATGTCGTGCGATCCTGCTCGGGAAGCCGACCACCGGCCGCCTCCAGGGAATAGCCCTGGCCCGACTTGCCGCTTCGTATCCAGACGGCACCGCCGGCAAGCGCCCCAGCCAGGAAGACGTTGAGCACCACCGACGCGATGATGAGGTCGCGGCTCATGCTCATAGGTCTTCCTCGATCGTATCGCTGTCGGGTCCGGCATCGCCGAACGCCGTCGCATTGGCATCAAGGACGTAATGATCGGGCTGGACTTCGGGCGTGACGATGGTCACCAGCGCCAGCCCGGCGACGGCGCCGGCCAGACCAATGCCGGCAAGCGCCAGCCCCATCCGCCAGAACAGCTGTCGCCGGCGCTGAACGATGTGCCGGCCGGCGGCCCGCAGGATGCTGCCGTGCAAGGCCTTGCCGGGCGCTTCGACGGCATAGCCGTCAAGCTGCGCGTCGAGTTTTCCGGCGTGCCTCAAGATGGCATCGCCCATCTCGCTTGGGGCAAAGATCGCGCCTGCCATCCGTTCGGCCTCCGGCCATCGCCGCAAGTCACCGCCATAGGCCGCGGCCAGGGCCGCAAAGCGCTTGGCATCCATTGCCCGTTCGTCCTCGGTGTCTTCAGCCATCTGTTTTCCCCTTGCCCGTTGGTGCCGCGTCCCCATGCGGTGCTGGAACGGCAGCAGCCGACCACCGGGCAGCGGCCGCAAGGCGGGATGAACGCTGCACGGTCATGGTCGCCCGGTTCTCAGCCATCGGCGCCATCCCTGGCCAGGATTACCTGCAGCGACCGCCGGCCGCGCGAAAGCAGGCTCTCCAGGGCATCGACGCTGATTTGCAAGGTCGCCGCCGCGTCGATGTTGGACATCTCCTGATAGTAGACCAGGATGATCGCCTCGCGCTGGCGCGGCGCTATGCCTTGCAGTGCACGTTCGACCCGCTGCGCGTCTTCGCGCGGATGAGCATCGGGAAGCGGTGCGGGATCGGCCACGTCCGGTACATCGTCGGTTACCCATTCGCGCCTGCGGCGCAGCCGGTCGTAGCAGAGGTTCAGCGTCACCCGGTGGACCCAGGTGTCGAAACGCGCATTGCCACGCCGCCAGCTCGAGGCATGGCGCCAGATCCGCACGAAGGCTTCCTGCGCGACGTCCTCGGCCTCCGCCGCATCGCCGAGCATGCGCACGGCCAGCGCCAGGATGCGCGGCAGCTTGCGCGCGACCAGGCTTTGCACGGCTGCCGGGTCGCCGGCGCCGACACGGCGAACCAGCTCCTCGTCCGGATCGGCGCTCATCAGTTGGCGCACTCCTGATGGTCATCGCGCGTCATTACCCCTTGGTCATTGCTCCTGTTTGGGAGCGGTTTTATGGCCTGGCATTTCGTCGGCCGTCAGAACGCCGTCGGCATTCTTGTCCAGTCTGGCAAAGCGCTTGGCGAAGAACGCATCGAGTTCGGCGCGGTCGATGAAGCCGTCATGGTTGGAATCGATACGGGCGAAGGATTTGCCGGGGTCGCCCTTGGCGGTGCGTTTGGCCTGGAAGGCTGTCCATTCCGGCAGGCTGATCTTGCCGTCGCCGTCGGTGTCGGCCGCCAGGATCGCCTTTTCGCGCCGCTTCTGGAATTTGGCCAGCGTGATCTCGGACCTTGCCGGGGCAGCCGGTGCGGCAGCCGGCGGCGTCGGGGCGGCAGCCGGCTGTGTGGGAGCGGTGGTCGGCGGCGTCGGGGCGGGGAACTGTGTCGTTGTCTGGGCGAGAGCCGCAACGCTCTGCAGGCTCAAGGCAGCGGCAAGTATCGAACGGCGGATCATGCTTTGCGTCTCCGGTTGGCGCGGTACCGACGGCTTGTGCCGCGGTCACGCTTCGACCGTTAAACGCCGCGACGAGAGAAATCCGTCGGTCGCGCCTGCTGAGTTTTATGCGGCTGGGCGCGCCGCTTCGGCGCGGGTTCCGCCCGCGCGTCAAACCCGGCGCCTCGCCGACGCCCTCAGCCGAAGCCGCGTCGGCCTATGGCCTAGTTTGATTGGTCGGCCACCACCAGCTGCTCGGGCTTGAACGCGGCGTGTTGCGGGGTCCACACCTCGCCCTCGCGATTGAACCAGTGGCACAGATACATGCCCGAGGCGGCGCCATCGCTCACCGTCATCCTGGGGCCTCCGGACTTCAACTTGACGATGTCTCCGGTCCTGAAACTGTTGGACATTTTCGACCTCCCATTCTGAGTCTCCAAGTTTCACACCAAACCGGGGTCTCGACAATGGCGGATGACCTTCGCCGGCGTCGCAAAAAGCAGAGATCACAATTGCGTCAGCGCGGCAATCTGACGGATTCATCATGTATGGTCTCTTGGATGTGTGTTCGGACTACAGTGCTGGCAGTTATCTTTCTGGTCGTTTCCACAGCCGCTGGAATCTGGCCGGCTTGGGCCTTGGCAGCCTCATTCGAGGCGCCAGCGGGAGGCGTTGTGGTGACCGTCGGTAGCGCTTCCGGCACGATCGAGCGGTCTTCGTTTCGGCCGTGTTTCAACACCGTCAAGACAGCTTCCGTCCCCTGTTTTCCGCAACTCGGCTTACCCGGCGCGCTACAGGCAAAACTTCCGACAGCGATAGCGTGGTCGCGACCGTACTTTAGTCCGGTCCCGATGAAGGCCACTCCAGCCAAAGAGCATCTCAGGCCGCCGAGAGTCTTCTCCGCGATCTGATTTCCAGAGGCGCCGCGGCCATTGTTGGCGGCGCGCCAGTTTCTCTTTCAATGACATATTGCGAGCGCCTTCGAGGCCGTTCGAAAGGTTGAACTATGAAAACCCAACTTATGATGGGGCGCAGGCAGTTTCTGTTTGGCGCCACCGGGATGGCCGTTGCCGTGGCAGGCTGTACGACCACACCCCGCGCGGCGTTTGTTGCCGTCCCACGGCCGGCGCTCCCCGATGCCGCGCTGATGTACGCCGCGATCCCCGATGAACAGTTTCCCGTACCGGCCGCGCGGATCGATTTGATTGACCCCAAATATTACCGGCAGGTTGTGAAGGATCCAACGGGCGAGAAGCCGGGGACGATCGTCGTCGATACGCCCAGGCGCTTTCTTTACCTCGTCCAAGAAGACGGCCACGCCATCCGATACGGAGTCGGTATCGGACGGGATGGCTTCGCCTGGGGTGGGCGGGCAAGAATCCAGTACAAGCGCAAATGGCCCAAGTGGACGCCGCCTTCCGAGATGATCGACCGCCAGCCTGAGCTTGAGAAATACCGCCACGGCATGTCGCCTGGCCGGGACAATCCCCTCGGTGCGAGGGCGCTCTACATCTTCGAAGATGGCAAGGATACGCTTTACCGCTTGCACGGAAACATGGATGCCCGCTCGATTGGACGGGCTGTCTCCAGCGGCTGCGTTCGCCTCCTCTTCCAGGACGTCATCGACCTCTATGAGCGCGTGCCCGACGGAACGCCAATCCTGGTGCTGCAAACTGATGCAGGAGTACAAAATGCATAAGCAAAGGATCCTCCTACTGCTTGTGTTGCTATGCGCCACTCCATTCGCAACGGCGCAGCAGGTACCCACGTCCGGTGGGGCGGCGATGACTCCCGAGCAGATCATGAACGACCCAGACATACCTTTTGTCGGGTCGAATACGGCGGACGTAACGATTGCCGAATTCATGGACTACAACTGTCCATATTGTAAGAAAAGTCACTCGGCACTGAAGAAGCTGTTGGCAAGCGATCCGCGCATTCGCGTCCTTTACAAGGAATGGCCCATCTTCGGACCCGTATCGGAATATGCCGCTCGGCTGGCAATCGCGGCAAAGTGGCAGGGCAGGTATGCCATTGCGCATGACGCGCTGATGTCCGCGCCTCGACGGTTCACGGCGAATGAAGAGGTCAGGGCGGTCCTGCGGACAGCTGGCATTGATCTGAAAAAACTTGATGCGGATGCGGCCAAGCACGAGGCCGAGATTACCCTGCTTCTTGCCCGAAATAACCTGCAGGCCGAAACCATTGGTCTCCAGGGAACGCCAGCATGGATTGTCGGGCCTTTTCTCATTCCCGGAGGTCTCGACTTCGCACAACTCCAGGAGGCGGTAGCCGAGGCCCGTGCGAAGGACGCAAGAAAATGAGCTGGACAAGGCTACAGTCCCGACCTTAGGGGCTATGCGAATAGCGACGCTGCCGGGAGCGGATTGCTCCGCCGGCGTCGCGGTCCGCTGGAGCAGACAGCGAGCGGCATCCGACAGGACAACGGAATGGAAAGGAAAATGGTGCCGCTTGCGTGACTCGAACACGCGACCCCCGCATTACGAATGCGGTGCTCTACCAACTGAGCTAAAGCGGCCCCGGGAAGCCAAGGCCTCCAAGATGGGCTGGGTGATAGACTCAACCGGCCGCGAATTCAAGATGCGACTTGGCATTTCATGCGGCGTGTCGTGCCGCCGCCGAAAGCCGGCCACGCACCCTTCGCCAATTGGTCGTGACGTGGCGGCTCGGCAGGATTGATGTCTCCAGGCGCGGGAAAATAGATGAAACATGCTGATTTCGTTATCGGAACACTGCCGGAATGGACTTTGCACACCTCGACAAGGCAGAATGCACCGCTCGCCCGTTGATTGATTGGTCGCCTGCGGCTAACGATCATGGCAAGGTTGGGCAAACGTGCAGAGGGACCCGCTTGGACGCGATCGAAAAAGCGATCCGGAACGCCTTGGAGAAGGGCAATGCCGAGGACCGCGCGTTCCGCGAAAAGGTCTATCGATCGGCTTTCGCCGCGCTGGACCGCGCGCTCCAGGCCAATCCTGGTGTAACAGTTGAACTCGCCATCAATCGCCGCAAGTCGATACAGGCGAAGATCACCGAAATCGAATCCGAGTTCCTGCCGGCGGTGCCGGATGTCGCGCCGGGGGGCGAAGCCCCGGCGGTCGAGCTTGCGGCCGATGCCGCACCCACGGTCGAGGCTGGCCAGGCAGCGCCATCGCCCGTTGTCGACGGACCTGTGCAATCCGGCTCCGATGCGCCGCACTCGCGCGTGCTGCCGGTCGTTCCCGACATCATGCCCGCGCCGGGTCTTCCTGCCGCGCCGGCCATCGACATGTCGGCTCCGGCCTCCGCGCAAGCCGCGGCCGAAGTGGCGCCCGATCGCGATGAACGGCGCATAAGGGGGCGTCGCCTGCCGCTGACCGCCATCTTCCTCGGCGTGACGCTGCTTGCCGCAATTGGCATCGGCCTGTTTTTCGCCATGCAGACCGGCGTGTTCAAGACGCCGGCGCAACTCGATACTGCGCCTCCGCAAGCACCGCCGACAGTCGAGGACGACGATTTCACGCCGGCCGATGGCGAAACCGGACCGGCAAAGCCGGGTGCGGCGGACCAGTCGCGTGATTGGATCAATGTCTTCTCGCCGACCGACCCGACGCATGTCAGCGCCCCGTCGGATGCCAAGGCCGAGGTGATGAAGGACGACACCGGGTCGTTCCTGCGCATCCAGTCCGGCGCCTCCGGTTCGGCGATCAGCTTCGATGTCGGGCAAGGCGTGCTGGAGAAGCTCGCCGGCAAGCATGCCGTGTTCGACATCATCGCCCGCTCCGAAGACGGCAAGGAGACGCAGATGTCCGTCGACTGCAATTTCGGCGAACTCGGCGACTGCGGCCGCAAGCGCTATGCGGTCGGCCAGCAGCAGAACGAATATCTGTTCGACGTGAAGTTTCCCGACAAGCACCCGGGCTCGGCGGGCACGATCGCCATCAATTCCGACTTCGACAAGCAGGGCAAGGCGGCGGACATCTACGAGATCCGCGTTTCGGTCGAGCCGTAAGAGCATCCGGTGCCGGACGAAGTGGCCTGGAGCATGATCCCGAAAAGTGGAATCCGGTTTTCGGGAAAGATCATGCTCAAACAAAGAGATAGAGCCCCATCCCGATTCCATCGGGATGGAACAGGCTCAGCGATCGAGCAGTGCCTGCAGCGTCTCGATGCGGTCCGCCTCGTTGGCCGGCTTGTCCCAGCGCAGCCGTGAAATGCGGGGGAAGCGCATGGCGACGCCGGATTTGTGGCGGGTCGAGCGGTTGAGCCCCTCGAAGGCGACTTCCAGCACCAGGCCGTTGTCGCGGTCGGCCCGCACCGAGCGCACCGGTCCGAAGCGTTCGACCGTGTTGTCTCGGACATATTTGTCGATCTGCTTCAGCTCCTCGTCGGTAAAGCCGAAATAGGCCTTGCCGACCGGCACCAGTTCCTCCTCGCCTTCGCCGCCGGACCAGACGCCGAACGTGTAGTCCGAGTAGAAGCTCGAGCGCTTGCCGTGGCCGCGTTGGGCGTACATCAGCACCGCATCCACCGTGTGCGGATCGCGTTTCCACTTGAACCAGGGACCTTTCGGCCGGCCGGCGACATAAGGTGAGTCCCAGCGCTTCAGCATCACGCCTTCGATGACCGGGTGCGGCGGCGCCCGGCGCAGGTCCTCCAGCGCTTGCCAATCCTCGAACTGGACGAACGGCGAAAGATCGAAGCGGCTCGGATCGAGTGTCTGCACGAAGGTTTCGAGACGGCCGCGCCGCTCGCGAAACGGCAAGGCACGCAAATCCTCGGCGCCGACCTGCAGCAAATCGTAGCAGCGCATGAACGCCGGGTATTGCTGCTGCATCTTTGCGGTCACCGTCTTGCGGTTCAACCTCTGCTGCAAATCGGAGAAGGTCCCCGTCGCCTCTCGGGGATCGCCGACCAGCAGTTCGCCGTCGAGGACAGCGGAAAAATGCATGGCGTCGGCGAGGTCTGGAAAGGCGCCGGAGACATCGTCGCCGGTGCGCGAATAGAGCCGGCGACTGCCGCCTTCGGCTGCCGCCTGGACACGGATGCCGTCCCATTTCCACTCGGCCGCATAGTCCGCGGGGTCAAGCTTTTCGAGATCGCCATCGCCGACCGGGTTCGACAGCATCACCGGCCTGAACAGCGCCATCGCCGTGCTTTGTGGTTTCTCGGCCTTGCCTTCCAGCCACGCGAACAGTGCCGTGTAAGGCGGCGACAGTCCGTGCCAGAGCTCCTCGATCTCGGCGACATCGACCTTGCCGAAATCCGCCAGCGCCTGCTTGGCAAGCCGCGCCGATACGCCGATACGCAGGCCCCCGGTGACCAGCTTGATAATGGCAAAGCGCGCCGAGATGCCGGCGCTGTCGAGCAGCCCGGCCAGCACCTTCGGTCCGTCGGAGCGGCTTGCCGCCTGCAGTTTCGCCACGACCTCGCCCAGCGTCGGCTCACGGTTCGGAATGTGTCCGGGCGATTGCGGCCAGACCAGCGACACCGTTTCGGCGAGATCGCCGACATAGTCGTAGGAATAGCCGAACAGCACCGGGTCCATGCGTTCGGTGACCAAAGCACGCAGCATCGCCGGCTTGACCGCGGCTATGTTGAGGTCACCGGTGATGGCGGCCAGCGCCAGGCCGCGGTCGGGATCCTCGACGCTGCGGAAATAGTCGGTCAGCAAGGTCAGCTTGCCGTTGCGCGACGGCGTCAGCACCAGGCGGTCGAGAAGCTCGGCGAAGCGGTTCATGCCTTCAATCGCCCTCGTCCTCATAGCCGACAAGGTGCAGTGGCCGGGCGGCTATGCCTTCGAGCTCGCACCAGCGCACCAACGCTTCCTCGCGGCCATGCGTCACCCAGATCTCCTCGGCTCCGGTCTCCTTGATGGTGCCGGTCAGCTCGTCCCAGTCGGCGTGGTCCGAGATGATCAGCGGTAGTTCGACGCCGCCTTGCTTGGCGCGCTGGCGGATGCGCATCCAGCCCGACGCGAAGCACGAGATCGGATCGGGAAAACGCCGCGCCCAGCGGTCGGCGAAGGCCGATGGCGGGCCAACGACGATGGCGCCCGCGAAATCTTGCTTGCCGCCCTCCACCGTTGCCGGTTCGAGCGTCCCGAGGTCGATGCCCTGGCCCTGGTAATACTCGCTGAGTTTCGCTAGCGCGCCATGGATGTAGATCGGCCTGTCATAGCCGGCGTCGCGCAGCAGCCGCATCACCCGCTGCGCCTTGCCGAGCGCGTAGGCGCCGACCAGATGCGAGCGCTCGGGAAACTGCGCCGCCGACTTCAGCAGGCGCGCGATTTCCTCGGTGTCGGGCGGATGGCGGAACACCGGCAGGCCGAAGGTTGCTTCGGTGATGAACACGTCGCACGGGATCGGCTCGAATGGCCGACACGTCGCGTCCCTCTGCCGCTTGTAGTCGCCGGAGGCAACGATGCGCGTGCCCTGGTGCTCGACGGCGATCTGCGCCGAGCCCAGCACATGGCCGGCCGGGTGGAAGCTGACGCTGACGCCGTCGAGGACAATCGTCTCGCCGAGCCGTGCTGCTTGCGTCGTGTCGGCAAAGTGCTCGCCGTAGCGCAGGCCCATGATGTCGAGCGTCTGCTGCGTCGCCAGCACCGAGCGGTGGCCGGAACGCGCATGGTCGGAATGGCCGTGCGTAATCAGCGCCCGGTTGACCGGCCGCACCGGGTCGATGAAGAAATCGCCCGGCGGGCAATAGAGGCCTTCGGGCCGGGGATGGAGCAGGTCGCTGGCGCGCATGTTTCTCCAAGATAGGATATAATTCCGCCACGGGAAGCCTGTTGTCAGAGACTGCTGACTCCCGCATACAGCATCGCCGGCTGCATTTGCCGACAGGACCCATCGCCATGAAACCGCTACAGGCCTCGTCCGGCGACTTGAACGCCGATCGCCGCGCCGATTATGCCGAGATGCTGTGTGCGGATGGCGATCATGCGGCTGCGGCCGAATTGCTGCTCGGCGCGCTGGAGCTGACGCCGCAATGGGCGATGGGCTGGTTTCGCCTCGGCGAAATGCAGCAGGCGGCGGGTGCGCCGGATCTGGCTGCGCAGGCATGGACGATGTCGCTGCAGCTCGATCCGACGGATCGTCAGGGTGCCGCATTGAACCTGCAATTGATCGGCAAGGCGCCGGCAACTGACGCGCTCCCCAGTGCCTTCGTCGAGACGCTGTTCGACCACTATGCCGAAAGCTTCGATGAATCGCTGGTCGAGAAGCTGGGTTACCGGCTGCCGCAGTTGCTCGATCAGGCCATCCAAACGGCAAGGCCGGGCCGCTTCCCGCTGGCGCTCGACCTTGGCTGCGGCACCGGCCTGATGGGGCAAAGGCTGCGGCCGATCGTCGATCGGCTGGAGGGCTACGACATTTCGGCCAGGATGCTGAAGCAGGCGCGGGCCAAGGGGGTCTACGATTTCCTGGGCAAGGCCGATTTGCGGGATTTTTCCTATGCCGGCCCGAGAGCCGAACTGGTGACGGTGGCCGATGTCTTCATCTATGTCGGCGCGCTGGACGGCGTGGTGAAAACGGTTGCCGGCTTGCTGACCGGGGATGGCCTGTTCGCCTTTTCCGTCGAGAGGCTGGCCGGCAATGGCGATTTCGTGTTGCTGCCATCGCGTCGCTACGCGCATTCGCAACATCATGTGCGTGAAGTGCTGGCTGCCAACGGGTTTACGGTCCTGTCGCTGGAAACAACCGTGATCCGGCAGGATCGCCGGGAACCGGTCGAAGGGCTGGTCGTTGTGGCGGGCAGGCTGCCGGCAGGTTGAATGCAAATCCTGTTTCGTCGTCCTCACAGACAGCGGTGCTGCGAAAAAGTCTGATTTGCGTGCGCGACTGATATTTGCGATCTGGTCGCATCAGGGCGGGATATCAGGAGGAGCATATCGGATGCGCTGGAACATGATTGTCTTGGCATCTTGCCTGGCCACCGCCGGCTGCGTGGGCAATTCGATGTCCGAGAGGCAGGACGCCAACATACAGTCCTCCCTGCAGTATGACAGCGTCCCCTGCGACCAGTTGCTCGCGCAGCGCAACGGTTTGGCGCAGCAATACCATCTGTCGACCGAAGCCAAGCCGACATTCTCCAACCCGGCGATGGGCTTTGGCCCGTTCACGCCGGACATGCGCTCCAAGGCCAAGCGCGATGCCGACCAGGCGACCGGCGAGATCGATGCCATGAACCGGTCGATCGACCGCCGCGACTGCGGCCAGCCGGACAAGCAGAAGAAGTTGGCGCTGCCGGGTTAGAGCATGACCCCGAAAAGTGGAATCCGGTTTTCGGACGCGGCGCTCTAATACCCCGCTTTGCGGTCCACCAGATTGTCGAGCTTTTCGCCCCGTTCGAAAGCATCCATCTGGCGCAGCATGATCGGCGCCAGGTGGACAGGGTCGGAGGTCGCGGCCGTGTGTGGCGTCACGAACACCTTGGGATGGCTCCACAACGGACTGGTCTTCGGCAGCGGTTCGACCTCGAACACGTCCAGACTGGCTTCCTTCAGCGTGCCGTCATCCAGCGCCCGCAAAATGTCGGCGTCCTTCTGCAGGCGTCCGCGTCCGGCATTGATCAGCACCGAGCCGCCAAGACCGTTGCGTTTCCTCAACTCCTTCAGCACCCCATAGTTGATGATGCCACGGGTGTCTGGGGTCAGTGGCAGCAGCACCACCAGAATATCGGTCGCCTTGAGGAAAGGTATCAATCCGGCCTCGCCGGAATAGGTCGCAACCCCATCCATCGGTCGGTCGCTGCGCGACCAGCCATTGACGGCAAAGCCGAGCGACAAAAGCACCGAGGCAGCGGCGCGGCCGAGATTGCCGAGCCCCATGATGCCGACGGAAATGTCGCCGGCCGGCCTCTGCTGCGGCTCATGCCAGATCTTCTTCGGCTGCTGCGATCGGTAGAGCAGACCCTGGCGATGGTGATCGAGCACCCGCCAGACGACATATTCGGTCATGTACTGGGTAAGGTTGTCGGCGACGACCTTGACGATCGGCACATCGGGCAGGCCAGGATCGGCGAAGATATGGTCGACACCGGCACCGATCGAGAAGATGGCGCGCAGATTGGGCAGCGACGCCAGAATGTTCGGCTTCTGCTTCCACACCACGGCATAGGTGATCGAGGGGTCCTTGGCGCCATCCGGCTCCAGCACCACCTCGCGTTCCGCCGACAACAGCTCGCGCCAGCGCTGCGGATGAAAGCCGGTGACGGCAAGCAGGATACGGCCTTTTTCCATCGCGATCTTCTAGTCCTCTTTACGCAAATCACTGGCTGACGATGCCGACCGGTGCCGTCTCTATCTTGAAGGCGGCCGAGATCAACGCCCGAGTATAGTCGGTTTGCGGATTTCCAAAAATCTGCTCGGAAGGGCCGGCTTCGACGATCTTGCCATTGCGCATGACGATGACGTCATTGGCCAGCGCCCGGATGACCTTGAGATCGTGGCTGATGAAGAGATAGGCGAGGTCGTGCTTGGCCTGCAGGCTGCGCAACAGGTCGACGACCTGCGCCTGCACGCTCATGTCCAGCGCCGACGTCGGCTCGTCCAGCATGACGAAGCGCGGGTTGAGCACCATGGCGCGCGCGATGGCGACACGCTGGCGCTGGCCGCCGGAAAACTCGTGCGGATAGCGGTTGCGTGTCGCCGGATCGAGGCCGACCTCGTTCAGCACGGCGGCTACCTTGTCGTCGCGCTGGTCGGGCGACAGCTTCGGCTCGTGGATCTTCAGGCCTTCCTCGATGATCTCGGCGATCGACATGCGCGGGCTGAGCGAGCCGAACGGGTCCTGGAAGACGATCTGCAACTCGCGCCTGAGCGGCCGCATGGCATTGAAGGACAATTGGTTGATGTCGTGCCCGTTGAACTGGATGGTCCCGGTCGACGAGATCATGCGCGCCAGCGCCAGGCCGAGCGTCGTCTTGCCCGAGCCCGACTCGCCCACCACCCCGAGCGTCTGGCCGGCACGCACGGTGACATCGATGCCGTCGACCGCCTTCACATTGTCGACTGTGCGGCGGAAAAAACCCTGCTTGATCGGGAACCAGACCCTGATGTCCTTGCCCGTCATCACCGGCTTGGCGGCGGCATTGGCCGCCGGCGGCTTGCCTTTCGGCTCGGCCGCCAGCAGATGCCGCGTATAGGCATGCCGCGGATTGGCGAAGATCTCCTTGGTCGGTCCGGTCTCGACGATCTTGCCCTTCGTCATCACGCAGACCCGGTCGGCAATCTTGCGGACGATGCCGAGATCGTGGGTGATGAACAGCATCGACATGCCCTTGCGGCTCTTCAGGCCGGCCAGCAGTTCGAGGATCTGCGCCTGCACGGTGACGTCGAGCGCCGTCGTCGGCTCGTCGGCGATCAGCAGTTCGGGTTCGTTGGCCAGCGCCATGGCGATCATCACGCGCTGGCGCTGACCACCCGACAGCTGGTGCGGATAGGCATCGAGCCGCTTCTGCGGATCGCGAATGCCGACCTCGTTGAGCAGTTCCAGCGTACGCGCCTTGGCCGGGCGGTCGGCCATGCCCTGATGCAGCTTCAGGATCTCGACGATCTGATGCTCGATCGTGTGCAGCGGATTGAGCGAGGTCATCGGCTCCTGGAAGATCATGGTGATCTTGTTGCCGCGCACCCGCCGCAACTGCTTCTCGCCCATGGCAAGCAAGTCGGCACCTTGGAACAGGATCTTTCCCGAGGGGTGGCTGGCGCTCGGATAGGGCAAGAGCTTCAGCACCGACAGTGCCGACACCGATTTGCCGGAGCCGGATTCGCCGACGAGCGCCACTGTCTCTCCCTTGGCGATGTCGAAGGAGATGTGGTCGACCGCCATCGACTGGTTGCCGCCCTGGCCGAAGGCGACGCTGAGGTCTTGTACACTGAGCAGGGGGGCCTCGCTCATCGGAACGTCTTGCGCGGATCGAAGGCGTCGCGCGTCGCCTCGCCGACGAAAACCAGCAGCGACAGCATCAGCGAAATGACGACGAAACCGGAAATGCCGAGCCAGGGCGCGTTGAGGTTGCGCTGCGCCTGCTTGAGCAGCTCGCCGAGCGAGGCGGAGCCGGGCGGCAGGCCAAAGCCGAGATAGTCGAGCGAGGTCAGCGTCGAGATCGAGCCGCTGAGCAGGAACGGCAGGAAGGTCAATGTCGCCACCATGGCGTTGGGCAGGAGGTGCCGGAACATGATGGTCAGGTTGGGCACGCCGAGCGCCCGGGCCGCGTTGACATACTCGAAGTTGCGGGCGCGCAGGAACTCGGCCCGCACCACGCCGACCAGCGCCACCCAGGAGAACAGAAGCATCAGTCCGAGCAGGATGAAGAAGCCCGGCGGCAGGATGGCGGCGACGATCAGCAGGAGATAGAGCACCGGGATCGCCGACCAGATTTCGATGAAGCGCTGGAACAGCAGATCGGTCCAGCCGCCGAAATAGCCTTGCACGGCGCCCGCCGCGACGCCGATCAATGCCGAGCCGGCGGTCAGGATCAGGCCGAACAGCACTGAAATGCGGAAGCCGTAGATGACACGCGCCAGCACGTCGCGCGCCTGGTCGTCAGTGCCAAGCCAGTTCCAGTTGCCGACGACGCAGGCCGGGTCGGCCGCGCCTTGCGGGTACTGGTTGCAGCGTGTCTTGGCGTCATACTCCCAGGACGGCCTGGCCGGGGCGGCTTCCGGAATGGCGTTGTTGACGGTCTGGTAGGAGTAGCGCACCGGCGGCCAGATCATCCAGCCATTGGCGTTGATCTCGTCCTGGATCACCGGGTCGCGGTAGTCGGTGACGGCATAGAAGCCGCCGAACTTTTCCTCGGGGTAGGCGACCAGCACCGGAAACAGGATCTCGCCCTTGTAGGAAGCGATGATCGGTTTGTCGTTGGCGATGAATTCGGCAAACAGCGACAGCACGAACAGGACGAGGAAGATCCACAGCGACCAGAAACCGCGCCGGTTGGCTTTGAAGTTCTGCAGGCGGCGCTTGTTGAGCGGCGACAGGAAGGGCCGCTTGATCCGCGCGGGCGCCGTCTCCGCAGTGGCGCTGGCCTCCGACATCAGACGTCTCTCCGCTCGAAATCGATGCGCGGATCGACCCAGGTGTAGAGCAGGTCGGACAGCAATCCGACGAACAGGCCGAGAAGCGAGAAGATGTAGAGATTGGCGAACACCACGGGATAGTCGCGTTCGACCACCGACCGGAAACCGAGCAGGCCGAGGCCATCGAGCGAAAAGATGTTCTCGATCAGCAGCGAGCCGGTGAAGAAGGCCGAGATGAAGGCGCCTGGAAAACCGGCGATGACGATCAGCATGGCATTGCGGAAGACGTGGCCGTAGAGCACCTGCCGTTCCGACAGGCCCTTGGCGCGCGCGGTGACCACGTACTGCTTGCGGATTTCTTCCAGGAACGAGTTCTTGGTCAACAGCGTCGTGGTGGCGAAGGCCGACAGTACCAGCGCCGTCAGCGGCAAGGTCATGTGCCAGAAATAGTCGACGATCTTGCCCGACCAGGACAGTTGGTCCCAATTGTCGGAAGTCAGGCCGCGCAACGGAAACCAGTCCCAGAAGGACCCGCCGGCAAACAGCACCATCAGCATGATGCCGAACAGGAAGCCCGGGATGGCATAGCCGACAATGACGACGCCGCTGGTCCAGACGTCGAACGGACTGCCGTCCTTGACCGCCTTGCGGATGCCGAGCGGGATCGAGATCATGTAGGAGAGAAGCGTGATCCACAGCCCGATCGAAATCGACACCGGCATTTTTTCCAGGATCAGGTCGAGCACCGAGATGTCGCGGAAATAGCTGTCGCCGAAATCGAAGCGGGCGTAGTTCCACAGCATCATGCCGAAGCGCTCGAGCGGTGGCTTGTCGAAGCCGAACTGCTTTTCCAGCTTCTTGATGAATTCCGGATCGAGGCCCTGCGCGCCGCGATATTTCGAACCGACGTCGCCGGCGACATCCAAATTGCCGCCGCCCACGTCGCCACCGCCGCCACCGAGGCGATCGCTGCCGCCCTGGTTGGTCAGTTTGGCGATGACCTGCTCGACCGGACCGCCGGGCGCGAACTGGATGACGGCGAAGGATATCGCCATGATGCCGAACAGGGTCGGGATCATCAAAAGGATGCGGCGCAGGATATAGGCGCCCATCAGGCTTTCTGCCCTCGTTGGACTGATATCTCAGCCTTTGCCAATTTTTGCCGCCTTGCCCTTATCGAACCACCACAGCGCCTCGACCGGAAAGCCGAAATCGGGCTTCTGTTCGGGGAAGCCGAACATGTCCCAATAGGCGCTTCGGTGATTCGCCAGGAACCAACTAGGAATCCAATCGCGCCGCGCGCGCAAGACCCGGTCAAGCGCCCGCATCGTCACGGTCAGGCTTTCACGATCCTTTGCGGCGCCCACGGCATCGATCAGCGTGTCGATCGCGGGGTCTGCGACGCCCGGCAAATTGCGCGAGCCGGAGACGTTGGCAGTGCTCGAGTGGAAGAAGACTTCAAGATCGTCGCGCGTCGGCGTCGCGCTGAACGAGAAGGCGGCCGACAGCAGATCGAAATCGAACGTTGCTTGTCTGGACTGATACTGCGCCGAATCCACCAGCCGGATGGTGGCGTCGATGCCGATCGCCTTCATGTTGGCGACCCAGGGCGAATAGATCTGCACGAAGGTGTCGTCATCGACCATGAACTCGGCCGAAAGCCTGCTGCCCTTGTCGTTGACGACAAAGTCGCCCGACCGTTTCCAGCCCGCCGCGGCCAGAAGCTTTGCCGCCTGGCCAAGCAGTTTGCGGTCGCGGCCGGAGCCGTCGGAGGCGGGTTGCGTCACAGCCTCGCCGAAGACTTCCGCCGGAAGCTGGCTGCGCAGCGGCTCCAGCAGGGCCAGCTCTTCCGGCGAAGGCGGCCCTTCGGCGCGAAAGGCCGATTTCTCGAAGCAGGATTGCGAGCGTTCGTAGGAGCCGTAGAAGAAATTGCGCCGCGTCCACTCGAAGTCGAAGCACAGTGCGATCGCCTGCCGCACCCGCGCGTCGCGAAACTGTTCGCGTCGTTGATTGACCGCGGTCCCCTGCATGGCGGGCTTCTTTTCAGCCGGAAATTCGTGCTTGACCACTTTGCCGGCCGTGAGCGCGGGGAAGTCGTAGGCGGTGGCCCAGACGCGCGAGGTGAATTCTTCGCGATAGGTGATCTCGCCCTTCTTGAAGGCTTCGAAACCGGCCGTGCGATTCTGATAGAACTCGATGCGGATGACGTCGAAATTGTTCAGGCCACGATTGACCGGGAGGTCGCGTCCCCAATAGTTCGCCACACGCTCATATTCGATCCATGCGCCGGCCGAGAAGCTCCTGACCTTGTAGGCGCCGGAGCCAAGCGGCGGGTTCATTTGCGAACTGTCGAACGGGTTTGCCGTGTAGAAGGCCCTCGACAGGATCGGGAACTGCACGATGTTGAGAACGGTGCGGGCGGATTGCTTGCCGGAAAAAGTCAGCCGCAGCGTGCGGTCGTCCACGGCAACGGCGTCGACCATATGCGTCAACGACAGCGACAGGTCGGGGTGGCCCTTGTCCTTGTAGAGCTTGAAGGTGAAGGCGGCGTCTTGTGCCGTCAACGGCGAGCCGTCATGGAAGCGCGCCTGCGGACGAAGCGAAAAGGTGAAGCCGTTGCGGTCGTCCGACAGCGTTACACTGTCGGCGATCTCGCCATAGACAGCGTCCGGCTCATCGAGCGCTGATACCATCAGCGCATCGAAACACATCTCCATGCGCGGCGGCGCGTCGCCCTTGTTGGCGAAGGAATTGAGCGTGTTGAAGGTCTGCGTGTCCTGGTTGTAGCCCCAGTTCGGAGGGGCGAAATTGAAAATGCCGCCAGTCGGTGCGTCGACATTGACATAGTCGAAATGTGTGAAATCCGGTTTGTATTTGAGGTCGCCGAAGGCAGACAGGCCGTGCAGCTTGGTGCCGGTCGCGATGTTGGCGAAGGCCCGGCCGGGCAAAAGCACGGCGGCCGCGGCGGCGCCGCCCAATGCCAGGAAATCGCGGCGGGGCAGGGCCGCCATCAATTGCTGCCCTTGTATTTGGCCGCCAGCGCTTTCTCCTTGTCCGGGTCGATCCACCAGGAGTCGATATCGGCACCGACATAAGCAGGCTGCTTGTCGGGGAAGCCGAATTTGTTCCAATAGGCCAGCCAGACTGCGGACCGATGATATTGTGGCACGACGTAGAAGTTCCACAGCAGGACGCGGTCGAGCGCGTGGGTAGCGGCGACAAGGTCATCGCGGTCGGTGGCGAAGATGATGCGGTCGACCAGTGCGTCGACGATCGGGTCCTTGATGCCCATCAGATTGCGCGAACCAGGCGCGTCGGCGGCCTTCGAGCTCCAGAAATCGCGTTGCTCGTTGCCGGGCGAATCCGACTGGCCGAACAGGCCCGTGACGACATCGAAATCGAAATTGTTGACGCGGTTGATATACTGGGTCTGGTCGATGATGCGCAAAGTGGCGGCGACACCGATCTTGCGCAGATTGGCGATGTAGGGGCTTGCGATCACCTGATCTGTGTCGTTCCAGCCGAGGATCTCGAACTTGAACGGCGCGCCGGTCTTGGCATTGACCATCTTGCCACCTTTGATGACCCAGCCGGCCTTGGCGAAGAGATCGACCGCCTGCTTCAGGTACTTCCGTTCCGCTTGCGGCGAATCGTAGACGGGCAGCTTGAATTCCTGGGTGAAGAGTTCGGGCGGCAGCTTGTCGCGATACTTTTCCAGGATCTCCAGTTCCTTGCCTTGCGGCAATCCGCTCGACGCCAGGTTTGTGCCCTGGAAATAGCTGGATGTGCGGGTGTTGAAGCCGAAGAACAGGGTGCGGTTCATGCTCTCGAAATCGAAGGGGATGGTCAGCGCCTCCCGCACCAGGCGGTCCTGGAACAGCGACCGCCGCTGGTTGAGGACGAAGCCCTGCATTGGTTGTGGCGACTGGGTCTGGAAGTCCTTCTTGACGACGTCGCCAGTCTGGAATGCCGGGAAATTATAGGCCGTCGCCCATTTGCGCGAGCTGTACTCCCGGTGGATGTCTTCCAGCCCACCCTTGGTGAAGGCCAGCCAGGCGGCGTTGTCATCGAGGATATAGGTGTAGCGCCGCTTATCGAAATTCTCGCGACCGATCTTTACCGGCAGCTTGGCCGCCCAGTAGTCCGGCACGCGTTGCCAGATGATTTCCGAGCCCGGCTTGAAGCTGGCGATCTTGTAGGCGGCCGAACCGAGCGGGATTTCCAGCGTCGGCTTGGTTACGTCGCGCTTTTTGCCGCTGGCATCGGTGCCCTCCCACCAGTGTTTCGGCAGCACGGCGAGATCGCCGATGATCTTGGGCAGTTCGCGGTTGCCCTTCTGGCTGAAATGGAACTCGACCTCGCGGTCGGAGACGGCCACCGCGTCGGTGACATTCTCGAAATAGCGGCTGTATTGCGGGCTGTTGGCCTTCAGCACCTGGAACGACCAGATCACGTCATCGACGGTGATCGGCTGGCCGTCGTGCCATTTCGCGCGCGGGTCGAGCCGGTAGGTCGCCGAGGAATAGTCGGCCGGATATTTGTAGGCGTCGGCGATCAGCGGATGGCTCGTGCTGCCTTCGTCGGTGGCCTGCTCCATCAGCGTGTCGTAGAGCAGGCCACCGCCGAACCCGACAAGGCCCGCCGCTGGCGACCCCTGGACGACATAGGGGTTGAAACTGTCGAAGGTGCCGAGCACCACCGAATTCAGCGTGCCGCCCTTGGGCGCATCGGGGTTGACGTAGTCGTAGTGCTGGAAATTGTCGCCGTATTTGGACTCGCCGATCAGCGATGAGGTGGTGCGCCATTCGTCGGCACGGGTGGTCTGCAATCCCGCCGCCAGGAGGGCTGCCGCCAGCAACGACTTGAGAAGCGTTCGGCCAACCGTCATGCACTATCCTCTTCGCGATGCCTGTCCCGGATCAGTCCAGAAGGCAATCTAGATGATTTGGCGCTCGTGAAAACCGCCATGCGCGGCTTTGTCGCCGCATATGCGTTTTTCCTAACGAAAAAGCCGGGCTGAACCCGGCTTTTTCAAGATCGTCGAAATGATATCTGTTTATTGGGCAGGCGCCGGTGCCGGTGCGGCCGGAGCCGGTGCAGCGGCTGGCGCCGCCGGCTTCGCCGGGGCCGCAGCATCAGCCGGCTTTGCCGGGGCGGCTGCCTCAGCGGGCTTGGCGGGCGCCGTTGCGTCGGCGGCGGCCCCTGGCGCCGGCAGCGGCTTGGGACTGTCCGACAAGGTGCGCAGATAGGCGATGACGTTGGCGCGATCCTCGTCCTTGGGCAGGCCGGCGAAGCCCATGGCCGTGCCTTTCACGAATTTCTTCGGCGAGGTGATGAAGTGGTTGATGTTGTCGTAGGTCCACTTCTCGGTGCCGCCCTTGGAGAATTCCTTCATGCCGGCCGAATAGGCGAAGCCTGCATGTTCGGCGACGGGGCGGTCGACGAGGTCCCACAGATCGGGGCCGACCTTGTTCGGGCCGCCCTTTTCACCGGAATGGCAGGCCTGGCATTTCTTGAAGACCGCCGCACCCGCTTCGACATTGGCGGTCGCCAGCAGGTCGGCGATCGGCTTGGCTTCGGCAGCCGGAGCGGCCGGGCCGCCTTCGGCGGGCTCGGCGGCTTCGATGGCGAAACCGGGCTTTTCCGGGGGCGGCGAGGCAAACAGCGCATTGGACACAAGGCCGACCGAGAACACCACGAAAACGGTTCCGAGCAATCCGGCGAGCAGCTTGTTGACTTCGTTGGAATCCATACGCCCCTTGCTCCCTTTTCCGGCGGACCGAACCGTCCACTCCGTCCGTCGGTATCGAGACCGGCCCTCCAGAGCCGGTCAAATCGGGCGGAAACTAGGTCTTTTGCTCGGGCGTTGCAACACCTATAAGGGCGCTTCCAGTGAGACCTTTTGCCACTTTTCCCTTCCACTTTTGAGACGCCTGGCACTTGCGATGTCCACGTTGATCCTGATCCCAGCCCGCATGGCCTCGACGCGCCTGCCGGGCAAGCCGCTGGCTGACATCGCGGGCGCGCCGATGATCGTCCATGTCGCCCGCCGCGCCGCAGAGGCCGGGCTCGGCCGGGTGGTGGTGGCGACCGACACGCAAAGCGTGGCGGAAGCGGTACGCGCGCATGGTTTCGAGGCCGTGATGACGCGCATGGACCACGAATCGGGTTCCGACCGCATCTTCGAAGCGCTGACGATCCTCGATCCTGCAAGAAAGGTCGAAACGATCGTCAACGTGCAGGGCGACCTGCCGACCATCGATCCCGATATAATCGGCGCTTCGCTCAGGCCTTTCGAGAACGCGGCCGTGGATATCGCCACGCTCGGCGTCGAGATCGTCCGCGACGAGGAAAAGACCAACCCGAACGTCGTCAAGATCGTCGGTTCGCCGCTCTCCGCCACGCGGCTGAGGGCGCTTTATTTCACCCGCGCCACCGCGCCATGGGGCGAAGGGCCGCTCTATCATCATGTCGGCCTCTATGCCTACCGCCGCGCCGCGCTCGAGCGTTTCGTCGCGCTGAAGCCGTCGCAGCTCGAACGCCGCGAGCGGCTGGAACAGCTGCGGGCGCTGGAGGCCGGCATGCGCATCGATGCCGAGATCGTGCGTTCGCTGCCGCTCGGCGTCGACACGCCCGAAGACCTCGAACGCGCCAGAACCATCCTTTCGACCTGAGAAATCCTTTCGAACCCGAGACCCCCCTTGAATCGAGACTTGGCCCATGCCTGAAAAGACCAACAGAATATCGTTCCAGGGCGAGCCTGGCGCCAATTCCGACACCGCCTCCCGCAACGTCTATCCCACGATGGAGCCGTTGCCGTGCCCGACCTTCGAGGATGCGTTCAATGCCGTCGAGACCGGCAAGGCCGATCTCGCCATGATCCCGATCGAGAACACCATTGCCGGGCGCGTCGCCGACATCCATCACCTTTTGCCGGAATCGAAGCTGCACATCGTCGGCGAATATTTCCTGCCGATCCATTTCCAGCTGATGGTGCTGCCGGGCGTCAAGCGCGACGAGATCAAGACCGTGCACAGCCATATCCACGCGCTTGGCCAGTGCCGCAAATACATCCGCAAGAACGGCTGGAAGGCGATCGTCGCTGGCGACACGGCTGGCGCCGCCAAGCTGGTCTCCGAGGTCAGGGACCGCACGATGGCCGCTCTGGCGCCGGCACTGGCCGCGACGCTCTACGGGCTCGACATCATCGAGGAGAATGTCGAGGACACCGACAGCAACGTCACCCGCTTCGTCGTTCTGACTAAGAACAAGCAGTGGGCCGAACGCCCCTCGGCCGACGCCAAGATGATGACGACCTTCATCTTCCGCGTCCGCAACGTGCCGGCCGCGCTCTACAAGGCGATGGGCGGCTTCGCCACCAACGGCATCAACATGACCAAGCTGGAGAGCTACCAGCTGGGAGCTTTCACGGCGACGCTGTTTTACGCCGACATCGAGGGCCATCCCGACGATCCGCTGGTCAAGCTGGCGCTGGACGAGCTTCGCTTCTTCTCGCGCGAGGTGCGGATCCTTGGCGTCTATCCGGCCAGCGAGTCGCGTGAGCAGTGGAAGGTGGCGGACTAGTTCCTATTGAGCATGATCTCTTCCGAAAACCGGTTTCCACTTTTCGGGATCATGCTCTAAATCACCGCGCCGAGCGGCACGTAGTCGATTTCGAGAAATTTCTCGACTTCCGGAATCCAGCGATCGCGCACGAAGGCGACATGGTCGGGATGGTCGTTGTACCTCGTATAGGCGGCCTGGTCGGCGAACTCCATCGAGAAGCCGAACTGGTAGTCGTTCTTGGGGCTGACCTGCCGCAACTGTTCGAAATGCGTGACGCCCCGGATCGCCGAGAGAATTTTCCTGGCGTCGACGAGAAACCGCTTTTCCTCCAGCGAGTGTGGCGCATGCTTCAGCGTGAAGACGACGGTGTGACGGATCATTTGTCTCTCCTGGAATGTCTTTCAGTATTCGCGGGCATTATTCGGCGTCGACCCAGGCGCGGATAAGATGGTGCGCAATGGCGCCTTTCGGCGGCGTGATCAGATTGTCGGGATGTTCCCTGGCAAGCATCAGGCGCACTTCGTCGCGGGCAAACCAGCGGCAGTCTTCCAACTCGTTGAGGTCGGCCTGGATGTCTTCATTGAGCGGCTCGCCAAAGCAGCCGATCATCAGCGAATAGGGAAACGGCCAGGGCTGGCTGGCATGGTAGACGACACGGCCCAGCCTTATGCCGGCCTCCTCCAGCGTTTCGCGGCGCACCGCCGCCTCGATGGTCTCGCCCGGCTCGATGAAACCGGCAAGGGCCGAATACATGCCCGGCGCGAAATGCCGGCCGCGCCCAAGCAGGCATTTCTCCCGCGTCGTCGTCAGCATGATCGCCACCGGATCGGTGCGCGGAAAATGCTCGGTGCCGCAATTCGGGCAATGCCGCTTGTAGCCGCCCGCCCGCATCTGTGATTCGGTACCGCACTTGCTGCAGAAACGATGGCTTGCATGCCAGGCGAGCAGGGCGGCACCTTGCGCCATCGCGCCGGCGGCCGCTTCATCGATCAGCCCTTGCATGTAGACCGAGCGGTAATCGATCGCCTTGATGGTTTCGGGCAGCTGTTCGGCATCGACGCCGGCCGGAACGGCCAGCACGGGTCCTTGTTCGGAAAAGCCGAGCAGGACGCCGCCGGCAAGCGAAACCTTGAAGGGCTGGCTCTCGGCGGCGCCGAACCAGGGGTCGGGACTGCTGTTCCCGAGCTTCAGGTAGAGCCGGCCGCCATTCATCAAAAGCAGCCGCGTCGTCGGATCGGCCAGCGCCTGGTCGACCGAATCGTCGGCGCGGTTCTCGGACTGCCGGTCGATCGTGTTGCCGGCAAAACCGACGAACTGGCTCGGCTCGCGCAAGGGCGCGTCAAACAGGCGAAAGCTCATGTGGACTCTGGTGTTTTGGGATGGACATGTTTTGGGATGAACACAGGGAAGGCTTATAGCGCCGCCCTTATCGTTTCGGCAAACCGGCGCAGATCGGAACGCTTGTAGGGATCGCGCAGGCCGTGCCCCCACACCGGGCCGGGCCAACCGGGATCGCCTTCCGAACGTGCGATGACATGGATGTGCAACTGGCGCACGATGTTGCCAAGCGCGCCGGTGTTGATCTTGGTGCAGCCGGTCGCCTTCTTCAGCGCTTGCGCCACCATATTGGTCTCGAAGGTCAGCATTGCCTGGTCGAGCGGCGTCATGTCGTGAATTTCCTCCGCGCCCGGCCGCTGCGGCACAAGCAGCAGCCATGGCCAGCGGCGATCGTTCATCACCCGCAATTCGCACAGCCCAAGCCACATCAACTGCTCGCTGTCCGCCTCCAGCCGGGCATCCAGCGTGAATCCGGCCTTCAGGCCCGGCAGCATCGGCGTTTCCCTTACGTTTCGTGTTTTTTTCGAACTCATAAACGCTAGAGCGGCGGCACAGGGGCTGCAAGCGAATCATTATGCCCCTCACGGTTTGGTGTGCCAATTCGCCTGCGCACTTGCATTTCATCGCCGAATTGCCGATATGGGAAGCGGGAGGTTGGTGGTGGACGATCCACTCGCCAACCGGGTCAGGTCCGGAAGGAAGCAGCCCTAACGAGCCCGGAACGGGTCATTGTTCCAGCCTCCCACCTCATCGGCCCCTCTCGCGACATTGACGACGCATTGCAGCGCGAGCGAGACTATGCGCAGGAATCGGCCGCCTTCGGGCGCGGCCATTTGGAGCTTTACGGGCGAATGAGCGAAGCCGGAAATTCGGGACCAGAAAGCCTGGAGAATGGCAAGGCCGTCGCCTATCGCGTGCTGGCGCGCAAGTACCGTCCTTCGAACTTCTCCGAACTGGTCGGCCAGGAGCCGATGGTGCGTACCCTCACCAACGCCTTTGCCACCGGCCGCATAGCCCAGGCGTGGATGCTGACCGGCGTGCGTGGTGTCGGCAAGACCACGACGGCGCGCATACTTGCGCGGGCCCTGAATTATAAAACCGCCGATATGGACCAGCCTTCGGTCGACCTTGCCGTGCTCGGCGAGCATTGCCAGGCAATCATGGAAGGTCGCCATGTCGATGTCATCGAGATGGACGCCGCCTCGCACACCGGCATCGACGATATCAGGGATATCATCGAGCGCGTGCGCTACGCACCGGTCTCGGCCCGCTACAAGGTCTACATCATCGACGAAGTGCACATGCTTTCCACGCAGGCCTTCAACGGCCTGCTGAAGACGCTGGAAGAGCCGCCGCCGCACGTCAAGTTCATCTTCGCAACCACCGAGATCCGCAAGGTTCCGATCACCGTCCTGTCGCGCTGCCAGCGTTTTGACTTGAGGCGCATCGATGCCGGCGCGCTGGTCGCCCACCTCTCCTCGATTTCGGCCAAGGAAGGCATTTCGGTCGACGATGACGCGCTGGCGATGATCGCGCGCGCCGCCGAAGGCTCGGCCCGTGATTCGCTCTCCATCCTCGACCAGGCGATCGCGCACGGCGCCGGCTCCGTCAGTGCCGATGCCGTACGGGCGATGCTGGGGCTCGCCGACCGCGCCCGCATCGTCGACCTGTTCGAACATGTGATGAAGGGCGACGTGGCGGCGGCATTGGCCGAGTTCCGCACGCAATACGACACCGGCGCCGATCCGGCCGCCGTGCTGACCGATCTTGCCGAGTTCAACCACCTCGTCACCCGGCTGCGTTTCGTGCCGACGGCAATCGAGGATGCTTCGCTGTCCGAGGGCGAGCGGCAGCGCGGTGCCGATTTCGCCAGGACGCTGTCGGTCAGGGTGCTGTCGCGGACATGGCAGATGCTGCTCAAGGGCATTCCCGAGGTGCAGTCTTCCAACCGGCCGGTCAGTGCCGCCGAGATGGTGCTGATCCGGCTGGCGCACGCCGCCGACCTGCCGACGCTGGACGAGGCGTTGAGATCGCTCGAGGGCGCGGCACCGGTTCAAAATGGCGCGCCGCGCCCGAATGGAGCGCCAGCAGGTTCCGGCAATGGCAATGGCGGCGGCAGCGCGGTGGCGCAGACGCGCATGCCTGCCGGACCAGGCGGTGCGCAGACCATGCGGCTGGTCGAGGCCGCGCCTGCTCCCGTCGCCTTCGTCGCGCCCCCGCAACCGGTGCTGGAGACGCAGCAGGTACCGCTGAAATCGCTGGCCGACATCGTTGCTCTTGCCGACGCGCAGCGTGACATCGCCTTCAAGGTGTTGGTCAAGAGCTGCATCCGTCTCGTGCGTATCGAGCCCGGCCGTATCGATGTCGGCCTGACCAGCGACGCCCCCAAGATGCTGCTCAACGACCTGACGACGAAGTTGCGCGCCTGGACCGGGCGCAACTGGCTGGTCTCGCTGTCGAAGGAGGAGGGCGGCCAGACCCTCGCCGAAATGGAATCGACCAAGCGCGAGAACGCCTTCCTCGATGCCAAGAGCGACCCGACCGTCGCCGCCATCCTGGCGCGCTTTCCCGGTGCGAAGATCATCGACGTGCGCATACCCGACGCGCCGGAAGCCGAGACGGCTGAAGCCGATGTGCCGGTCGAACCGCCGGCGGATGACGACGAGACCTGATCCCAGCAAATATTCGCAAAGGACCCGACCATGAAAGATCTTCTCGGCCTGATGGGCAAGGCGAAGGAAATGCAGGCCAAGTTCCAGGCCATGCAGGACGAGATCGCCACGCTGGAAGCATCCGGCCAGGCCGGCGGCGGCCTGGTCAACGTGACGCTGACCGGAAAATTCGAGATGAAGTCGCTGAAGATCGACCGGTCCTTGTTCAAGGAGGACGATGTCGAGATCCTGGAGGACCTGATTCTCGCCGCCCACAATGACGCCAAGACCAAGGTCGAGCAGATCATGCAGGAAAAGACCAAGGCGCTGACCGCCGGACTGCCGATCCCGCCAGGAATGAAACTGCCCTTCTAGCGTTCAGTGGCGGTATGCCATGATCGAAGAGCCGTCCGAAAGACTGATCGAGCAGCGTATCCGCAACCGGATCTACGAGATTCTGGAAATCCTGGCCGATTGCGATGCGGGCGTCGATCTCGTCGGCATCAAGGGTTATTTCGATCTGTTCGAGGATTTCGTGCATCGCCCGTCGATCGAGGCCGGCACGTCGGCGCTTTCTCGGGACGAACGCGCGATCGTGCTGGAGATCGCTGAACTCCTCGAGGCGGCCTGCGAGACAAATTCGGACTTCACCAAGGCTGAGTTCATCGAAAGCGATTGGCCGGGAAAGATCGCCCCGACGGCCAGGAACGCGCGGGCGTTGTTCCTCGACAGAGGGCTGTTTTCCGAGAAAGTCGAAGAAGTCGAGCCTGGCCAGCCAGCCGCCGTGCCGGCCGCGCGGTAGCCGGGAAAAACCGTGCATTTGTGCCCATTTGGCAACAGTGCCTCATTAATAACGTTTTAGCCATCATTTTGCCTGAAAGTGTCTCATTCTTGCCGCAGCCTGGGGGCGGGCATCGAAGTGAGAGGGTTACCTGTTGATTGCCACGCGATGGAAGACGCCGCTGTTGCTCGGCGTCGTTACGTCTCCCCTGTTCTTGGCCGCTTGCAGTCAGACCACCTCGCACGGCATGTCCGTCGCAAGCCTGACTGACGCCATAACGCCGAGTTTCCTGAGCTCGCGGGCCTACAGCCACACGCCGAAGGACAAGGAATGCCTGGAGAGGGCGATGTTCTTCGAGTCCAACCGGTCGAGCCGCGACGGCATGATCGCGGTCGGCACGGTGGTGATGAACCGGCTGCGCTCCGGCAACCACGGCAGCACCATCTGCGAGGTGGTGGGCGAGCGCGGGCAGTTCGCGCCGGGCGTCATGACCCGGCCCATGAATTCGCGGGCGATGCCCGATGTCGAGGAAGCCGCCGACGCCGTGCTCAAGGGCGAGCGCAAGGCCAAGCTCAAGAACACGATGTATTTCCACACCGCCGGGCTGCGGTTCCCCTACAAGAACATGCACTACACCATGGTTGCCGGCGGCAATGCCTTCTACGAGAAGCGCGGCCGCAACTGGCAGCCGCTGCCGGATGAGCCGACGGTCGCCATCGCCTCGGCCCAAACACCAGCCCCCGTCCCGGCCGTGCTTGTCGCTTCCGCGGAGCCGGCGCGTCCGGCCAAGACGTCTGTCCGTACCGCTCCGGCGCAACAGGCCTTTATGACTGCCTCGGTCGAACCGGCACATCAGCCCAAGACGGCGACCGCTCGCACCGCCCCTGCCCAGCAGACCTACGTGACCGCATCCGCGGCGCCGACGGCAAAGTCGGCGCGCGTCTCGGCCAAGCCGATAGTGGTGGCGATGCAGGAGCCGATGGAAGAACCCGATGCCGCCCGTTTTGGCGGAACGTTGAACAAAAGGGTCATCAGCTCGGTCCAGAACGCGCCGCAGGAGGCTTCGATGGGGTTCCAGTCGACGCCGGACGACACCGACGCCATCGGCGCGATGATCGTCAGCCAGAGCCGGCCGCTCGAAGCCAACTGATCCGCACCCCAGGGTCCGCCAGAGCAATATGGCGGGTCTTGCCGACTCTGGATGTTCCAAAGCGCTCTGAAAAATCCTAGATCAGAGCGATGTCCAAGCGAATCGCCGGTCCCGAGATCGAACGCCTGATCCAGCTCCTGGCCAAGGTGCCGGGGTTGGGTCCCCGTTCGGCCAGGCGCGCCGCACTTCATCTGATCAAGAAGAAGGAGCAGCTGTTGTCGCCGCTCGCCGCCGCCATGGGCGAGGCGGCCGAAAAGGTGCGCATCTGCTCGACCTGCGGCAATGTCGATACGTCGGACCCCTGCATGATCTGCACCGATCCGCGCCGTGACGCCGCTACCATCATCGTCGTCGAGGACGTCTCCGACCTGTGGGCGCTCGAACGGGCGGCGGCGATGAATGTGCGCTACCACGTGCTCGGCGGCACGCTGTCGCCGCTCGACGGCATCGGCCCCGACCAGCTCAACATCCGCTCGCTGATCGACCGCGTCGCCGGCGGCGAGGTCAAGGAGGTCATCATCGCCGTCAACGCGACGGTGGAGGGCCAGACGACCGCGCACTACCTCACAGACCAGCTGTCCGGTCTCGACATCAAGGTGACGCGGCTCGCGCATGGCGTGCCGGTTGGTGGTGAACTCGACTATCTCGACGAGGGCACGCTGGCCGCGGCACTGCGCTCGCGGACGGCGTTTTGACGCAATTGGCGAGCAGGGGATGCAGATGGTTCCTGCTTTTGTGAAATCGGCCCTCATCTTTCTCTGCCTCGCCTTTGCGGCAGTGGTCTCGACCGCTCCCGCCTCGGCCGCCAAGATCGACGATCAGTTCCGCGCCTGGCTGCAGAACGACCTGTGGCCGCAAGCCAAGGCGAAGGGCATTTCCAAAAAGACCTTCGATGCTGCTTTCGATGGCATCAAGCCCAATCTGAAGCTGCCCGACCTGGTGAAGCCGGGCGAGAAGGCGACGACGCCACAGAAGCAGCACCAGGCTGAGTTCGGCTCACCTGGAGCCTACTTCGCCGAAAAGACCATTGGCGCCGTCACCGCGGGCGGCCGCGCGCGCGAAGCCACCAATGCCAGGACACTTGCTGCAATCGAAAAGCGCTATGGCGTGCCGGGCGAAGTGTTGTTGGCGATATGGGGCCGCGAGACCGGCTTCGGTGCGGCGAAGATGCCCTACGACGCCTTCGAGGTGCTCGGCACCAAGGCGTTCATGTCGACCAAGAAGGATTTCTTTCGCACCGAGCTTCTGGCCGCGCTGGAAATCGTCGAACGCGGACTGGCCCCGGTCGGTGCGATGAAATCGTCCTGGGCCGGTGCGCTCGGCCAGCCGCAATTCATGCCGACGTCGTTCCTGAAGCACGCCGCGGATTTCGATGGCGACGGCCGCGCCGACATCTGGAACTCGACGCCAGACGTGTTGGCCTCGATCGCCAACTACCTTGTCCACTATGGCTGGGTGAGGGGGCGCGGCTGGGGCTTCGAGGTCACGGTGCCGGAGACCGTCTCCTGTTCGCTCGAAGGTCCCGACCAGGGCAAGAAGATTTCGCAGTGGGCGGCGATGGGCATCAAGCGCGTCGGCGGAAAAGCGTTTCCGGCGAGCGAATTGAAGGCCGAGGGTTTTCTGCTGATGCCGGCCGGGCGCAGCGGGCCGGCCTTTATCGCGACGCCCAATTTCTACGTGCTGAAGGAATACAACACCAGCGACCTCTACGCGCTGTTCATCGGTCATGGCGCCGATCGCATCGCCCATGGCGACAGCAATTTTTCCGGCAATTGGGGCGCGGTCGGCGGGCTCTACCGCTCTGACATCGCCGCGCTGCAGCGGGCGTTGGAAGCCAAGGGCTACGATGTCGGCAGCGCCGACGGCCTGCCCGGCTTCAAGACCCGCCGGTCGATCGGCGAATGGCAGGCAAAGAATGGCCAGGCCGCCACCTGCTTTCCCGACGCAAGCCTGGTCGCGGCGCTGAAATAGCCCCGAAATTAGCAGATTTTTCCCAATCTGCGGCCTCGATTGGCCGACATATGCGTCGACTTGGCCCGCCCCATTCTGGTCCAATGCACTGTCCTGAAAATGCCCGTTGCCGGCTGGCAGGCTGCCGGATAGGGTGTTGACCAATTGGACAAAAACCACGACGGTAAGGGGTTAGAGGGCCGTCGTCTGGCTCCAACAAGAATTCTGCAACCCTGAGCCGGGAACTCAGGTCAACAAACCAACAAAACAGGGAACGATCACCATGATGATGGAAAAGTTTGCTCTTCGCTCGCGCACCTTGCTTGCGGGCGCGGCGATCTCCGCGCTGCTCATTGGCGCGGCACCCGCCTTCGCTGTCACGCCCGCCGACACGCTGGTCGAGGGCTTCGCCATCGACGACATCATCTCAATGGATCCGGGCGAGGCGTTCGAACTGTCGACCGCAGAGGTCACCGGCAACACCTACGATCTGCTTGTCCGTCTCGACCTCGGCGACACCTCCAAGGTCAAGGGCGACCTCGCCGATAGCTGGAGCGTCTCCGACGACGGCCTGACCTACACTTTCAAGCTCAAGCCTGGCCTGAAATTCGCCTCGGGCAATCCGATCACGGCGGCCGATGTCGCCTATTCGTTCGAGCGCGCCGTCAAGCTGGACAAGAGCCCGGCCTTCATCATCGACCAGTTCGGCATCAGCGGCGACAACGTCACCGAGAAAGCCAAGGCCGTCGACGACACCACCTTCCAGTTCATCGTCGACAAGGCCTATGCGCCGAGCTTCGTGCTGAACTGTCTCTCGGCCACCGTTGCTTCGGTGGTCGATGCCAAGCTGGTCAAGGAACATGTCGCGGCTGTCACGCCGAGCGCCGACTACAAATGGGACAATGATTTCGGCAATGCCTGGCTGAAGACCGGCTATGCCGGTTCCGGCGTCTTCAAGCTGCGCGAATGGCGTGCCAACGAGGCTGTCGTGCTGGAGCGCAACGACAATTACTACGGCGAGAAGGCCAAGCTTGCCCGCGTCATCTATCGCAACATGAAGGAAAGCTCGGCCCAGCGCCTGGCGCTCGAAGCCGGCGACATCGACGTTGCCCGCAACCTCGAGCCGAACGACCTCGACGCCATTGCCAAGAACGCCGATCTCACCACCACCAGCGCGCCGAAGGGTACCGTCTACTACATCAGCCTTAACCAGAAGAACCCGAACCTGGCCAAGCCCGAGGTTCGCCAGGCGTTCAAGTATCTGGTCGACTATGATGCGTTGAGCTCGACCATCCTCAAGGGCATTGGCGAGATCCACCAGACCTTCCTGCCCAAGGGCGTTCTGGGTGAACTGGACGAGAATCCGTTCAAGCTCGATGTCGCCAAGGCCAAGGAACTGCTGGCCAAGGCCGGCCTGCCTGACGGCTTCAGCGTAACCATGGACGTACGCACCGGCCAGCCGACGACCGGCATGGCGGAATCGATCCAGCAGACACTGGGACAGGCCGGCATCAAGCTGGAGATCATCCCCGGCGACGGCAAGCAGACGCTGACCAAATACCGCGCCCGCAACCACGACATCTATATCGGCCAGTGGGGCCAGGATTATTTCGATCCGAACTCCAACGCCCAGACCTTTGCCTCGAACCCGGACAATTCGGATGAAGGCAAGACCAAGACGCTCGCCTGGCGCAACGCATGGGACATTCCGGACCTGACCAAGGAGACGGAAGCGGCTCTGCTCGAGAAGGATTCAGCCAAGCGCGCTGCGACGTACCAGGACCTCGAGAAAAAGATCCTCGACACCAGTCCCTTCGTCGTCATCCACCAGCAGCTGGAAGTGGCCGGCCTGCGCAAGAACCTCAAGGGCTTCGCGCTCGGCCCGAGCTTCGACAGCAACTTCGTCGGGCCGGTCTCGAAAGAGTAACGCCCGCGGACGCGCCGCATGAGTGCGGTTGAAAACGAGGGCGGGCGCGGCAGCGCCCGCGCCGTCGCCCTTGCATCATTCATCGGCCGTTTCCTGGTCATCGCGATCACGACCTATCTTGGTCTTCTCGCGGTCACCTTCTTCATCGGCCGGGTCATACCGATCGACCCGGTGCTGGCGGTGCTCGGCGACCGGGCGCCGGCCAATGTCGTCGAGCGCACGCGTCGCGAAATGGGTCTGGACCTGCCGCTGATCGAGCAGTTCTACATCTATGTGAAAAGCGCGCTGAACGGTGATTTCGGCACCTCGGTTCTGACCACCAATCCGGTCATGACCGACATTCGCCGCGCCCTTCCGGCAACGACGGAACTGGCGACGCTGGGGACATTGATCGGTGCCCTGTTCGGCGTGCCGCTTGGCGTGCTGGCCGCGGTCAAGCGCGGCAGCCTCATCGACCAGATCGTGCGCATCATTGGTTTGATCGGCTATTCCGTGCCAATCTTCTGGCTCGGGCTGCTGGCGCTGGTGCTGTTCTACGCCAAGCTGCAATGGGTCGCCTTCCCGGCGCGGCTCGACGTCGTCTACGAATACACCTTCACGCCGATCACCGGCTTCTATCTGCTCGACTCTGCGCTGCAGGGACAGTGGGACGTCTTCTACGACGCGTTCCGCCACATCATCCTGCCGGCCTCGCTGCTCGGCTACTTTTCTCTCGCCTACATCAGCCGCATGACGCGCTCGTTCATGCTCAACGAGCTCACCCAGGAATACATCGTCGCGGCGCGCGCCAAGGGCCTGTCGGAAGCCCGCATCATCTGGGGCCACGCGCTGCGCAACGCCGCCGTGCCGATGGTGACGGTGATCGCGCTGTCCTATGCCGGGCTGCTCGAAGGTTCGGTGCTGACCGAGACCGTGTTCTCCTGGCCGGGCATCGGCCTCTACATCACCAATTCGCTGCAGAACGCCGACATGAACGCCGTGCTTGGCGGCACCATCGTCATCGGTTCGGTGTTCATCGGCATCAATCTCCTGTCCGACTTGCTCTACCGCGTGCTCGATCCGAGGACCAAGACAGGATGAGCAGAGGTATCCCACTTTCGGGCTCGGCTGTGGCCAATCACCCCCACTCCGGCCCTTCGGGCCACCTCTCCCCCTGCCCGGGGGAGAGGAAAAGCCGGTCGCACGCCTGGCGCCTTTCCTCCCCCCCGTCGAACGGGGGGAAGGTGGTCTGCGAAGCAGACCGGAGTGGGGGTCGACGGCTTCAAGAGGCATCGTCATGACCGCCTCCGACGCCCGTCCTCTCTCCCGTCGCGACTGGCTGCTCAGCGAGCGGCCGGCCTCGCGCATGCAGGCAAGGCTCGGCCGCGCCTATGTCGCGTGGCGGCGCTTTTCCGCCAACCGGCTGGCCTTTCTCGGCCTGCTCATCATCATTGCCCTGCTGGTCGTTGCCGCGCTCGCCGGCGTGCTGGCGCCCTATTCGCCGACATTCGGCGACCTCAAGAATTCAAGGTTGCTCGCGCCCGGCGCCGAACACTGGTTCGGTACCGACGACCTTGGCCGCGATATCCTTTCGCGCATTCTCTATGGTTCGCGCTGGACGCTTTATGTGGTCATCCTGGTCGCCATCATAGCGGCGCCGATCGGCCTTTTGGTCGGCACTGTCGCTGGCTACGCCGGCGGCTGGACCGATGCCGTCCTGATGCGCATCACCGACATCTTCCTCGCCTTCCCCAAGCTGATCCTGGCGCTCGCCTTCGTCGCCGCGCTTGGGCCCGGCATCGAGAATGCGGTGCTTGCCATCGCCATCACATCCTGGCCGCCCTACGCCCGCATTGCCCGCGCCGAAACGCTGACCGTGCGCAATTCCGATTACATCAAGGCCGTGCAACTGATGGGCGCCTCGCCCTTCCGTATCGTGCTGCGCCACATCATGCCGCTCTGTATCTCCTCGCTGATCATCCGGGTAACGCTCGACATGGCTGGCATCATCCTCACCGCCGCGGGTCTCGGCTTCCTTGGCCTCGGCGCGCAGCCGCCACTGCCAGAGTGGGGCACCATGATCGCTTCGGGCCGCCGCTTCGTGCTCGACCAGTGGTGGGTGGCCGGTGCGCCGGGCTTCGCCATCCTCATCGTCAGCCTTGGCTTCAACCTGCTTGGTGATGGCCTGCGCGACGCGCTCGATCCCCGCAGTGGTGACCAATGAGCACGCAGCCAAAGGGTGCACTTCTTGACGTCGACGATCTGCGCGTCACCTTTCCAACCCGCACCGGGCTGATCGAGGCGGTGCGCGGCGTCTCCTTCTCGCTCGGCCGCGAACGGCTCGGCATTGTCGGCGAATCCGGCTCGGGCAAATCGCAGACCGGCCGCGCCATCATGGGCCTGACGCCGCCGCAGGCCAGGATATCGGCAAACAAGCTGGCCTTCGACGGCATCGACCTGCTCGCCGCGTCGCCACGCGAACGCCGGGCGCTGCGCGGAAAACGCATCGCCATGATCCTGCAGGATCCGAAATATTCGCTCGACCCGGTGATGAGCATCGGCCGCCAGATCGTCGAGACGCTGCGCACGCATGAGAGGGTCGGCAAGGCCGAGGCCCGCGACCGCGCGCTGGCCATGCTGGAGGCGGTACAGATCCGCGACCCGGCCCGTGTCTTCGACCTGCACCCGCATGAAGTGTCCGGCGGCATGGGCCAGCGCGCCATGATCGCCATGATGCTGATCGCCGGGCCGGAAATGATGATCGCCGACGAGCCGACCTCGGCGCTCGACGTCACCGTGCAGCTCGACGTGCTCGGCATCCTCGATCGGCTGGTCAGCGAGCGCGGCATGGGGCTGATCTTCATCTCGCACGATCTGCGCCTGGTTTCGTCCTTCTGCGACCGCGTCATCGTCATGTATGCCGGCAAGGTGGTCGAGCAGCTCAAGGCGTCGGAACTCGGCCGGGCCCAGCACCCCTACACGCGCGGCCTGCTCAACTGCATGCCCAGGATCGGCTTCGAACGGCATCCGCTGCCGGTGCTCGACCGCAAGCCGGAGTGGGCGGCATGACAGCAGCGATTGCCATCGACGGGCTGGAAGTGATCTTCGACCGGTTTCGCGCGCTGAAAGGTGTCAGCCTCGAAGTCAGGTCAGGTGAATCCTTCGGCCTCGTCGGCGAATCCGGCTCCGGCAAATCGACTCTGCTGCGGGCCATCGCCGGCCTCGCGCCGGTCGCTTCGGGCAGCATCACCGTCAATGGCAAGAAACTCGGGCCGCGCCGCGACAAGGCCTTTTACCGCGAAGTGCAGATGGTCTTCCAGGATCCGTACGGCTCGCTGCACCCGCGCCAGACCGTCGACCGCCTGCTGCAGGAACCTCTTGCCATCCATGGTTTTGCCGACGGCGAAAAGCGCATCCAGCGGGCGCTCGATGAGGTCGGTCTCGGCAACGGTTTCCGCTTCCGCTACTCGCATCAACTGTCGGGCGGCCAGCGCCAGCGTGTGGCGATCGCGCGCGCGCTCATTCTCGAACCGTCGATCCTGCTGCTCGACGAGCCGACCTCGGCGCTCGATGCCTCGGTGCAGGCGGAAGTGCTCAACCTGCTGGAAGAAGTCCGCCGGCGGCGCAAGCTGACCTTCCTGATGGTCAGCCACGACCTCGCCATCGTCACGCATATGTGCGAGCGGCTGATGGTGATGCAGGGCGGCGAGGCGGTTGAGAATCTCACGGCGGCCCAACTTGTCGGGCACCGGGTGACAAAGGATTACACGCGCAATCTGTTACGAGCCAGCGAAGGGTTTGTGAGAACCGCTTGAACCTTCTGGCCGCCCACATGACCACTGTTCAGGGAATTCCCATGGAGGGATGGAAGTTTACAGACCCACCCAATCTCGCGGTGTTATCGGACAAGAGCATATTTAAACGTGGTGATTGGATCGCATACGTTTTGCATGAAGATGACAATGACGACAACGATGATGATGAAGGTGGCAGTTGGCAATTCTACAGCAGCGACACTCGAGATTGGGATGAGCGCGAGATAATGCTCGTCGGCCTGCAAGAGGTGGTTCAGCTTGATGAAAGCATCCTGGCTTTGGCCGATTTGCCAAAAGGCTGGCATGCCTGGCGCAGCTCAAAATCGTCGCCTTGGCAGCGCGCCAAATCGCGCCCCGAACCCCTCCAACGACAATGAATGATGCGGCAGCGCTTTAAGTCGGGCCTTGCACCGGTTCGCCGGTCTCCAAAATAGGCGGTTCTTCTCGGCCCTTCGGCTCCTTGATCCGGAACCAGGTCACATAAAGCGCCGGCAGGAACAGCAGCGTAATCGCGGTGCCGGCGATGATGCCGCCCATCATGGCATAGGCCATCGGACCCCAGAACACTTCGCGCGCGATCGGGATCAGCGCGAGACTCGCGGCCGCCGCCGTCAGCGCGATCGGCCGCATGCGGTGCTCGGTGGCTTCGATGACGGCCGCCCAGCGGTCCTTGCCCTCGCGGACAAGGTCCTCGATCTGCACGATCAGGATGACCGAGTTGCGGATCAGGATGCCGATCAGCGCCAGCACGCCGAGGATGGCGACGAAGCCGAGTGGCGCCCCACTCGGCACCAGCGCGGCCACCACGCCGATCAGGCCGAGCGGCGCCACCGCAACGACCAGGAACAGGCGCTGGAAGCTCTGCAACTGCACCATCAGGATGGTCGCCATGATGAACAGCATCAGCGGCACCACCGCCGCGATCGGCCCTTGGCTTTTGGCGCTTTCCTCGACTGAGCCGGCGGTGGCGATCGAATAGCGCGGCGGCAATTTGGCGATGAAGGCGTCGACCGAAGGCTTCAGCTCGTTGACCACGGTTGCCGGCAGCACGTCGCCGACCAGCCCGGCGCGCACGGTGATCGTCGGAATGCGGTCGCGCCGCCACACCGTCGGCTGTTCGAGCTCGTAGCGGAAATTGGCCACCGCGGCGAGCGGGATGGATTCGCCCGTGCCGGTCGGCAGTTGCATGTTCTGCAGCGTTCCGATCGAGCCGCGCTCGGCCTCGCGCGAACGCGCCACCACATTGATCAGGTAGGTGGCGTCGCGCACCTGGGTAATGGTTGCGCCGCCGACCGTGCTGTTCAGCGCGCTGGCAATGTCGGAAGAGGTGATGCCGAGCTGGCGCGCTTTGTCCTGCAGCACATCGACCCTCAGCACACGCTGCGGCTCGTTCCAGTCGAAGGTGGGTGCTGCCAGCTTCGGATTCGCGGAAATCACGCCGGAGAACTGTTGTGCCAGCTCCCGCACCGTCTGGATATCGGGACCGCCGACGCGGTACTGCACCGGGCGCCCGACCGGCGGCCCCAATTCGAGCGGCTTGACGAAGGCATCGGTCCCCACGAACTCCTCGCGCAGCAGCTTTTCCAGCGCCGGCTTGACCCGGTTGCGCGCCTCGATGCTCTTGGTGACGATCACGGTCTGGCCGAAATAAGGATTGGCCGGCTGCACGTCATAGGCCAGCACGAAGCGCACCGCGCCCTGGCCGATATAGGAGCTGAAATGGTCGATATCGGGATTGCCGACCAGCGCCCGCTGCTCGAAGCGCTCCATCTGGTCGCGGGTCTCGGCGATGAATGAGTTCTGCGGCAGGTTCCAGTCGACGATCAGCTCCGGCCGGTCGGAGGGCGGAAAGAACTGCTGCTGGACAAGGCCAAAGCCGGCGATCGAGGCGGCAAACAACAGCACCGTGGCGATGACGGTCAGCCAGTGATGGCGCACCGAGCCGACCAGGACGCGCCGGAACAGCGAAGTGAAGCGGCCGGGCTGGTCGTGATGCTGCTGCTTCATGGTCGCCGGCAGGATGGTGACGCCGAGCAGCGGCGCGAACAGCACCGCGACGATCCATGATACCAAGAGCGACACGGCGATGACGACGAACAGCGTGAAGGTGTATTCGCCGGCGGCGCTGTTGTTGAGACCGATCGGAATGAAGCCGGCGACCGTTACCAGCGTGCCGGTCAGCATCGGGAAGGCGGTCGAGGTGTAGACATAGGTCGCCGCCTTGCGCAGAGTGTCGCCAACCTCCAGTCGCGCCACCATCATTTCGACGGCGATCATGGCATCGTCGACCAGAAGGCCGAGCGCGATGATCAGCGCGCCGAGCGAAATGCGCTGCAGCGAGATGCCGAGATAGGCCATGACCGTGAAGGTGATGGCCAGCACCAGCGGGATCGACAGCGCCACCACGAAGCCGGCGCGCATGCCGAGGCTGATGAACGACACCGCGAGCACGATGGCGACCGCCTCGAACAGCGCGCGCGTGAAGCCGGAGACGGCCTCCTCGACGATGACGGGCTGGTCGGCCACCAGATGCACGCCGACGCCGATCGGCAGGTCGGCCAGCACCTTGTTCATCTCCTCATGCAGGGCTTCGCCGAATTGCAGCAGGTTGGCGTTGGGCTTCATGCCTATGGCGAGCCCGATCGCATCCTCGCCGTTGAAGCGGAACAGCGCCGTCGGCGGATCGACATAGCCCCGGGAAATCGTCGCCACGTCGCTCAGCCGGAAGAAGCGGTCATTGACGCGCAGATTGATGGCGCGCAGGCTCTCCTCCGAGGTGAACTGGCCGCCTACACGCACGCTGATGCGCTCCGGCCCCGACTGGATGACGCCCGACGGCGTTATCGCGTTCTGCGCCTGCAGGCTGGCCACGATCGCCTGCTGATTGAGGCCAAGGGCCGCGATCTGGCGGGTCGAGAATTCGAGATAGATCGCCTCGTCCTGCGCGCCGACTAGATCGACCTTGCCGGCATTGGGCACGGTCAGGATTTTTGTGCGGACGTCCTCGACATAGTCGCGCAATTGGCGCGGCGTCAGCCCGTCCGACGTGAAGGCGTATATATTGCCGAAGACATCGCCGAAGCGGTCGTTGAAGAACGGTCCCTGCACGCCTTGCGGAAACTGCCCCTTGATATCGTTGACCATGTTGCGCACCTGAATCCAGTTCGGCACGACATCGCGCGCCTTGGTGGTGTCCTTCAGGTTGACGAAGATGACGGTCTGGCCGGCGGTGGTGACGGATCTGGTGAAGTCGAGGCTGTCGAGCTCCTCGAGCTTCTTCTCGATGCGGTCGGTCACCTGCTGCAGGGTCTCCTTGACCGACGCGCCCGGCCAGTTGGCCTGGATGATCATCGTCTTGATGGTGAAGTTTGGATCTTCCTCACGGCCGAGATTGAGGTAGGAGAACACACCGGCGACGACGAAGACCAGCATGAAATACCAGACCATGGAGCGGTGGCTGAGCGCCCAGTCGGAGAGGTTGAAGCCTTTCACGTGGCCCCTCCTTCGAGAATCCTGACTTTTTGTCCCTCGGCCAGGCTATGTACGCCGGCGGTGACGACGCGCATGCCGGCCTCCAGGCCTTCGGCGACGGTAAAGGTGGCGGCGCCCTTGGCGGCAACCTTGATCTCGTGCGCGCTCACACTCGATGTCTGCGGATCGAAGATCCACACTCTGTCGGAGCCGTCTTTTTCGAGCAGCGCCGACAGCGGCAGTTCGATCGTCGGGGCCACCTTGGTCATGCGCGTCGCGGTCACCGTCGAGCCGAGCCTGAAGGCCTGCGGCGGGTCGGTGAGCGTCAGCCGGACGCGGCGGGTGCGGGTCGAGCCCTCGGCCTGCGGCGCGATCTCGCGCAGCTTGGCCTGGGTCTCGATCGTCGGCAGCGATTGCAGGACGACCTGGAACGGCGTGCCGGCGACGAGATCGCCAGTCAACTGGTCGGGAATATCGACCACCGCTTCGCGCAGATCGGAGCGTGCCACAGTGACGACAGTCTGGCCCGCCGAGACCGTCTGCCCGACCTCGGCGCCGGTAGCGGTGACGACGCCGTCGAAATCCGAGAACAGTCTGGCATAGCCAAGCTGCTCCTGCGACTTGGCAAGCGCGGCCTTGGCCCGCTCGACACCGGCCTCGGCTGACTTGCGCGCCTGTTGTGCGGCATCGAAGACGGCCTGCGAGGTGTTGGCGGCGGCAAGCAGCTGGCGTTGGCGTTCCTCGCTGGCGGCGGCGTTGGCGAACTGCGCCTCGGCATTGGAAAGTTCGGCCTGGGCCGCCTGGACGGCCAGCTCCAGCGCGGTCGGGTCGAGCGCGGCGATCGTCGTGCCCTTGCTGACGATGTCGCCGACCTTGACGTCACGCGAGACGACCCGGCCAAGCAATCGGAAGGCGAGGTCGGCGCTGTACTGCGGTTCGACCGAGCCGGCGAAGCCGAAGGTCTGGGTGGTGCGCGGCTCGACCACCACCGACAGCACCGGCCGGACGATCTCCGGCGGCTTTTCATCCGACTTCGAGCAGCCGGCGAGCGCGCCAAGCGCGAACAGGCCAAGCAGGATACGCGGCAGCTGGCTCATTGGTCCGCTCCCGATATCTCGACCGTTTGTCCAGGACTGAGCAACTGTCCGCCCGAGGTAACGACGCTCTGGCCTTCGTCCAGCCCCTTGGCGATCACGACCGTGCCCGATTCGAAAGCCAGCACCTCGACCGGCGTCGTGGTCACCGCCTTGGTCGCGGGGTCGACCACCCACACCGCCGGATTGCCGGCGCTCGACGTCAGCGCCTGCCAGGGCAGCAGGACAGCCTTCGTCGGCTTGGCGCTGACCGAGCCGATGACCGCCGCCCCCAGCGGCATGCCGGCGGGCGTGTCGGGAATGCTGACCTTGACCCGGATCGAACCCGAAGCCGGATCAACCACCGGCGAGATTTCTCGGACCTTGCCCGTCGCCTTGACCTGGGGGTCGGACAACAGCGTGATCGTCACCGCCGGAGAGGCCGGCGCCCTGGCGACCAGAGTTTCCTGGACGTTGAACACCGCGTCACGGTCGCCGTCCTCGGCGACGGTGAAGACGGTTTGCGCCGCTTGCACCACCTGCCCCGCTTCGACTTGGCGGGCGGTGATCACGCCGGCGGCGCCTGCCTTGAGTTCGGTGAAGGACAGGTTCTGCTGGGCGTTGGCGAACGCGCTCTGCGCGGCATCGACGCTGCCTTGCGCCACCTTCAGTGCCTGGTCGGCCGCGTCATAGTCACGCCTGGTGGTGAAACCCTGGGCCAGAAGTGTCTTCTGCCGCTCGAAGGCGGCGGCGGACTGGGTCAACTGCGCCTGCGCGGCGTCGAGGTCGGCCTGCGCCGAGCGCAAATCGGACTCCTGCTCCTGCGGATCGATGCGCGCGAGCACGGTGCCTTGATCGACATGCTGGCCGACATCGACAAGCCGCTCGGCGACGCGGCCGCCGACCCGGAACGACAGATTGTTCAGCGTGCGCGCGGCAATCACCCCGGTGAGCGAGGTCCGCGGTGCAAAGTTGGCGATCGCCACGGTCTCCGTGCGCACCATCACCGGCAGCTTTTTTGCAGCCGCCTCCTGCTTCTGGCAGCCGGTAAGCAGCATCGCGGCCGTGCAGGCAAAAATTGCCGAGGCGGCTGGAAAAGACAAAAGGCTGGAAGCTTTGACCGATGGCGGCGAGACAGACGATGTCGCGTTCCTGCTCATGGGCTCCCTCAGCCGCGGGCCGATCGCGATGCCTCGCGGACAACCGGGAGGATAATCGATCCTCGGAAAAAGAAAACCGGTCTCGCAGGCGTATCGCCCGACTGGTTAAGGCCATGCTGGAGCCGCAGGCCCAATCGACCGCTGGTGGTGCCGACTTGAGGAAAACGTGAAATAAGGTCAGAAGACGGTGATCAAACGAGAACGGGCGCCAGCCCGATGAGGGATACCATGAAGAATTCAGCAATTTCCGAACGCAAGAACCAGTCGATCTCACGCGGCGTCGGCATGACCACGCAGATTTACGCCGACCGGGCTGAAAACTCGGAAATCTGGGATGTCGAAGGCCGCCGCTACATCGACTTCTCGTCGGGCATCGCCGTCGTCAACACCGGGCATCGCCATCCCAAGGTGATCGAAGCGGTCAAGGCACAGCTCGACCGCTTCACCCACACCTGCCATCAGGTTGTACCCTATGAGAGCTATGTGCGGTTGGCCGAACGGCTGAACGCCATGCTGCCCGGCAAGTTCGAAAAGAAGACGATCTTCGTCACCACCGGCGCCGAGGCGGTCGAGAACGCCATCAAGATCGCCCGCAACGCCACCGGGCGCCCGGCGGTCATCGCCTTCGCCGGCGGCTTCCACGGCCGCACCTTCATGGGCATGGCGCTGACCGGTAAGGTCGTTCCCTACAAGGTCGGCTTCGGCGCCATGCCGGGCGACGTTTATCACGCGCCGTTCCCGGTGCCGCTGCATGGTGTATCGGTTGCCGATTCGCTGGCCGCGCTCGACCGCCTGTTCAAGGCCGATGTAGATCCCGCCCGCGTTGCCGCCATCATCGTCGAGCCGGTGCAGGGCGAGGGCGGGTTCTATGAAGTGCCGCGCGATTTCATGGTGGCGCTGCGCAAGCTCTGCGACCAGCACGGCATGCTCCTGATCGCCGACGAGGTGCAGACCGGCTTTGCCCGCACCGGCAAGATGTTCGCGATGGACCATCACGACGTGGCGGCCGACATCACCACCATGGCCAAGAGCCTGGCCGGCGGTTTCCCGCTCGCCGCGGTCACCGGCCGCGCCGAAATCATGGATGCACCCGGCCCCGGCGGGCTCGGCGGCACCTATGGCGGCAGCCCGATCGGCGTCGCCGCGGCGCACGCCGTGCTCGACGTGATCGAAGAGGAAAAGCTCTGCGACCGGGCCAATGCGCTGGGCGGGCGATTGAAGCAGCGGCTGCAGTCGATCCGCGACGAGGTACCCGAAATCGTCGATATCAGAGGCCCGGGCTTCATGAACGCGGTCGAGTTCAACGACGTCAAGAAAGGCCTGCCGTCGGCCGAGATCGCCAACGCGGTCAGGCTGAAGGCGCTGGACAAGGGCCTGATCCTGTTGACCTGCGGCGTCTACGGCAACGTCATCCGCTTCCTGGCTCCGATCACCATCCAGGACGGCGTCATGAACGAGGCGCTCGACATTCTGGAAAGCTCGATCCGCGAAGTCTGCGCCGCCTGATTGAGGGCGTGCCGGCCTGGAGGGGCAGGATTATCCTGCCACTCTGGCCGGTTCCTTTTCAAGGAAAGCGGCCAGCGCCGCTTTCAGGCCCTCGGGGCCGTCAGCGACGGTCTGCGGTGTCGGCGAAAAGCCGGCGCCGAGCATCTTGCGGCCAAGCATGTGGTCGCCGGGGCGGTTGACCGATTCGATGCCGAGCAACCGGGCGCCGGCATAGTGGTAGATCGAGAACTTGTTGTCGGGCAGGTCGCCCAGCACCACATGGCTGTCGCCGCCAGCGGTCAGGCCGACCATCTGCAGCTTCATGTCGCCAATGTCGGACCAGAACCATGGCACCGCCGAATAGGCGTCCGCATGGCCGGTGATCGTGCGTGCGGCAAGCCGTGCCTGGTCGGTGGCGTTCTGCACCGATTCCAGGCGCACGTCGCCGCCGGTGAACCAGTGCCGGTAGGAAGCGGCGTCGCCGATCGCGAGGATTTCCGGCGCCGAGGTCCGCATCTGGTGATCGACACGAATGCCGTTGGCGATGCCGAGGCCGGCGGCCTCAGCCAGTTCGACGTTCGGCACGGCGCCGATGCCGACAATGACCATGCGCACGGGCAGCCTTTCACCTGACGAGGTGACCGCGGCCACGACATGGCCGTTTTCGCCTTCCAGCCTTGCAACGCTGGTGCTTGTGAGGATGCGCACGCCGATCGCTTCCAGCCTTTGCCGGACATGGCTCGCCACGACCGGCGCCACGGCGCGGCCGAGCAGCCGGTCGACCGCCTCGACCACCGTCACCGTGCGGCCGGCTGCCCTGAGCGTGGCGGCGATCTCCAGCCCGATGAAGCCACCACCGAGGATGACGACCTCGTCGCTTCGCGCGCTGAGGTCGCGGATCAGCCGCGCATCGGCGAGCGAGCGCAACGACACCACGCCGGACAGATCGGCGCCTGGCAGCGGCAGGGTGCGCGGGCGCGAGCCGGTCGCCAGGATCAGGTGATCGAAGGCAAGCGCGCCACCGCCGGCAAGGTCCAGGAACCGCCCGCCGGCATCGATCCGGTCGACCTTGACGCCCGGCCGATAGTCGATCGCGCCGCCGCTGTAGAAGGCTTCGCCGCGCAAGGGCTGGGGTTTCGCCTCGCCATCCTTGATGAAGGTCTTGGACAGCGGCGGCTTGTGATAAGGCAGCTCGTTCTCGTCGCCGACGAGGATCACCGGCCCGTCATACCCTTCCTCGCGCAGGCTGGCGGCCGCTTGCACGCCCGCATGACCAGCACCGACAATGACCACACCGTTCTTCATCGCAGCCCTCGACAGATTCTAGGACGTCTCGCCAGATGGCATCTGCCTGACACCGTCGCGAGCGTATGCGTTCGGGTCGCACCCGGAATGGCGTCTGTCAATCATGTGGTTCCACGGCGCGAGCGGCACAAGGAGGTGCGGCTAAAGTTGACAGTTGTAGTTTAGAATAATTCTAAACTGTTGTTTCAATTGAATTTTATCTCTTTCGCCAGTTGACTTCCAGCGGCGCCGACGCTTTATGGAGGGCTCGCGCATCAAGCGCATCCCTTTGATGTCTGGGCCTTGAACCCTTTCGATTGGAGGCATTTCGGTGTCTTTCTTACGCCAGCCGCGCCGTCGCGCGGTCCCTATCCCCTCCGGTTGCATGCACATGCCCTGGCGTGGGCCGTCCGTTTCCGCGCCATTGGCGCCAGCTTTTCACTGAATTTCGAGGAGATAGCAGTCATGAGAGCGATGATCACGGCACGGTATGGCGGCAGGCTTGCAGCGATCGGCGCCACGGCGCTGCTGACGGCGGCGGTGTTCGTGTTGCCGGCCAAGGCGGAAACCGACGTTAAGGCGGTCATCAAGACCTATGCCGATATCGGGCTCGCCAAATATGAGGACTCGCTGACCACGGCGCAGGCGCTCGACAAGGCGGTCGATGCGCTGCTCGCCAAACCCTCGGTGGAAACGCTCAATGCGGCTCGCGAAGTCTGGAAGGCGGCCCGCGTTCCCTACCAGCAGACCGAAGTCTACCGGTTCGGCAACAAGATCGTCGACGACTGGGAAGGCGAGGTGAATTCCTGGCCGCTGGACGAAGGCCTGATCGACTATGTCGCCAAGAGCTACGGCAGCGAGTCGGACGCGAATTCGCTCTATACGGCCAATGTGATCGCCAACAAGGAGATCGAGATCAACGGCAAGAAGGTCGACGCCTCGAACCTGACGCCGGAATTCCTCTCCGGCACGCTGCAGGAAGCCGGCGGCATCGAAGCCAACGTCGCCACCGGCTATCACGCCATCGAGTTCCTGCTCTGGGGCCAGGACCTGCACGGCACCGGTCCGGGCGCCGGCGAGCGCCCTTATACCGACTACGATCTCAAAAACTGCACCGGCGGCAATTGCGACCGCCGCGCCCAGTACCTGAAGTCGGCGAGCGACCTTCTGGTCTCCGACCTGCAGAAGATGGTCAACGACTGGAAAGAGGACGGCGCCGCGCGCAAGAACCTCGTCGATGGCGAACCGAACACCGCCATCTCGATCATCTTCACCGGCATGGGCTCGTTGTCCTATGGCGAACTGGCCGGCGAGCGCATGAAGCTTGGTCTGCTGCTGCATGATCCGGAAGAGGAGCATGACTGCTTTTCCGACAACACCTACAACTCGCATCTCTACGACGCCATCGGCATTCGCGCCGCCTATCATGCCAGCTATGCCAGGCTCGACGGCACCGTGGTTTCGGGTCCTTCGGTGTCGGATATGGTGAAAGCGGCCGATCCGGCGATCGACAAGGAGCTGTCGGACAAGCTCGATGTCAGCGTCGCCAGGATGGAGGCGATCAAGGCGCGGGCACTGGCCGGCGAGGCCTACGACCAGCAGATCGCCGAGGGCAACACGCAAGGCAACGCCACCGTGCAGGCAGCGATCGACGCACTGGTCGACCAGACCAAGTCGATTGAACGCGCTGTCGGTTCGCTGAAGCTCAACGACATTGCCTTCGAGGGTTCCGACAGCCTCGACGCGCCGGACAAGGTGTTCAAGTAAGAGCCGTCATGGCGTGACCCGAACCGGAGGCCCGCGTAAGCGAAAGTGGAAGCCGGTTTTCGGAAAAAATCATGCCCGACCAGGAAATACCAGCCAAACGGTGCCGGAGCGCCGTCAGCCAGAGCAACGTAATGCTGATCTGCCATTGCAACATCATCACCGAGAAGGAGATCGAGCAGACGATCGTCGGGCTGCTGGATCAGGACCCCTGGCAACTGATCGTGCCGGCCAAGGTCTATCATGCCATGCAGAAGCGCGGTCGTTGTTGCGGCTGCTTTCCAAATGTGGTCGAAACGATCATTCGGGTCACCGAAAATTACCACGCCCGCTCGGAGGCGAGCGGCGTGGATGTCGTTTCACACCTGGATCGCGTCAGAGGCCTGCGCGTCCAATACGGGAGCAGAACCCATGAAAGGCGAACAGCAGATCATCGAGCGGCTTAATGAGGCTCTGTTTCTGGAACTCGGTGCCGTCAATCAATACTGGGTGCATTTCCGTCTGCTTGAAGACTGGGGATATGCCAAGCTGGCGAAAAAGGAACGCGCGGAATCGATCGAGGAGATGCACCATGCCGACCGGCTCGTGGCTCGCATCATCTTTCTCGAAGGCCACCCGAACCTGCAGTCCGTCGCGCCGCTGCGCATCGGGCAGAATGTGAAGGAAGTGCTCGAATCCGATCTCGCCGGCGAGTATGACGCGCGCACGGCATACAAGCGGTCGCGCGAGATCTGCGAGGAAGCGGGCGACTACGTGACGATGAAACTGTTCGAGGAATTGCTGGCTGACGAGGAGGGTCACATCGACTTCCTCGAGACGCAGCTCGACCTGCTTGCCTCGATTGGCGAGGAAAAATACGGCCAGCTCAACGCCGCATCGGCGGACGAGGCGGATTAAGGGCATGCTGGAATGCGGCGCCTGCTAGAATTCGTGCGCCGCTTGCGGCGGGCCGAAGGCTCGCCGCTCCGTCAGAAACCAGCCAGGTTCGTCGGCAGGCGTTGCGTCATCGTCGTGGTGGCGTTCACCTCTTCCGCGATGGCCGGCGACCCTCAGCCCGCCGGCCTCGCCGCCAAGCGCACCGACCTCGATGCGAAGGATCAGGCGCGCGTCACCGCCATCGTCAGGCCGACCACCGATTTTTCCAAACCCGAGCAATTCGAGCTGATGCAGGGTGGCGCTGGAACGTCGCGGAAGGACGTCAGCCGCGATTCCTTCTCGCAATCCTCGGCCAACATCACCTTCGAGGAAGAGGGCACCTTCAAGCTCGGCAACGCCCTTTTCCGCAAGAACTGGGTGTCGTCGCCATCCTCGACGCAGGCATCGGACGGCCTTGGTCCGCTGTTCAACGAACGCGCCTGCCAGAACTGCCATCTGAAGGATGGCCGCGGCCATCCGCCGGAAGGTGACGCCGGCACCACGTCGATGTTCCTGCGACTGGCGCGCGAGGCGAGCAGCGCGCAAGAGAAAGCCGCGCTTGCCGACCACAAGGTGCTCAATTTCCCCGACCCGGTCTATGGCAAGCAGTTGCAGGAACTGGCCGTGCCCGGCCTGCGCAGCGAAGGCAGGATGCATGTCGACTATCAGGAACGGCAGGTGACGCTGGCGGACGACAGCGTGGTTTCGCTGCGTAAACCCACCTATTCGGTCACTGATCCCACCTATGGGCCGCTCGATCCGCGCACCACGCTGTCGCCGCGCCTGACCCCACCGATGATCGGCCTTGGCCTGATCGAACAGATTGCGCCGGCGGACATCCTCGCCAACGCCGACCCGGACGACCGCAACGGCGACGGCATTTCCGGCCGGCCGAACATCGTGCGCGACGGCCAGAGCGGCGAGCTGACGCTTGGCCGTTTCGGCTGGAAGGCACAGACCGCGTCGATCCGCCAGCAGGCGGCGGATGCCTTTGCCGGCGATATCGGCATCTCGACGCCCGAAGTGCCGAAACACTGGGGCGATTGCACCGCAGCTCAGCCAAAATGTCTCGCCATGCCGAACGGCGTGCAGCAGCGCCTCGGCCCGGTCGAGGCACCGCCGCCGGTGACGGACCTGGTCACCTTCTATTCGCAGAACCTGGCCGTGCCGGCACGCCGCGGCCTCGACAAGCCGGACGTACTGGCCGGCAAGAAGGTCTTCTACGACGTCGGCTGCATTGCCTGCCACACGCCCAAATTCGTCACCCGTCGCGACACGCCCAACAAGGCGCAGGCGTTCCAGCTGATCTGGCCCTATTCCGATTTCCTGCTGCACGACATGGGACCCGATCTGGCCGATGGCCAGGCCGTGGGGGAAGCGACGGGCAATGAGTGGCGCACGCCGCCGCTGTGGGGCATCGGCCTCACTGAAACGGTCAACGGCAACTCTTTCTTTCTGCATGATGGCCGCGCGCGCACCTTGGCCGAGGCGATCCTGTGGCATGGCGGCGAGGCACAGAAGGCGCGTGACCGTTTTGCCGCCGCCAGCGCCACTGACCGCGATGCCCTGGTCAAATTCCTGGAGTCACTCTGATGCTGAAGCGTTCCGCACTGGTTCTCGTTCTGCCTCTGGCTCTGCTGGGCGTCTTCCCGGCATCGGCGGCGGTGAAAGCCTCCGACATCATCCAGCGAGCGATCGATGGGTTTGTTCGCCCGGCCTATGCCAGCCTGCACCAGCATGCGGAAACCCTGACCGGATCCGTGCGCAAGCTCTGCACCACGCCCTCGCAAGGGGAGCTTGACGCTGCGCGTGCCGAATTTTCAGCCACGGTCGATGCCTGGTCGTCAGCCGAAATCATCGGCTTCGGGCCGATCAAGGAAAACAACCGGCTGGAACGCATGCTGTTCTGGCCGGATCGCAAGGGCATCGGCCTGAAACAGGTGCAGGCTGCCTTGGTGGACAAGGACCCGACCGCCACCGATCCGGCTCAACTGGCCGGCAAGAGCGTTGCCATGCAAGGGTTGGGCGCGCTGGAATTCGTCCTTCACGGCGACGGCGCCGATGCGCTGACCGGCAAAGGCGGTTCCTATCGCTGCGCCTATGGCGCTGCCCTTGCCGGCAACATCGAAACCATGGCCGGCGACGTCAGCTATGCCTGGAACAAACCGGACGGATTTGCCGCCCTTTGGGCCAATCCGGGGCCGCAGAACCCGCTTTACCGCGACGGCAACGAAGCGGTGACGGAACTGGTCGGCGTCTTCATCAATGAGCTGGAAATGGTCCGCGATGTCCGCCTGAAAGGCTTTTTCGGCGGCAAGCCGGATGCGGACAAGCCGAAACAGGCGATCTACTGGCGCTCGCAAAACACCACCAATTCACTGGCTGGAAACCTCGCCGGCATCGATACGCTGTTCCAGGCTTCGAAGCTTGGCGACGCATTGCCGCCCGATGCGCGCTGGATTGCGGAATCGATCCATATCCAGCTGGTCAACGGCGTTGCCACAGCCAAGGCCGTCAAAGGTCCGATCGACAAGGCACTTGCCGATCCCGTGCTGCGTGACAAACTCGACCATTTCGCGCTGATCACCTCCAGCCTGTCGACCCTGTTCGGCACCAGGCTGACCGCCGAATTCGGCCTGACCGCCGGCTTCTCGTCGCTGGATGGGGACTGAGCATGATCCCGAAAAGTGGAAGCCGGTTTTCGGAAAAGATCATGCTCGAAAAGAGAGACTGATCCTTGAAAACGCCACTCATGGATCGCCGTGATTTCCTCAGGGCCGCCGGGGCAGGCTTCATGGCTGCAATGGCGCCTTCGGCATGGTCGAAGACGCTTGCCGCCGACGCCGTCTTCGCCACCGCATTCGTCAAGCGCGATGGCAGCTATGGCGCCGCCGTGCTGTCCGAGGCCGGCAAGGTCCTGCATGCGATCGATCTGCCCGATCGCGGCCACGACGTCACCTTCGATCCGGTGTCGAAGCGTTCGGTGGTCTTTGCTCGCCAGCCCGGCACCTTCGCGGTCGTCTTCGATCACAATGGACGCGACGCGCCGCTGACCATCGCCAGCATCGCCGGCCGGCATTTCTTCGGCCATGGCGTGTTCTCGACCGACGGCGCTTTGCTTTACGCCACCGAGAATGACTTTGACAACGCCGCCGGCGTGGTCGGCGTCTATGATGCGCGCGCAAAATTCAACCGTATCGGCGAGTTCCCGACCTATGGAATGGGGCCGCACGAACTTCTGCTCATGGGGGACGGCAGGACGATTGCCGTCGCCAATGGCGGCATCGAGACCCACCCGGACTACGGCCGCGCCGAGCTCAACATCGCGACCATGAAGCCGTCCTATGTGCTCATCGACCGCGTCACCGGCGACCTCGTCGAAAAGCACGAACTGCCGGCCGCACTCCACCAGCTTTCGATCCGTCACATGGACACCGACCAGACCGGCACCGTCTGGTTCGGTTGCCAGTACAGGGGGCCGGGCACCGATCGCCCGCTGCTGGTCGGCCGCGCTGCGCGCGGCAAGGACTTGCAACTGCTCGACATGCCGCGGGACGTGCTGACCGGCTTCCGCAACTATATCGGCTCCGTCGCCGCCAATCCGGTTGCCGGTACCGTCGCCGTCTCGTCGCCGGAGGGCAATTCGCTTGCCGTGATCGATGCGGCGAGCGGCAAGGTCGTCTCGACCAGCGCACTGGTCGAGGTCTGCGGCGTGGCGCCCGACAGAACCGCCTTCATGGCGACGACCGGCGCTGGCGAGATCGTCGCGGGCAGTGGTGCGACACGGTCCGAGCCAGACTATGTCTGGGACAACCATATGCTGCGTATCGCGCCAGTCGCATAGACACTTCCGGCCTGGCCGAAGCGAAGCCGCTTAACAAATTATGCACTATCCCCTTGCGGTGGCGCGCCGTGGCGGGCACAGGGAAACGGTTTCTCGAACCGGTCGTTTCATGAAAGTGCTCGCCATCGACTGTGCCGCCAATCTCTGCGCCGCTTGCGTCTATGATGCGGAGGCGAAGCGGGAACTCGGCCGCTCGGTGCTCGATCTCGGCAAGGGCCATGCCGAGCACCTGATGGCGGTCATCGCTGAAGCGCTCAAAGCAGCCGCAACCAACTATGCCGGTCTTGGCGCCATTGCCGTCTCTGTCGGCCCCGGCTCCTTCACCGGCCTGCGTGTCGGCGTCTCCACCGCGCGCGGCCTGGCACTGGCGCTGAAGGTTCCGGCGATCGGGGTGACAACGCTCGAGGCACTGGCGGCTGAAGCAGCCGTGACATTTCCGGGGCGCGCCGTGCTGGCGGCGCTCGATGCCGGGCGCGAGGAAATCCATGCCGCCCTTTACGATGAAATGTCGGTTTTGACTTACGGTCCGGCGGTGACCACCTTGGCGGATGCCACCACCATGGCGACGGAAAGCTCTCCGGTGCTTGCCGGCACCGCGGCGGCGCAGATTGCCGCATCGGCCGGGCGCGCCTTCGATATCGGCCCTCGCACGGCCACTGCCGACATTCTCACATACGCTCGGCTGGCCGCCGCCAAGGGGGAGGGCGAAAGGCCGAAACCGCTCTATTTGCGCGGTGCGGACGCCAAGCCGCAGGCCGGGTTCATTTTGTCGAGGCTCGGACCATGATTCCGAAAAGTGGAAGCCGGTTTTCGGAGAAGATCATGGTCGAACAAGAAAACGGAAATTAATGCGCATACCTTTTCTCCAGCCGCGTCGTCGGGACTATGCGCTCGAGCCGCTGAAGATCGCCGACAGCCCGGCGGTCTCGCTGCTGCACCGCGAGGACTTTGTCCGCCCGTGGACCGATGGCGAATTCGCCGCCTTGCTCGAACAGGAGACCGTGTTCGGCTATGCCGCGCGCGAAACCGGGCAGGGCTCCAAGCCGCCGGTCGGCTTCGTGCTGGCCAGGCTGGCCGCCGGCGAGGGCGAGATCCTGACCGTCGCGGTGGCGCGATCCCATCGCCGGCAGGGGCTTGGCTGGCAGTTGATGGATGCGGTGCTGCGCGAACTGCACGCGCAGCGCGCCGAAGCGCTCTTCCTCGAGGTCGACGAGACCAATGTCGCCGCGATCGCGCTGTATCGGCGGCTGGGCTTCCGCGAGGTCGGCAAGCGTCCGAATTATTACAAGTCGCCCGAGCGCGGCCCGACCGGTGCGCTTGTCATGCGCCGCGATCTTCGCTAGCCAGAGGCCGGGATAGGGCGATGATCAAGAAAATCAGGATTTTCCTGGCGCTGGGCCTCGTCGTTGCCGGTTCGCTGATCCTCGTGCCGTTGCAGATCCTGTCGATGAAGACCGGCTGGTGGCCGGAAACGTTCATCCTGAAGATCTGGCACAGGCTGATCATCAGGGCGCTCGGCATGCGCGTCCATGTCCACGGCACGCTTTCGACCAAGCGCCCGTTGCTGGTGGCGGCCAATCACATCTCCTGGACCGACATCATGGTGCTTGGCTCCATGGTCGACGTGAAGTTCATCGCCAGGGCGGACATGGAAGGCTGGCCGCTGATCGGCATGCTGTCGAAGCTGCAGCGCACCGTCTTCATCGAGCGCGAGCGCAAGCGTTCGTCGGGCGACCAGGCAAGCGAAATCGCCAGCCGCATGGCCAAGGGCGACGCCATGGTGCTGTTCGCCGAAGGCTCGACAGGCGACGGCAACGTCGTCCTGCCGTTCAAGAGCACGCTGTTTGGCGCCGCCTCGATGGCGATTTCGGAAGGCGCGACGGAGCAGGTGTTCATCCAGCCGGTGGCGATCGCTTACACGCGCCTGCATGGCGTGCCGCTCGGCCGCCGGCACCGCCCGCTTGCCGCCTGGATCGGCGATGAGGACCTGATGCCGCATCTCAGGGTGCTGCTAGCGGAGGGCGCCCTCGATGTCGAGGTGCATTTCGGCGAGCCGATCGCCTTTTCCAAGGGTTCGAACCGCAAGGAAACATCGAAGCTGATGGAAAGCAAGGTGCGCGAGATGATGCACGCGGCGCTTGCCGATCCGCGCCCCAGCCGTTAGCCGGGCCGCGCGCCCGCCGGCAACCATGACAGTGGCCGCGGAGAATCGTCTGTTTTTTGTCACGGAAAGGCGTTAGAAGCCGCCGGATGGACTTGAACACGATAGAGCGTGACGACATCGACGCCACCGCCGAAGGGATGGCCGCGCCGGCTGGAGCGACCAGGAAGGTCTTCATCAAGACCTATGGCTGCCAGATGAACGTCTATGATTCGCAGCGCATGACCGATGCGCTGGCCGCCGACGGCTATACCGCGACCGACACCATCGGCGAGGCCGATCTGGTGCTGCTCAACACCTGCCACATCAGGGAGAAAGCGGCCGAAAAGGTCTATTCCGAGCTTGGCCGTATCCGCGAGATGAAGGCAGAACGCGCCGGCACCGGGCGCGAAATGCTGGTCGGCGTCGCCGGCTGCGTGGCGCAGGCCGAAGGGGCCGAGATCATCCGCCGTTCGCCGGCCGTCGATCTGGTCATCGGCCCACAGACCTATCACCGGCTGCCCGACGTATTGGCGCGGGTGCGCGGCGGCGAAAAGATCGTCGAAACCGACTACGCCATCGAGGACAAGTTCGAGCATCTGCCGCAGCCGAAGCGCGCCGAGGTCATCAAGCGCGGCGTAACCGCATTCCTCACCGTGCAGGAGGGCTGCGACAAGTTCTGCACCTTCTGCGTCGTGCCTTATACCAGGGGCTCCGAAGTGTCGCGGCCGGTGGCGCAGATCGTCGCGGAGGCGCAGCGTCTGGCGGAAGCCGGCGTGCGCGAGGTGACGCTGCTCGGCCAGAACGTCAATGCCTGGCATGGACAGGGCGAAAGTGGCGAGGAATGGGGCCTTGGCCGGCTGCTGTTCAGGCTCGCCGAAATCCCGGGGCTGGCGCGCTTGCGCTACACCACCAGCCACCCGCGCGACATGGATGATGAACTGATCGCCGCCCACCGCGATCTGCCGGCGTTGATGCCTTATTTGCATCTGCCGGTGCAATCGGGCTCCGACCGCATCCTCAAGGCGATGAATCGCCGGCATACGGCGAAGGACTATCTGGCGCTGCTCGACCGCATCCGCGCCGCGCGGCCGGATATCGCGCTTTCCGGTGACTTCATCGTCGGTTTCCCCGGCGAGACCGAAGCGGATTTCGAGGCGACCATGGAACTGGTGCGCCAGGTGAACTACGCCTCGGCCTTTTCGTTCAAATATTCGCCCCGCCCTGGCACGCCTGGCGCCGAGATGGCCGACCATGTGCCGGAAACGGTCAAGGATGAGCGCCTGCAGCGGCTGCAGGCGCTGCTCGTGAAGCAGCAGCAGGACTTCGGCTCGAGCCTCGTCGGCAGGACCATCGACACGCTGATCGAGAAGCCCGGCCGCCAGGCCGGCCAGAAGGTTGGCCGCTCGCCTTGGCTGCAGCCGGTTATTGTTGATGAAAAGGCCGGCGAAATCGGTGACATTATCCAGGTGCGAATCACGAAGACGGGCTACAACAGCCTGTTCGCCGAATTGGCCTGAGGGTCTCGGCAGATGAGGAGAGACGGTTGAGCGCAGCAGAGCTGAAGAACCTGCCCCCGGTACCGGCATCTGGGGCTTCTGACATGGCGCACATCGTTCTGACTTTCGACAACAACAAGCTTGCCAGCGCCCTTTACGGTCAGTTCGACGAAAATCTCGCCAGGCTCGAGCAGAAGCTCGGCGTCGACATTCGCTCGCGCGGCAACCAGCTGACCATCAAGGGGTCCGCTTCGGCCGCCGAGCAGGCGCGCCGCGCCCTGGATAATCTCTACGGCATTCTGCAGAAGGGCGTGGATATCGGTCAGTCCGACGTCGACGGCGCCGTGCGCATGGCGGTCGCCGCCGATGATCAGCTGACCCTGCCGACGCTGGAGCGCAAGGGCAAGGTCTCCGCCGCCCAGATCACCACCCGCAAGAAGACCATCTATGCCCGCTCGCTGAACCAGGACGCCTATATGCGGGCGCTGGAGCGGTCGGAACTCGTGTTCGGCATCGGTCCGGCCGGCACCGGCAAGACCTATCTGGCGGTGGCGCATGCGGCGATGCTGCTCGAGCGCGGCATGGTCGAGCGCATCATCCTCTCGCGGCCGGCGGTCGAGGCCGGTGAGCGGCTTGGCTTCCTGCCGGGTGACATGAAGGAGAAGGTCGATCCCTACCTGCGTCCGCTCTATGATGCGCTTTACGACATGATGCCGGCCGACAAGGTCGAGCGGGCCATTGCCGCCGAGGTGATCGAGATCGCGCCGCTCGCCTTCATGCGCGGCCGCACGCTGGCGCATGCCGCGGTCATTCTCGACGAAGCGCAGAACACCACGCCGATGCAGATGAAGATGTTCCTGACCCGTCTGGGCGAGAACTCGCGCATGATCGTCACCGGCGATCCAACCCAGATCGACCTTCCCCCGAGCACCAAATCCGGTCTGGTCGAAGCCTTGCGTGTCCTCGACGGCGTGGCAGGCGCGGTGACCGTGCGCTTCAACGATGTCGACGTGGTTCGCCATCCGCTGGTGGCGGAAATCGTCAGGGCGTACGACCGGGATGCCAAGCTGGCGCGCGGCCTCGGCGCCGAGAATTGATTTTGACGATGCGGCTTCATGCCTGAGGACATAAAACCGGTCGGTGGGGAGATATCGCTGCCCGTCGACATCGACCTGGCCGTCGAAGCGGGAAACTGGCCTGAAGAGGCCGGACTTTTGCGGCTGGTCGAGCGGGCTGCCGGTGCCGCCTTCGCCGAAACCGGCGCGGCAGGACGCTCCGAACTCAGCGTCGTTTTTTCCGACGATGCCCACATACGCACGCTCAATGCCGGCTGGCGCGGCAAGGACAAGCCAACCAACGTCCTGTCTTTCCCGGCTTTTCCGTTCCCCAGGGGTGGCCCGCTGCCGCCGATGCTGGGCGATATCGTGCTGGCCGCTGAAACTGTCGCGCGCGAGGCGGCACTGGAAGAGAAGCCCCTGGAGAACCATATCTCCCATCTCGTCATCCATGGCCTGCTGCATCTCATGGGCTATGATCACGAGACCGACGCCGAGGCCGAGGAGATGGAGGCCGTCGAACGCGCAGCGCTCGCAAGGCTTGCCATTCCCGATCCCTACGCGTAACTACAAAAGACCAATTGACCGGACGACGATGAACGACAAACCAGAGACTGCCGCCCGCCCCGACGCCGGCAGTGCTACCAAGGCTTCCGATACTTCGGAAGAGGGATCAAGTCCGAGTACCGTTACCCTAGGTGTTGCCAACACCGGCAGCGCTGCCAGCGAGTCTTCGCCTGCCGGTCCCTCCCTGTTCGAACGCGTTTTGGGCTTGTTCCGGCAGCGCAACGGCACCAGTCTGCGTGAGGAAATCGCCGGCGCGCTTGCCGAAACGACGAGCGATACCGGCGCCTTCTCGCCCGGCGAACGCGCCATGCTCAACAACATCCTGCGGCTGCGCGAAGTGCGCGTCGAGGACGTCATGGTGCCGCGCGCCGACATCGAGGCGGTCGAGATCACGACGACGCTCGGCGATCTCTTGGGCACCTTCGAGCAATCCGGCCATTCCCGCATGCCGGTCTATTCCGAGACCCTCGATGACCCGCGCGGCATGGTCCATATCCGCGACGTGCTGGCCCACATCACCAAGATAGCGCGGGTCAAGAAGGGCCGCACGAGCAGGAAAACCCCTGCCGCCACGGTTCTCGATCTCGCGCAGGTCGACCTCGCACGCACCATTGGCGACCTCAACCTGATCCGCCCGGTGCTGTTCGTGCCGCCGTCGATGCTTGCCTCCGACCTGATGGGCCGCATGCAGACGACGCGCACGCAGATGGCGCTGGTGATCGACGAATATGGCGGCACCGATGGCCTCGCCTCGCTGGAAGACATCGTCGAGATGGTCGTCGGCGACATCGAGGACGAGCATGACGACGACGAGCCGATGATCACCCAGAGCGGTGACGGCGTGTTCATCGTCGACGGCAAGGCCGAGATCGACGATGTCGCCAAGATGATCGGTGGGGATTTTGCCGCCGGCGAACACGGCGAATATGTCGACACAATCGGCGGCATGATCTTCAACACGCTTGGCCGCGTTCCGGCCCGGGGCGAGGTGGTGCAGGCCATTCCCGGCTTCGAGTTCCACGTGCTCGATGCAGATCCGCGCCGCGTCAAGCGCGTGCGCATCGTGCAAATCCAGAAGGCTGAACGCCGCCGCCGCGCCACCGCCCGTGCCGAGCAGGCGTGAGCCTGTCGCTCGCCCGATGACGCTCGACGACCCGTTCAAGCACTCGAGTCTGGGCTCCGGTGTCTTCTACAAGGACCCTCGTGCCGCGCTGGACTGGCTTGAAGCGGCCTTCGGCTTCGTGCGCAGCATGGTGGTCGGCGATGCCGAGGGGAAGCTCGTCCATGCCGAGATGCGGTTCGGCGACAGCTACATCATCGTCGATTCCGAATGGGCCGACTACGTCGCCAGCCCGGCTTCGGTCGCCGGCAGGAACACCCAGTGCGTCTATGTGCGCCTGAAGGAAGGGCTGGACGCCCATTGCGAACAAGCCAGGGCAAAGGGCGCGGAGATCATCCAGGAGCCAGCCGATCAGTTTTATGGCGAACGTCAGTATCGGGCCCGTGATCCCGAGGGCCATGTCTGGACCTTCACGCAACCCATTCGCGTGGTTCCGCGTGAAGAGGCGGAGCGATTGAGCGGTCTGCGCATCGACGGCTGGCATCGCTGACTCGGCCCCGGCGCGCTTCTCGCGGGATCGCTGCCGTTTGGAGCGCGGACCACAGCCTGTTAAATCTTGCTTCCTGATTCGCGCGACTCGGAAGTATGCATGGAGCGCCTTGCCGGCCGGATAATTCTGCTTTGGGGTTGGCGGCGCGCGCTCGTCGCGTTTCTCGCGGGGGCGCTGGCGGTGCTTGGCCAGGCGCCTTACGATTTCTTCGCCGCCTGTTTCATCTCGTTTCCCTTGCTGGTCTGGCTGCTCGACGGCGCCACCGGCGAAGCGTCCGGCAGCCTGTTACGGCGCCTGCGGCCGGCTTTTGCCGTCGGCTGGTGGTTCGGCTTCGGCTATTTCCTTGCCGGCTTGTGGTGGATCGGCTCGGCGCTGCTGGTCGAGGCCGACAGCTTTGCCTGGGCGCTCCCCTTCGCGGTGGTCGGCATTCCCTTCGGGCTCGCCTTTTTCTATGGCTTTGCGGCAATGATGGCGCGGCTTTTGTGGAGCAGCGACATAGGCCGTATTGCCGCCCTTGCCTTCGGCTTCGGGCTGGCGGAGTGGCTGCGCGGCTTCCTGTTCACCGGTTTTCCCTGGAATGCGATCGGCTACGCCGCAATGCCCGTGCCCTTGCTGATGCAGAGCGTCTCGGTCACCGGCATGATCGGCATGAACGTACTCGCCGTGTTCCTCTTCGCGCTGCCGGCGCTGCTGGCGGCGCGCCGGCATCTTCGCCTCGGCGCGGCGCTGTTTGTCATCCTCGCCGCTGCCCATGCCGGCTTCGGCTATGTCAGGCTTGCCGCTCCCGAGAAGCCGGCGGCGCGCAGCCTGGATGTCCGTATCGTCCAGCCGGCCGTGGATCTGTCGGAAAAGTGGGACGCTTCTGTGCGCGACCGCATCTTCGCGGTCCTGATGGGCCTGTCGGCCAAGGCACCGGATCCCGGTCATGCAAAGCCGCAACTGATCCTGTGGCCGGAAACCTCGGTGCCGTTCCTGTTCACCGAGCGCCCCGACGCGTTGACGGCGCTGGGCGACATGCTGGGCGATGGCCAGACGCTGATAGCCGGCGTCGTGCGCGAGGAACGCGGCTCGGCCGCCAACGCCGACAGCCGCTACTACAACTCCGTGGTGGCGATCGACGACAAGGGTGAAATCACTGATGCCGTGGACAAGGTTCATCTGGTGCCGTTCGGCGAATACCTGCCTTTCGCCGATTTGCTCGAGCGTTTCGGCATCGAGCAGTTGGTTGCCGGGCCGATGACGTTTACCGCTGGCAACGAGCGGCATGCCCTCACGCTGCCGGGCGGTATTCGCGCGCTGCCATTTATTTGTTATGAGGTGATTTTTCCCGATCTGGTGGCAGTTGACGCAACGTCAGCACAGCTTATTGTGAACGTCACGAATGATGCCTGGTTCGGCGACACGCCGGGTCCGTACCAGCATTTCAGGCAGGCTCAGATTCGCGCGGTGGAGAATGGATTGCCATTGTTGCGTGCCGCCAACAACGGCATCTCGGCCGTTGTCGATCCACGCGGACGCATCGTCGATGCGCTGGCGATCGACGCGCGCGGAGCCATCGATGCACATGTGCCGATTTCCGAACAGAGGATCATATCCTCCGGCCAGCGGTGGATTAACGGAATGCTGATCATGTTGCTGTTTGCCGTTGCGGCGGCGCTGTTGAACGTAAGGCAAAGGCTACGGGTGAATTGACAGCCCGCACATTAGAAACTCATACTGTAACGCCTGAAATTTCTCGAAGTCGGTTGATCGTTCTGTTGGGGCAGTTGCCTCCGGCTCCATTTGGGCAGGAAAAAAATAGAGAAAGCCGAAAAAATTCGGCGAGGAAAAAATGGCAGAAGACAACAAGAAGAAACCGAATCCGATCGACATCCATGTTGGGAGCCGCATTCGGCTTCGCCGCAATATGCTGGGAATGAGCCAGGAGAAACTGGGCGAGAATCTCGGCATCACATTTCAACAAATTCAGAAATATGAAAAGGGCACCAATCGCGTCGGCGCCAGCCGCCTGCAGGCGATCGCTTCCATACTCGGCGTGCCTGTCGCCTTCTTTTTCGAGGATGCGCCGGGCCAGGAGGCCGTTGCCGGCCGTGGCTTTGCCGAAGATGCGTCGATGGCTTTCGCCGTCGAATTCTGCGGCAGTCCCGAAGGTCTTCAGCTCAACCGGGCCTTTGTCAAGATCGCCGACGCCAAGGTGCGCCGCAGGATCATAGATCTGGTCAAGTCCCTCTCCGCCGACGATCCCGACTGATCCGCAATCCCGTGCCACCGGCGGCGACTTGCCGCCGGTGGCACAAGATAACTGCATTGACATTCATGCCAGGACGGCGGCACCGCTTGACGAGCGGCGCTCCGCCCCGCTAACACGTGGCGCGCCAAAATCGGCAGCCTGCCGATCGTTTTTCAAGAGGGGACACCCGTGACGCGGCAGAATTACTTCTTTACCTCGGAATCCGTTTCCGAGGGCCATCCCGACAAAGTCTGTGACCGGATTTCCGACGAGATCGTCGATCTGGTCTATCGCGAAGCCAAGAAGACCGGCATGGATCCGTGGAAAGTCCGCGTCGCCTGCGAGACGCTGGCAACCACCAACCGCGTCGTCATCGCCGGTGAGGTGCGCGTCCCCGAGACGCTGCTGAAGAAGGACAAGGAAGGCAACATCCTGAAGGATGCCGCCGGTCACCCGATCGTCAATCCGGCCAAGTTCAAGTCTGTCGCCCGCAAGGCGATCCGTGAAATCGGCTACGAGCAGGCCGGCTTCCACTGGAAGACGGCGAAGATCGAGGTCCTGCTGCACGGCCAGTCGCCCGATATCGGCCAGGGTGTCGACAACGCTTCAGACCGTCAGGGCGAGGAAGGTGCCGGCGACCAGGGCATCATGTTCGGTTATGCCTGCCGTGAGACGCCGGATCTGATGCCGGCGCCGATCTATTACAGCCACAAGATCCTCGAGCTTTTGGCCGCCGCCCGCCACGAAGGCAGCGGCGAGGCCGGCAAGCTCGGGCCGGACGCCAAGAGCCAGGTCACCGTTCGCTATGTCGACGGCAAGCCGGCGGAAGCCACGCAGATCGTGCTCTCCACCCAGCACCTCGATGCAAGCTGGGACTCCAAGAAGGTGCGCCAGGTTGTCGAGCCCTATATCCGCGAGGCACTGGGCGACCTCAAGATCGCCGACAATTGCATGTGGTACATCAACCCGACCGGCAAGTTCGTCATCGGTGGACCGGATGGCGATGCCGGGCTGACCGGCCGCAAGATCATCGTCGACACCTATGGTGGTGCGGCACCCCATGGCGGCGGTGCCTTCTCCGGCAAGGACACCACCAAGGTCGACCGTTCCGCGGCCTACGCGGCCCGCTATCTGGCCAAGAATGTCGTCGCGGCGAAACTCGCCGACCGTTGCACCATCCAGCTTTCCTACGCCATCGGCGTCGCCCAGCCGCTGTCGGTCTATGTCGACCTGCACGGCACCGGCAAGGTCGACGAGGCCAAGCTCGAGGAAGCGCTGCGCACCGTCATGGATCTCTCGCCGTCCGGCATCCGCCGTCATCTGGATCTCAACAAGCCGATCTATGCCAAGACGTCGTCCTACGGCCATTTCGGCCGCAAGGCCGGCCGGGATGGGTCTTTCTCCTGGGAAAAGACCGATCTCGCCAAGGCACTCAGGGACGCGGTTGCCGCCTGATAGCGGCGCCAAGGCCTCGCTATGGAACCGAAGGATAGACCACGCCGCGCGACCGAAGCATTTTTCGGTCGCCGGCGCGGCAAGACCATGCGTCCGCAGCAGGCGGCCGCGTTGGAAAGCGGCTTTGGCAGATACCGGCTCGATCTGACAGCTGAACCGCCGGCTGATCCGCGCACTCTGTTTGAAGCGGATGTTTCGGCCGTTCGCCTCGAAATTGGCTTTGGCGGCGGCGAACATCTGCTGCATCGCGCCACCGAGGCGCCAACGATCGGCTTTATCGGCGTCGAACCCTTCGTCAACGGCATGGCCAAGATGATGATAGCGGTCAAGGAAAAGCCACTCGCCAATCTTCGGGTTTATGACGACGACGCCACCCGGCTGCTCGACTGGTTGCCGCAGGCTTCGCTCGACGGCATCGACCTTCTCTATCCGGATCCCTGGCCGAAGAAGAAGCACTGGAAGCGCCGTTTCGTCAGCTCGGTCAATCTCGACCGTTTCGCGCGCGTCCTGAAGCCGGGTTCAAAATTCCGCTTCGCCTCCGACATCGACACCTATGTAAACTGGACTTTGCTGCATTGCCGGGCGCATGGCGGGTTCGCCTGGCAGGCTACGGAGGCGGCGGACTGGCATCGTCCCTATGACGGTTGGCCCGGCACCCGCTACGAGGCGAAGGCCATTCGTGAGGGCCGGCGGCCGGCCTACCTTACCTTCGTGCGGGGCTGACCCGGTTCGCCGTTGAAAAGGTGACGCGGACGCGCAGGCCGCAATCGTCCTTGCCTGCCGACAGGTCGAGCCGGCCGCCGAACAGCGCCCCGATCTCCTCTACGATCGGCAGGCCGAGCCCAGCTCCTGGCTTGCCGCCGGCGTCGCCGCGCACGAAGCGCTGGCGTACGCTATCCAGTTTGCCCGCCGCAATGCCGGGTCCGGTGTCTTCCACTTCCAGAATGACATCGGCGCCGCTACCGAAGACCTTGACGGTCGCCTCCGTCCCGCTGCCGGCATAAGCGAGCACATTTTCGATCAGATTGCGGATCATTTCGCTCAACAGCATCGGCTCGCCGCGGACAAACTGCGCCCGTTCGCCCTCGAAGCCGAGGTCGATGCCGGCACTGTGGGCGTGGGCGACAAAGTCGGCAGTCAGCGTCCGCGCAAGTTCGGTCAGATTGATCGCGCCAAGGCTCTTCAGCCGATCGGATGTCGCTTCGTCGACCTTGGCCAGCAACAGGAGCTGGGCGATGACCCGCTCGGCATGGGCGATCGCCTCGTCTCCGATCGCGGCGGCACGGCGTGCCTCTTCAAGCGAATGAGCGCGCGCCGAAAGCGCCAGCTGTGTGCGAATGATGGCCAGCGGCGTGCGCAGCTGATGGCTCGCATTGCCCGTGAAATGCCGCATCGCGCCGAGTGCCGAACCAAGTCTTCCCATGAACGAGTTGACGGTGTCGACCAGCCCGCGCACCTCCTTCGGCACCGCTTGTTCGATCGGGTGCAAATCGTCGGGGTTGCGCTCGGCAATGGCATCGCGCAGCCGATAGAGCGGCCTCAGCGAAAAGGTGACGGCGAGCCACACGATGGCCGCTGCACCGCCGATCAGGATGGCCAGGCGCAATGCGGAGCGCAACAGGATGGTCCGGGCCAATTGCGAGCGGGCAATCGTCGTTTCGGCGACGGTAACGACAAAGGGCACGGAACTCGCCCCCGTCGAAGCGGCGCGGGACAGCGATGTCAGCCGGATAGGCTCGCCGCGAAAACTGCCATCGGCATAGCCGCTTTCCTCCCGCGCGAGCCCTTTGATCACCGGCAGCGTCTGATATCCGGTTATGAAGACGCCACCGGGGCCGTCGACGCGGTAGAAGACGCGGTCCTGTGCCGCCGATGTCAGCATTTCGAGCGCCACATAGGGAACGTCGACCTCCAGCACGCCGTTCTCGGCCACCACGATGCGCTCGGCAATGGCCAGCGCCGAGCCGGCCAGCACGCGGTCCGACACGGCGTTTGCCGTGTTCACGGCCTCGCGATAGGTGTCGGCGAGCGCAATCAGGCCCATGATGACCAGCGGCACCAGCAGCCAGACCAGCAGCCGCCCTCGCAGCGAATATGGCGTTGTCTGCACCATCAGGCGCGTGGGATCTTTTCGAGGTAATAGCCAATGCCGCGTGCGGTTCTGACCGTCAGCCCGTATGGCGCCAGCCGCTTGCGCAGGCGGCTGGCATATTGCTCGATGGCGTTGGCGCTCAGATCCTCGTCGAAACCGGCAAGCGATTCGATAATCGCCTGCTTGGCCACCACCTTGCCGGCGCGCATGAACAGCGTTTCGAGAAATGCCAGCTCCCGCGCCGGAATGTCGATCACCGCTCCCAGGGACGAGAAACTGCGCGTGTTGAGGTCGAGCACTACCTCGCCAAAGGCAACGGTGGCTGCCTTGAGGCCGGCGCGACGGCGCAGCAGCGTGCGGACCCGTGCCTCCAGTTCGCCCACATCGAAGGGCTTGACCATGTAGTCGTCGGCGCCAAGGTCGAGCCCCTTGACCCTTTCGTCCAGCGAGTGGCGTGCCGACAGGATCAGCACCGCCGCGTCATGCTGTCGGCCGCGCATGGTGCGCAACACTTCGAGACCGTCCATCTGGGGCAGGTTAAGGTCGAGAATGACGAGGTCGAACCGCTCGGTGGCAAGGACCGCCACGGCCGACGCACCGTCGCCGACCACGTCGACGGCATAGCCGCTGCTTCTCAGCACGGCCGCGAGCCCACCGGCCAACGTCTGATTGTCCTCTACCACCAGAATGCGCACTGGGTTCTCCCTGCACCGACGATGCCTATTCGACAGGCAAAGGTCCAGAGCCGCGTCATTTGCGTCCGTCGCGTGTCGCCGTTGTACGACCCGCATTGTTGATGCATGGTCTGGCGACCATGCGCTTGGCCATCCTCACCGTTCTGGTTTGTCTTTCGGCGCCCACGCGGGCCGAGGTCACCCTCTTCCCCGCACTTGACGGTGCTTCGAACGCACGCACGCTGGTCGTCTATTCCTCGCTGGACGTGCCCTTGGCCAAACCGATGATCGATGGCTTCCAGAGGGCCAATCCCGATGTCGCTGTGCGCTACGAGGATTTGTTGACGACCGACATCTATGATCGTGTCGTGGCCGAAACGGACGCCGGCAAGGGCACCGCCGACATTGCTTTTTCCTCGGCCATGGACCTCCAGGTCAAGCTCGCCAATGACGGCTATGCTCAGGAAAGCCGTCTGCCGCTCTCCGATCGCTGGCCGCGCTGGGCAAACTGGCGCGACACGGCCTATGCGCTGACCTTCGAGCCCGCGGTGTTCGTCTATCACAAGCCGAGCTTCAAGGACGTTCCGCCGCCAGCCACGCGCGGCCAGTTCGTCGATTTCCTCAGGACCCAGGGCGACAAGGTCTATGGCCGCATCGCCACTTACGACATCGAGCGTTCCGGCGTTGGTTTCATGTTCATGGCGCGCGACCAGGAGCAGTATCCGGATATCTGGTCGGTGATCCGCGCCATGGGAGCGGCGGGTGTGAAGCTCTATTCGACCAGCTCCGCCATCCTCGAGCGGATCGCCGATGGCCGCTTTGTGCTTGGCTACAACATCCTGGGTTCTTATGCCGCCGACTGGGCCGCCAGAGATCCCGACGTCGGCATAGTCCTGCCCAAGGACTATACGGTGGTGATGTCGCGCATCGGGCTGGTGCCGACCGGCTCCCACTCCCCCGACCTCGGTCGCCGCTATCTCGAATATTTCATGTCCGCGGAAGGACAGACGGTGATGGCGCGCGAACTCGAGATCGCCGCCGTCAATCCAGACGTTTCGGGTGAGAACACGGCAAACAGGATGCAGGAGGTTCTCGGCGCACAATTGCGTCCGGTCCCGGTCAGCCCGGGCCTGATGGTCTATCTCGATCAGGTAAAGCGCATGCGCCTCATCGAACGCTGGAACGCTGCGCTGCGCAGTCCCTGACAGCGCGATATTCCTATCCTGTTGCATCGGTGTCAGTCTGATGTCAGGTTGCCATGCTAGGTAGGTTTTGGCCCATCCGTGGAGGCGGCGAGGCTCGGAAAGTTCGGGAGGACTTCGAACACGTTTCCGCAAAGACTACCGACGGCCGGCACTGCCGCCGTGCAGGTAGGCTGGAAACGCTGCCCATAGTGGCCGGACCCTGAGCCGGCCAGCTCCTTCCTTGTCATTTCGGGACGCTGCCTGGCGCGGGCTTCGAAACTGAACAAGCATTTGCCCCGCACATGCGGGTAGCAAGGGAGGAACGGCAATGAAGCAATTCGTTTTGGCATCCATCATTGCGGGCGCACTCGCCCTGCCGGCCGCAGCGGCCGACTACAAGATCATGGCTCCCGCAGCCCCCGGCGGCGGTTGGGACCAGACGGCGCGTTCGATGCAGACCGCGCTCCAGGACGAAAAGATATCGAGCAGCGTGCAGGTCAACAACGTTCCCGGAGCCGGCGGCACCATCGGCCTCGCGCAGTTCGTCAATCAGGCCAATGGCGATCCGACCCAGCTCATCGTCGGTGGCTATGTCATGGTCGGCGCGATCCTTACCAATGCCTCGCCGGTGACGCTCGACCAGATCACCCCGATCGCCCGGCTGACCGGCGAATATGAAGCGATCGTTGTTCCGGCCGCGTCCGACATCAAGGATATGGCTGGGCTGGTTGCCAAGCTCAAGGCCGATCCGGGCGCGGTCTCCTGGGGCGGCGGCTCTGCCGGAGGGACCGACCACATTGCTGCCGGCCTTCTTGCCAAGGCTGTTGGCGTGGACCCCACCAAGATCAACTACATCGCCTTTTCCGGCGGCGGCGAAGCTCTTGCCGCCATTCTTGGCGGTCAGGTGACGGTCGGCATTTCCGGCTATGGCGAATTCGAATCGCAGATCAAGGCCGGTCAGCTCCGTATCATCGGCATCTCCAGCGAGACCAAGGTCGAAGCCATCGATGCGCCGACCTTCAAGGAAAGCGGTGTGGATGTCTCCATCCAGAACTGGCGCATGGTTGCTGCCGCTCCCGGCCTCACCGCCGATCAGAAAGCCGCCGTGCTTGCCGACGTGGACAAGATGGTGCAGTCGGCGTCGTGGAAGAAGATTCTTGCCGACAAGGGCTGGGCCAACACCTATCTCGCCGGTGACGAATTCTCCGCCCAGCTCAAGAAGGACACCGAAGCGACGGCGGCGATCCTGAAAGATATCGGTCTGGTGAAATGAGCCAGACCGACCACCAGCAAGCGAAGCGCCGCCCGGATCGGGCGGCGCTTGTCATCGCCGCCGCCCTCGCCATCGTGGCTGTGGTGATTGCGTGGAGCACCGCTAGCCACGGTGCCGGCGCCAATTATGCGCGCGTTGGCCCCACGACCTTTCCATACTTCATTGCCGCGGTGTTTCTCGGTCTGTCGATCTGGACGGCCTTCGAGGCCTTTCGCGGTGATTTTCCTGAACGCGAACATCAGGAGATCAGTCCGATCCTGTGGATCGTCGGCGGCCTCGTGGCCCAGATGTTGCTGCTGAAGGTGGCCGGCTTCGCGATTGCCACGGGCCTGCTCTTTGCCGCGACCGCGCGCGCATTCGGCCGCGGCCCGTTGTGGCAGACGATCCCGATCGGCCTCGTCCTGTCGTTCATCATCTGGATCATCTTCGCCAAGGGGCTGCAGCTTTCGCTGCCTGCCGGCCCGCTCGAACGGCTGTTCTAGCGATTTTCGTGGGAGTTCGGCCCTGATGGATACGTTCGGTCTGCTGGCGCAAGGGTTGTTGACGGCGCTCGAGCCTATGAACCTGCTTTATGCGCTCATCGGCGTCACGCTCGGCACGGCTGTCGGCGTTCTTCCCGGCATTGGCCCGGCGCTCACCGTGGCGCTGCTGTTGCCCGTCACCTACAAACTGGACCCGGCTGGCTCGCTGATCATGTTTGCCGGTATCTACTATGGCGGCATGTATGGCGGCTCGACGACGTCGATCCTGCTCAACACGCCGGGCGAAAGTGCCTCGATCGTTACCGCGCTGGAAGGCAACAAGATGGCTCGTGCCGGGCGCGGCGGGCCGGCGCTTGCGACGGCCGCCATTGGCTCTTTCGTCGCCGGCCTGATTGCCACCATCGGCCTCGCCTTCATCGCGCCAACCATCGTCAAGATGGCGTTGTCGTTCGGTCCGGCCGAATATTTCGCGCTGATGATCCTTGCCTTCATGACCGTTTCGGCCGCCTTCGGCGACTCGACGCTACGCGGTCTCACCGCGCTGTTCATCGGTCTGGGGCTCGGGTTGATCGGCATTGACCTGCAGACAGGGCAGGCGCGTCTCGCCTTCGGCATTCCCGACCTGCTCGATGGTATCGAGGTGACCACGCTTGCGGTGGCGCTCTTTGCCATCGGCGAAGCGCTGAGCGTTGCCGCCGGCAAGAGCAGCAGTTCAACCGTCCAGGCGGTCAAGGGTTCGGTCTGGATGACCCGCGAGGACTGGCGCCGCTCATGGAAGCCCTGGCTGCGCGGCACCGCCATAGGTTTCCCGATCGGCGCCATGCCGGCCGGTGGCGCCGAAATCGGCACGTTCCTTTCTTACTCCGTGGAAAAGCAGCTTGCGGAAAAACCGGAAGAATTCGGCCACGGCGCGATCGAGGGCGTTGCAGGTCCGGAAGCGGCCAACAACGCTTCGGCTGCCGGAACGCTGGTGCCGTTGCTGACGCTGGGACTGCCGACCACGGCCACGGCTGCGATCATGCTGGCTGGCTTCCAGCAATTCGGACTGCAACCAGGCCCGCTGCTGTTCGCCACAAACCCTCAGCTTGTCTGGGGTCTGATTGCCAGCCTGCTCGTTGCCAATCTGATGCTTCTGGTGCTCAACCTGCCGCTCATCGGTGTCTGGATCAAGCTTTTGACGATACCGACACCTTGGCTCTATGCCGGCATCCTGACGTTTGCGACGCTCGGAACGATCGGTGCGAATGCAGCCGTGTCGCAGGTCAACGTCCTGGGGCTGTTCACTTTGCCCGTTTCGTTCGAACTGGGCATGCTTTTGGCGTTCGGCCTGCTCGGCTACGGCCTGCGCCGCTTTGGCTATCCGATTGCGCCGGTCGTGGTGGGATTGATCCTGGGGCCGATGGCGGAACAGCAACTGCGCCGCGCGCTGGCCATCAGCCAGGGCGATCTGTTGATCCTGGTCGGATCTCCGATTGCGGTGATCCTGTTGCTGCTTGCCGCGACTGCGGTGCTTTTGCCGCTCTACCTGCGGGCCCGTGGCCGGGGCAAGGTTCTGGCTCAGCTTGGCGCCAGCGAGGACTGACAGGCTCTAGAAGCGCCGGATCCGGTGGAAATCGCGCGGCTCGATGCCCAGCGCCACCAGATCCCGATTGTCGGGGCGGCGACCGCGCTCGACAGCGGCGGATACGGTAATTGCACTGCCAAACAGGCGGATCAGTTCGCCAATAGCGCCAAACGGCTTGTAGGTGTTCATTTGTTTCTTCCTTGCTGTCGTGCATCATCGAAATTGCACGGCGTGATGGAGATAGGTACTGGAAAGACAGCCGGTTAGTGGCGCAACTGCATGCTTGCCATGCGCGTGCTGCAACAGTCGGTTGAATTCCGTCGGTGGACGCTGCCGCCCACGGGACTTGAAAGGCGCGCCACCTTCGTTTATATCAGCCTCAAATTCTTGGTCGGTATGACGAAGAGTGGGTCCACCCGGTCCCGCTCTTTTTTATTACCTGCCGATAGCTTCGAATCGAACGACAGGGATCGAATGACTGCAACGGCAAGCGAGGGCGACGATCGCATCATCCGCGAGAGCGGCATCGATGCGCGCATCGCGTTGATCGTCCAGCCGGTGCTGCGCGCGATCGGCTTCCGCCTCGTGCGGGTGCATCTGTCCGGCCAGAACGGGCTGACGCTGCAGATCATGGCCGAGCGCGAGGACGGCACCATGACCGTCGAGGATTGCGAAGAGGTCAGCCGCGCGGTGTCGCCGGCGCTCGATGTCGATGATCCGATCGAAAAGGCCTATCATCTCGAGGTCTCGTCGCCCGGCATCGACCGGCCATTGGTCCGCAAGTCTGATTTCGCGACGTGGACGGGTCATCTGGTCAAGATGGAAACATCGATCATTGTCGCCGATCGCAAGCGGTTCAAGGGCAAGATCGTCGAGGCCGGTGAAAATGACGTGCTGATCGAGCGCGACAAGGCCGCCTATGGCGAAGAGCCGACGGTGCGCGTACCTTACGATGCGATCGCCGAGACCCGGTTGATCCTGACCGACGATCTCATCCGTGACGCGCTGTCGAAGGACAACAGGGCGCGCAAGGAAGCGAAGAAACGCCGCGGCGAGCCGGAAGACGAGGCGCCAGAGGGCGCGGAAAACGAAACCGAACAGGAAATGTGATTGGGCTGCCGGGCATAAGAGCTCGGCAACAAGCTCGGGAGAAAAAACATGGTTGTAAGCGCCAACAGGCTTGAACTGCTGCAGATCGCCGATGCGGTCGCGCGTGAAAAGTCGATCGACAAGTCGATCGTCATCGCCGCCATGGCCGATGCGATCCAGAAGGCGGCGCGCTCGCGTTACGGCCAGGAGACCAACATCCGTGCCGACATCAATCCCAACACCGGCGAGATGAAGCTGCAGCGGCTGATGGAAGTGGTCGAGAAGGTCGATGACTACGCCACCCAGATCGCCATATCCTCGGCACGTGAGCGCAATCCCGACGCCCAGCTCGGCGACTTCATCGCCGAACAGCTGCCGCCGATGGATTTCGGCCGCATCGCCGCCCAGTCGGCCAAGCAGGTCATCGTGCAGAAGGTGCGCGAGGCCGAGCGCGACCGCCAGTACGACGAATACAAGGACCGCATCGGCGAAATCGTCAACGGCACGGTCAAGCGCGTCGAATACGGCAATGTCATTGTCGATCTCGGCCGTGGCGAGGCGATCATCCGTCGCGACGAGCTGATCCCGCGCGAAAACTACAAATATGGCGATCGCGTCCGCGCCTATGTCTACGACGTGCGCCGCGAGCAACGCGGCCCGCAGATATTCCTGTCGCGCACCCATCCGCAGTTCATGGCGAAGCTGTTCACCATGGAAGTGCCGGAGATCTATGACGGCATCATCGAGATCAAGTCGGTCGCCCGCGACCCGGGCTCGCGTGCCAAGATCGCCGTCATCTCGCGGGACTCCTCGATCGATCCCGTCGGCGCCTGCGTCGGTATGCGCGGAAGCCGCGTCCAGGCGGTGGTCGGCGAATTGCAGGGTGAGAAGATCGACATCATTCCGTGGTCGCCTTCGGCCGCGTCCTTCATCGTCAACGCGCTGCAGCCGGCGGAAGTCGCCAAGGTCGTGCTCGACGAGGATGCCGAACGCATTGAGGTCGTGGTTCCCGACGACCAGCTGTCGCTGGCCATCGGCCGCCGCGGCCAGAACGTGCGGCTCGCCTCGCAGCTCACCGGCTGGGATATCGACATCCTGACCGAGGCTGAAGAATCCGAGCGCCGCCAGAAGGAATTCGTCGAGCGCTCCTCGCTGTTCATGGAAGCCCTCGATGTCGACGAGATGGTCGGCCAGGTGCTGGCCTCCGAGGGCTTCACCAGCGTCGAGGAAGTCGCTTATGTCGACGCCGGCGAGATCGCCTCGATCGATGGCTTCGACGACGACACCGCTTCGGAGATCCAGACCCGCGCCCGCGAGTATCTGGAGAAGATCGAGGCCGAGCACGACGACAAGCGCAAGGCGCTGGGCGTCACGGACGAGCTGCGCGAAATCCCGGGCATCACCACCGCCATGATGGTGACGCTCGGCGAGGACGGCATCAAGACGATCGAGGATTTCGCTGGCTACGCGGCCGACGACCTGACCGGCTGGAAGGAACGCAAGGACGGCGAGACGAAGGTATTTCCGGGTGTGCTCGCCAGCCATGGCGTGACGCGCGCCGATGCCGAGCAGATGGTTCTGGCTGCCCGCCTCAAGGCTGGCTGGATCACCGAAGACGAGCTTGCAGCCGAAGAAGAACCGGCTGACGAAGCCGTTGGTGCGTGAGGTGAAACCGCATCGCACCGAACCCGCCCTTGGACGAGATGAACGATCGCACCTGCATCGTCACCCGCAGGCAGGCCGAACCGGATGAACTGATCCGGTTCGTCGTCGGCCCGGATTCGGCCGTCGTTCCAGACATCAAGAGAAATCTGCCCGGCCGTGGTTGCTGGGTGAGCGCCGACCGCCTACATATCGACAAGGCCGCGGCAAAAAACCTCTTTGCCCGCGCCTTCAAGGCACAGGTGGTCGTGCCGCCCGATCTTGGCGGCATGGTCGACGGGCTGCTCTCCAGATACGCCCTGGGCATGCTGGGGCTTGCACGCAAGGCAGGCGCAATCTCGCTTGGCGCCACCAAGGTGGAGAGCGCGGTGCGCGGCGGGCTGGCGCTTTTCGTGCTCCATGCGGCCGAGGCATCCGACGACGGCGTACGCAAGATCAGCCAGGCACGGCGGGCGACAGTCCATCTCGGCGGGCCTGCTATCCTTGCCTACAAACTTTTCTCCGAGGCCGAGTTGAGCTTGGCATTGGGGGGTACAAATGTGATACATGCTGCCGTTCTCGCGGGAGACGCGGGCAGGGCGGTCCAGAAGCGCATGGTTGCGCTCGACCGGTATCGGGGCGGTTCCCCGGACGATCTGGCAATGCTTGCGGCTGTTGCTGACGAAGATGATGCCGCAGAGGATATGGAATGAGCGATACGAAATCGGGTGACGACAATACGCTGAGTGTGACGCCGAAGAAGACCTTGACGCTGAAGCGCCCCGGTATGGAACAGGGCACTGTGCGCCAGAACTTCTCGCACGGCCGCACCAAGCAGGTCGTCGTCGAAACCAAGAAGCGCAAGTTCTCGATGCCCGGCGACAAGCCGGAGCCGGTTGCCGCACCTGTGTTCACGCCGAAGCCGCCGGTCGTGGCAGCGCCTGTCGTGCAGGAAGCGCCCAAGGCGCCGCCGCCACCCCCGCCGCCTCCGGTCGAGCGCAGCGGCATGGTGCTGAACGAACTGTCGCGCAGTGAAATGGAAGCGCGCCGCAGGGCGCTCGAAGGCTCGAAGGTGCGTGAGGTCGAGGACCGTCAGCGCGCCGCCGAGGACGCCAAGCGCCGCGCCGAGGATGAAGAGCGCCGCAAGCGCGAACGCGAGGAATCCGCGCGCCGCCAGGCCGAGGAAGAGGCGCGGTTGCAGGCCGAGGCCGAGTCCCGCCGTCGGGCCGAGGAAGAGGCACGCCGCCGTGCGCCGCTGGCCGCTGAACTGGCGACGGTCGACGACGAGGAAGAGGTCAAGCCGAAGCGGACTGGCGCCGGTGCGCCGGTGCGCCGTCTGGTCACGCCCGAAGTGGCGCGCCCGGCCAAGCCGACCAAGAGCGAGGAAGACCGCCGCCGGGGCAAGCTGACGCTGAATTCAGCATTGTCCGACGAGGACGCGCGGGCTCGTTCGCTGTCGTCGATGCGTCGCCGCCAGGAGAAATTCAAGCGCGCGATGCACAATGAGCCGCGCGAGAAAGTCATGCGCGAAGTGATCCTGCCAGAAACCATTACCATCCAGGAACTTGCGCAACGCATGTCCGAGCGCGCCGTCGACCTGGTCAAGTTCTTCATGAAGCAGGGCCAGATCCTGAAGCCGGGCGACGTCATCGACGCCGACACGGCCGAGCTGGTCGCCACCGAATTCGGCCATACGGTTCGCCGCGTCGCCGAGTCCGACATCGAGGAAGGCCTGTTCAACATCGCCGACAATGCCGAGGACCTGGTGTCGAGGCCGCCTGTGGTGACGATCATGGGTCACGTCGATCACGGCAAGACCTCACTGCTCGACGCCATCCGCAACGCCAATGTCGTGTCCGGCGAGGCCGGCGGCATCACCCAGCACATCGGCGCCTATCAGGTCGAGAAGAATGGTCACAAGATCACCTTCATCGACACGCCCGGCCACGCCGCCTTCACGGCAATGCGTGCCCGTGGCGCCCAGGCGACCGACATCGCCATCCTGGTGGTGGCGGCCGACGACAGCGTGATGCCGCAGACGATCGAGTCCATCAGCCACGCCAAGGCGGCCGGCGTTCCGATCATCGTGGCGATCAACAAGATCGACAAGCATGATGCCGATCCGCAGAAGGTGCGTTCGGAACTGTTGCGCCACGAGGTCTTCGTCGAATCGATGGGCGGTGAAGTGCTGGACGTCGAAGTGTCGGCGACCAAGGGCACCAATCTCGACAAGCTGCTCGAGGCGATCCTGCTGCAGGCAGAAATTCTCGACCTGAAGGCCAATCCGGACCGCACCGCCGAGGGTGTTGTCATCGAAGCTCAGCTCGACAAGGGCCGTGGCCCGGTCGCCACCGTTCTGGTCCAGACCGGCACGCTGATGCCGGGTGATATCCTTGTCGCCGGCAACGAATGGGGCCGGGTGCGCGCACTGGTCAACGATCGTGGCGTGCAGATCAAGGAAGCGCCGCCGGCGATGCCGGTCGAAGTGCTTGGCTTGCAAGGCACGCCGCAGGCCGGCGACCGCTTTGCCGTGGTCAACAACGAGGCCCGTGCCCGCGAAATCACCGAGTACCGCCAGCGTCTGGCGCGTGAGAAGGCGGTTGCCAAGCATGCCGGCCAGCGCGGGTCGCTCGAGCAGATGATGTCGCAATTGCAGACGAGCGGACTGAAGGAATTCCCGCTGGTCATCAAGGGCGACGTGCAGGGCTCGATCGAGGCGATCAACGCGGCGCTCGACAAGCTCGGCACCGACGAGGTGCGTGCGCGCATCGTTCATGCCGGCGCCGGCGCCATCACCGAAAGCGACGTGTCGCTGGCGGAAACCTCGGGCGCGGCGATCATCGGCTTCAATGTCCGCGCCAATGTCCAGGCGCGTGCGGCTGCCGCGGCAGCTGGCATCGAGATCCGCTACTACTCGATCATCTACAATCTCGTGGATGACGTGAAAGCGGCTCTGTCGGGCCTGCTGTCGCCGGAGCGTCGCGAGACCTTCATCGGCAATGCGCAGATCCTCGAGATCTTCGACATCACCAAGGTCGGCAAGATCGCCGGCTGTCGTGTCACCGAAGGCAAGGTCGAGCGTGGCGCGGGCGTGCGCCTGATCCGCGACAACGTCGTCATCCACGAAGGCACGCTGAAGACGCTGAAGCGCTTCAAGGACGAGGTTTCGGAAGTCCCCGGCGGCCAGGAGTGCGGCATGGCCTTCCAGAACTACGAGGACATGCGTGTCGGCGACGTCATCGAGTGCTTCCGCGTCGAGATGGTGACCCGGACGCTCTGAGTTCGAGTGACTTGTCCTTACCGGGCGGTGGTCGAAAGACCGCCGCCCAACACATATGAGACATGCGGCACGGTCCCATCCCGCGCCCCACGCTTTCAGGATTGAGAAAAATGCCCCGTCCAACCACTTCAAGTCCATCCCAGCGCATGCTGCGTGTCGCCGAACAGGTGCGCCATGCGCTGTCCGAAACCTTGCAGCGCGGTGAGATCATCGATCCGCTGATCGAGAGTACCGTGATTTCGGTCTCGGAAGTGCGTATGTCTACCGATCTGAGGGTCGCCACTGCTTTCGTCTCGCCACTTGGAGCCAAGGATACCGACGCGGTGGTCGAGGCGCTCAACAAGCATGCGAAATTCGTGCGTGGCCGCGTTTCCGGTGCGCTGCGGCAGATGAAGTTCATGCCGGAGTTCCGCTTCAAGCTCGACACTTCCTTCGACAATTTCGCCAGGATCAGTGATCTCCTCAAGTCGCCCGAAGTGGCGCGCGATCTGGGACCAGACGACCAAGCCGAGCAAAACAAAGACGACAACAAGGACACCGAATAGTGGCGCGTCGCGGCAAGAAGAAGGGCCGGCCGATCTCGGGCTGGCTGGTGCTGGACAAGCCGGTCGGCATGGGTTCGACCGAAGCCGTCTCCAAGATCAAATGGCTGTTCCAGGCGGAAAAGGCCGGCCATGCCGGCACGCTCGATCCGCTGGCTTCCGGCATGCTGCCGATCGCGCTCGGCGAAGCCACCAAGACCGTGCCTTACGTGCAGGACGGCGCCAAGATCTATCGTTTCACCGTTGCCTGGGGGCAGGAGCGTTCGACCGACGACCTCGAGGGTCCGGTAACCAAGGAGTCCGACCAGCGTCCGTCCGAGGCCGAGGTGCTGGCGCTGCTGCCGAAATACACCGGCGTCATCATGCAGACCCCGCCGCAATTCTCGGCCATCAAGATCGCCGGCGAGCGCGCCTACGATCTGGCCCGCGAGGGCGAAACGGTCGACATCCCGCCGCGCGAGATCGAGATAGGCCGTCTCGATCTTGTCGAGCACGATGCCGACCACACCGTTTTCGAGGTCGAGTGCGGCAAGGGCACGTATGTGCGTTCGCTGGCCCGCGACCTGGGCCGCGATCTCGGCTGTTTCGGCCATATTTCCGAACTGCGCCGGGTCGAGGTCGAGCCGTTCACGCCGGAAGACTTCGTCACCATCGCCGAACTGGAAGCCGCTCGCTTCGGCGAAAAGGGCGACGAAGGTTCGGAGACGGTTGATGAAGTGGAAAAGCCGGTCGATTTCGGTTCGATCGACGCGCTGCTGGTCGACACGTCGGCCGCGCTCGACTGTCTGCCGCAGATTGCCATCAGCGACGATGCGGCGACAAAGATCCGCCTCGGCAATCCGGTCATCATCCGCGGGCGCGACGCGCCGGTGGAAGCGGAAGAAGCCTGCGCCACCGCACGCGGCAAGCTGGTCGCCATCGGCGCGATCGAGCAAGGCATGTTCAAGCCCAAGCGGGTCTTTGCCGGGTGACGGCGCTCGTCTAGTTTCTTTCGACACGACGCGCGAGGGGGCTCCATGGCAAAGGCTGAGACGGTCAAGAAGCGGGCGCCGGCGAAGACGCGGCGGCCACCGGTCGGAGCGTCGCCCGGCACGCTGATCGCCGATCCGGCGGCGCGGCGCTCGGAACTGCGGCTGACCCTGATCTCGCCGCAAAAGTTCAAGACCATCGACAACGCCAGCATCGACGACGTCGCCGCCAATTGCGAAAAATGGCCGATCATCTGGCTCGATTGTACCGGACTCGCAAACATTTCGCTGATCGAGGAGATCGGCCGCATTTTCAGCCTGCACCCGCTGGCGCTGGAAGACGTCGTCAACACTGGCCAGCGGCCGAAGGTGGATTTCTTCGAGGACCATGCCTTCGTCGTCGTCAGGATGATCGACGACGTCACCGCGCACCGCTACGAGCAGATCGCCGTTTTCTTCGGCAAGGGGTTCGTCGTCACTTTCCAGGAACGTGAAGGCGATCCGTTCGATCCGGTGCGCAAGCGCATCGAGAGCTCGGCGCCCAACCGGCTGCGCGCGCGTGGCGCCGATTATCTTGCCTATGCGCTGATCGATGCCGTCGTCGACAGCTATTTTCCGCCGATCGAGACTGCCGGCGACCTGGTCGACAGCATCGAGGACGAGATGATGAATACGCCGCACAAGCATCAGATGCGGCAGCTGCACGAATTGCGGCGCGACGCCAATGTGCTGAAGGGCGTGCTGTGGCCGATGCGCGATGCGCTGGCGACCCTGATCCGCAACGACGTGCCCTATGTGAAGGCCGAGACCAAGGTCTTCCTCAACGACACGCTCGATCATTCGCTGCGGCTGATCGAATTGGTGGAAACCCAGCGCGACATGCTGACCGGCCTGATCGAGATGCATCTGTCGCTGAGCCAGGCGCGCACCAATGACGTCATCAGCTACCTGACCATCGTCTCCGTCATCTTCATGCCGCTGACCTTTCTGGTCGGTGTGTGGGGCATGAACTTCAGTCCCGACGCCTCGCCATGGAACATGCCGGAACTGCGATCCTACTACGGTTATCCGGCCGCACTCGTCTTCATGCTGCTTGTCGCGATCGGGCTGATCTCCTTCTTCAGATGGAAGAAGTGGCTTTAGCCGCGGCGAAAGTCTTCTTTTGGACCACAAAAGCTGCGACGAAGCCGGCTTGTGAATTGGGCTGGTGTTTTCCGGGGAATTGCACTATATGCGCCGCAGCATCGCGCCCTGACGCGTTGCGTACACCGGCCCCTGCTGGACGACATCCCGGCTGAGGGCGACCCGTTTCCTCAAACAGATAAGGAAAAACACGATGTCGATTACTGCCGAGCGCAAAAAGGAATTGATGGGTGAATTCGCAACCGCCAAGGGCGATACCGGGTCTCCGGAAGTCCAGGTGGCCATCCTTTCCGAGCGCATCAAGAACCTGACCGACCATTTCAAGGACCACAAGAAGGATAACCATTCCCGCCGTGGTCTGCTTGCTCTCGTCTCCCAGCGCCGCAGCCTGCTTGATTATCTCAAGCGCAAGGACGACGCGCGCTATCAGACGCTGATCGAGAAGCTCGGTCTGCGCCGTTGACGAATTGACCGGCGGGCTTTCCTCGGAGAGCCCGCCGGTCGCGCATTCTGCCAGTCGTATCGATTGGCCAGACCCGGTTTCGAGCGTGCAGAGGGCCACTCGAAACCGCCCATGGACGGTCATGGGGCAGGATTGCAGGACGCTCGCGCGCGCTCGCCGCGCCGAAATTACCCGAGCTTCCCGTTGTCTTGCCCGTGGCTGCCCGAGAAAGGAAGCCAGGGAAAGGGCATCCGCGCACCGTGAAACGGCGCGGCCCTTTCCGCTTATTAAGGACAAGACATGTTCAATCACCACAAAGTGGAAATCGAATGGGGCGGCCGTCCGCTCATCCTCGAAACCGGCAAGATCGCGCGCCAGGCTGACGGCGCGGTGCTCGCCACCTACGGCGAGACCAAGGTTCTCGCCACCGTCGTTTCGATGAAGGAGCCGAAGCCCGGCCTCGATTTCTTCCCGCTGACCGTCAACTACCAGGAAAAGACCTACGCCGCCGGCAAGATCCCGGGTGGCTATTTCAAGCGCGAAGGCCGTCCGAGCGAGAAGGAAACGCTGGTTTCCCGCCTGATCGACCGCCCGATCCGCCCGCTGTTCGCTGCAGGCTACAAGAACGACACCCAGATCGTCGTCACCGTCGTTCAGCATGACCTCGAGAACGATCCCGACATCCTGTCGATCGTCGCCACCTCGGCGGCGCTCACCCTGTCGGGCGTTCCGTTCATGGGCCCGGTCGGCGGTGCCCGCGTCGGTTACATCAACGGCGAATATGTGCTCAACCCGCATGTCGACGAGATGCAGGAATCCAAACTCGACCTCGTTGTCGCCGGCACCGCCGACGCCGTGCTGATGGTCGAGTCCGAAGCCAAGGAACTCGGCGAAGAGCTGATGCTCGGCGCCGTCATGTTCGGCCACAAGGGCTTCCAGCCGGTGATTGACGCCATCATCAAGCTGGCCGAAGTTGCCGCCAAGGAGCCGCGCGACTTCACCGCGCCGGACTATTCCGCGCTTGAAGCCGAGATGCTGAAGATCGTCGAAGGCGAACTTCGCGACGCTTACAAGAACGTAGACAAGCAGAAGCGTTACGCCGCCGTCGACGCCGTCAAGGCCAAGGTCAAGGCCGCGTTCGCGCCGGCTGAAGGCGAAGAGGCCAAGTACACCTCCGAGCAGATCGGCACCGTGTTCAAGGAACTCCAGGCCAAGGTCGTGCGCTGGAACATCCTCGACACCGGCTCGCGCATCGATGGCCGCGATCTCAAGACGGTCCGCAAGATCGTCTCGGAAGTCGGCGTCCTGCCGCGTACCCATGGTTCGGCGCTGTTCACCCGCGGCGAGACCCAGGCACTGGTCGTTGCCACGCTCGGCACCGGCGAGGACGAGCAGTATGTCGATTCACTGACCGGCATGTACAAGGAGAAGTTCCTCCTGCACTACAACTTCCCTCCCTATTCCGTCGGTGAGACCGGCCGCATGGGTTCGCCGGGCCGCCGCGAAATCGGCCACGGCAAGCTCGCCTGGCGCGCCATCCGCCCGATGCTGCCGAGCGCTGACCAGTTCCCCTACACGCTGCGCGTCGTCTCGGAGATCACCGAGTCCAACGGTTCGTCGTCGATGGCCACCGTCTGCGGCACCTCGCTGGCGCTGATGGATGCGGGCGTTCCGCTGGCCAAGCCGGTCGCCGGCATCGCCATGGGCCTGATCAAGGAAGGCGAGCGCTTCGCCGTGCTCTCCGACATCCTTGGTGACGAGGATCACCTCGGCGATATGGACTTCAAGGTCGCCGGCACCGCCAACGGCATCACCTCGCTGCAGATGGACATCAAGATCGATGGCATCACCGAGGAAATCATGCAGATCGCGCTTGGCCAGGCCAAGGACGGTCGTCTGCATATCCTCGGCGAAATGTCGAATGCGCTCTCCGGCGCGCGTTCGGAGCTCGGCGAATTCGCGCCGCGCATCGAGGTCATGCATATCCCGACCGACAAGATCCGCGACGTGATTGGTTCGGGCGGCAAGGTCATCCGCGAGATCGTCGAAAAGACCGGCGCCAAGATCAACATCGAGGATGACGGCACGGTCAAGATCGCTTCGTCCAACGCCAAGGAGATCGAGGCGGCCAAGAAGTGGATCCACACCATCGTCGCCGAGCCGGAAGTCGGCGAGATCTACGAAGGCACGGTCGTCAAGACCGCCGACTTCGGCGCTTTCGTCAACTTCTTCGGCCCGCGTGACGGCCTCGTCCACATCTCGCAGCTTGCCAACGACCGGGTCGCCAAGACCTCGGACGTCGTCAAGGAAGGCGACAAGGTCTGGGTCAAGCTGATGGGCTTCGACGAGCGCGGCAAGGTTCGCCTGTCGATGAAGGTCGTCGACCAGGCCACCGGCAAGGAACTCGCTCGCGACAAGAAGAGCGAAGGCGAAGAAAACGCCGCCTGATCGGTCCGACCACTAGATCAAGACGGGCGCGCCGGTAGGTCGCGCCCGTTTTCATTTGAAGGGACACCGGAATGCCGGCTGAGGCGCTGAAGACGCTTTTCCATCCATTCGAGGCCGAGGCTGTCGCCTTGCCGCGAACGGGCGAGCGCGTTCTCTTTCTCGGCGCCGAACCGGGCTTTCGCCTGCCTGCCGGTTTCGAGGCCGAGCTTCACCTCGTACAGGGCTTTCGACCGTACTTTCGCGCGCTGCAGGGTTCCGGTGTCGTCGTCACTCCGCAAGCGGAAGGCGATGGCTTTGGTATGGCGCTTGTGTTTGCCGGCCGCCATCGCGGCCTCAATGAATTGCGTATCGCCCAGGCGGTCGAGAGCGTGGCGCAGGGTGGGTTGATCGTCATTGCCGGCGGCAAGGATGATGGTATCGCCAGCCTGCGCAAGCGCATTGACGAGCTTGTGCCGCTTGACGGCCATTTGCCGAAATATCACGGCATTGCCCTCTGGCTCCGCCGTCCCGCCGATCTGGCAGCGGCGCAAAAACTGCGCGCCGCCAATCCAGCCTTGCTGGTGGATGGCCGCTTCCATACCGCACCGGGCATGTTTTCCTTTGACCGGATCGACACCGGTTCGAAATTGCTGGTCGAGAACTTGCCCAATGATCTGCGTGGCAGCGTAGCCGATTTCTGCGCCGGCTGGGGCTATCTGGCGGCCGAGGTCGCCGCGCGCTCCCCCGGCATTCTGGCGCTCGACCTTCATGAGGCGGACTTCGCCTCGCTCGAAGCTGCAAAGCTCAATTTGGCAGCGGTTAGCCAGTCGATCACACGGAACTTCTTCTGGACCGACCTGCTGAGCGAGCCGGTCGAACGGCGCTACGACGCGATCGTCATGACCCCGCCGTTTCACCGCAGCCGCGCGGCCGAGCCCGAGATCGGCGCCGGCATGATCCGCGCGGCAGCCAAGGCCTTGAAGCCTGGGGGGCGGCTGTTCATGGTGGCCAACCGTCAGCTTCCTTATGAGCCAATACTGTCGGCCGCCTTCTCGGGCTATGCCGAGCTTGCTCGCGACGGCATGTTCAAGGTGCTTTCGGCCCGTCGTTGAGGCATTAGGCCGAGCCGAGGGTCTGCGTAGGCAGGTGCCGCGCCGTGCTCAATGCAGATTGGCGACGCGTCGGACCTCGTCGGTGGCATATCCGTCGCCAGCCTTGAACTTGAGTGGCGCCGGCCTGCCGAACAGGAAGCCCTGCACCACGTCGCAGCCGGCTGCCCTCAGCAGCGTCGCCTGGCTTTCGGTCTCGACGCCTTCGGCAATGATGCTGACGCCGAGCGCGCGCGAAAGCCCGACGATGGTCGAGACGACCGCGCCGGAGCTGGTATCGGTGTCGATGCGGCTGACGAAGGAGCGGTCGATCTTCAACTTGCCGAACGAGAAATCGATCAGGTAGCTCAGGTTGGAATAGCCGGTGCCGAAATCGTCGACAGCGACCGAAATGCCCATGTCGGCAAGCTGCTTCAGGATGGTGGCGGCGCGGTCGCGGTCCTGCATCATCGCCGTCTCGGTCACTTCCAGTTCCAGCCGTGACGGCTTGATACCGGTGCTCGTCATGGTGTCACGCACGATGCCGACGAAGTCCTTGGTCATGAACTGCACGGGCGAGATGTTGACCGCGACGAAGCAGTCGTCGGGCAGATGGCGGGCGTCGCTGCAGGCCTTGCGCAGCACCCATTCGCCGATCGGACCAATCATGCCTGTTTCCTCGGCGATCGGTATGAAATCCATTGGCGGGATCATTCCGCGTTCTGGGTGCCGCCACCGGATCAGCGCTTCGTAACCGACGATGCGGCCAGTCGGGAGATCGAGCTGTGGCTGGTAGTGAAGATCGAAGTCGCCGCGCTCAAAGGCGGTATGCAACTCGGATTCGATCCATTGGCGATGGTCGGCGACCCTGCCCATTTCGGCATGGAAGACCGACCAGTTGCCGACCCCGCTGGCGCGCGCATTCTGCAGCGCCAGATTGGAGCGGCGCAGGATGAGGACGGGATCGATGCCGTCCTTTGGCGTCGCCACGATGCCCACAGACAGGCTGACCGATTGCATGTGGGTGCTGAGCTCATAGGGCTCCATCATCTCGTCGATGAGCCTTTCGATGAAGCTTTCCAGCGTCCCCTGCACCTGATTGTCGGGGAGCAGAACCGCGAACTCACCGGCGCCGATACGCCCGATCAGGGCTCGCTGCGGCACGCAAGCCTTCAGTCGCCTGGTGAAGGCGCGGATCAGTTCGTCGCCCTGACTGTAGCCGATCGCGTCGTTGACCTGTTTGAACCGATCGATGTCGATGTCGATGAGGAACATCGGTTCGCCGGTCCGGCTGGTCGTGCATGCCGCCTCGGCAATCTTGCCAACCATCGCGGGGCGTGCCAGCAGGCCGGTCAGCTTGTCGAAGTGAGTTTCGTTGAAGACGAAATCCGCCGATTCATCGACGCCGGCGAAGAAGGACATCGCGGCTCCCGCCGCCGCCAGGGCGCAAAGGGCGGCCATGATCGCGACCATCATGCCCGCTGATATGCCGGCAATACCATCGCCGAGACCGAGCTTCAGACCCCAGATGCCGAGAACGAAACTGCCAATGCCCGAGCTTGCTATGGTCAGCAGCCGGAACACCGGTGTTCGCTTCGGGTTGCTGACAGCGAGCATTCAAAGGTCCCCAGAGTGCCGGGCTTTCTAGCAGATACCTCCTTAAAATGAGTTTCCGCGAATGCGTCCAATTTTATTGGAAGGAATTATCTCTTTACTGGAGAAAAGATTATTTCCCGGAGGGGCCTATTCCCGCGTGCCGTCGGTCTGCTTCAATTCGTCGAGCGTCGGCATCGAGACGATGTGATAGCCGGAATCGACATAGTGGATTTCACCGGTAACGCCGGAGGCGAGATCGGACAACAGATAAAGCGCGGAGCCGCCGACCTCGTCGATGGTCACGGTGCGGCGCAGCGGCGAGTTGCGCTGCTGGTAGGAAAACATGTGGCGCGCGTCGGAAATCCCGGCGCCGGCAAGCGTGCGCACCGGCCCAGCCGATATGCCGTTTACCCTGATGCCGCGCGGACCGTAGTCGTTGGCGAGGTAGCGCACACTGGCCTCCAGTCCGGCCTTGGCGACGCCCATGACGTTGTAGTTCGGCATGACGCGCACCGACCCCGCATAAGTCAGCGTGATCATCGATCCGCCGTCCTGCATCAAGGCCGCTGCGTGGCGGGCGATCTCGGTGAAGGAGTAGCAGGAGATCACCATGGTGCGGACGAAATTGTCCCGGCTGGTATCGGCGTAGAGGCCTTTCAGCTCATTCTTGTCGGAAAAGCCGATGGCGTGGACGATGAAGTCCAGCCCGCCCCATTCCTTGCCCAGGGTGTCGAACGTGGCGGCGACCGAAGCACTGTCCTCGACATCGCACGGAACGACCAGCGAGGCGCCGAGTTTGTCGGCGAGTGGCTTGACCCGGCGCCCAAAGGCGTCGCCCTGATAGGTGAAGGCGAGTTCCGCGCCATGTTCGGACAATTTCCGCGCGATGCCCCAGGCGATCGAATGGTCGTTGGCGACACCCATGACAAGCCCGCGCTTGCCCTTCATCAATCCGTCCATGGTCGGCAGTCCTTATGCGGAATAGCGCTGGAAAACGAGCGTTGCGTTGGTGCCACCGAAACCGAACGAATTTGACAAAACGGTGTCGATCCTGGCGTTGTCGATGCGCTTTCGCACGATCGGCATGCCCTCGAATTCCGGATCGAGGTTGTCGATATGGGCGCTTTCGCCGATGAAGCCGCCTTGCATCATCAGGATCGAGTAGATCGATTCCTGTACGCCGGCGGCACCCAGAGAATGACCTGTCAGCGATTTCGTCGAGGTGATGTACGGCATCTTCTCGCCGAACACCTCGCGGATCGCGCCCATCTCCTTGGAATCTCCAACCGGCGTCGACGTACCATGCGTGTTGATGTAGTCGATCGGCGTGGCGACGGTCGCCAGCGCCTGGCGCATGCAGCGAATCGCGCCTTCGCCTGACGGCGCCACCATGTCGTAACCGTCCGAGGTCGCGCCATAGCCGACGATCTCGGCGTAGATCTTGGCGCCGCGCGCCTTGGCGTGCTCCAGCTCTTCGAGCACCAGCACGCCGGCGCCGCCAGCGATGACGAAGCCATCGCGATTGGCGTCATACGCGCGGGAAGCAGTCGATGCTTTGTCGTTGAATTTCGACGACATGGCGCCCATGGCGTCGAACAGGTCCGACATCGTCCAGTCGAGATCCTCGTGGCCGCCGGCAAAGACCATGTCCTGCTTGCCCCACTGGATCAATTCGTAGCCATTGCCGATGCAGTGGGCCGAGGTCGAGCAGGCCGACGAGATCGAATAGTTGACGCCGTGGATCTTGAACCACGTGGCAAGCGTTGCCGACGCGGTCGACGACATCGCCTTCGGCACCGCGAACGGGCCGATGCGCTTGGGGCTGCCGTTCTTCAGCGTGATTTCGGCCGCTTCGACGATGGTGCGGGTGGATGGCCCGCCCGATCCCATGACGATGCCGGTGCGTTCATTGGTGATGTCGCTCTCTCCGAGGCCAGCGTCCGCGATCGCCTGATCCATGGCGACGTGGTTCCAGGCCGCCCCTTGCGACAGGAAACGCATCGCACGGCGATCGATCATGGCGGATGGGTCGAGCGTCGGCGCGCCCCACACCTGGCAACGGAAGCCATGCTCGGCGAAGGAATCGGAGAAGCTGATGCCGGATCTGGCGTCATGCAGCGAGGCCTGCACCTCGTTGGCATTGTTGCCGATCGACGACACAATGCCGAGGCCTGTGACTACGACACGTCTCATTCGCAACTCCTTCCAGGGGGGCCGGTCAGCGACCGGTCAGCCGGCCGCCGATTGCTTGGACAGACCGACCTTCAAATCCGTTGCCGAGTATATGGGCTCGCCATCCGCTTTCAGCCAGCCATCGGCGATGCCGAGCACCAACCGGCCGCGCATCACGCGCTTGAAGTCGATGCCATACTCGACCTTCTTCACCGCAGGCGTCACCATGCCTTTGAACTTGACCTCACCGGTCGACAGCGCCATTCCCTTGCCCGGTTCGCCAAGCCAGCCGAGGTAGAAGCCCGTCAACTGCCACATCGCATCGAGGCCGAGGCATCCCGGCATGATCGGATTGCCGATGAAGTGGCATGCAAAGAACCACAGGTCCGGCTTGATGTCGAATTCGGCACGGATGAAGCCCTTTTCGAAGGCACCGCCCGTCTCGCTGATCTCGGTGATGCGGTCGAACATCAGCATGGGCGGATAGGGGAGTTGGGCATTGCCCGGTCCGAACAGTTCGCCGCGGGCGCAGGCCAGCAATTCATCGTAGTCGTAGCTGGATTTCGAACCCGCCATCAATCTCGTCCCCATGTCGTCTCGGGCTATAGCGCGCCCTTGTCGTTGGTTTCCTAACACAATCTGTTTCAGGCCGGAAACCGGCGTTTGCGCTTAACCCGCCCGTCTGCCTGGGTCAATGCGCGCTATTGATCGCATTCGGACGACAGAATATATGTCAGCAGGGGTCCGGTTTGGGCAGGCGTTCATTTTTTTGCCATTCTGGGCGCGTCTTAGGGCGGAACTGTGAGCTTGGACGAATAGATGGACCTGGGCTGCCGGAAGGAAAATGTCGCTGTGGACAAGCGGGTCCGTGAAGCCGGCCTGAGGCCGACACGCCAGCGCATTGCGCTGGCCGACCTGCTTTTCGCCAAGGGCGATCGCCATCTGTCGGCCGAGGAACTGCACGAGGAGGCAGTCGCCGCCGGCGTGCCTGTGTCGCTGGCCACCGTCTACAACGCCCTTCACCAGTTCACCCAGGCCGGACTGTTGCGCATCCTCGCGGTCGAGGGCGCCAAGACCTATTTCGACACCAACACTTCCGATCACCACCATTTCTACGTCGAAGGCGAAAACCGGATATTCGACATCGCCGGCGGTCCCGTGACTGTTGCCAACCTGCCGGAGCCGCCGGAGGGGATGGAGATCGCCAATGTCGACATCGTGGTGAGGCTGCGCCCCAAACGCCCAGAATGACCCGCGAGGGATGAAACCCCTCGATCCGATAATCCGGCTTGAATGGGCCATCGTGGCGGCCGCCGCCGTCATATTCTACGGATCGGTCGGCGTTTCCTGGTGGCTCTTCGGATTGCTCATCCTGGTGCCGGACCTGTCGATGTTGGGCTATCTTGCCGGGCCGCGCGTCGGCGCCATCGCCTATAACGCCCTGCACATCCTTGCTGTACCGGTGCTGCTGCTGCTTGCGGGGCACCTGTCCGGCAATGCGACCGCGATGGCGGTTGCATTGATCTGGATCGCCCACATCGCCATCGACCGGGCGCTGGGCTACGGCCTGAAGCTGTCAACCGGGTTTCAGGATACTCATCTCGGCCGTATCGGGCGCTAGATCGGGACCCTGTCTTTGGGAAAGATCGGCGTCAAACAGTCAGAAAATCAGTTCTTGACCCGTTCGCCGGGATAGGCGCCCCAGACAAGCGACTGGGCGAGCCAACCGGTGTGGCCGTCGAGCGTCATTTCGCACCACTGGCCGTCGCAGGATTTGATCGTGCCCATGACACCCGGCTCGACGAGCGCGACCACCCTTGCGTCTTTTTCAGGGCTGTTGACCATGTTGATCTGGCCGCCCTTGCCGCGTTGCCACGGCGCGACGATCGCGGTGCGCCGGCCTGAAAGCAGCGACTGGTTGATCCAGCCCTCCGAACCGTCGGCATCGCGCACGCGGCGCCATGTATCGAATTCCTGGATGATCTCCATCGGCAGGCCGGCCTTCATATACATCCAGTCGACCGAGTAGTTGGCGCCGGGGCCGACGCGCGAGTTGACGCGTCCCGATTTCAGGCTGACGAATCGCGGTAGCGGCAGGCCGCTCGGTCCGAGCGTGACGACGCTCTGGGCGGGTGCTGCCGCACCTTGTGCGGCCAGTTGCGGGGAATAAAGGAGAGCGCCGAGAAATGCTGCGCTGAGGGTCAGGCGAAGCGACGCGAAACCAGACACTTTCATTCCTTTCGGCGCTTGCCTGCCGGCGTCGGCGCCCCTTTTTCTTTGTCTTCGGCGGCACCGCTTGTTACATGGGTAATCGGCACCACGACCGGCTCTCAGTTTCGCCGGTCTTGGTTAAAGAGGTCTCAACGAGGGAAACAATGGTAGGCAAAAAGAAGCCTCTCGTGGTCATCACGCGAAAGTTGCCCGACCCGGTCGAGACCCGCATGCGCGAGCTGTTCGATGCCAGGCTGAATGTCGAGGACAGGCCGATGACGCAGCCGGAACTGGTTGCGGCGGTCAAGGAAGCCGATGTCCTCGTCCCGACCGTGACCGACCAGATCGACGCGGCGCTGATCGCCCAGGCCGGCGACAACCTCAAACTGATCGCCAACTTCGGCAACGGCGTCGACAAGATCGACGTGGCGGCTGCGGCGAAGCGGGGCATCACCGTCACCAACACGCCGAATGTGCTGACGGAAGATACCGCCGACATGACCATGGCGCTGATGCTGGCGGTGCCGCGGCGACTGGCCGAAGGCGCCAATGTGCTCACCGGTGACAAGAAATGGGCCGGTTGGTCGCCGACCTGGATGCTAGGACGGCGTATCTGGGGCAAGCGGCTCGGCATTGTCGGCATGGGGCGCATTGGAACCGCGGTCGCCAGGCGGGCCAAGGCGTTCGGCCTTTCCATCCACTACCACAACCGCCATCGCGTGCTGCCGGAGGTCGAGGACGGGCTGGAGGCGACCTATTGGGAAAGCCTCGACCAGATGCTGGCCCGCATGGACATCATCTCGGTCAATTGTCCGTCGACGCCGGCGACCTTTCACCTGCTTTCGGCGCGGCGGCTGGCGCTGCTGCAGCCCACGGCCTACATCGTCAACACCGCGCGCGGCGACATCATTGACGAGGAAGCGTTGGTCAAGCTGATCCAGGACGGCAAGATCGCCGGCGCCGGCCTCGATGTCTACGAGCATGAGCCGGCATTGAACAGCAAGCTGCTCAGGCTCGCCGCCAAGGGCAAGGTCGTGCTGTTGCCGCATATGGGCTCGGCGACGCTCGAGGGCCGCATCGACATGGGCGAAAAGGTCATCATCAACATAAAGGCGTTCGTCGATGGCCACCGCCCGCCGGACCGCGTGCTGCCGCTCAGAACCTGATCCTGTCGAAGCGACATTTCGCGGCCTTCAAATGAAAGCCCGGGCTTACGCAAGGACCTTGCGCATGGTGATCGAGGTCGGCCTGAGATAGCCCTCATGCGCCGTCCGTTCGGTCTCGTGAAAACCGAAGCGGGCAAAGGCCGCATGGTTTCCGGTCAGCTCGATCCGGGTCTGAAGCTCGAGGGCGGCCTTGCCGCGCCTGCGGGCAAGATCTTCGACCGCTTGCATCAGCCGTCGGCCAATGCCTTGCCCTTGGCAGTCCGGCGCGACGGCGAGCTTGCCGACATAGAGCTCCGCCACCTTTTCGAGAGCAAAGATGCAGCCGACGATCCTGTCGCCCTTGAATGCCACGAAGCCGGCTTCCCGCCGCGCCTTGTCGCGCAGAGTGTCGGCGGTAAGCAGGTGCGCCGAGGAGGGCGGGTCGATGACACCATCCATCGAAGCGAAGGCACCCATGATCAGCGCGAGCACTTCGTTCCAACGGTCGAAATCGGCCGGGATCTGGGTAACGCAAACGGCTTCGGTCCGGTCCACGGGTCAGTTTCTCTTGTAGCGGATCGTTTCGAAGCGCGCGGCCAGCGCATCGTAGAGCAGCAGCCGGCCAACCAGCGGCTCGCCGATGCCGGTGATCAGCTTGATCGCCTCCATCGCCTGCAGCGTGCCGACGACACCGGTCAGCGCACCAAGCACTCCGGCCTCGGCACAGGACGGCACCACGCCGGGAGGCGGCGCTTCCGGAAACAGGTCGCGGTAGCCTGGGTTGGGCTTGCCGTCCTTGCCGTCCTCGAATGGCTTCAGCACCGTGACCGAGCCGTCGAAGCGCCCGACGGCGGCGTGCACCAGCGGTTTCCTTTCGCTCGCACAGGCATCGGCCACCGCATAGCGGGTTTCGAAATTGTCGGAACCGTCGACGACGATGTCATAGCGGGCGACGAGGGCCGCGGTGTTGTCCGGGGTCAGCCTGAATGTGTGCGTTTCGACAATGGTGTTGGGATTGATGCGGGCGATCGCCGCCTGCGCACTATGGGTTTTCAGCATGCCGACAGTATCCGTACCGTGGATCACCTGGCGCTGCAGGTTGGAGAGCGACACGGTGTCGTCGTCGACCACGCCGAGCGTGCCGACGCCGGCGGCGGCAAGATACTCAAGCACCGGTGCGCCCAGCCCACCCGCGCCGATCACCAGAACCCGCGCCCGCTTCAATCTCTGCTGGCCGGCGCCACCGATTTCGGGCAGCACGATGTGGCGGGCATAGCGTTCGATCTCGTCGGCGGTCAGGGCGGAGCTGGTCATTTCCGGACCATATAGCGGCTGGAAAACCTTGTCAGGCCTTCATGCATGTCGCGCAAATGTGTGGAGCGGTCTTGGGATGCTGACATGCATGCAACAAAATCTAGGCGGTTGGCCCGACCGTACCGTGGTCGACGGTGAGGAACTGCGCACGTCCCTTGAGACTGGAAAACAGCGCCGCGTCGGTGCCGGTCATGAACGCCTGGCAGTTCAGCTCTTCCAGAATGGAAAACAGCGCCGCGCGCCTGCCGCCATCGAGATGCGCGGCGATTTCGTCAAGCAGCAGGATCGGCGTCATGCCCGACATTTCGCCAGTCAGCCGGGCGTGCGACAGGACAATACCGACCAGCAGCGCTTTCTGTTCACCTGTCGAACAGAGCTCGGCCGGCATCGCCTTGGGACGGTGTCGAACCACGAGATCCGAACGGTGCGGGCCCTCGAGCGTGCGCCCGGCGGCGCGGTCGCGGTCGCGGCCCTCGACCAGCGTCCGGCGGAATCGCTCCTCGACATCGACCGCCGGCGCGGTCGCAACCGCGGCTTCCAGTTCGCCCGAAAGGCCGATGTCGGCCTGCGGAAACGGCCCTGTGTCGGGCAGCTTGTCGATCATCGCGGCCAGCAGGCGCACCATCTCGGCACGTGCGGCGGCGATGGCCACACCAGTCTCGGCCATCTGTATCTCGATCGCGTCGAACCAGCGGTCGTCCCGGGAGCCTTCAGTAAGCAGCCGGTTACGGCCGCGCATCGCCTTCTCGTAGTCGAGCGCGCGCTGCCCGTGGCCGGGATCGATCGCCAGCACCAGCCGGTCGAGAAAGCGCCGGCGATCCGCGGCCGGTCCGGTAAACAACGCATCCATGGCGGGCGTCAGCCACACCACGCGCAGCCATTCCAGCATGTCCTCGGTCGAACGCGCCGCAGCTCCGTTGATACGCACCCTTCTGCCGCCCTCGCCGGCACTGTCCCCGCCTGAAATGCCCGTACCGATCTCGACCTGGCCGTCAGGTCCATCGAGCCGGGCGTGCAGGGCAAAGCCGCCGTCGCCGCCCTCGCGCGCGACATCGGCGTAAGGAGCGCGGCGCAAGCCACGTCCCGGCGTCAGAAAGGAAATCGCTTCGAGAAGATTGGTCTTGCCGGCGCCGTTGTCGCCGGAAAAAACCACGGCGCCGGGAGCGAGATCGATCGCCAGCGCAGCGTAGTTGCGAAAGTTAGTAAGTGTAAGCTTACTTATATGAGTTTGTACCGGCAACCGCTATCCGCCTATAGAGCGGCTCATCGTTTCACGGAAACGGGGGAGCCGCCCTATCTCTTTGTTTTCACGCAATTCCCAAGGCAAAGCGCTACGCGCTTTTACCGGAAAAACCGTTTCACACTTTTCCTGGAATTGCTCCAGAAGTCACCGCGCCATCGTTCGCGTCGCCGGTCTCATGGCAGACCCGGCAGCGCCAGCTACACCCGCATCGGCATCAGCACATAAAGCGCGGTCTCGTCGGCCATGTCGTGGATCAGCGTCGGTGAGCCGGCGTCGGCCAGCATGAACTTGGCCTCCGTGCCGGTCAACTGCGCGGCAACGTCGAGCAGGTACTTGGCGTTGAAGCCGATTTCGATCGGGTCGGACGAGTAGTCGGCGGCCAGTTCCTCGGTGGCGCTGCCGGAATCCGGATTGTTGACCGCCAGCGTCACTTGACCCTCGCTGATCGAAAGCTTCACCGCGCGGCCGCGTTCGGAGGAAATGGTCGAGACGCGATCGACCGCGGCAGCGAAACTCTGGCGGTCGATGATCAGCTTCTTGTCGTTGCCGGTCGGAATGACCCGCTGATAGTCGGGGAAGGTGCCGTCGATCAGCTTCGAGGTCAAAACGACGCTGCCGATGGTGAAGCGGATCTTGGTGTCCGACAGTTCCGTGGTCACCGCGACGTCCGGGTCATCGACCAGCTTCTGCAGCTCGCTCACCGTCTTGCGCGGAATGATGATGCCCGGCATGCCCTCGGAGCCCGCCGGCGCGTCGATCTCGGCGCGCGCCAGACGGTGGCCGTCGGTCGCCACCGAGCGCAGCTTCAGCTTGCCGCCGACCTCATGCGTGTGCAGGTAGATGCCGTTCAGATAGTAGCGCGTCTCTTCGGTGGAGATGGCGAACTGGGTCTTCTCGATCAAGCCTTTCAGGGCGACCGAGTCGAGACGGAAGATATGCGAGAAGGATCCGGCCGAAAGCTCGGGGAAGTCGGATTGCGGCAAGCACTGGAGACGGAAGCTCGAACGACCGGACGTCACCGTCATGGCGTTGCCGTCCTCGTCTGTCTTGAGCATCACTTCGGCGCCGTCGGCGAGCTTGCGCACGATATCGTACAGCAGATGCGCCGGAACCGTCGTCGCCCCGCCGCGCTCAACCTTGGCGGGCGTTGCTTCCGTCACCTCCAGGTCGAGATCGGTCGCCTTCATTTCCAGGCTGGCGCCCTCGGCGCTGAGCAGCACGTTGGACAGGATCGGAATGGTGTTGCGCCGTTCTACCACGCGGTGGACGTGGTTGAGCGACTTCAGGAGATTTGACCGTTCCAGGATAACACGCATGACGAAACAGGCTCGCTTGAATGAATGACGGGCTCCGGCAAGCGGCGTCCCGCGAAAGGTCTGAACAGGCTCAGAATCTGCGTAAACTGACAGGAAAAAACCAGCAAACGCAAGCCCGCGCCACCGGTTCTGGCCGGCTGCGCGGGCTTTCTGGGGATAAACGGCACGAAGTCCGGAAGCCGGTGTGGAAAATCCGAAATCCGGACCGCTTCCAGGCTGGCCGACGAGCCCATTTCGGGTTCAAGGCTGCACAGGTAAGCCATTGAATTCGCGTGTTGTTCCGCTTCGCGCTTCCCGAGCCAGTCAGGCCTGGTCGTTGATCAGCCTTCGCAACAGCTCGAGTTCCTGCGCCAGCGTGTTGTCGTTGCCGGAAAGGTCCTCGATCTTGCGCACGGCGTGCAGCACGGTGGTGTGATCGCGACCGCCGAAGCGGCGCCCGATCTCGGGCAGCGAGCGCGGCGTCATCACCTTCGACAGGTACATGGCGACCTGCCGCGGCTTGACGATGGTGCGCGTGCGCCGGTTGGACAGCAATTCGGTTTTCGACACGTTGTAGTGGCGCGCGACGATGCGCTGGATATCCTCGATACGGACCCGCTTCGGCTCGCCGGTGCGATAGATGTGGCCGAGTATCTCGTCGATACGGTCGATGGTGATCTGCGGTTCGAAGGACTGGCGGAACAGCAGCTGATTGAATGCGCCTTCCAGCTCGCGTCCGCTGCCGGTCACGGTGCGGGCGACGTGATTGAGGATTTCCTCCGAGATGTCGAGCGACGCGTCATCGACCCTGGCGGTTGCAAGGCGCAATTTGAGCATGCCGATGCGCATGGCGAAATCGGGCGCCGACATTTCGAGCGCGACGCCGCCATTGAGACGCGACCGGACCCGCGGTTCGAGCGATTCCAGTTCCGACGGCGGCCGGTCGGCGGCAACAACGACTTGCTTGGCGCTGTCCAGCAACATGTTGATCAGGTGACAGAATTCATGCTGGATCGACTTGCCCTGCAAGAACTGCATGTCGTCGATGATGAGCAGGTCGATGTCGCGCAACTGCTCCTTGAGCGTCAGCGCATTGTTGTCGCGGATCGCGGTGGCAAAGCGCCACATGAAATACTCGGCCGTCAGATAGACGACGCGCGATTTTGGGTTCTGCTTCAGCGATTCCGCGGCGATGGCCTGCAAAAGATGGGTCTTGCCGAGCCCGACGGTTGCGTGAAGGAAAAGCGGATTGAAGCGCACCGCGCTTGATTGCGATTCCGCTACTGCCTTGGCCGCGGCGAAGGCCACCCGGTTCGACGGCCCCTCGATGAAGGAGCCGAATGTGTAGCGCGGATCAAGCGGCGAGCCGAGCACGTTGTGCCGGAACTCACTCTCGACCGGTGTGCCCGGACGCGGAGCCGGTGCACGATCTGCCCTGCCGGGGCTGACAGTGCCGGCGGCGAGCGCCGTCTGCGTCTGCCGTGTCATCTTGCGCGCGGGGATCACCTCGGGCTCGGCCTGGCTGCGACCCTGGCGAGTGGCCGTGCGCACGACGATCTCGATCTTGAGGATCTCTGGATCCTCGTGCTTCCACAGTTCGGAAATGAGGTCGAGATAGTGACCGTTGATCCACGAGCGCAGGAAGGCGGTTGGCACCGAGATGCGGACGATGCCCTTGGAAGCCTCCGCGACCTTCATGCGTCCGAACCAGCTCGAATAGACTTCGGTTCCCAGGCGCGCCTTCAACTGAGCCTTGACCCGGTCGAACTTCTGCTCCGCGTCGCTGGAAACAGCCATGTCGCTTGCTCCGATCAAAGTTCCTGGAAATGGGAGGTCGCCCGTAAGCTCCCTTTCGATGCCGCTCTGCATGATCCTTGCCTTTCTGTACCTGTTTTCCGCTGGGGATGCGCCTCCTGCATCCTTGTTCCAGCGACCTGCGTCTTCGCTACGATGCCCGTTGCCGCCGCCGGCAATGAACGTCGCCCACTATCCAGGGAAACCGGTGCCGGCCCATGGAAGCCAGTCCGCGTTTTGGGTATGTCAGGGCAATACAACACCGTCCGGCGAAATCGCGCCGGCGCGCTGTCTACCTGCCATGTCTCGTTACGCCAGTCCCCTTACCCACATCAAAAAAGACAAACCAACCCATCCACGGACTTGATCCGCGTTGCAAATCCCGCCAATTTAAGCTGGCCAGTTCAGGCTGGGTTGAGGGCCAGGGGCCCGTCCCTTTCGATATGTCGACATTACCGAAATCGCTGTGGATAGGGCAAGGCCACCACTAACCGATTTTTAAGGAATCTGGTTAGCGCAGAGAGGTTCGAACGCGGTGCCGCAACGGCATATTTTGACAAAGCCATTGTGATTCAAACCCTTTTCCGGCGAATATGAAAAAGCCGGCGCGATCTGAAATTTTCTGAAATAATTTGCTTGACAGCCACTTGTCCCCCATCGCTCCGGCTCGATGTGAACAAGCTGTGGATGACCATCTGTAACTGTCTGAATAATAAAGATTATTTCTGAGTGCCGACTTTATCTCAGCAGTCGCTTTTCAGGGATATCGGCCATTGACTTGCACGGCTGTGCCGGCAAAGCAATTCGAACGGCGGAATCCGCACCGGACACCATTTTCGAGTATTCTTTTTAAGTGCTTGCCGGCAAACGAAAAAAACCCGGCACAATCGGCCGGGTTCGAAGAACGTAAGTCTAGGAAAGTAATGTCAGGCCGACAGTACTTTGACCCGCTGGGCAAGCCGCGAAACTTTGCGGGATGCCGTGTTCTTGTGGATCACGCCCTTGGTTGCGGCGCGCATCAATTCGGGCTCCGCGATCTTGAAGGCTGCCTGTGCGGCGGCCTTGTCGCCGGAGGCGAGTGCCTCCTCGACCTGGCGCACATAGGTGCGGACGCGCGAACGGCGGTTCTTGTTGATCGCTGCGCGGCGTACGATCTTGCGCGTTGCTTTTTTGGCCGAGGATGTGTTGGCCATGATGCCTCTCTTCTGATCTGGTCGGCGCATGCGGCATGCCGCAGGGCGCAAAAAACAAACGGGCAGCCACGGGGCCGCCTCGGTTGGTGCGGCTTATAGTTCAGCTTTTCCGGCGCGTCAACGCTGCCTGGCCTTCTTTTTGGCGGCCATCGGGCAGGCGTCAGCGGTTGGTGAAATTCGGCTTCCGCTTCTCTGCAAAGGCCGCCATGCCTTCCTTCTGGTCTTCGAGCGCGAACAGAGAGTGAAACAGCCGTCGTTCGAACCGCAATCCCTCGGCAAGCGTCGTCTCGAAGGCACGGTTGACCGCCTCCTTTGCCATCATCACCGATGGCAGCGAGAAATCGGCGATCTTGGCTGCCGCCTTGAGCGCCTCCTCGACGAGTTCGCCCGCAGGCACGACCCGCGACACCAGGCCCGAGCGTTCGGCTTCGGCTGCGTCCATCATCCGCCCGGTCAGGCACATGTCCATTGCCTTCGACTTGCCGACGAAGCGGGTCAGCCGCTGCGATCCGCCCATGCCTGGGATAACGCCGAGCGTGATCTCCGGCTGGCCAAACTTGGCGTTGTCGGCGGCAATGATGAAATCGCACATCATCGCCAGCTCGCAGCCGCCGCCGAGCGCATAGCCGGCCACCGCCGCGATGATCGGCTTTCGCGCCCGCGTAAATTCTTCCCAGCCGACGAAGAAGTCCTGGCTGTAGGCGTCCACATAGGAGATCGATTGCATCTCCTTGATGTCGGCGCCGGCGGCGAAAGCCTTTTCGGAACCGGTGATGACCATGGCGCCGATACCGGCATCGGCGCTGAAACCGTTCACGGCCGCCACCAGCTCGGTGAGGATCTGGGAATTCAGCGCGTTGAGCGCCTTCGGCCTGTTCAAGGTGATCAGCCCGACCTTGCCGCGCGTCTCGGTGATGATTGTCTCATAGGTCATGGCTGCATCTCCTCGCTCGACCCATCGTCTAACTCACCGCTGACACGTCCGGCAATAGAAGGTCGAGCGGCCGCTCTGCACGACGCGCTCGATGTGACCACCGCAGCCGGGCTTGGAACAGGGTTCGCCTTCGCGGTCATAGACGGCGAAGGAATGCTGGAAGTATCCCAGCGATCCATCAGTCTGCATGTAATCCCTGAGCGAGGATCCGCCGGCCGCGATCGCATCTGATATGACCGAGCGGATGGCTTCGGCAAGGCGTTCGCTTTGAGCCTGGGCCTTCTTTCCCGGCTTGGCTATCGTGCCGGCCTCGCGCAGCGGCGACAGGCCGGCGCGCCACAGGGCCTCGGAGACATAGATATTGCCCAGCCCGGCGATCAATCTCTGGTCGAGAAGTGCTGCCTTCAGCGGCGATCGCCGCCCTTTCATCAACGATGCAAGCAGCGCACCGTCCAATGTATTGCCCGTAGGCTCGACGCCCAGTCCGCTCAGCATCGGATGCGTGTCGGGCGGCCCTTCCGAAAACAGCATGAAGCCGAAGCGGCGCGGGTCGTTGAAGATCACGCGGGACCTGGCGCCGGCCGGGGACGCCACGTCGAACACAACATGGTCGTGTGCCGTGCTCTTCGAGCGCTCATGATGGAACACGCCAGGCATTTCGCCGTCATTCGCCGTCTCGATACGGAATGAGCCCGACATGCCGAGATGGCAGATCAGCGCCGGGCCGCCTTCGATATCCATCGTCAGATACTTGGCCCGGCGGCCGAGCGCGGTGATCGTCCTGCCGGTCAGCCGCTGTGCAAATTTTTCCGGAAATGGAAAGCGCAGATCCGGTCGGCGCGCCTCGATACGGGTGATGGTGGCGCCTTCCAGGACCGGTTGCAGCCCACGGCGGACCGTTTCAACCTCGGGCAATTCAGGCATGACCGCCAATCGTCTTATACAAGCCAATCGTCTTGTAGAAGGAAGTGCCATGCGGGCCGCGCGCCAGCCCAAGATGCTCGGCCACGGTTTCACCGATGTCGGCAAATGTTGCTCTCAGCCCGATGTCGCCGCCTTTGAAACCTGGTCCGGTGCCGATCACCGGGATACGTTCACGCGTATGATCGGTGCCGCGCCAGGTTGGATCGTTGCCGTGATCGGCCGTCAGGATGAGAAGATCGCCTTGCTTCAGTTTTGCCAGCGCCTCCGGCAGTCGCCGGTCGAAGGCCTCGAGCGCGGCGGCATAGCCGGCGACATCGCGGCGGTGTCCGAATTCGGTGTCGAAGTCGACGAAATTGGCGAAGACCAGGTCGCCGTCGCCGGCGTCGTCCATTGCACCCAGCGCCTCATCGAACATGGCCATGTTGCCCGCCGCCTTGCGCACTTCCGAGATTCCACGATGGGCGAAGATGTCGCCGATCTTGCCGACGGCGATGACGCGGCTTCCACGCGCCGTCAGCCGGTCGAGCAGGGTCGGCTCCGGTGGTGGCACGGCGTAGTCATGGCGGTTGTAGGTTCGCTCGAAGGTAGCGGCGGTTTCCCCGATGAACGGCCGCGCGATCACCCGTCCGATCCTCAACGGGTCAACCAGCTTGCGCACCACCTTGCAGAATTCATAAAGCCGCTCCAGGCCGAAATGAACTTCATGCGCCGCGATTTGCAGGACGGAGTCGACCGACGTGTAGCAGATCGGCTTGCCGGTACGGATGTGCTCCTCGCCGAACCGTTCGATAATCTCGGTGCCCGGCGCGTGACAATTGCCGAGGATGCCCGGCACCTTGCCCGTGCGGATCATGGCCTCGGTCAGATCAGCCGGAAAGGCAGGAACCGTATCCGGGAAATAGCCCCAGTCGAAGCGCACAGGCAGGGCGGCGATCTCCCAGTGGCCCGACGGCGTGTCCTTGCCGCTCGAAACCTCCTGCGCCGCGCCGTGGAAGGCAGTCGCGAGCAGATCCGTCCCACCGGTGTCGAAGCCTAGCCCCGTCGCGGTTTCGGCAGCCTTGCCAAGCCCCAGCGAGGCCATGTGCGGGACGAACAGAGGCCCGTTACGGAGTCCTTCGCGATCGGCGCGACCTTCCGCGCAGGCCTCCGCGATGTGCCCCAATGTGTTGGCGCCGGCGTCGCCATAGCGCTCTGCGTCGGCCGCGCCGCCGATGCCGAAGGAGTCCAGGACGAAGAGGAAAGCACGCGCCATTGGAGCCATTGTTGCCGGTTTGGACGACCAGACATAGGGTTCCGCGGCCGCATTGGCAATTCGGAAACCAAACGGCAACAGCTTGGCACGATACTCTGGTTCATGTCGCCCAAAAGTGCCCAGCGGTTTTGGGACAACGACATGCACAATACAGAAGACTACAGTGTCGCGACTCGCCGCGCATGGGACGACATGGATCGAAGAAAACAGAGGACCGCCTTGTCATGACAGACGATCGTCTTGTCATGACAGACGCCGTCTTGTCATGAAGGCTGCCCTGAAGGCGTGTGCTGCTCTCATGGTCGTGCAGGGCGTGGTCTGGTCTGGTCCGGCGCGGGCCGACTGGCGCGAAGATATAGGCACGTTTCGGATAGGCATCGTCGCCGAACCCGGCGCCGGCAACACCGTTCCAGGGCTGGCGCTGTTGACCGATGCCTACACCAAGGCCTTGGGCATGAAGGTCGAGTTTGTCGTCGCCCGCGACTATGGCGCTCTGATCGAGGCGCAGGCCAATGCCCGTATCGAATATGCGATCTATTCGGCGACTGCCTACGCGACGGCCTCGCAGCGTTGCGGATGTGTCGAACCGCTTGTGGCTCCGGTTGATTCCGACGGCGCGATCGGCATCCGCTCCGTTCTGTTGACGCGGGACGGCAAGCTGCCTGAACTGGCGGCAATGGAGAACCATCGCATCGCCATGGCGCCTTCGAGCAGCGTCGGCGGTTCTCTCCTGCCACTGGCGGCGTTGAGCGCGGAAGGCCGCAAGGTCGCGGAAGATGCACCATTTCTGGTCCATGCCGATTCGGCCGCGGCGGCGGAAACGATGCTGGTCGACGGCAAGGCCGATGCGTTGTTCGGCTGGGTGACGGCCGCTGCCGACGGCCAGCCGGAAGCATCGGGCACGCAGGCGAGGCTCGAAGCGGCAGGGCTTTCAGCAACGGCACTTCAGGTTGTGTGGACGTCGGGCCTCTTGAGATACGGTCCCCATGCCGTCCGCAGTGATCTCGACCCGGAAGCGAAGCGCCGGCTTACCGTGTTCCTCACCAACCTCAAGTCGATGACGCCGGACGTTTACGATCTTCTGGAATCGAAGCATTCCGGTGGCTTCACCGTCGCGGCCGCCAAGGACTACGAGATGGCGCAAGCCATCGTGCGGCTGGTCTCGGATGGCGGCTCGCGGCGATAAAGGCCGTCAGCAGTCGCCGCAGGGGATCGTCACGCTTCTGCGGGGACGCAGATAGTAGGTTTCGCCCATCGATATGGCATTGAAAGCCGAGGTCAACCCAAGCTGCTGTTGACCGCCCGACGACCAGGTGATGACCGGCTTGTAGTCGAGATTGCTTTCGACGCGGATGAGGAAGGTGCCGGCGACCTTGAGCGTTGCCGGGACCGTCGTGGTCGAGTTCGCGGCAGCGCCAACGCTGGTGACGCCACTGACCAGCTTGCGTGACCATACCACCAGCACCTTCGGCGTTGCATCGGTCGTAACTTGTATTGCCGTGATCGTGATGCTCGGCGTCGAGCGGTTGTAAGGCTGAAGGGTGACGGTGCCGATCTTCATGATGGCGTCGACATCCGCCTTGACGATGGTCGTCTGCTGCGTGACGAGATCAGCCACCATGCTGCCGATACGACTGACCTTCTTGCTGGTCTCGATGGCTTGTGACGCCTCCATGGTGATGAAATACATGATCAGCAGGATAGGCATGATCAAGGCGAATTCGACCGCCGCGATGCCACGGCGATCGGAGCAGAACCGGATCGCTTTCCGCCAAGTTCCCGTAATCCCCGGATGTGCCCCCGCACGCATCATGCCCATTACCCTTTTTTCTTTTGCCGTACGTGCATCCGCCACGACCTCAGCTGCCGAACGGTTCATTCTGCCAAGTCACCGATGCGAAATGCAGCGTCTTGTTACCGCCCATCGACTGGGCCAACAGATCGGTCATGATCGGCCATTTGTAAAAGACCCGCAGCATGTTCCTGGATTCCGCCGGACCCGGCGCAACCGTAAAGGACTGTGTGGCGCCGGCCTGCGTCAGCACGACGTCGTTGTTCTGGATCTTGAAGCCGGCCAAGGCCGCGTCGGCGAACGTCGTATATTGGCGAAGGTCCACCAGCAGCTGATTGGGACAATCCTGGGAGACGATGATCTCCAGTTTTGCGCAGATCTTGTCCCTCAAATTGTTTCCGGCGACGTCGGCCGCCCTTAACTGGCCGGTGCGCAACTGGCGCGCGATATCGTCGGTGATGTTGGCCATCACTTCCTGGCCGGCAAATGAAATGCAGCTTTCCAGAATCGCAAAGACAAGCAGCGCGAAGGGGATTGCAAGGATTGCGAATTCCAATGCCGTACTGCCGCGCCGGTCGCGGATAAAGCGAGCGAAAAACCGTGGGTGTCTCGCCTTGCGCTCGCCCGCGGACTCGATTTCCTTGCTCATGTGCCGGTCCTGCCGATCTTTAAAGGGTCTCGGAAGGAGTATTAGCGGAAACCAATTGAAGTCCGGTTTGAATGATCGTTAAAGTCGGCGTTGGCGTCTTAACCAGCCGATAACCAGAGCATTCGGCCGCGCCACACTATCGGCTGACGCTCATCTCGGCTTCGGAGGATTTCTCCGCGTCGCTCTTGTAGGAGCTTTCGCAATAGGGCGTGCAGGACATGGTCTGGATTTCGGCACGCCGATAGATACGCACGGACGAGGCGGCCTGCCGCACGACGGTCACCTGCTCGTCGACGATCGGGCTGCCTTCCGGATCGAGCACGACCAGATTGGTGACGCCGAAGCCCTTGCCCGTCAGCACGATCGTCGAGGCGTCCTGGACGGAAGCGTCGGCGATTGCCGGGTTGCCGACCACGATCGTGTCGGCGGGACGCGACAGTTTGACGATCTTGGCCTGGTTCATCGTGACCTCGATGCCGGCGCCGGCCATGGCTGGCATGGCGAAGGTCGTGGCGGCAAGAAGCACTGCAACCAGAATTGATGATCTCGGTTCGGCCATTGAGGCGCTCCACGCATGCAGACTGTTCAACGGAACATGAACGAGATTGGTGAACCAACGGTTAAGCGGGCGCTCTTGCCGATGGTGCCTTGGCCGACATGAGTACTTGCGTGACGTGGTCGGGTCCGGATCACAAGCACCAGCGACCCGGGAAACGGAAGGGTCGGCCAGTACTTAGCTCGGGATTAACCACGCAATGGGTTCGAACCGGGAAAGGAATCGGTAAGGCTGTTTATTAAGCCGATCGAAAGAGCTTCTCCCTAGATTGGCAGCATCCGATCAACCATCACAGAAGTTGACGGAAGTGCTGTAACACGTGGAGTAGGAGCTCTCAAATGTCTAAACTCGTTGCACGTTTTGTGAAGGACGAATCCGGCGCGACCGCTATCGAATATGGTCTGATCGCCGCTCTCATCGCGCTTGCCATCATCGTCGGAGCCGGCGCGCTCGGCAATGCAATCAACGCCAAGTTCACTTCTATCGGAACCACCCTGAACAGCAGCGGCGGCTGATCTGTCGTATTGCTGAGCGCCCAGGCGCTCAGACTGTGTTCTTGACAAGGGCCGCCACATGGCGGCCCTTGTTCTATGCCGCAGCCAATACCAGTCGTCTTTTTGGTCCGAGCCTCATCAATCGTTAATTGAAGATGCCTAGATTGGACCCCGTGGAATCGGACAATAGGTATAGCGCCGATGCTTGAAGCCCTGATCTTCGTCGTCTTTCCGTTCTGCATGCTGTTTGCCGCGATCTCCGACATGCTGTCGATGACGATCGCCAATCGCGTGTCGGTTCTGCTCGTCGTTGTCTTTGCCCTGGTCGCCCCCCTGACCGATATGGGGTGGGCTGCCTATGGCGGGCACTTCGCCGCGGGCGCCCTTGTCCTGGCCGTGACGTTCGGCCTGTTCGCGATGGGTGGCATGGGTGGCGGCGACGCCAAACTGCTGGCCGCCACCGCGGTGTGGATGGGGCTCAACGTGCATCTCGTCGAGTATCTCGTGGTCTCGACATTCATCGGCGGGCTGCTGACGCTCGCCGTCCTCCTTTACCGGAAATCGCCACTTTCGACCGTTACCGGCCGAAACCCGTTTCTGCGCCATTTCGCCGACGAGACAACCGGCGTTCCCTATGGCATCGCGCTTGGCCTTGGCGGGTTGATAACCTATCCGGATTCGCCTTTGATGGTGTGGGCGCTGACAAAGCTGGCGACCTGAACGCACCTTATTTCCATTGACTGTCTGCGTTGCCGCGGCCGGCCCTGAACAAGGGCGGGCCCGCGATCTTGTCCGGTCCGCACACATTTCAGCTAATTTATGTAAACCTTAAATTAATCACGATCGTAAGCATTACATTAACCTTGTTTTGACGATTGCCGCTGCAAAGTCCCGCTTGGCTACGTGGTTTGCCAGGGCGAGGGTTCGGACAGATGCCAGCATCGCGATTGATTATTCTGAGCGTGGCGGTTGCCGCGGCCGGTGGCGCTGGCTATGTCGCGAAAAACATGGTGGCGGCACCGCCGCCGCAGGTCACCGTCGAAGGCCCCAAGGCCCCTGCGGTGGCTCTGCAGGATGTGCTTGTGCTTTCGGGCGATGTTCCGATGGGCAGCCAGCTCGACAATAACATTGCCTGGCAATCCTGGCCCGCCGACGGCATCAACGCGAACTTCATCACCCGCGCTGCCGAACCCGAAGCGTTGGAGAAGCTGAAGGGTTCCGTTGCCCGTATGACGATGTATACCGGGGAACCGCTGCGCCGCTCCAAGCTGATCGGCGAGGGGCAGAGCTTCATGTCGTCGATCCTTCCTTCCGGCATGCGGGCGGTGGCCACGGCCATCTCGGCCGACACGTCGGCCGGCGGCTTCATTCTCCCGAACGATTTTGTCGATGTCATCATGACCCGCAAGGCTGATGCCACCAATGGCGGCACCAGCTTCAACACCGAAACCATCCTCAAGAACATCCGCGTCCTGGCAATTGACCAGACCATCCAGGAGGATGAGGAAGGCAAGAAGACCAGAGTGGGGCAGACCGCCACGCTGGAACTGACACCGCGGCAGGCGGAGATCATCACGGTTGCCCAGCAGATGGCGGATCGCCTGACCCTGGCGCTGCGGGCGATCTCGGACACCCAGGAAAAGAATCTGGATGAGGCCGACTATCTCGTTTCCGGCAATGGCCGCAGGGGAACGGTGAGGCTGATCAAGTCGGGCGAAGTTTCCGAAGTAGGGGCAAGGAAATGAGGCTAAGTGGTAAACTGCCGGCGATTGTAGCCGCGGCATTCGGCCTGCTGCTGGTCGGAACGAATGTGCAAGGCGTTGTCGAGGCAAAGAACGCGCAGGTCACTGCATCGACAGCCACCCAGCGCGTCAAGCTCGGCCTCAACAAATCGGTGGTCATCGACCTGCCGAACGATGCCTACGACATTCTTGTCGCCAACCCGACTGTCGCCGATGCGGTGACCCGCACCGCAAGGCGCATCTATCTGTTCGGCAAGGCAGTCGGCGAGACGAACATCTTCGTCTTCGGACCGAATGGCGAACAGATCGTCAGCCTGGATCTGGCCGTCGAACGCGACGTCGCCGGCCTGGAGGATTACATCAAGCGCTTCCTTCCGACGTCGACCATCAAGGTGGAGCTGCTGAACGACAACGTCGTCCTGACCGGAACGGTCGACACGCCTCTGGACGCGAAACGGGCGGTCGACCTGGCGACGATCTTCGTCTCGGGTGGTGAAGCGACGACGGGACAATATTCGCAGACGGCGGCCGGCGGCTCGGCCCAGAGCGGTGTCGACATCAACAATCCGGACCAGGAGCGTCGCGTCAGCAAGATCGTCAACCTGTTGCAGATCATCGGCGACGATCAAGTCACGCTGAAGGTGACGGTCGCCGAAGTCAGCCGCTCCGTGATGAAGCAGCTCGGCGTCAACATGGTCGGCAGCGGCGGCAGCAACGGCATCAGCTACGGCGCGCTCAGCGACAATTTCACCGGCCTCGGCAAGCAGCTGTCGAATTCGGGCTTCAACATCGGCGCCTCGGGGCTGCAGGCCTATGTCAACGCCATGGAGCAGTCCGGGGTCATGAAAACCTTGGCCGAGCCGACCTTGACCGCCGTATCCGGCGAGAAGGCGACCTTCAAGGTTGGTGGTGAATACAACATGGTGAGCGGCGTCTCCCAGAACGTATCTACCGACAATCAGACTGGTTTGAAGACCTACACTGTCGACAAGATCGAGTACGGCATAGGCCTGGAATTCCAGCCGGTGGTGTTGTCCCCCGGCCGCATAAGCCTGAAGGTCAGAACCTCGGTTTCCGAGCCGACGACCGAAGGGTCGGTGTCGTTGTCCGAGGGCGTGACGAGCCCCGGCATGAACGCGCTGTCGCTGCGCAAGCGTCTCGCCGATACGACGGTCGAACTGCCCTCGGGCGGCTCCATGATGATCGCCGGCCTGGTTCGCGACGATGTCAGGCAGGCCGTCAACGGGTTGCCCGGACTGACAAAGATTCCAGTGCTCGGCGCGCTCTTCCGCAGCAGGGACTTCGTGCGCAACGAGACCGAGCTGGTCATCATCATCACGCCTTATCTGGTGAAGCCGGTAGCGCGCAACGACCTTGCCAAACCGGACGACAATTTCAACGCTGCCAGCGATGGCGCCGGCATATTCCTTGGCCGCGTCAATCGTGTCTACGGCACCATGCAAACCGACAAGCCCAACGGCCGCTACCACGGCGTTGTCGGCTTCATTTACAAGTGAGCGGGGAAGCGGACATGTTCGAGTCAGCACTGAAGGCAAGGGCCATCGCCACAACGATGCGCGTCAGTCGTTTGCACCGGCGAGCCGTTCCAGTCCTGGCGGTTGCGGTCGCGGCGTTGCTGGCCGGCTGCGCACAAAGGGACAGCATTACTGTCGGCGCCATTCCGGACGACTATCGCACGAATCATCCAATCGTGATCGCTGAGAAGAATCTGAAGATCGATCTGCCGGTCGGCGCCGGTGATCGCGGCATGACCGGCTCCCAGCGCGATACGCTCCTGGGTTTCCTCGACGACTACGACAAGAGTGCCGCTGCGACGTTGACGATCCAGGTCCCGAGCGGGTCGGCCAACGAGGTTGCCGCGACGGCGGCAGGCCGCGATTTCGCCCGGCTGGCGGTCGCCAGCGGTGTCAAGCGCAACCGGATTGTCGTGACCTCCTATCAGGCCGGCTCAAGCGAAGCATCCGCCCCGGTTCGCGTCTCCTATATCGCAGTGAGAGCGCAGACCGACAAATGCGGACGCTGGCCCGCTGACCTGGTCGATACGTCGGAAAACAAGCACTACGCCGACTTCGGCTGCTCCTATCAGAACAATCTTGCCGCCCAGATGGCCAATCCGGCCGATCTGCTCGGCCCGCGGAAGTCTTCCACCATCGATGCCGAAAATCGCGGCGCGGTGATCGATATCTACCGGACGAGAGGCATTTCGGACGAGTTCCTCGGCAATTCGGAAGTGACGTACTGAGCCACGCCAGTCTCGGATAGAACAGGCTACGGGAAAGAGCATGACCATGAGCAACCTTGCCTACGACGCTTCGGTGGATGGCGGCGACACCTCGCAGCAGGACATCGCCGCGATGCAGGCATTGCGGCCGATTCCGCGCATCTCGATCCAGGCATTCTGCGAGACCGAGGGCGTTGCCAATCCGGTCGAGCGCGCCGGCGAGGACCGCCGCATGGCGAAGGCGCACCTCAAGGTTCATATGGGGGGCGTCCCCACCGCCATCGAATTCTACCAGTCGGCGCCGACACCCAACCTGATCCTGCTGGAATCGCGCAGCGAACCGAAGCAACTGCTGGAGCAGCTCGCCCAGCTCTCTGAATATTGCGATCCGACCTCGAAAGTGGTGGTGATCGGCCACTACAACGACGTCGGCCTTTATCGCGAGCTCATCCGAAACGGCATTTCCGAATATGTGATCGCGCCGGTTTCGATGGCCGACATCGTCAGCGTGGTGTCGTCGATTTTCGTCGATCCGGAAGCCGAGCCGCTCGGCCGCTCGATCGCTTTTGTCGGCGCCAAGGGCGGCGTCGGCTCCTCGACGATTGCCCACAATGTGGCCTGGGCGATGTCCTCGCTGTTCAAATCCGAAGTGGTCGTCGCCGACCTCGATCTCGCTTTCGGCACGGCCAACATCAATTTCGATCAGGACCCGGCTCAGGGCATCGCCGAGGCGGTGTTTTCACCCGAACGCATCGATGAAGTCTATCTCGACCGGCTGCTGACCCAGTGCGCCGAGCACCTGTCGCTTCTGGCAGCGCCTTCGACCCTGGAACGGGTCTATGACTTCGATCCCGAGGCCTTCGCCCAGCTCATCGACACCGCCCAGCGCAGCGTGCCGCTCCTGGTGCTCGATATTCCCCATGTCTGGACGGGCTGGGCCAAGAATACCCTGATCAAGGCCGACGAGATCGTCATCACCGCGACGCCTGAGCTGGCCAATCTGCGCAACACCAAGAACCTGGTCGACATGCTCAAGCGGCTCCGTCCCAACGACCCGCCGCCGAAACTGATCATCAACCAGGCTGGCGTCCCCAAACGCCCGGAGATTTCGCCATCCGATTTCGCCGAGCCGCTGGGCTTGTCACCGATGTCGGTGATCGGTTTCGATCCGCTGCTGTTCGGCAATGCCGCCAACAACGGACGCATGCTCGGTGAAATGGATGCCAAGAACCCGGTCGTCGCAATGATCAACGAGATTGCGCATGTGCTGACCGGGCGCAGTGAGATCAAGGCGAAGAAGAAAGCGGGGCTTGGTAATCTGCTCGGCAAACTCTCGCGCAACAAGAAGTGACGTTTCAGCGGTGGAATCGGTAGCCGATCATGTTTGGTAAAAGAGGCAGCGACGACGGAAACCGGTTCAAGCCGGAATTTCGCCAGCCAGCACCGGCGCCTGTCGCGCCGGCGGCTGCAAGTTCTGTAGATACGGCGGTCCTGGCCCGGCCCACGGCTCCGGCGCCGAGCGCGCCCGTCGCGCCGCCGGCCCGCCGCGCCGTCGAGCCGCCGCCATTGGCGCCGGAGCCGAAGCGGGCACAGCGCGAAAAGAGCGAAACCTACTACGACACCAAGAGCCAGGTTTTCTCCGCGCTCATCGATACGATCGATCTGTCGCAGCTCGCCAAGCTTGATCCCGAGAGCGCTCGCGAGGAAATCCGCGACATCGTCAACGACATCATCGCGATCAAGAATTTCGCGATGACCATCGCCGAGCAGGAAGAACTGCTCGAGGACATCTGCAACGATGTGCTCGGCTATGGGCCGCTCGAGCCGTTGCTTGCACGCGACGACATCGCCGACATCATGGTCAACGGATCCAAGAACGTCTACATCGAAGTCAACGGCAAGGTCGAACAGACCGGCATCCGCTTCCGCGACAACCAGCAGCTCCTCAACATCTGCCAACGCATCGTCAGCCAGGTTGGCCGCCGTGTCGACGAATCCAGCCCGATCTGCGACGCGCGTCTTCCCGATGGCTCCCGTGTCAACGTCATCGCGCCGCCGCTCTCCATCGACGGTGCCGCGCTCACCATCCGCAAGTTCAAGAAGGACAAGCTGACGCTCGATCAGCTGGTCAAGTTCGGCGCCATTTCACCACAGGGAGCCGAGGTCCTCAAGATCATCAGTCGTGTCCGCTGCAACATCGTTATCTCGGGCGGTACCGGTTCCGGCAAGACGACGCTGCTCAACTGCCTGACCAACTATATCGATCGCGACGAACGCGTCATCACTTGCGAGGACTCGGCCGAGCTGCAACTGCAACAGCCGCATGTCGTGCGCCTCGAAACCCGTCCACCCAATCTCGAGGGTGAGGGTGAGGTGACCATGCGCGACCTCGTGAAGAACTGCCTGCGCATGCGGCCAGAGCGCATCATCGTCGGCGAAGTGCGCGGACCCGAAGTGTTCGACCTGCTGCAGGCGATGAATACCGGCCACGACGGCTCGATGGGAACGATCCACTCGAACAGTCCGCGCGAATGCCTGAACCGTATGGAATCCATGATCGCAATGGGCGGCTATTCGCTACCGCAGAAGACCGTGCGCGAAATCGTTGTCGGCTCCATCGACGTGATCATCCAGGCGGCGCGCCTGCGCGACGGATCGCGTCGCATCACCCACATCACCGAGGTGATTGGAATGGAGGGCGACGTCATCATCACGCAGGATATCATCCTCTACAACATCAAGGGCGAGGACGCCAATGGCAGGCTGCTGGGAGAGCATGTATCGACCGGCATCGGCCGCCCGCATTTCTGGGAGCGGGCTCGCTACTATGGCGAGGAGCAGCGCCTCGCCATCGCGCTCGAGGCGATGGAGAAACGCGCTGACTGACGCATCTGGAGGCGTGAAGGTTCTGGCCAATGTTCGGAATTGACGGCACCGTACTGGCGTTTGTCGTGCTCGCTGGCCTCAGCGCCGGCGCGGTCGCCTATGCATTCCTGTTCACCCGGATCAGCAACGAGAAACAGGTCGGCAAGCGGCTTGAAACGATCAAGAGCGCCGAGACGGACCGTTCCGTCGTCAAGGCCTCACGTGACCGCGTCGCGGAAGCCGCCAAGCGGCGCAAATCGGTTCAGGATTCGCTGAACGAACTCGATGCGAAGCAGAAGTCCAAGGACAGCGCCGTCAAGAAACCGCCGCTGAAAGCCCTGCTCCGTCAGGCCGGCCTGAAAACCACCGTTGAACGCTTCTACATCTACTCCGCCATATGCGGCCTCGCTTTGACGATTGTCGCCTTTGTAGCCAAGGCACCGTTGTTCCTCTTGCCAGGTGTTCTGCTGGCCGGCGCCCTCGGCCTGCCGCGCTGGTTCGTCTCGTTTCGCCGCGCTCGACGGGTCAAGGCGTTCCTCAACGAATTTCCGAACGCGCTCGATATCATCGTGCGCGCGGTCAAATCCGGACTGCCGCTGAACGATGCGGTGCGCCTGATCGCCAGCGAATCGCCAGAGCCCGTGAAGACCGAGTTTCGCCGCGTCGTCGATTCGCAACAGATGGGCCTGTCGATCCCCGAAGCGACATTGCGCATGCCCGAAACCATGCCTTGCACGGAGGCAAGCTTCTTCGGCATCGTCATCCAGATTCAGTCCCAGGCTGGCGGCAATCTCTCCGAGGCTCTGGGCAATCTTTCGCGCGTGCTGCGCGATCGCAAGAAAATGAAAGCCAAGGTCCAGGCACTGTCGATGGAGGCGAAGGCGTCCGCCGCCATCATCGGCGCGCTGCCTTTCATCGTCGCGTTCCTCGTCTACCTGTCGAGCCCGACCTACCTGATGCCGCTGTTCAACACCAGCGTTGGAAATCTGATCCTTGGTTGCGCGGCGGTCTGGATGTCGATCGGCATCCTGGTGATGCGCAAGATGATGAACTTCGATGTCTAGGATGTCAGCATGACCGACCAAGTCGTCAAATCCCTGACGGATCCGAGCTTCCTGATAGCGCTGCTGGTCGGCATAGCGGTGTTTGCCACCGTCTTCACCCTGTTGCCGGCGTTTGGCGGAAACCAGCTCAAGTCACGCATGAAATCGGTTGCGCTGGAACGTGACGAACTGCGTGCCAAGCAGCGCGCCCGGCTTGCCGTCGAGGCGGATCGCCGTCGCAAGGGCCTGCGCGAGGAACAGTCGGTTGGCATGCGCAACATTGTCGACCGGCTGGACCTGCGGCGTGCACTGGCCGACGAGGGCACCTTGCAGAAGCTCAAGGTGGCGGGGTTTCGCGGGCAGAATCCGCTGACGCGTTTTCTTTTCTTCCGCCTCGTGCTTCCTTTTGTCGGCTTCGGGTTGGCGCTGGTCTACCTGTTCGTGCTCGGCGGCTTGCCCGACAAGCCGCTCGTCATCAAGCTTTTCGTTTGCATCCTCGTTGCCTATGGTGGCTTCTACGCACCGGTCGTCTATGTCAACAACCGCGCCACCAAGCGCAAGCAGTCGATCCAGATGGCATGGCCGGACGCGCTCGACCTGATGCTGATCTGCGTCGAATCGGGCATGTCGGTGGAAGCGGCCTTGCGCAAGGTCGCCGACGAGATCGGCGCGCAATCGGTGCCGCTGGCGGAAGAATTCATCCTCACCAACGCCGAGCTTTCCTATCTGCAGGAGCGCAAGCAGGCTTACGAGAACCTGGCAAGCCGCACCGGCCTGGAATCGGTCAAGTCGGTCTCGCAGGCGCTCGTTCAGGCAGAGCGTTACGGCACGCCGGTGGCGCTTGCATTGCGCGTGCTTGCCGCCGAAAGCCGCGACATGCGCATGAACGCGGCCGAGAAGAAGGCCGCTGCCTTGCCGCCAAAGCTCACCGTGCCGATGATCCTGTTCTTCCTGCCGGTGCTTTTCGCCATCATCCTGGGCCCTGCCGGTATCCAGGTCAGCCAGCGCGGCATCTTCGGCTCGGGATCGGCATCATCTGACAAGTAGCGGCGCGGCATGGCCCTCCACGAAAGGCGAAGAAGCCGCGCTGAACGCAGCGCGGCTTCTTCGTTCATTCAGGGTCGTCGCAGATCGTCGCCTCAGTTGGTCGCGGACTTGGGCTTGTCCTGATCCTTGAGTTGGCTCCAGGCATTTTGCTGAGCCAGCATCTGGCGCAGATAGGCGACGTTTGCCTGCGCCTGTTCGGGCGACAGTTCCTGCGAGGCGATCTTCTCGGCTTCGTCGAAACGGCCTTGCAGACCAACGACCAGCGCCAGGTTCTGGCGGACCCGGCTGTCTGCGCTAGGTTGCTGCGCTGCGGAGCGCATATAGGTTTCAGCCGTGCGCAGGTCGCCTTCCAGTACATAGGACATGCCGAGATTGGAGAGCACGGAGGGCTCGTTCGGCTTGAGTTCGAGCGCCTTGCGGTAAAGCTGGCGGGCGTCGGCCTTCTGGCCGATCTGGTCGAGAATGGCCGCTTCGGCCGACACCAGCCTCCAGTCGGGATATTCCGGCGTCTGAGCGCGGCGCACGGCGTCCAGCGCGGCTTCGAACTGGCCATTGGCGGCCAGCGCCTTGCCATAGGCGGCGAGCACGTCACGATCCTTCGGCAGGGCGATCGCCAGCTTGCGCATGACGGCAAGCGATTGGTCGGCATCGCCGTCCATTTGCAGCGCGGCGGCGAAGTTTGTCGCGATTCGCTTGTCGTTGGGGTTCCTGGCGTAAGACTGGCCAAGCGACGCGGTGGCGGTGTGCAGTTCTCCGGCTGACATGGTTTCCAGCGGCTTGCCGCTGGTGCGTCCGATCGAGCCGGTGGTGAGCTTGCTGGTTCCGCAGCCGGCAACGCCAGCCGCGAGCGCCAGCATGAGGGCCGTGGTGATGAGCCGCTGTCCCGTGGCGTTGATCTTGCGGTTGGTAGGCATCGGCATCGGGCCTCCATTCATGCGCGGCCATTGCGTGGCCGTCTTTCCTCCCGCAGAAATATTCTGTTAACCCTAACGGATGGTTAAGAACGCCGACTCAGGAACCCGTCGGACGGAGAACATTGAATGCCTGTCGAACTCGTCGAAAAGAAAATGCAGGGTGCGCTGCCGGTCCACCTGGTCGCCAGGGACGGTCTGGAGACCGCCGGTCTGGCGCCATCCGTTGTCGCCTGGGCCAAGGCGAATGGCTTTTCAGGCGAGGCAGGCAAAGCGCTTGCCGTACCCGGTGAGCACGGAACGCTCGGCGGTGCGTTGTTCGGTGTCGGCGAGGGCGAGGGCGCACTCGCTCTCGGCGCGCTGTCGAAAGCCCTGCCGGAAGGCGACTGGCACTTCGCTTCGGCACCGGCCGAACCGGAACTCGCGGCAATCGCGTTGGCGCTCGGCGGCTATGTCTTTACCCGATACGGCAAGAAGCCCGGCAAGGCGCTGCGTTTCGAACTGCCGACCGGGGTTGATGCGGGGCGTGTTCGCCGCATCGCCGACGGCGTCTTCCTGGCGCGCGATCTGGTCAACACGCCGACCAGCGACATGGGTCCGGAAGAGTTGGAGAAGGCGGCGCGGACCCTGGCCGGGGCGCACAAGGCCGATGTCTTCGTGATCAAGGGCGACGACCTACTCGAGCAGAATTTCCCCATGATCCATGCCGTCGGCCGTGCGTCTGCCGGACCGCCGCGCCTGATCGACATGCGATGGGGGCCGCGAAGCGCGCCGAAGGTGACGCTGGTCGGCAAGGGCGTCTGTTTCGACACTGGCGGTCTCGACATCAAGCCGTCCTCCGGCATGCTGTTGATGAAGAAGGACATGGGCGGTGCCGCCAATGTGCTTGGTCTGGCTTCGATGATCATGGCCGCCAGGCTCCAGGTGCGGCTGCGCGTGCTCATTCCCGCCGTCGAGAATTCGATCGCCGGCAACGCCTTCCGGCCCGGCGACGTGCTCACCAGCCGCAAGGGCATGTCAGTCGAGATCGGCAATACGGATGCCGAAGGGCGGCTGGTGCTGGCGGACGCCCTGGCGCTCGCCGACGAGGAGGAACCGCAGCTGCTGGTCGACATGGCGACGCTGACCGGAGCTGCCCGTGTCGCGCTCGGCCCCGACCTGCCGCCGTTCTACACCGGTGACGAGGCGCTGGCCTCGGAACTGGCCGTGGCATCCCTGACGGTCGAGGATCCGTTGTGGCGCATGCCGTTGTGGCGGCCTTACGACGCGAAACTGTCGTCGAGGATCGCCGACATCAACAATGTCACCACGGACGGTTTCGCCGGTTCGATCACCGCGGCGCTGTTTCTCAAGCGCTTTGTCGAGAAGACCGCGAGTTGGGCGCATTTCGACATCTTCGCCTGGAACCCCGCCGATCGTGCGCATGGCCCTGCCGGCGGCGAGGCGCAAGGCATTCGTGCATTGGAGCGGATCATCTCGACACGCTACGGCTGACCATGAACCCGAACAGAAGGGCAGCGAAGCAAAAAGTGGGACCCTTCGGATAAGATCATGCTTCAACAAGAAGGTTCGCGACTGAAACGGAACCGAAACAATTTGTCGTCATGCTGGCGCGATGTCGATTGCGATGCGCCCGAGCCAGGCCTTGCGACTGTGGCAGCAAGTGATGCTGTCGCAGGTGCGCGAGGACGCGCCCGATCTGACCATGCGCCAGACGGCGATCCTGTTCACAATCTATCTCGATCCGCCGCCACACACTGTGCGCGGGCTCGCCGCTCGCCTCAATGTCACCAAGCCGGTGATCACCCGCGCGCTTGATACGATGGGTGCATTGAAACTGGTGTCGCGCCATCGCGACGAGCTCGACAAGCGCAATGTTCTGATCAGGCGCACGGTCGAGGGCGCGCTCTTTGTCGAGCGCTTCGGCGATGGTATCATCGCCAAAGCCCACGAGCTGCCGATTTAATGCATGATCCCGGAAAGTGGGAACCGGTTTTCGGACAAGATCATGCGCAAACAAAATAAAGCAGAGTTGCCGATTTGACCGCCAGGGATGCACGCCTTCACGCCTTTCGTTCCGATCTTGCCGATGCACGGCTGAAGGGCGAGGTTGTCGCCGACCGCTTTGTCGCCGGTCGCCAGGCTCGGATCACCGCGTCAGTGGCCGATATGCGCAAGGCGCCGCGACCGGATGCCGGCGTCAACACGCAACTCCTGTTCGGCGATGACGTCCTCGTCTTCGAGGTCTCCGAGGGCTGGGCCTGGGTCCAGGCCGAGCGCGATGGCTATGTCGGCTATGTCGCCGATACCATGCTGGGCGGGCGGGACCATGCACCCACTCACATCGTGTCGGTGCCGCGCACCTTCCTTTATCCAGGTCCGGATCTGCGCTTCCCGATCGCGGGACAGCTATCGATGGGATCGACGGTAACGGTGACGGGGTCTGCCGAAACACGTGGCACGCATTATTCTGTCCTGCCTTCCGGCGAGACGATCATCGCAGGCCATTTGAAGCCGCTCGGTGATGTGGCCGCCGACTATGTTTCGGTGGCCGAGATGTTTGTCGGCACACCCTATCTCTGGGGCGGCACTTCCGGCTTCGGCATCGATTGTTCGGGCCTGGTGCAACTGGCGATGCGGATGGCCGGTAAAAACGTGCTGCGCGATTCCGACATGCAGGCGGCGACACTCGGCGAGCCGCTCGAGCCGGGCCCTGATTTCTCGGGACTGCGCCGCGGCGACCTGGTGTTCTGGAAAGGCCATGTCGCCGTCATGACCGACACCGACACCATGATCCACGCCAACGGCCACACCATGCTGGTGTCACGCGAGGGGCTGAAGGACGCGGTCGCCCGCATCGGCTACCTCTATGGCGGCCCGACCGGGTTTCGGCGGCCTTAAGCCTTTTCGATCCCCTTTTGTTCCGATTCTTCTTGGCGATTGCCTGTCGTCGCGCTACCTCTGGCACGTGACAGAGCAGCCGCGCCTTGCCCAACAGAATGCCACGGTGACCCTGCCCGAACCATTCATCAAATGGTTCGGCGAAAAGGGCTGGTCGCCGCGCGCCCACCAGATCGAGTTGCTGGCGAGGGCTCAAGGCGGGCAATCGGTGTTGCTGATCGCGCCGACGGGCGCCGGCAAGACGCTGGCCGGCTTCCTGCCTTCGCTGACCGAACTGGCCAATCGGCCAAGGCGAAAACCGGGCCAGGCGCATCGCGGCATCCACACGCTGTATATCTCACCGCTCAAGGCGCTGGCTGTCGACATCGAGCGCAATCTCGGCAAACCGGTGGAAGAGATCGGGCTGCCCGTCACCATCGAGACGCGCACCGGCGACACGCCCGCGCATAAGCGCCAGCGGCAGAAGCTGGTGCCGCCCGACATCCTTCTCACCACGCCCGAGCAATTGGCGCTGCTGATTGCGGCAGGCGATGCCGGCCGCTTCTTCGAAGACCTGCGCTATGTCGTTCTCGACGAATTGCATTCGCTGGTGACCTCGAAACGCGGACATCTGCTGGCGCTCGGTCTGGCGCGGCTGCGCAGCTTTGTCCCCGGCCTGCAGACAATCGGGCTGTCGGCGACGGTGGCAGAACCGGACGAGTTGCGGCGCTGGCTGGTCAGCCAGAATCCACCGGGCGACATGGCCGAAATGATTGTCGTCACGGGCGGCGCGAAACCCGAGATCTCCATCCTCGATTCGGAAGAGCGCGTGCCGTGGGCAGGGCATTCGGCCCGCTACGCCACGCCGGAAATCTACCGCGAGATCAAGCGCCACAAGACGACCCTGCTGTTCGTCAACACCCGCAGCCAGGCCGAATTGCTGTTCCAGGAATTGTGGCGGGTCAATGAGGACACCTTGCCGATCGCGCTGCATCACGGCTCGCTCGACGTCGCTCAACGCCGGCGGGTTGAGAAGGCGATGGGCGAGAACGCGCTGCGCGCCATCGTCGCCACCTCGACGCTCGACCTCGGCATCGACTGGGGGGATGTCGATCTCGTCGTCCATGTCGGCGCACCAAAGGGGGCGAGCCGGCTGGCGCAGCGTATCGGCCGCGCCAACCACCGCATGGATGAGCCGTCCAAGGCAATTCTCATCCCGGCCAATCGCTTCGAGGTGCTCGAATGCCGGGCCGCACTCGACGCCAATTATCTCGGCGCACAGGATACGCCGCCGCTGGTCAATGGCGGCCTCGATGTGCTGGCGCAGCATGTGCTCGGCTGCGCCTGTGGCGCGCCATTCCGCGCCGATGATCTGTTCGACGAAGTGCGAACTGCGGCACCCTATGCCAGCCTCGACCGGCCGACCTTCGACCGCGTCATCGATTTCGTCGCCACCGGCGGCTATGCGCTGAAGAACTATGAGCGATATGCCCGCATCCGCCTGAACAAGGACGGGTTGTGGCGGGTATCCAATCCGCGCGTCGCTCAGCAATACAGGCTGAATGTCGGCACCATCATCGAAGTGCCGGCGCTCAACGTCCGCTACGTCCAGGCCGGCAGCAAGGGCTCGGCTTCACGCGGCGGCCGGGTCCTCGGCAAGATCGAGGAAGCCTTCCTCGAAACCTTGACGCATGGCGACACTTTCATGTTCGCCGGCAAGATCCTGCGTTTCGAGGGCATCCGCGAGAATGAGTGCTTCGTGTCGAACGCACCCGGCAGCGACGCCAAGGTGCCTTACTACGGTGGCGGCAAGTTCCCGCTTTCGACCTACCTCGCCGAGCAGGTCCGCATCATGCTGGACGACCCGCAGCGCTGGAAGAAGCTGCCGGAGCAGGTGGCCGACTGGCTGCGGTTCCAGGCCGACAAATCGGTGCTGCCGAAGCGCGGCGACCTGCTGATCGAGACCTTTCCGCGCGGCAACCGCCATTATCTCGTGGCCTATCCGTTCGAGGGCAGGCTCGCGCACCAGACGCTCGGCATGCTGCTCACACGCCGTCTCGACAGGGCGGGAGCCAGGCCGCTCGGCTTTGTCGCCACCGACTATGCACTGGCCATATGGTCACTGGGCGACATGGGCGCGATGTTCAAAGCCGGGAAACCTTCGCTCAGCGCGCTTTTCGACCAGGATATGCTGGGCGATGACCTCGAAGCCTGGCTGGCCGACAGCTGGCTTCTCAAGCGCACCTTCCGCAATTGTGCGCTGATCTCGGGCCTGATCGAAAAACGTCACCCGGGCCAGGAGAAAAGCGGCCGTCAGGTCACTGTGTCGACCGACCTGATCTACGATGTGCTGCGCAGCCATGAGCCGGACCATATCCTGCTTCAGGCAACGCGCGCCGATGCGGCGACCGGTCTGCTCGATGTCAGCAGACTCGGCGACATGCTCTCGCGCATCCAGGGTCGAATCATGCATAAGAATCTCGAACAGATATCGCCACTTGCCGTGCCGATCATGCTCGAGATCGGCAAGATGCCGGTGAACGGCGAGGCCGATGAAACGCTGCTGATGGATGCCGCGACGCTGGTCGAGGAAGCCATGGGGCCGGGGATGATCGAGGAATGAACTTTTCGCTGGCGCGCGCATCGCTGATTGCCGAGGCCGACCTTGTCGGCATCGCCGGCGAACGCGCGGTCTGCGACCCGCGCGGCGTGCTCTATTTTCCCGAGTTCAGGCTGCTGGCGGTATCGGACCTGCATCTGGAAAAGGGCTCGTCGCTGGCACGACGCGGTGCGCTGATCCCGCCCTACGACACCGGCGCGACCTTGCTCAGATTGCAAGCGGTCATCGCCGACTACCAGCCATCGATCGTCATCAGCCTGGGCGACAGCTTTCACGATGGCGGTGGCGCCGAGCGCATGCATGCCAGCTTCCGCGAACGGCTGGAAGCGCTGATGGTTGGCCGTGACTGGTTCTGGGTCGCTGGCAATCATGATCCGGAAGCGCCCGCCGACCTGCCTGGTGAGACAGTGCGCGAACTCGCCATCGGCTCGCTGCTGTTCCGGCACGAGCCATCGAAGCTGCGCATCGAAGGCGAGATTTCAGGCCACCTGCACCCTTGCGCCCGCATCGTGCAGCGTGGCCGTTCGGTGCGGCGGCGCTGCTTTGCCGGCGACGGCGGTCGCATGATCATGCCGGCCTTCGGTGCCTACACCGGTTCGCTCAACGTGCTCGACCGCGCCTATGCCGGGCTGTTCCGCCTGGACACGCTGATGGCCTACATGCTTGGCACTGACCGCATCTTCGCCATCTCGCTGTCGATGCTGCGACCCGGCTGAAACAGCCCTACCTGCCATAGTAGAGCATGACGGTGTGCTTCGCTTCGGCGAAGAACAGCCAGCGTTCGACCAGCATGCCGGAGAGCTGGACGATCGCGGCAAGAACCGAAAGCACCGCCGCGAAGGGCCATGGGAAGGCGAATGTGGCGGCGAGCAGCAGCACGGGCAAGGCGAAGGCCAGTATCTGCGTGATCTGGCGCAGCCGCGCGCTGTGCTTGCGCGCGATGCGGAACCCCATTTCCTTGAGCAGGTAGTTCTCCTCGGTATGCGGCCATTCCAGCGAGCGCACCGTGCCACCGGAAAGCCCGGTCGCGGTGTTCGCGTTGGTAGCGATTTCCAGCGCGTCGTTGTGGCGCCAGGCCGCCAGTTTCCAGCCCCAGCCGAGCAAGGTGAGCAGCATCGAAGCCGCCAGAAGCATTTGGGAACCGAGGGCAAATCCTTGCAGCAGCGCATTCAAGAGCACGCTGCCGGTCATTGCCGAGAAGATAAGATAGCCGGGCAGGGTGAAGCGGCTGTGCCACTGGGCGATCGGTTTCAGCGACGCATAGATCATGCTCGTGGTGCAGACGGTGACGACCGCACCGCAGGCCGCCAGCAACCCGGCAATCGCCACCCAGCCACCAGTGCGGCCGAAAAACACCCAGCCAATGCCGAACAGTCCCGCCGGCACGAAGGTGGCGACCGAGGCAACACCTTCGCGCGACAGCCACGAGCTGCGCCACTGCGAGAACGCCCGCCAGGCGCGCTCTGGCCGGCCGAGATGGCCGGTGGAGGACAACAGTCCGGCCGCGATCAGGCCGAGCGCCAACCCCATGCCGACGAAGCCCAGCCAGAAATCGGGCGGGATGATCTGGAATCCGCCGAGCACGCCCAGCAGCGCCAGCAGGCCGTAGCCGGCGCCGGTGGCGGTGGTGAAGAAAACGACGGAGAAGGCTGGATGCATGGGTGTCAGTTCGAAAGCATGCGGTCGACCCAGCCGAGGAAGCCGCCTTCGGCCCGCACTGGCTCCAGCGCCTTGGCGGGCACCGATGCGGCGCGCGTGGTATGGGCGCGCGGCGGCAGGTATTTGTTGGTCGGCTGATAGCCGAGCTCCGGCATCAGGTCGACGCCGCCACGCTCCGCCACCAGTTGCGAGACGGCCGACAGGGGATCGCCGAGATCGCCGAAATGCCGCGCGCTGGTCGGGCAAGCGGCGACGCAGGCCGGCACACGGTCTTCCTCGGACAGATTGTCATTGTAGATGCGGTCGACGCAAAGCGTGCACTTCTTCATCACGCCGACATCGGTATCGAATTCGCGCGCTCCATAGGGGCAGGCCCAGCTGCACAATTTACAGCCGATGCACTTGTCCTCGTCGATCAGCACGATGCCGTCCGAGGCCCGCTTGTAGGAGGCACCGGTCGGGCAGACGGTGACACAGGCCGGCGTCTCGCAATGCAGGCAGGAACGCGGGAAATTGACCGTGCGCCCACCCATCTCGGTGGTGTGCTCATAGCTGTGCACGCGGTTGAACCAGACGCCGTCGACATGGCCGCCATAGGGGTCGATGTCGGTGAGCGGGGCCATGTGGCCGCCGGTGTTCCATTCCTTGCAGGCGGTGACACAGGCCTGGCAGCCAACGCATGTGTCGAGGTCGATGACGAGGCCGAGCTTCTTGCCGCTTTGACTTGGCAGACAGGTCATTCGGCTGCCTCCCTTGCCCTGCGGAACTCGGCGCCGAAACGGAGCTTGTCCGGCGAAGGCTCGAAATGCGGCGGCTGCTGGAAGCGCTCGAATTGCGGCTCGGTGAAGCCGGCTTCTTCCGCCACGCATTTGGCGATGCGCACCCGCAGGTCGAACCATGCCGCCTGGCCGGTGACAGGATCGGAATTCGAATAGCGCTTGCCGTTGGCATCGGCCGAGGTCTGGTCGCCGATGATGTGATTGAGCAGGAAGCCACGGTTGGATTCGGCCGCGTCGTCCTTCAGCCCCCAGCTGCCGCGTCTTTTGCCGATCGCATTCCAGGTCCAGACCGTGCTTTCGTTCACCCCGTCGACCAGCTTGATCTGCCCCTTCACCCTGCCGTTGATGCTCTCGATCCACACCCAGTCGTCATCGACGAGGCCGAGACCGGCGGCGGTCGTGTGATGCACGAACAGCCGGTTCTGGCTGGTGATCTGCCGCAGCCACGCATTCTGCGAGCCCCAGGAGTGATACATGTGCATCGGCCGCTGCGTCAGCGCGTGCAGGGGATATTTCTCGAGATCGATGACCGCTTCCTCGAAGGGCGTGTACCAGAACGGCAGCGGGTCCATGTAGGTCTCGATGCGCTGGCGATCGCCCTGTGGCGGCAGCACGCGGCCATGGCCGCGCGCGGCCAGGCGGAAGCGCTGCAACGGCTCGGAATAGAGCTGGAAGACGATGGGCTCCGCCTTAGGGATGAAGCCCATGCTCTCGGCGAAGTCGAGATAGGAGCGGTTGGCCATCTTGTAGTAGCGCTGGTCGTCCGCGAAATCGTGGTGCCAGAAGCCGCCATTGTCGATGTAGCGCTGCAACTGGCCCGGATTGGCCTCGCCCTTGCCGATCGCGGCGCCATCCTTGCCGCGCCATCCCGCGAGCGGTCCGATGCCGGGCGTCCGCTCATGGTTGACGATATAGTCGGCATAGTCGCGGTATTTGGCCGAGCCGTCCTCATCGACGAAACCGGGCAGTCCGAGCCGCGCGCCGAGCTCGATCAGCACCGACTGGAACGGCCGGACGTCGCGGTCCGGCTCGACGACGGGATGGCGGATGGCGTCGCCCGGCCCGTCGGCATGGCTGATCGGCCGGTCGAGCAGGCTGATGCAGTCGTGGCGCTCGAGATAGGTGGTGTCGGGCAGCACGAGGTCGGCGAACGGCACGGTCTCGGAATAATAGGCGTCGGAATAGATGATGAAGGGAATCTTGTAGTTGCCGGCGTCATCGCTGTCGGTCAGCATCGCGATGGTCTCGACGGTGTTCATCGAGGAATTCCACGCCATGTTCGACATGTACATCATGAGCGTCTCGATCCTGTAGGGATCGCCGGCCCAGGCATTGCGGATGACGGTGTGCATCAGGCCATGTGCCGCCAGCGGCGCATCCCACGAATAGGCCTTGTCGATACGGGTCGGCGTGCCGGCCTCATCGACCAACAGGTCTTCCGGTCCGCAGACGAAACCGAGCGGCATGCCGTCGAGCGGTGTCATCGGCTTGACGGTCTTGCCCGAAGGCTTTGGACCCGGTGGCGCCGATCTGGGATAGGGCGGCTTGAAGCGGAAGCCGCCGGGGACATCCACCGTGCCGAGAAGCACCTGAAGCAGATGGATGGCGCGGCACGTATGAAAACCGTTCGAATGGGCGGAGATGCCGCGCATGGCGTGCATCGAAACAGGCCGTCCCTTGATCGTCTCGTGCCGGCGCCCGGCCCAGTCCGTCCACGCCACCGGCAGTTCGATCGTCTGTTCGAAGGCGACATGGGCAAGTTCGGCGGCGATCCTGCGGATCGTATCGGCGGCAATGCCGCAACGCTTCGCGACCGCATCGGGTGCATAGCTCTCATCGAGGTAACGGTCGGCAATCAGCTGGAACACTGGCGTGCAACGGCGGCCATCGACGGTGAAACTACCGGTCAGCGCCGGCTTGGCGCTGGCATCGGTGGCGCTGACAGGCGTCTTCGCCACCCTGTCCCAGGTCCGCGGATCGCCATCGGCGTCTCGCACGAACAGCCCGTCATCGGCCGCATCCGGCTCCTGAATGACGAGCGTGTGGGCATTGGTGTAGCGCAGGAGATAGTCGAGATCGACGCGGCCTGCCTTCAGCAGTTCATGGATGAGCGCGAACACGAACAGGCCGTCCGTGCCGGGCCGGATGCCGATCCAGTCGTCGGCAATGGCGTTGTAGCCGGTCCGGCACGGGTTGATCGAAACCACCTTGGCGCCGCGCGCCTTGAGCTTGCCCAAGCCGATCTTGATCGGGTTTGAATCATGATCCTCGGCGACGCCGAACAGCATGAAGTATCTGGTGTTGTCCCAGTCGGGTTCACCGAACTCCCAGAACGAGCCGCCGATCGTATAGAGCCCGCCGGCCGCCATGTTCACCGAACAGAAGCCGCCATGAGCGGCGAAGTTCGGCGTGCCGAACTGGCTCGCCCACCAGCCGGTCAGGGATTGTGATTGATCGCGCCCGGTGAAGAAGGCGAGCTTCTTCGGATCGGTCCGGCGGATGGCCGACAGCCGCTCCGTCGCGATCGAGAACGCTTCCTCCCACTCGATCTCGCGGAACTCGCCCGAGCCGCGCGGCCCGGTGCGGAGCAGCGGCTTCTTCAGCCTGGCCGGGCTGTAATGCTGCATGATGCCGGAGCTGCCCTTGCCGCAGATCACACCGCGATTGACCGGATGGTCCTTGTTGCCGTTGATGTAGCGGACCTTGCCGTCCTTGATGTGCACGTCGATGCCGCACCGGCAGGCGCACATGTAGCAGGTCGTCTTGGCGATGCTGTCCGAGATATCGGGCGAGGTGTCGACGCCGTCGCCTTCGTCGGGCGCGCGCGTGTCGGCAAGCGGGCGTTGCGATGGTGCCGAATTCGCGCCGCGCGGCGGTCCTTGCATCATGGTCCGATGGTGCCCGCGCGGCCGGCGGATTTGGCTCGCGTCTTCGGCCCGGGGCCACGCATGTAATGCTCTTCCGGGTGATAGCGATCGCCGGCCAGCCGTCGCCGGATGCCCCGGGTCCAATGCGCAAACAAGGATCTGAACCGCCCGATCATTTTAGTCTCTGCGATCCGCTGGCGAATTTTTTCTAACTTCACTCAAAAACGTAGAATAAAGCTATCGATCCGTCTAATCAGTTGTTCTTGTAAATTCAATCGATATTGGTTCTTAATGGGCGCATGACCCTGGACCAGTTACGCATTTTCGTCGCTGTCGCCGAGCGCGGCCACATGACCAAGGCGGCGGCGCTGCTGGGCATTTCCCAGTCGGCGGCGTCGGCGGCCATACGCGCGCTTGAGGAACAGCACGGCGTCCACCTGTTCAACCGTGTCGGCCGCAACATCGAGCTTGCCCAGACCGGACACCGGTTCCTGCCAGAAGCCAAGGCCGTGCTCGAACGAGCCGCCGCCGCCCGCAACGTGCTGGAACATGTTTCGCAGACGGTCACCGGCAGCCTCTCGATCGCCGCCAGCCAGACCATCGCCAGCTATTGGCTGCCGCGCCGGCTGGCTTCCTTCCACGAGGCCTATCCCGCCGTCAGGCTGAGCGTGACCATCGGCAACACCAGACAGGTCGAGGCGAATGTCCTCGATGGCGCCGCGGATCTCGGCCTGGTCGAGGGGCGCACGGAATCCGACATCCTGCGCCGCACCAAGGTCGACGTCGACAGGCTGATGCTGGTCGTCGCCAGCTCGCATCCGGAGATCGCCGAACTGTCGCCCGGTCGTCCTGACATCAGGGGGCTGCGCTGGATCATCCGCGAGGGTGGTTCAGGCACGCGCGAAGTGCTGGAGGACTTGGCGCGCCGCGAAGGGATTTCGCTCGCCGACCTCAGGATATTCCTGGTGCTGCCGAGCAACGAGGCGGTACGCCAGGCGGTCGAGGCGGGCGCCGGCGCCACCATCATTTCGGAGCTCGTCGTGGCTCGCGCCGTCGCCGAGGGCAGCCTGAGGTCAGTGCCGCTCGAATTGCCGAAACGCGACTTCGCCATGATCACCCACCGCGATCGCCAGGCAAGCCTGGCCCAGATGGCGCTCAAGGCGCATCTCGGCGCCGAAACCGGCGGAACAACCTGACGAACGGGCTCAGCCGAACTTCCGCTGGGCATCCAGAGCCAGGCCAAGCCCGACCGAGCCGAACATGTCGCCTTCGATGATGGAGGCTCGCGGCACCAGCGACAGGATCTCCCGTCTTGCCAGCGGGATCGCGGTCGATCCGCCGGTCAGGAACACCGCGGTGATGTCGGATGGCTTGACCTGGGCATCGCGGATGGTCTGCCCGACCGTCGCGGCGACCCGCTCGATGTCCCTGGCAATCGTGGCTTCCAGCCCGGCCCGCGTGATGTCGGCGGCGAACTCCACGCCCGGCAGCTTCACCGCGACCTCGGCGGATGACCTGTCGGTCAGCTCTATCTTGGCCTTTTCGACCAGTGCCGCCAGCGCGTGTCCGTAGCGGTGCTCGACGATGTGGATGAAGCGGTCGACGAGGTCGGCACGCTCGGCCTCGTAGCGGATCTGGCGCAGATGCGTCATCGCCTTGGCGGTGTAGACCAGGTTGATGCGCTGCCAGGTCGCGAGATCGATGAAGTAGCTGGCCGGCAGATTGCGCTTGCCGTCCTTGGTCGGGGTCAGGTAGCCGAGCTGCGGCATCACATGGGCGATGCTCAGCAGCCGGTCGAAATCGGTGCCGCCGATATGGATGCCCCGGCTGGCCAGGATGTCGTCCTTGCGGTCGGGCGAGCGGGAGCGCTCCGGTGAGACGCGCACGATCGAGAAGTCAGACGTGCCGCCGCCCATGTCGATGATCAGCGCCAGTTCCTCGCGCGTCACCTTCTGCTCATAGTCGAGCGCCGCCGCGATCGGCTCGAACTGGAAAGCGATGTGCTTGAAGCCCTGGGCGTGCGCCGCCTTTTCGAGTTCGCCCTGGGCATTCGCGTCGGCTTGCGCATCGTCGTCGACGAACTGTACCGGGCGGCCGAGCACCACGGTCTCGACCACATCGCCGGCGTCTTCCTCCAGCTTCTTCCTGAGATGGCCGAGGAACAGGCCGATGATCTCCATGAAGCCGATCGAGCGCGCCTTGATGCGCGTCTTTTCGTGCGCGAGCGAACTGCCGAGCACGCTCTTCAGCGAGCGCATCAAGCGGCCTTCGACGCTGTCGGTGTAGTTGGCGATAGCGTGGCGGCCAAAACAGGTGCGGTTGTCCTCGAAGTTGAAGAAGACGGCACTTGGCAGCGTGACCTGGCCATCTTCCAGAGCGACAAGGCGAGGCTGCCCGTTGCGGACCACGCCCACGGTGGAATTCGAAGTGCCGAAGTCGATACCGCCGAATGCTGGTCGCATCGCTACGTCCTGTCATTGTCCTTGGGGCAGCGGATCGGCGTCTTCGCATGCGCGCCGTTGTCCGGGGTGACCGAACCATCCTGCCGAACTGAAATCGTGCGCGTTCGCCGCGCCGGGAGGCGGCGGTCTATCGCATGGCCCGGGAAAGGGAAACCCCTTTCGGCGGGGATCTAGTCTTTTCGGAAAACCAGCCTTCCGAGCCAGCCCGTTATCATGGCCAGCGATACAGCGAAGACGCCATAGAGGAAGGAATAGTCGTGGGCGACGCGGAAGATCGATTGTTCGAAACCGGATTTGCGGATTTCGAGCTGAGCCGAGCTTTCCTTGATGAACAGGCCGCTCTTGAACAGGAAGGCACGCGCCTTGTGGGTTCCGACCGGAACATTCGGCGCCAGTCTGACAGTGGCGCGAAACAGGTTCTGCGACAGGAATTGCACGCCGCCGACATTCTCGCTGTAGAGGCCGGTCGCGGATTTGCGTTCGCGTAGTGCCGCCGTGAATTCCTCGATGGTCGCCGGGCTGTCGCCGGCATCGGCGGGCTGCATGTAGAGGTTGGAGGCGCCGAGCGAGAGCTGCTTGTAGCTGTTCGGTTCGGTGATGTCCTGCAGCGGCCGCGTGGTCGCCACAGAATAGGACATCGGCACGTTCTCGAAAGTCTCGGAGTCCAGATTGACCCAGACACCGAGCACCCGGTCCTTGCGGCGCACCACCACCGTTCGCGGCGGGCCTTCGAGCACCACGATGACATCGTAGCGGCCCTGACGGGCAACGAGCGGATCGGGGTTTTCCAGTGAACCGAAGATCGTCAGGTCCGCGCCGGAAAAGCCGGCGGTGATCGACACATTGTCGGTGGAGAGCCCGATCTGGATGCCTTCCGTAGGCAAAGGCGCCTGCGCCTTCGCTGGCATGGCAGCGGCAAGCAACGACAAGAGTATGACGGTTGCGAACGCTTTCGGTGCCGGCATCAGTTGAGGCCCACGCCGGACAGCGAATAGAGATTTGGCGGGGTGACGAAGAGATCGATGGCAAGCCGGATCGCCACCGCCAGCACAAGCAGAGCCAGCAACGCCCTGAGCTGCTCGCCGCGCAGCCTCTGGCCGGCCTTGGCGCCATATTGCGCGCCGGCCACGCCGCCCGCCATCAACAGGAAAGCCAGCACGACATCGACCGTCTGGTTGGTGGTGGCGTGGACCAGCGTCGTGTAGGCGGAGGTGAAGATGATCTGGAACAGCGAGGTGCCGATGACGACGTTGGTAGGCACTTTCAAGAGATAGATCAGCGCCGGCACCATGATGAAGCCGCCGCCGACGCCCATGATCGACGACAGGAAGCCGATGCCGGCTCCCAGACCAAGCACCGGGATGACGCTGACGAACAGTTTCGAGGCCCTGAACCGCATCTTCAGCGGCAGGCGGTGGATCCAGTTGTGCTGGCCGGATTTCTTCAGCACCGGTGCCGCGCCGCTGCGCGTGGCGCGCAGCGCGTTGACGCTTTCGACCAGCATCAGCCCGCCGACGGTGCCGAGCAGCACGACGTAGAGCAGCGAGATGAACAGGTCGAGCTGGCCGAGCCTGCGCAGGAAGGCGAAGACGTAGATACCGCCGGTTGAGCCGACGATGCCGCCGGCCAGCAACACGCCGCCGAGCTTGAAGTCGAGCGTCCCTCGCTTCATGTGCGAAAGCACGCCGGAGAAGGAGGAGGCGATGACCTGGTTGGCGCCGGTGGCGACCGCGATCGCCGGGGGTATGTTGTAGAAGATCAGCAGCGGCGTGATGAGGAAGCCGCCGCCGACGCCGAACATGCCCGACAGGAAACCCACTGCCGCACCCATGGCCAGCAGCACGAAGACGTTGACGGAAATTTCCGCGATCGGGAGATAGATGCCCACCCGTCAGTCTCGATCAGTTCTGCCTGCCGGCGAATGCAACCGTTGCGGGCATTTTGCCCCGACAAGCCAATTTGTTCTTGCGCCGGAGGTGCTACGAAGTCAAACCACGCCGCACCGCCGAAACAAAAAACATCTCAATCAGTTAACAGGCAAATGTGTGGCAAGGCGTCGTGGAAGCGACGCATCCGCCGTTATTTGCGCGCCAGCAGGGCCTTGACCAGTTTTTCATCGATCGTGCCGGTCGCCGGCATCTTGTTGTCGGTCTGGAAAGCCATGATCGCGGTCTTCGTCTTCTGGCCCATCTTGCCGTCGGCGCCGCCGGCATCGTAGCCATTCTTGTTGAGAATGCGCTGGATGTTCTGGATGGCCTTCGTCATGTCGATGCTGGCGGTCGTCTGCGGCGTGTCGTTCTGCCAGGATTCGGGAATGTCCGCCGAATTGGACGCCGGATCCAGCGGCTTGGCCTTCCACAGTTCGGCCGCGGCGCGGGCGCGTTCAAGCTGCTCGGGCCGCAGCGCATTGGCGATCTCGTCGCGCTTGGCCGCCGCATCCTTGTCGCCTGTCTTGGCGACGAGAGCGAACCATTTGTAGGATTCCTCGAGGTTCTGCTTCATGCCGACGCCCTTGGCGGCGAGGATGCCGAGATTGAACTGGCTGTCCTTGACGCCAACGTCGGCGGCCGCCTGGAACCAGTGCGCGGCCGACTCATTGTCGGTCACGCCGTCCGCCGCCATGGCGAACAGCACGGCCAGATTGTGCATGGCGCTGGCGTTGCCCTGCTCGGCGGCGAGCTGGTACCAGGTCTTGGCTTTCTTGATGTCGCGGGCGACGCCGATGCCCTTTTCGTAGAAATTGCCGATGCGGTACTCGGCCGGCGCAAAGCCCAGTTCCGCCGCCTTCTCGTACCATTTGGCGGCCGCCGCCATGTCTTCCTTGACGCCGCGCGACTCGGCATAGCGCGAGCCGATCTCGAACAGCGCCTTGGCATCGCCATTGGCGGCGGCGTCACGCAAGGCGGCCGGGCCGGCGTTGGCTGGAATGTCGATCTTGGCCGCGGCCGCCGCCGGGGAAGCGTTCGTTGGCGGAACCGCGCCTGTGGTGTCCGTGGCTGGCGCAGCCGCGATCGGCTGGTTGCCGGTTGCGGCATCGGTTGCCTCAGCGGTCGGTGCGGCCACCGGGGCCGAAGCTGCCGAGGCTGCCGTGCCGGACGCCGCCGCGCCAGCATCGGCGGGCATGGCCGGAGCAACAGGCGCGGGAACGGGTTCGGCTGTCGGTGCCGCATCCATCGACGGCTCGACGCCTGGTGGCGTTGCCATCGTGGCTTGCGTCGCCATGTCGTCTTTGATTGCCGGCTCGGACGGTGCGGCCTGCCTGACGACACGGGCCGGCGCGGTTTCCGGTGCCGGGGGCCGCGCATCCGGCTTCGGCTGGCTTGCGGTGTCGAGTGAGGCGGTTTGCACCGGTTGCGAAGCCGCAACCGGTGCGGCGTCGTTGCTTGCCACTTGCGCGGGATCGGCGAAGAAAGCCTTGCCCAGTTGCAGGCCGGCAAGCGCCAGCAGGATCGCGGTTGACCCCATCAGGATAGGCTTGCGTCGTGACTTGAGCAGGTCACCGATCCGCAGCGCCTTGACCGGTCCGGTCATCGTCGACTGACGTTTCAGGGCATCGGCCTCGGCGGCGGCGGCCTGCGCCGCGCGCCGCGCCGCGGCGATGAAATCCGATTTGGCGGCATCGGTGTCGCTGGGCTTGGCTGGTTGGCCGCGCTCGTCACGCACACGCTTCATGATGGCATTGAGGTCTGGTGCGCCAGAGCCGGGCTCCAGCGGCCGGTTGGCCATTTTCGGATCGAGTGGCTCGTCGAGGTCGACACTCGGGATCGGAGCGCTCGGCGCCGAGCCGGCCAGCGGCGGAATATCCGCCTCCTTCCTGCCCCTGAATGCGCGCGCCAGCCCGCCGAACATCGATTTGCGGCGACCCGCCGGCTCGCCACTGTCGGCGATCGTGTCGGAACCAAGGGCTGCCATGGCCGCCGCAGCGGCGGCCTCGGCCGGAGTGCGCGTACCCAGGTCGGTGCGCGAACCCAGGTCGCCGCGCGTACCCAGATCGCCGCGTGAAACCGGTTCGTTGCGCATGATGGCGGCGACGCGGCCATCGAGATCGGCCATGTCTCCGGTCAACGGCATTGGCTCGTCGATGTCCATCGACGGTGCGTCGACGGCGATCTTGGACTGCCGCGCACGGCGCCTGCCTGCCGGCTCGTCCGGCCGCGCGTCGAGGAGTTCGCTCACCGCCTCGGCCGGCTCGCCGGGTTCCAGCGAGCCAAGCCTGTCGACGATCTTGAGCAGCGTGTCGTGGATGGCCTCGAACGTTCTCGAATTGCGCTCGTCCGAGCGCCGCGTCAGCGCTTCGAGTGTCTTCAGGTCCTGAGCGAGGCCGGAAACGGCCGTCGTGTTGGCGCTCGAACCGGCCAGCGATCGCACCGCGTTCTCAGCCGCGTCGCGCGCCGCGTCGAGGATGGAATCGCGCGTTCCGGCCAGCGACTTTTCGATTTCGTCGAGGCGCGGGCTGATGTCCTCGAATTCCGGCAGCGGCGTGCTGGGCTTGGAAAGATGGGCAGACAGACCGGCGACCTGCGCCTCCAGGCTTCGGATCAACGCTGGATCGATGCCGGCCACTTGCGCGGCGGACGCGTCCAGCCGGTTTGAAATGTCTTCGAGCCGGCTTTCCAGGCCGCGGATCGCTGCTTCGCCGGCCGGATCGGGAACGCGCGTTTCGATGCGCTGGGCCAGAGCGGTGAAGCGGGCGTCGATGGCGTCCATGATGCCGGCGCTGTCGACTTGCGGCATGCGCTCGTCCAGCCTGTCGGCAACTTCGTCCAGCCGGCGCTCGAGATCGCGGAACAGCATGTTGCCCTGTTCGATGGCGTCACCCTGGCGGCGTTCCATCATTCCGGACAGCACGTCGAAGCGCTGCTCCAGCCCATGGAAGATATAGTCGGCGTCAGGCATGGCAGGCGCCTGGTCGATCTTGTCGGCGATGAGTGCGATCTGCTTGGCCAGGCGCTCCATCGCCTGCTCGGGCAGATTGGCGCGACCGGCGAGCTCGTCGACCCTGCTCGACAGCGTGTTCAGGCGGTCCATGACCGCGTTGCCGGGGCGATCCTGCGCCACTTCCTCGATCTGTCCGGCAAGCGAGTCGATCCGCTTCTCGATGCGCTCGAAAGCCTCATGGTCGAATGAATTGGCTTGCGCCGCGACGGTCGATGCAACGATGGCGCGGGAAATCTCGTCCAGCCGCTCATCGATCATGCCAAGCGTGTCGCTGCCGCGATTGTCCTGCTGGCTGGCGAAGTGGTCGACGGCGCCGGCAAGCGTGCGCACCTTGTCCTCGAGCGAGCGCAGCGACAGCGATTCCGGCAGATTGTTGACGGCGTTGCTGATCTGCTCCAGCCGGTCTGTCAGCATCGACAGGCCGGGGTCGTCCGAGCGCTTGCGCTGGTCGGCATCGACGCGATCCTCGAAGGCCGTCCAGCGGCGATCGAAGTCGTCCCAGCGGCGATCGACCTTCTGCACGCTCTCCTCGCGCGCCAGCGTGTCGAGCGCCGCCTTGACCTGCTCGAGTTCGAGCCGCAGCATGTTGACGCTTCTGTCATCGCTCTTCTCGGCCAGCGTCTGGATGGCGCCGGAAAGCCTCTCGAACTCGAGGCCGAGTTCGGCGCTGCCCTTGGCCAGGGCACCCGACGCGCCGCCTGGCGTCGCGTTCGACTGGAAGGCCCGCTCTATGTCCTTGCGCAGCGCTTCGAATTCACGCTGCAGCCCGGCAGTCATCTGGTGGCGTAGTTCCTCGCGCATGCCGCGCAATTCGCCGGCGATCTTGCCGACCATGGCAACGCCGTCTTCCTGTCCGCGCACGCGATCGATGTCGCGCGCAATGGCCTGGTAATTCTGCTCGAAAGCGGCGGCGGGCTGCACCGGGCTCTGCGGGCGCGGCGCTGGCTGCGGATCCTCGTACCAGCGTTGCTGGCGCGGATCGGGACGACCCATCGGATCCTCGCGGGTTCGCTCCAGCCGCTGTTCCAGCGTCTCCAGCGAGCGGTTCAACTGCTCGAGCGTGGTCTGAGGCCTGCGCTGCCTGCCGGCGTTGAGTGTATCGAGATAGGACCGCTTGCTGTTCATCTGTGCGTCCGTCTTTCAGAATGGCTGGCTTGTAGCCAACTCCCCCAAGTCCCTGTCGGAACGAGGCGACCGGGCGCTTTGCCGCGGTGGAAGACAAGCTTCCCGGGTTCTCACCCGCGCTCCGAAAAACCGTGAAAAATTCGATACAGGATAAACACGGGTAGCCGACGCGCCCACATTTCGCCCAACGTGGTAAACAACGCGTTAACCAAACTTAAGAAATTGGAAGGATGTTGGCTGCCGGCCTGACGGTGCGGCATAAAGCTCCGCTCGCAGAACGCCCTTGCGTCATGAGGCGGCTATCGGTATAGAATTGACGTAAACGTAAAAGGCGCATTGAGCGTGCTGTTTGCGATTTGTTTGTTGAAACCACGACTGGGAGCACGCCCCCGCTTCCAGTCAGGCGACGCACGGTCCAGGGCCGCGACGCCATCAGACGGGGAAAGCCAGTGACCATGAAGCTTATCTCGGCCGGCGAGACCGCGGCCAATACCAATATGTCTGTTGAAGCCGGCGAGGACCTTGTCCGCATCGGTGAGATGGCCAAGAAATACGGAGTAACGCTGCGCACGCTGCGTTTCTACGAAGACAAGGGGCTGCTCAACCCGCAGCGCGACGGGTCGACCCGTCTTTACACGCGTCGCGACAAAGCGCGGCTGAAGCTGATCCTGCTTGGCCGCAAGGTCGGGTTCTCGCTGCGTGACGTCAAGCAGATGATGGACCTCTACGATCCGACCGGTTCCAACACCAAGCAACTGCGGCTTGCGCTGGACAAGTCGGAAAAGCAGCTTGCCCGCCTGCAGAAGCAGCGGGCGCTGATCGACGACGCCATCAACGAGTTGAGCGGCTCGATGTCGGCAGTACGCCAGATGCTGGCCGAGCGTTCGGTGCCGCAGGCGAGCGCGGCAAGCTAAGCCATCTGCTGATTCCGACGCTGTCGGATCCCTGACCATCAAAGCCGCGTGGCTCCGCCGCGCGGCTTTTCGTCGTCTGCGCCTGCCCCTCATGCAGCCCTTCGGGTTGTTTCACGCTGGCTTGCGCGATGCTGCGCCGCTAGGCTCCTTGCGCATAGGGGCGGGAAATCTTGTCGCATCGAAAAAATTGACGTTTACGCAAACGTCAATTTTTGCTATCCCGACCCCAACACAGGTCCGCATGCCGCCCTGGCTTGATTTCGGGGGGGCGGATCGGGTTTGCAGGGTGGAGAAAAAGCATGCCGACATACAGGGCTCCGGTCCAGGATACGCTGTTCGTGCTCAACGAGGTGCTGGGCTATCAGCGCTACTCGAACCTTCCCGGATTTTCCGACGCCACGCCCGACGTGCTGGAGGCTATCCTTGCCGAAGGCGCCAAGCTCGCCGAAAACGTCATGCATCCGCTCAACCGTGTCGGCGACATGGAAGGCTGCGTCCGTCACGACGATGGTTCGGTGACGACGCCGAAAGGCTTCAAGGAGGCCTTCGACCAGTATCGCGAAGGTGGCTGGATGGGGCTGGCGGCGCCTGTCGAGTTCGGTGGCCAGGGCCTGCCCTACGCCGTGCATACGGCGGTTGCCGAATACATGGTCTCGGCCAACATGTCGCTGATGATGTATCCCGGCCTGACTCAGGGCGCGATCGCGGCGATCATCACCCACGGCACCGACGAGCAGAAGGCCAAATGGTTGCCGAGGATGGTCGAGGGTGCCTGGACCGGCACCATGAACCTGACCGAGCCGCATTGTGGCACCGATCTCGGCCTGCTGCGCACCAAGGCGGTGCCGAACGGCGATGGCACCTACAAGATTTCAGGCCAGAAGATCTTCATCTCGGCCGGTGAGCACGACATGTCCGACAACATCGTCCATCTGGTGCTGGCCCGCATCGAGGGCGCGCCGGAAGGCGTCAAGGGCATTTCGCTGTTCATCGTGCCGAAGCTCATGCTCGACGCATCGGGCAATCCGGGCAAGAGAAACACCGTCTCTTGCGGCTCGATCGAGGAGAAGATGGGCATTCACGGCAATTCGACCTGCGTCATGAACTATGACGCGGCCGAAGGCACGCTGCTCGGCGAGGCCAATGGCGGCCTCAAGGCGATGTTCACGATGATGAACGAGGCGCGGCTCGGTGTCGGCCTGCAGGGGCTGTCGCTGTCGGAGATCGCCTACCAGAATGCCGTCGCCTACGCCAAGGACCGTTTACAGGGTCGATCGCTGTCAGGGGCCAAGGCGCCGGACAAGAAGGCCGACCCGATCATCGTCCATCCCGATATCCGCCGCAGCCTGATGACCATGAAGGCCTTCAACGAGGCCGGCCGCGCGCTGGCGCTGTGGACCGCCATCAAGTCCGACATCGCCCACCGCTCTGGCGACGACAAGGATCGCCAGGCCGCCGACGACTACACCGGCCTGATGACGCCGGTGGTCAAAGGCGTGCTCACCGACAAGGGTTTCGACCACGCCGTGATGGCGCAGCAGGTGTTCGGCGGTCACGGTTACATTGAAGAGCATGGCATGAGCCAGTTCGTGCGCGATGCCCGCATCGCCATGATCTATGAAGGCGCCAATGGCATCCAGGCACTCGACCTCGTCGGCCGCAAGCTCGGTTTGAATGGCGGTCGCGCTGTGCAGGCCTTCTTCAAGGAGGTCGGTGAGTTCTGCGAGGAAAACCGCTCCGACGAGAAGATGGCGTCCTTCACCAAGGCACTGAAGAAGGGCCTCAACGACCTGCAGGCGGCGACCATGTGGCTGCTGCAGAACGGCATGGCCAGGCCCGACAATGCAGGCGCCGCCTCGACCGACTACATGCATCTCTTCGGCCTTGTCGCGCTGGGTTACATGTGGGCGCAGATGGCCAAGGCGGCACTTGGCAAGACGGGTGCCAACGGTTCCCAGTCCTTCTACGAGAACAAGGTCGTGACGGCCCGCTTCTTCATGGAGCGGATCATGCCGGAGACCTCGGCGCACCTCGCCCGCATTTCGAGCGGCGCCGATACGTTGATGGCTCTGCCGGCGGAAGCGTTCTAAGCTCGACCGCCGGCGCCGCCGGCCCTGTCTGTCGATACGCGGAGGAAATCGTGGCGACAAATCCCGCCGAAGTGCTCTCTTTGCCGAAGCCCGCCTGGGCAGCGGATGAAGTCGGTATGCTCTACGACATGGCGCACCGCTTCATGTCGGAAGAGATCGCGCCGCGTTACGACGAATTCGAGAAGAACGAGATGGTCGACCGCGAGAGCTGGTTGAAGGCCGGTGCGGCCGGTCTGCTCTGCGCTTCGATGCCGGAGGAATATGGCGGCTCGGGCGGCACCTTCGCCCATGAGAGCGCCATCATCGAGGCCATCGGCCATGTCGGTGTCGATGGTTTCGGCATCGGCCTGCACAACTCGATCGTTGCGCCCTACGTTCTTCATTATGGTTCGGAAGAGCAGAAGAAGAAGTGGTTGCCGAAGCTGGCCACCGGCGAACTGATCGGCGCCATCGCCATGACCGAGCCCGGCGCCGGTTCCGACCTGCAGGGCGTGAAGACGCGGGCGCAGAAGGATGGCAACCAGTACAAGATCAACGGCTCCAAGACCTTCATCACCAATGGCCAGTTGGCCAACTTCATCATCGTCGTCACCAAGACCGATCCGGACAAGGGCGCCAAGGGCACTTCGCTGATCGTCGTCGAGACCGATGAGGTGGAAGGCTTCGAGCGCGGCCGTAACCTCGACAAGATCGGGCTGAAGGCCAACGACACATCGGAGCTGTTCTTCAATGATGTGCGTGTGCCGACCTCCAACCTGCTCGGCCACGATGAGGGACAAGGCTTCGTCCAACTGATGCAGCAATTGCCGCAGGAGCGGCTGCAGATCGGCACCGGGGCGATTGCCATGATCGAGCGGGCGCTAGCGCTGACCATCGACTACGTCAAGGACCGCAAGGCCTTCGGCAAGGCGATCATCGATTTCCAGAACACCCAGTTCAAGCTGGCCGAGCTCAAGACCGAAGCGACCATCGGTCGTGTTTTTTACAATGACTGCGTCACCCGCCACATCGCCGGCGGCCTCGATCCGGTGACGGCTTCGATGGCCAAGTACTGGCTCAGCGACCTGCAGGGAAAGGTCGTCGACGAATGCCTTCAATTGCATGGCGGCTATGGCTACATGAATGAATATCCGATCGCCCGCATGTTCCGCGACGCTCGCGTCCAGCGCATCTACGGCGGCACCAACGAGATCATGAAATTGCTGATCGGACGCTCGCTCTAATGCATGTCGCTCAAAAGTGGTCCCGGTTTTGGGGGATCGACATGCATCAGTTTAAAGCCGTCCGATAAACCCAGGGAGCAAGAAAATGACTGACGCTTTTGTCTATGATGCCGTGCGCACGCCGCGCGGCAAGGGCAGGAAGGACGGATCGCTGCACGAGGTGCCGGCGGTGCGGCTTGCCGCCAAGACGCTCGAGGCGTTGCGCGATCGCAATGGACTCGATACCGGCAACGTCGACGACATCATCTTCGGCTGCGTCGATCCGGTCGGCGAGGCGGGCTCGGTCATACCGCGTGCCGCCGCCTTCGAGGCCGGCTACGACACCAAGGCGCCAGGCATGCAGATCTCGCGCTTCTGCGCCTCCGGTCTCGACGCCATCAATTTCGGCGCCGCCAAGATCGCCCAGGGCGCTGACGAGATCGTCATTGCCGGCGGCGTCGAATCGATGTCGCGCGTCGGCATGGGCGCCTCCGGCGGTGCCTGGTTCATGGATCCCTCGGTCGGCCTGCCCGGCTGGTTCGTGCCGCAAGGCATCTCGGCCGACCTGATCGCCACCAAATACGGCTTCTCCCGCGACGACGTCGACGCCTATGCGGTCGAGAGCCAGAAGCGTGCCGCCAAATCCTGGGCCGATGGTCGTTTCAAGAAGTCCGTCATCCCGATCAAGGACCAGAACGGCCTGACCATCCTCGACCATGACGAGCATATGCGGCCCTCGACCGATATGCAGTCGCTGGCCGCGCTCAACCCGTCCTTCGTCATGCCTGGCGAAATGGGCGGCTTCGATGCCGTTGCGGTGCAGAAGCACCCCGAGGTTGAAGAGGTCAACCACGTCCACCACGCCGGCAACTCGTCCGGCATCGTCGATGGCGCCGCCGCCGTGCTGCTCGGCTCGAAGAGGGCCGGCAAGACCATGGGCCTGAAGCCGCGCGCCCGCATCCGCACCTTCGCCAACATCGGCTCCGAACCGGTGCTGATGCTGACCGGTCCGGTCGACGTCACCGAGAAACTGTTGAAGCGCGCCAAGATGAAGCTGTCCGACATCGATCTGTTCGAGCTCAACGAGGCCTTCGCCTCGGTGGTGCTGCGCTACATGCAGGCTTTCGACATTCCGCACGACAAGATCAACGTCAATGGCGGCGCCATCGCCATGGGCCATCCGCTCGGTGCCACCGGCGCGATGATCCTGGGCACCGTGCTGGACGAGCTCGAACGCCGGGACCTGAACACCGCACTGGTGACGCTGTGCATCGGCGCCGGCATGGGCACCGCAACGATCATCGAACGCGTCTGACGGGGAGAGAAACGATGAGCTATACCAATTTCACCCTCGATATCGACGCCGACGGCATTGCGCTGGTCACCTGGGACATGCCGGGTCGCTCGATGAACGTCTTCACCGAAGAGGCGATGCGGGAGCTGAACGCCATCGTCGATCATGTGGCTGGCGATGCGGCCATCAAGGGCGCGGTGATCACCTCCGGCAAGGATACGTTTTCCGGCGGTGCCGACATCACCCTGCTGCAGAAGATGCTGACGACCTTCGCCGCGGAAAAGGCCAAGGACGTCGAAAAGGCGACCAAGGCGCTGTTCGACAATGCCGGCACCATGACCGGCCTGTTCCGCAAGCTGGAGACTTGCGGAAAGCCTTGGGTTTCGGCGATCAACGGCACCTGCATGGGCGGCGCCTTCGAATTGTCGCTTGCGTGCCACGGCCGTGTCGCAGGCGACTCGGACAAGGTCAGGATGGCGCTTCCCGAAGTGAAGATCGGCATCTTCCCGGGCGCCGGCGGCACCCAGCGCGTACCGCGGCTGACCGATCAGCAGCAGGCGCTGCAGATGCTTACCTCCGGCCAGGCGCTGTCGCCGCAGAAGGCCAAGTCGATGGGACTGATCCATGAGATCGCCGAGCCGGCCAAGCTGGTCGAAGCCGCCAAGGCGATGATCAAAAACGGCTTGAAGCCGGTGGCGCCGTGGGACGAGAAGGGCTTCAAGCTGCCCGGCGGCCCGATCTATTCGGCGGCGGGCGCCAATCTGTGGCCGCCAGCCATCGCCATCCTGCGTCGCGAGACCTATGGCAACTATCCGGCCGCCGCCGCGATCCTCAAATGCGTCTATGAAGGGCTGCTGGTGCCGTTCGACACCGGCCTGCGCATCGAGCAGCGCTATTTCACCGAGATCATGCAGACCAGGGAAGCGGCGGCGATGATCCGCTCGCTGTTCGTCTCGCTGCAGGAACTGAACAAGGGCGCCCGCCGTCCGGCCGGCGTGCCGGAAACCAGGTTCAAGAAGATCGGCGTGCTTGGCGCCGGCTTCATGGGCGCCGGCATCGCCTATGTCACGGCCAAGGCCGGCATCCCGGTGGTGCTGCTCGACCGCGACATGGAATCCGCCGCCAAGGGCAAGGCACATTCCGACAGCCTGGTCTCGGATCAGGTGAAGAAGGGCCGCGCCAAGCCCGAGGAGAAGGACAAGCTTCTGTCGCTGATCACGCCGACGGCCGACTATGCCGACCTCGCCGGTTGCGACCTTGTCGTCGAGGCGGTGTTTGAGGATTCGGCCGTCAAGAAAAGCGCCACCGAACAGGCGGAAGCCGTGCTGAAATCGTCGGCGGTCTTCGCCTCCAACACCTCGACCATTCCGATCACCGGTCTGGCGAAGAATTCGGCGCGGCCGAAGAACTTCATCGGCATCCACTTCTTCTCGCCGGTCGACAAGATGATGCTCGTCGAGATCATTCTGGGCAAGAAGACCGGCGACAAGGCTCTGGCCACGGCAATCGACTTCGTGCGCGCCATCAAGAAGACGCCGATCGTCGTCAACGACACGCGCGGCTTCTACGTCAACCGCTGCGTGCTGCGCTACATGTCGGAAGCCTACAAGATGCTGATCGAAGGCGTGCCTGCCCCGATGATCGAGAATGCGGCGAAGGCCGCCGGCATGCCGGTCGGGCCCTTGGCGCTGACCGACGAGACGGCCATCGACCTCGCCCAGAAGATCATGAAGCAGACCATCAGGGACCTCGGCGACAAGGCCGTCGACCCGAAGCAGATGGCGCTGATCAACACCATGGTCGACACGCACGGCCGCTTCGGCCGCAAGAACGGCAAGGGTTTCTACGACTACCCCGCCAAGCCTGCCAAGAAGAAGCTGTGGCCAGGCCTCAAGGACCTCTATCCGCAGTTGGCGCCGGAGAAGGTCGACTACGAGGAACTGCAGCAGCGGCTGTTGGTCACCATCGCGCTGGAAGCAGCGCGGGTGATGGAAGAGGGCATCGTCACCGATCCGCGCGAGGCCGATGTCGGCTCGATCCTGGCTTTTGGCTTCGCGCCTTACACTGGCGGCGCGCTGTCCTATATCGACGGTATCGGCGCCAAGGCGTTCGTCAAGATCGCCAAGGACCTGCAGAAGAAATACGGCGCCGAGTTCAAGGCGCCCAAGCTGCTGCTCGACATGGCCGAAAAGGGTGAGACCTTCTACCAGCGCTTCGATCCCTACGCCAAGGGCGACGTGAAGCAGGCAGCCTGACGCATGGACAACAAGAGTCTTACAGCGTCCTTTGCGCGTCCAAGAGGACGCGCGGCGCTGTAATGTATGTCTGGGCGCGCATGGCGCGCATGATGGCCACGGCACGAAGCCGTGGCCCTTATGTAATGGGCGGCGAGAGCCGGCTGGCCTTTCGCTGCCTGCCGACCGACATCGATTTCAACATCCATCTCAACAATGCGCGCTACATGATGCTGGCCGACCTCGGCCGGATCGACCTGTTCATGCGCGCCGGCCTCATCCGCCTGGCGAGGAAGAATGGCTGGGCGCCGATGATGGGCGGGCTGCAGTCGGTCTACGCACGCGAGATCAAGCTGTGGCGGCGTTTTGAGGTCGTGTCTTCGATCGAGACCTGGGAAGGCACCCAGGTTATCGGCAAGCATCGCTTCGTCCTCGACAACGGCGAAACGGCTGCGTTGATCATGACGACGGCCGGCGTCTACGACCGCTCGGCGCGCCGCTTTCTCGACATTGACGAGGTCGTCGCAGCACTTGGCCGCGCCGTTCGGCCGCGCCCGCTTACAGAAACCGAGCGGGCGTTCATGACCTCCCACCAGGGGCTGCGCGGCATGGCCAAGGTATCCGGCTGATCAAACTTTCGGGACCAGGCCCCCACCGGCGCGCGCTGTCAGGACTGAAGCCGGAGGCGGCCTATTCACCCCCGAGAAGGGCCAGCGAACGGCCTACTGTTCGTGGAATATGAACGAAAATTCCGACATGCCTTACCTCGGCGGGCGGTTCTTCTTCGCCTTCAACGCCTCTATCGACTTCGTCCCGGTGATGAATGCCGAAGAGCTCGAAGGTCGCCCAAAGCGATGGCAGGCATGGCCGCATAGGCTCACGCCCGGCCCGGGAGGGCCACAGCTTTGTTCGCGATCCGCCGTCCGTCCCGGTGGACATCGAGATGTCTGCGCGGTAGAAAGGAAAGGTATTTTTTCCTGTCCTGAAGGAGAGCGAGATTGCTCTCGCACGATCGCGTCTGGGCTGCCATCGATGCTCTTGCCGAGCGCTATTCGCTTTCGGCCTCGGGTCTGGCAAGGCGCGCGGGCCTCGATTCGACCGCCTTCAACAAGTCGAAACGTCTGTCGTCGGATGGCCGGCCGCGCTGGCCCTCGACCGAATCGCTGGCCAAGATCATCGAGGCGACCGGCGCTTCGCTCGACGAATTCACCGGGCTGATCGAAGGCCGGGCCGGATCCTCCCATGGCGCATCGGTCGCGCACAGGCGCTCCGTGCCATTGCTCGGCTTTGCCCAGGCCGGTGCCGGTGGCTTCTTTGACGATGCCGGCTTTCCGGTCGGGCAGGGCTGGGATCTGGTCGAGTTGCCGGCGCAATCGACCGAAAGTTCCTACGCCTTGCAGGTGCAGGGCGATTCCATGCTCCCGCTCTACCGCAATGGCGATGTCCTCATCGTCGAGCCGGGCGCCATCACCCGCAAGGGCGATCGCGTCGTTGTCAAGACAACCGCCGGCGAGGTGATGGCCAAGGTGCTGGACCGTCAGACCGTCAAGTCGATTGCGCTGGTCTCGCTCAATCCCGATCATCCCGACCGCGACATTCCCATGCGCGATGTCGAATGGGTGGCGCGGATTGTCTGGGCAAGCCAGTAGGCCACGCTGGTGCGGCTCGCTCATCTTGCCCTGGCGGTTCTGATGGTCCCGGTGATGGCGGCCCTGGTTGTCGCCGGCGGTCGCACGCTGAAGCGAAGCGACAGCATCGTCGCGGTGGAGCAGGTCGATCCGGGCGCCGACACGATCCCGCAGCAGGGCGCCGATACGGTGCCCGAAGAACCCGCCACGTCTGCCATATCAGCCCCGCAGCCGCCCAAACCGGCACCGCGTTCGAGAGCGATCGATCCCGAGATCGTCGCGCCGCCGGAGCTTCCCGCCGAGGGGCTTGAACGTGTCGAGCCGCGCGCGCCGCTGAGCAAGCTGGCGCTGGCCGTGCCGCCCAAGCCGAAAATGCCCGACGACTGGAACGGGACGAAACTGTTCCAGCCGGTAGCGTCGGCCGCCGGCCTGATCGAAGCGAAGGGCTATTCGGTCGCGGTTTCCGGCATCGACGTCGTCAGGCAGGATGAGACCTGTAGCGATGACGGCAAATCCTGGCCGTGCGGCGTCCGGGCGCGGACGGCGTTCCGCGCCTTCCTGCGCGGCCGCGCGGTGGCCTGCACCGTGCCGCCCGAGGGTGGCCGCGACCTGATCGCCGCCGAATGCCGGATCGGCAAGCAGGATGTCGGTCAATGGCTGGTCGAAAACGGCTGGGCGCGCGCCGCCAGGGGCGGGCCCTATGTCGAAGCCGGCGAAAAGGCACGCACCGAAAAGAAAGGCATTTTCGGATCGGCGCCGAACCTCTCCGGCATGCCGTCGATGCCGGCGGCACCGAGCCCGGCTCCTCAGGCGCCGGGCTCGATCCTGGAAGAGGTCGACGGCGTTCTCAAGCCAGCTGACCAGCCAGTGCCCGTTCAATGAGCGCCCGCGTCTCGGCAATGCCGTAGAGCGCGGCAAACGAGCCGAAGCGCGGGCCGCGCTCCTGGCCGATCAGCACCTGATAGATCATCTGGAAGAAAGCACCCGAAACGCCAGGGCCGCCCTCGGGGCTTTGCTTGGAATGGTCCTGATAGCGCTCGATCTTGCGTGCGACGTTGAGCGAAGCGTTCTGGATCGCTTCGCCGTTGGCGTCCGCGGGCAGGGCGCCAAGCGCCTTGTCGAGCTCTTCCAGCGCCGCGCGCTCGACGTCGTCGGCTGGGCGGAAGGTCTTCGTCGGCTTCACGAAGTCGTCGAAATAGCGGATCGCATGGCCGACCAGCTGATCGAGCTCGGGATGCGTCTGCGGCGTCACGCCCTGCGTATGGCGCGAGATGAAGCCCCACAGCACATCCTTGTTTTGCGCGTTGGAGGCGCTGACCAGGTTGAGCAGCAGCGAGAACGGCACCGGCATGTCGATGACCGGCGGATTGCCATCATGCATATGCCAGACCGGGTTGCCCAGCCGCTCCTTCCAATCCTGCCGGGGATAGGCGGCGAGGAATGCATAGTATTCGTCCACCGCTCTCGGGATGACGTCGAAATACAGCTTCTTGGCCTGCCGCGGCCGCTGGTACATGTAGAGCCCGAGGCTCTCGGTCGGCGCATAGGTCAGCCACTCGTCGATGGTCAGGCCGTTGCCCTTGGACTTCGAGATTTTCTGGCCGTTCTCGTCGAGGAACAGTTCATAGACGAAATGCTCCGGCGCCCGCCCGCCCAGAATGTTGCAGATGCGGTCATAGACCACCGCATTGGTCTGGTGGTCCTTGCCGAACATTTCGAAATCGACGCCAAGTGCCGCCCAGCGCATGCCGAAATCCGGCTTCCACTGCAGCTTCACCTTGCCGCCGGTGATCGAAAGCGTCGTCTCGGTGCCCTCGTCGTCGAAGGTGATGGTACCGGCCTTGGCGTCGACATGCTTCATGGGAACGTAAAGCACGCGGCCGCTTTTCGGCGAAATCGGCAGGAACGGGCTGTAGGTCGCCTGCCGCTCGGAGCCGAGCGTCGGCAGCATCACCGCCATGATCTGGTCATAGCGTTCGGCGGCGCGCAGCAGCATCGCGTCGAAACGGCCCGACTTGTAATATTGCGTCGCGCTGGCGAACTCGTAGTCGAAGCCAAACGTGTCCAGGAAGCGGCAAAGCATCGCGTTGTTGTGATCGGCAAAGCTCGCATAGTCGCCGCCGAAGGGATTGGGAACCGACGACAGCGGCTTGTGCAGGTGCGGCTCCAGTGCCGAGCGATCCGGCACGCTGTCGGGTATCTTGCGCATACCGTCCATGTCGTCGGAAAAGCAAAGCAGCTTGGTCGCGACCTTGTCCTGCGTCAGGACGCGAAAGGCATGGCGCACCATCGACGTGCGCGCCACTTCGCCGAACGTGCCGATATGCGGCAGGCCGGACGGTCCGTAGCCGGTCTCGAACAGGATCGTGTCGGGAAAGTCGGCGCCTTTGTAGCGCTCGACGATCTTTTTGGCTTCCTCGAACGGCCATGCCTTGCTCTCGGCCGCGGCCGCCAGCAGCTCGGGATTGAGATCGATGATGTTTGATCCCGCCATGGTACTGTTTTCCAAATCATTCGCCGGCATCGCCGGGGCTTGTTTTTTTCAATCGGTCTCTAGGCGCGCTTGGCCGGAGCGTCAACGAGTGCGGCGCTTTTTCCTTGCGGCACGGGTACCGCGCTCCTACCTTCGGGGCCTGTTCAAGGAGTAGGAAATGCCTCTGCCGACGCCGCACGAAGCCCTGATCTACCTGATGGTCATCACCTCGGCGTCCGATCGCGACATGACCGATGTCGAACTGGCGCGGATCGGCGACGTCGTCCGCTCCTGGCCGGTGTTCGAGGATTTCAATCACAGCCGGCTGGTTTCAGTCGCCCAGTCCTGCCAGAAGATGCTGCACGAAAAGGACGGGTTGGAGGGCGTTCTGGCGCGCGTCGCCGAGGCCCTGCCGGAACGCTTGCGCGACACTGCCTACGCCGCCGCCTTCGAAGTGGCCGCCGTCGATCTCGAAATGCGGCTGGAAGAGGTGCGGGTGCTGCAGCTGATCCGCCGCCAGCTCGATCTCGACACGCTGACCGTCGCGGCAATCGCGCGCGCGGCCAAGGCGAGGCTGCGAACTTTGACCTGATAGCCTCCCGGTCCCGGTTGGCCATGTCTTTCCGAAGGCCGGTTCACCCTTTTCGGCATCGTGGCCTAGAAAAAGCTGACCGGGCCGGATCAGTAAAAACTGACCGGGAAATAGCGCAGGTAGAATTCCGCAAACGTCCCTTTCATCGAAATTTCCTGCAGCGCGTAGTCGAGCGCGGCGGCCAGCGCCGGATTGTCCGGCCTGGTGGCGATGGCCATGCCCGAGCCCAGATATTCGGGCGCCAGGTAGGGGCCGCCGGCAAAGCGGCAGCATCCCGCTGCATCCGAGCCGCCCAGCCAGAAGGCCAGGCGCATGCCGTCGCCGAAGGCGGCGTCCACCTTGCCAGCCTTGAGAGCGCTGTAGAGGTCTTCCGGTCTGTCGAAGGGGACGACCTGAACGGTGTTGAAATAGTCGCGCAGCATGCGTTCATGCGCCGAGCCGGCGATCACGCCGACACGCTTGCCGCGCAATTTGTCGAAGACCGGATCGGTCAGCGCCGTGCCCTTCGCCATGACGAAGCGCGCCGGAAACTGCAGGTAAGAGCGCGAGAAGGCATATGTCGAGCGCGATTGCGGCGTCGCGGCGATGCCGGCGATGATTGCCTCGCCCTCGCCTTTCTGCAGCGCGCCTTCGAGCTCGCTCCAGGGCAATGCCTGGATCTGGCATTTTTCGACGATGCTGAGCTCGGCGCATATGGCGCGCGCCAGATCGATGTGGAACCCGGACAGTTTTCCCGCGCCGTCGAGGAAATTGAAGGGCGGGAAGTCCGTGGTCGTCAGGAATCTCAGTCGCGGCAGCGCCGAAAGGTCCGGTTTGGGCAATCGTTCCTTGGTATCCCACAGCACCGGAACCTGCGGCTCCGCGGCGCGCCCTCCATTGGCGACCAACAGCGCCGCGACCAGCATCGACGCAAGAACGAGGGACCTCCACTGGAACGCCACGATAAAACTCCGCCGCAGTCGTGTTCGCAGGGTTTTGGTACGAAAATGGTACAGGTACAATGGTTTTTGATTTCAACCCGTCGATTTCAGGATATGATTTAGCGAGTTTGCAAACAGCGGTGATTGCCTTGGTGGAGGATCAGGGTCGAGAACCACAACCGGGAGCGAGTGCTTTGCAATCCATGGTCAGTGGCGAAGTGCAAATCAGGCACGGACCATTGGTCGAAATGCATGAGGCAACATGGGATTGATGTTGCGATGAGTCAGTTCGATCGCACGCTGGAATTCATAGACCAACTGCAGCACGCCGGAACGGCGGCCGCGGTTTGCCAGACGCTTCTGGGCATAACGTCGGATTTCGGTCTCACCGCGCTGATGGCCGGAACCGTGCCGCAGCCAGGCACGCCGGCCGGCCTGCAAAAACAGCACGTGCTTCTTTGCGACTGGCCCGTTGAATGGCTGGAGCGCTATGTCGCGCGCAACTATGTCGACCACGACCCGGTCGTCAGCCATATGAAACAGCTGCAGGCGCCCTTCCAGTGGCGCGAAGCCTCGCAGGGCATCAGCATCGACAAGAGCAGCGGCGAGGTGATGGGCGATGCCGGCGTGTTCAAGTTGCGCGACGGGCTGGCCTTCCCGCTGATCACGCTCGGCGGCCAGATCGTCATGGTATCGCTGGGCGGCGAGGCTGTGGAGTTGTCGGCGGCAGAGTTCGGCCAGGTGTCGCTGGTGTCGACCTATGCGGTTGGTCGCGCCATGCAGCTCCACACCATGGCGAGCAAGACCATCGATCATATCGAACTGACGCCGCGCGAGCGCGAATGCCTGCAATGGGCCGCCGTCGGCAAGTCCGAATGGGAGATTTCGCAAATCCTGGGCATCTCCGAACACACCTCGGAGAAACATCTTCTTAACGCCAAAGGTAAACTCGGTGCCGTCAACCGGGTGCAAGCCGTCGCGGAGGCGATAAGGCGCGGCTACATTAGTTAGGTCGGCCGTGCCGGCCTAGAAATTCTTGCCTACGTGATCACGCAATTTTCTCGTCAAAGCACGGCCGTATCTTCCTCTGAACCCAGGAGACGGCAGAATGCTTTTTTCCCTTACAACCCAAGAATTGATGGAACGTCCTGACCTTTGGGAGGCCGTCCATCGGCTACGCTACAAGATATTTGTCGAGGAGATGGGATGGGAGGATCTCAGGCGCCCCGACGGGTTCGAACGCGACCAGTTCGATCATGACGAGGCCATCCACCAGATCGTCATCAGGGGCGACGAAGTCGCGGGCTATCAGAGGCTGTTGCCGACGACGCGCGGGCATCTCCTGACCGAAGTGCTGACCGACCTCTTCGAGGGAACGCCACCCTCCGGTCCGAACATCTACGAGTTGACCCGCTATGCGGTTGCTCCCGGCTTTCGAGACGGCCGTCGCGGCGTGTCGACTGTCGGTACCGAACTGATTGCCGGCTTCGTCGAGTGGGGGCTGAAGCGCAATGTCAACCAGATGATCATCGAGTTCGAGCCGATGTGGGTCCTGCGTGCATTGCAGCTGCATTTCCTGGCGACACCGCTTGGCTATCAGCGCACCTATGGCAACCAGCAGGTCGTTGCAACCTTGCTTTCCTTCAACGAGCACACGCTCGATGTGGTGCGTTCGCGCCGCAATCATTTCGCCCCCGTTCTGGCCAGGGGATACCCCGACATGCTCGGACAAAGGCGTGCGTCGTGAGATCGGAGACAGTCATGAACACACATCCACAACCCGAACTCCGCAACCACACGTTGGTCGTTACCGTGTCGTCGAATGACGGCCGACCGGTGCTGGACAGAAGAGCCTATGAAAGCCTGGCCAAGACTTTCCATGAAGCTGCCGACAATGAGGAGGTTCGCGTCGTCGTGCTGCGCGGCCTGGCGGGCTGCTTCTGTCTCGGCGGCGACTTCTCCGAATTCCTCGACGCCACCAAGCACCAGAAGCTGATCGCCGCCGTCACCGATCTGTTTCGCACGTTGGCGACGTTTCCGAAGCCCATCCTTGCCTGCGTTGATGGCGATGCCGTCGGCGTCGGTTGCACCATCCTGTTCCATTGCGACATGGTGATTGCGTCGAGCCAAAGCACTTTCAGGGTGCCGTTCGTCGATTTCGGCCTGGTCCCGGATGCGGCGACCAGTATCCTGGCGCCGCAGAAGCTAGGCTATGCCGGTGCTTTCCGCTTCTTCTGCCTCGGCGATACGCTTCGCGCCGAGGACGCCAGGGCGCTCGGCCTCGTCGCCGAGATCGTTCCGGTCGGCAGCGTCGAGGAAGCGGCTCTCGGCCGGGCGAGACAGCTTGTCAAGAAGCCGGTCGCCGCCTTGCTGCAGACGCGTGGCCTGCTCAAGGGCAACACTGCCGAGCTGTGCGAGCGCATCGATCAGGAGATTTCGCTTTTCCAGCAGGCGCTGCAGGATGACACCACGCTGCGGCGCTTGCAGCGGATTGCCCGGTTGGCCGCCTGAAAGAGGCTTGGATGAATCTCTGCCGCGCAACCTCATGGCCGCGCGGCAGAGGAACCGTCAATCTTGTTTCCCCAGGAATGACGGCCCTTCGCCGATGATCTTCTTGTCCTCCTTGCCGATGATGCCGAGATCGCGGCCATCATAGGGCAGTGACAAAAGGATGCGCCGCATCACCGCCAGCCGCGCACGCCGCTTGTCATTGGCCCGCACGATGATCCACGGCGCGAACTGCTTGTGGGTGCGCTTGAACATGGTGTCGCGCGCTTTGGTATAGTCGTCCCACTTGGTGATGCCGGCTACGTCGATGGGCGAAAACTTCCAGCTCTTCAGCGGGCTGTAGCGGCGATCGTGGAAGCGCTCGAGCTGCGTTTCCTGGCCGATGTTCAGCCAGAACTTGAAGAAGTGGATGCCTTCGTTGCAGATCATCCGCTCGAAATGCGGCGTTTCGTCCAGAAACTGCTCGTGCTGCTTCGGCGTGCAGAAACCCATCACCGGCTCGACGCCGGCGCGGTTGTACCAGGAGCGGTCGAAGGTGACGAATTCGCCGGATGTCGGGAAGTGCTCCACATAGCGCTGGAAATACCACTGACCGCGCTCCGGTTCGGTCGGCTTGGTCAGCGCCACGTTGCGTGCGGTTCGAGGGTTCATGTACTGGTGCAGGACGAAGATCGTGCCGCCCTTGCCGGCAGCGTCACGGCCCTCGAACAGCGCCATCACCCGTTTGCCGGTCGATTGCAGCCAAGCCTGCGCCTTGACCAGCTCGATCTGCAGTTGCTCGAGCATCGCGTCATACTCGTCGCTGTTCATCTTCTTGTCGTAGGGGTAGCCGCCGGCGGTCAGCTTGCGCTCTTCGACCCAGCTTGGAAGCGTCGGATTCTCGATGTCAAACTCCCGCTCCTTGCCGTCGACCCTGATCTTCAGCGGTCCCGATGTCGGAGCGGCGGAGTTTTCCTTGGCTTTTTTCATGGAGATGAACCTTTCCAGCTTCCGGACTCATGCTATTGGGAGCCTCTACAGCGCCGCGCGTCCGTTTGGACGCGCAAAGGACGCTGTAGCACTTTTTAATTTGCGCATGATCCTTTCCGAAAATCGATCCTGATTTTCGGGGTCAGGCGCGAAGCCGGTCCAGCGCGAAGTTGCCAGGGGACCGGCAGGCGAAGCGCAAGAATGCGGGGCGCGCGTATGGCTGACCGGGGCGCGGATGACAGGGGCGTGGCGCAAGCCATTGCCACCCGGCTGTGGAACAGCCGCTGGCTGCTCGCGGCGAGCCTCGTTGCGGTTCTGGCGGTCTATGCCCTTGCCGGTATCTCCGCCTACGTGCTGCTGCTGGCACTGGCCATGCTGCTTGCGGCGGCGCTGTTGCCGGCCGGTGCCACGCGCCAGACTGGCGAGAATGGCGCGGCCATCGAGGCGATCGGGTTGCAGCGGCTCTCCGGCGAGTATCTGGCGGCAGCCGTCGCCGATCCGCTGATCATTTTCGACCGTACCGCCACCATCGTCCATGCCAATGCCGCCGCCTTCGCCGCTTTCGGCGGGATCGCGCCGGGCATGTCCCTGTCGCTGAAATTCCGGGCGCCGGAAATGCAGGCTCTGCTGGATGGTGTGCTGTCGGGCGATGTCGCCTCGGATGTCGTCGACTACACCGAGAAGCTGCCGGTCGAACGGGCCTACCGGGTGAGCGCGTCCTCGGTCGGTCACGGCACCGATCTCTATGTGCTGGTGTTCAAGGACCAGAGCGAAGCGCGCAGGATCGACCGCATGCGCGCCGACTTCATCGCCAATGCCAGCCACGAGCTGCGCACGCCGCTCGCCTCGATCTCCGGCTTCATCGAAACACTGCGCGGCCCGGCGCGCAACGACCCGGCGGCACGAGATCAGTTCCTGCAGATCATGCAGAGCCAGACCGGCCGCATGGCGCGTCTGATCGACGACCTGTTGTCGCTGTCGCGGCTCGAGATGAAGCCCTATCTGAAGCCGGGAACCGAGGTCGATCTGCGCCAGACCGTCGACAGCGTCATCGATTCGCTCGGTCCGCTGGCCAGGGAAAACGGCGTTGTCATCGAACGGGACTTCGCCGAGGGGCCGCTTGATGTGCCGGGGGACCGCGACGAGCTTTTCCAGGTTTTCGAGAATCTGCTGGAAAACGCCTGCAAATACGGGCAATCGGGTGGGCGCGTCGTGGTGACGATCGCGCGCGGCGATGCCGATTCCGAACCGGGCATCGACGTGACCATCAGGGATTTCGGCCCCGGCATTCCCGAGGAACACATTCCGCGCATCACCGAGCGCTTCTATCGCATCGATGTCGAGACCAGCCGGACCCAGAAAGGCACCGGCCTTGGCCTGTCGATCGTCAAGCACATCCTGACGCGCCACAATGCCCGGCTCTCGATCAAGTCCGAAGTCGGTAAGGGAGCGGCATTCCAGGTTCATTTGCCGACGCACTGATACCGCCCTAGTTTTCCAGAAGGCCGTTTCTTTTTTCTGTCATCCGGCTAGCGTATCGGTGGGGATTCGAGGAACGACTCAAGTCAACACATCCCTTGGGAAGGCATTTGGTCCATGCAGTCCGTGCACATCGTCAGCGCCTATGACGAGGAGCTGAATTACCTGTCGAAGCGCATCGCGGCGATGGGTGGCCATGCCGAGCGCATGGTCGAGCAGGCGATCGCCGCACTGGTCAATGCCGATCCGGGGCTGGCTCAGAAGGTCATCCGCGACGACGCCGTGCTGGATGAAGGGCAGCGCGAGATCGACGACAAGGCGATCATCATCATCGCCAAGCGACAGCCGATGGCGACGGACCTGCGCGAGATCATCGGCGCCATCCGCATCTCCGCCGACCTCGAACGGGTCGGGGATCTCGGCAAGAACGTTGCCAAGCGGGTCGTCGCCGTTATTGACGGGCGCCAGCCGACCAGCCTGTTCCGCGGCCTCGAGGCTCTGGCCAATCTGGCGCTGACCCAGCTCAAGGAAGTGCTCGACGTCTACGCATCGCGCTCGGTGGACAAGATCGGCTTCGTGCGCGACCGCGACGACCAGATCGACGCCATGTACACATCGCTGTTTCGCGAATTGCTGACCTACATGATGGAGGATCCGCGCAACATCACGCCCTGCACGCATCTGCTGTTCTGCGCCAAGAATATCGAGCGTATCGGCGATCACGCCACCAACATCGCCGAGACCATCTACTATATCGTCACCGGCGACCAGATGCCGGCCGAACGGCCGAAGGGCGACAAGACGGACAAGATAGGCCTTTCCGGCACGCTGCCGGTGAAGTGAACGGCTGCCACTCGAAGGCTTTCGGGAATTGCGTTAAGCTCCGCGAACTTTCCTGGCCATGGACTTATGTCCGCCCTTCAGGAGGTCGTGATGGAAAATGTTCGGAACCTGACGCCGGCGCCGCCGCCAACCTCCGGCATTGTCGCCTCCAGCGTCTACACGGCCGGCCGTCGCATTGCCGACATTCCAATCGAGGAGGCCGGCGAATGGGCAAAAAAGTCCGGTCATGTCGTCTGGATTGGCCTGCTCGAGCCCGACCGCAACCTGCTGCTGCGCGTCAAGGCGCAATTCCATCTGCATGAACTGGCAATCGAAGATGCCGAGCACCCGCACCAGCGGCCGAAGATCGAGCAATATGGCGACGCGCTGTTCATCGTTGCCCGCACCGCCCAGCTCATCGATGGCCGCGTCACCTTCGGCGAGACGCATCTGTTCGTTGGCAGCGGCTACATAGTCAGCGTCAGGCACGGTCCCTCGACATCCTATGCCGCTGTACGCCAGCACTGGGAAAGCTGCCCGCATTCGCTCGCCAAGGGCGAGGATTTCGTCCTCTATGCCATTCTCGATTTCATCGTCGACAACTACATGCCCGTGCTCGAACAGATCGAGGACGAGGTCGAGGCGATCGAGGACAAGGTCCTGCTGAAGCCGATGACCGGCCCCGACATCGAGCGGCTTTACATGCTGCGCCGCGACCTTTTGCGCCTGCGCAATGCGGCGCTGCCGCTGGTCGAAGTCTGTCGCCGGCTGACCAGTGCCGACCTGCCGCAGATCCATACGGCCATGCACCCGTTGTTCCGCGACGTGACCGATCACATCCGCACCGTGCAGGAAAAGATCGACAGTCTGCGCGAAGTGCTGGCGTTCGCTTTCGAGGCGAGCCTGCTGGTAGGCCAGAGCCAGGAAACGGCAATCTCCAAGAAGCTCGCTTCGTGGGCCGCCATTCTGGCGGTGCCGACGGCATTCGCCGGCATATACGGCATGAATTTCAGCGATATGCCGGAACTGAAGATGGAATACGGCTATCCCATGGTCTTGGCGGTGATCGCCTTGATCTGCTCGTTCCTGTACTGGCGTTTCCGCAAGAATGGCTGGCTGTGAAAGAGAGCGGGTAGCGAATAGGGAGTAGCGAGTAGCGTGAAAAGGCTTGCTCGGTCACCGATACCAAGCTGTATCTATTCGCTATTCGCTATTCGCTATTCGCTCAGCGACTGCGACGCCGCTCCGATGCCGGCTGGAACGCGACGCGGGCGTGGTACTTGCAGTAGGGACCGGTTTCGGCGGCCTCGTTGCCGCAGAAATGGAAGTCCTCCGAAAGCGGATCGCCATTCGGCCATTTGCAGGTCCGCTCTGTCAGCTCGACGAGCTGCAGATGCCGTGAGATCGGCAGCACGACATTTTCGACCGGGCGGATATAGTGGCGTGCCACCGGTTCGGCGTCGAACTGGGTCTGCAGGGCCGTCGCGCCGATCGACGTCGTGACGTGGCGTGTCGCGCTCGCGGCGCGCGCCACCGATTTCTGAACGGTCGATCCTTGCGCCGTCTTCTTCTGGCGTGCCGGTGTCGCCGTTGCGCGTCCGCGGCCCGACAGCTTCAGCCGATGCACCTTGCCGATGACCGCATTGCGGCTGACCCCGCCAAGCTGGGCAGCAATCTGGCTTGCGCTCAGACCCTCCGACCACAGTTTCCTGAGAAGTTCGACCCGCTCGTCAGTCCAGTTCATGAGACCGCGCTCCTGCTAAGCGTGCGGCAATCGGAATCCCTTCCCGACCCAGCAAAATTGCTGGGGCAGACACCACATATATCTGGTGATTAGGTCCGCCGCACGAAATCTAGTTATTTCTCGACTACAACTACTCTATGCGCTGACTCGGTGACAAGAGTCCCAAGTGCAACACGAATCGGTTTTTTCGGTTTTCCCCAACTTGCCCGGTCGCTTGTGAGCCGGCGTCTCGTCAGGAGGCTTGCCGCGCCCCTATGCGCGACGTTTTCGTTGACTTCATGGCCGAAAAACACGATAAGCCGCACAGGCCGCCGCTTTGGCGGCTTTTTTGATTTTCCGGTACCGGAGACGCATATAATGAGCGGTTCGGCGCTTTTCGAGACCTTTTCTCGCGCACCCCTGGCTTTCGACCATGGGGAGGGCACTTGGCTGGTTACCGACAAGGGCGAGCGATATCTCGATTTCGCCGGCGGCATCGCCGTCAATTCGCTCGGCCATAGCCATCCGCATCTGGTCGCCGCGCTCACCGAGCAGGCCGCAAAGCTCTGGCACGTCTCCAATCTCTACGAGATACCGGCGCAGAGCCGGCTTGGCGAGCGGCTGGCCGATGCCACCTTCGCCGACAAGGTGTTCTTCACCAATTCAGGCGCCGAGGCGCTGGAATGCGCGATCAAGACGGCGCGGCGTTACCACTTCGTCAAGGGACATCCCGAGCGCTTCCGCGTCATTACCTTCGAAGGCGCTTTCCATGGCCGCACTCTGGCGACCATCGCGGCCGGCGGCCAGTACAAATATCTTGAAGGGTTCGGACCCAAGGTCGAAGGCTTCGACCAGGTCGGCTTCGACGACATCGACGCCGCCGAAAAGGCGATCACGCCGCAAACCGCCGCGATCCTGATCGAACCGGTGCAGGGCGAGGGCGGTATCCGCCCGGTGCCGGCGCAATCGCTGAGGCGGCTGCGTCAGCTCTGCGACCAGCACGGCCTTTTGCTGATCTACGATGAGGTCCAATGCGGCATCGGTCGCACCGGCAAGCTGTTCGCGCATGAATGGTCCGGCGTCACACCCGACATCATGGCGATCGCCAAGGGCATTGGCGGCGGTTTCCCGATGGGCGCCTGCCTCGCCACCGATGAAGCAGCTGTCGGCATGACCGCTGGCGTTCACGGCACCACTTTCGGCGGCAACCCGCTTGCCATGGCCGTCGGCAACGCCGTGCTCGACGTGGTGCTGGAAGACGGCTTCCTCGAAGACGTCCAGCGCAAGGCGTTGCTGATGAAGCAGGGGCTGGCGGCGGTCGCCGACGAGTTTCCCGAAGTCATCGAGGACATCAGGGGCGTTGGGCTGATGCTCGGCCTCAAATGCGCCATGCCCAACACCAAGGTGAACATGGCGCTGCGCGACCAGCACCTGCTGGCGGTTCCGGCCGGTGACAATGTCATTCGCCTGCTGCCGCCGCTCACCGTCACCGACGCCGAAATCCACGAAGCGCTCAACCGCATCCGCGCCGGCGCCAAGGGCCTGGCGGAGGCGATCGCCTCCGCTGCCGCGAAGTAATTCGAAAGATCCTGATGAGCCCCCGTCATTTCACCGATCTTTCCGCCGTTTCCGAAGGCGACCTGCGCTTCATGCTCGACGATGCGGTGGTGCGAAAGGCTCGCCTCAAGGCTGGCGAGCGGACAAAGCCGCTCGAAGGCAAGGTGCTGGCGATGATCTTCGACAAGCCGTCGACGCGCACGCGCGTCTCCTTCGACGTCGGCATGCGCCAGCTCGGCGGCGAGACCATCATGCTGACCGGCACCGAAATGCAGCTCGGCCGCTCCGAGACCATCGCCGATACCGCCAAGGTGCTGTCGCGCTATGTCGACGCGATCATGATCCGTACCACCTCGCATGAGCGGCTGCTGGAACTGACCGAGAACGCCACCGTGCCGGTGATCAACGGGTTGACCGACGACACCCATCCCTGCCAGTTGATGGCCGACATCATGACCTTCGAGGAGCATCGCGGTCCGGTAGCCGGCAAGACGTTTGCCTGGACCGGCGACGGCAACAATGTGCTGCATTCGCTGCTCGAGGCCTCGGCACGGTTCCGCTTCAACCTCAACGTCGCCGTTCCCGAGGGCAGCGAACCGGCACGCAAGCATGTCGACTGGTCGCAAGCGCATGGCGGCAAGCTGCACTTCACCCGCTCACCCGAGGAGGCCGTCGATCAGGTCGATTGCGTCGTCACCGATTGCTGGGTGTCGATGGGCCAGGAGCATCGCGCCCGCGGCCACAACGTGTTCTCGCCTTATCAGGTCAATGCCAAGCTGATGGCCCAGGCCAAGCCGGACGCACTGTTCATGCATTGCCTGCCGGCGCATCGCGGCGAGGAAGTGACCGACGAAGTCATCGACGGGCCGCATTCGGTGGTCTTCGACGAGGCCGAGAACCGGCTCCATGCCCAGAAGGCCGTGCTCGCCTGGTGTCTTGGTGCTTGAAGTGTCTTGGTGCTTGAAGTGTCTTGGCGCTTGAAGTGCCTGGGAGCTTGATCTCTGGGGGCGTGATGCCTATTTGCGCCGCATCACGCAAATCAAGCGCGTTTCGACGCATGCGCCCCACAGGGCGGCATGGCCGCGCCCTGGAGCTTTGTCATGTTGGAAACCCATCAAGTGACTGAACATCACCCCAAACTCGGCGAATTCGGCTACGCCGGCGACGATCACGTCGTTCCCTTCGAGGTCGGCCCGCTCGACGTACGCGGCCGCACCGTTCAACTCGGGCCGATGCTCGACGCCATCCTGAGCCGCCACGATTATCCCGAGCCGGTCGCCCGCCTGCTGGCGGAGGCCTGTGTGCTGACGGTGCTGCTCGGCACATCGCTCAAGTTCGAGGGCAAATTCATCCTGCAGACCCGCACCGATGGTCCGGTCGATATGCTGGTCGCGGATTTTTCCACGCCCACGGCACTGCGGGCCTATGCGCGTTTCGATCCCGACCGGCTTGAGGCGCTGGTCGCGGCCGGCGAAACGTCTCAGCAGACGCTGCTCGGCAGCGGTGTCCTGGCGCTGACCATCGACCAGGGTGCTCACACGCAGCGCTATCAGGGCATTGTCCAGCTCGACGGCGAAACGCTCGAAGACGCGGCACGTACCTATTTCCGCCAGTCGGAGCAGATTCCGACCGATCTCAGGCTTTCGGTGGCCAAGCTGTTGACGCCCGGCATCGGTGGCGCACGCGAACAGTGGCGCGCCGGTGGCATCCTGGCGCAGTTCCTGCCGCAATCGCCCGAGCGTATGCGTGTGCCGGACCTGCCGGGTGGCGATGGCGATCCGCGCGACGAAATCCACGATCCGGCCGACAATTCCTGGCAGGAACTGCTGGCGTTGCTCGGCACCATCGAGCCGACCGAGCTGATCGACCCGACGATCGGCGCCGAGCGGCTGCTCTACAGGTTGTTCCACGAGCATGGCGTGCGCGTCTTCGGCGGTGTTCCGGTCGCCGATCAGTGTTCGTGTTCGCGGGACAAGATCCGCGGCATCCTCGAGGGCTTCTCCGCGCAGGAGATCAAGGACAGCACCGAGGATGGCGGCATCCACGTCGCCTGCGAATTCTGCTCGAAGCAATATGACTTCGACCCGGCGGAATTTGCAGCGGCTCAATAGCGACAGAACAACGTCTCACCGGCTGCCTCGCGGCCGGTGAGGGCATTGGCGCCCACCCGAGGCTAATTCACCGTGCGCCGCGTACCCGGCAGGTCGAGCGAGAAGGCGGGGATGGCGATGTCGAACGTCTCGCCCCGCTTGTTGCGCATCGTGTAATGCCCGACCATGATCCCTGACGGTGTCGAAAGTGGGCAGCCGGACGTGTATTGATAGCTGTCGCCGGGATTGAGTTCGGGCTGGTCGCCAACGACGCCGGCGCCGCGCACTTCCTCGACCCGACCGGTGCCGTCGGTGATGTGCCAATAGCGCGACAACAGCTGCACGAACTCCTCCGACTGATTGTCGATCGTTATCTGATAGCCCCAGACATAGCGGTTCTCGGACGGATCCGAGCGATCCTCCAGATAGAACGGCCTGACCTGCACTTCGATGTTGCGCGTGACGGCGCGGTACATAAGCGACTCCAAAACAGTCCCGGCAACTTTCGGCGCTCCTCTCGGGCTGGTCAACGGTGCGCCCCCGTCATTCCGACCTGACAGGCAAGTGCCGACAAAGAATGTCATTTAAGTGACACATGACAATGATGGTGTGCGCCAACCAGTGCCTGGCGACTCGGGCGCTTTGTCGAATTGTCGAAAGCGGTCGCCATGGAGGCCGGCTTTTTCTGGAGTGACCGGATCTCGATGGAACTCACTCTCATAGCCGCCTTGCTTTCGACTGTTCTCATTGTCTCAAACCTCGCCAGCATCGTGTTCGCCGCTTCACGTCTGAAGCGACGCCGCGTCATCGCAGCGCCGACCGGCAAGTCACGGCCGGTGTCGATCGTCGTGCCGTCGCGTGGCGTCGAGCCGTTCACGCACGAGACGCTGGAGCGCGCCTTCTCGCTCGACTGGCCACGCTACGAATTGATCTTCTGCGTCGCCCATGCCGATGATCCGGTGGTCGGATTGATCCGCGCCGCCATCGCCCGTTTTCCGGCAGTGCCGGCCCGCCTGTTGTTCGGCGACGACCGCATCAGCGCAAATCCGAAGCTCAACAATTGCGTCAAGGGCTGGGAAGCGGCGCGCCACGACTGGGTCATCCTGGCCGATTCCAACGTGTTGATGCCTGAAGATTATGTCCAGCACCTGATGGCGGCCTGGCGGCCGGACACCGGCCTTGTCTGCTCGACGCCGATCGGCTCGCGGCCGGACGGCTTCTGGGCCGAGGTCGAATGTGCCTTCCTCAACACGCTGCAGGCGCGCTGGCAATATGCCGGCGAAGCGCTCGGCCTTGGCTTTGCCCAAGGCAAGAGCATGTTGTGGAACAAGCCGATGCTCGACGCCAGTGGCGGCATCCGCGCGCTGGCCGCCGAGATCGCCGAAGACGCTGCCGCGACCAAGCTGGTCAACGGCCTCGGCCTGCGCGTCAATCTCGTCGCCGCCCCTTTCGAGCAGCCGCTCGGCCGGCGCACGCTTGCCGAGATCTGGTCGCGCCAGGCGCGTTGGGCGCGCCTGCGCCGTGTCACCTTCCCGCTGTTCTTCGCGCCCGAGATCCTGACTGGCGCGGCGGTGCCGCTGGTGCTTGCGCTGGTTGCGGCGGCAGGCGCCGGCTTCAGCCTGCCGCTGACCTGCATCGCCGTGCTGGCAGCCTTCTATCTTCCGGAATGCGCCCTGGCCTCGGCCAAGGGCTGGTATCTGTCGCCCCGCATGATCGCGGCGATGGTGGTGCGCGACATGATCCTGCCGGTGATGTGGGCACGCGGCTGGCTCGGCGGCGCCGTCGACTGGCGCGGCAACGCGATGACCATTGGCACCAAGGCGGCCGAACTGGAAGAGACGCCGTCGAGCGCCTGAAGGGCCAAAACCTCTCCTACTTGGCCTTCAGCGCCTGCGCGATATCCTCGAGCAGATCGTCGGCATCCTCCAGGCCGACCGAAAGCCTGAGCGTGCCCGGCCCGATGCCGAGTTCCGCGCGGGCTTCGTCGCTCAAATTCTTGTGCGTCGTCGTCGCCGGATGGGTGATCAGGCTCTTGGCGTCGCCGAGATTGTTGGAGATCAGCACGATGTCGAGCGCGTTCTGCAAGGCGAAGGCCGCCTGCTTGCCGCCCTTGACGTCGAGGCAGATCAGCGTCGAGCCGCCCGACATCTGCTTCTTGACGATCGCCGCCTGAGGGTGGTCGGCGCGGCCGGGATAGATGACACGGGCGATTTCCGGCTGCACGGCAAGGAAGTCGGCGATCTTGCCGGCGCTTTCCGTCTGCTGGCGTACGCGCAGCGGCAGCGTCTCCAGGCCCTTCAGCAACGTCCAGGCGTTGAAGGGCGACAGGCTGGGCCCGGTGTGGCGGAAATAGTCGTGCAGGTTCTCGTCGATCCACTTCTTGTCCGACAGGATGACGCCGCCAAGGCACCGCCCTTGGCCGTCAATGTGCTTGGTCGCCGAATAGACGACGATATGCGCGCCAAGCTGCAAGGGTTTCTGCTGCAGGGGGGTGGCAAAGACGTTGTCGACGACGAGCCGCGCGCCGATCGAATTGGCGAGTGAGGCAACCGCGGCGATGTCGACCACTTCCAGCGTCGGGTTGGTCGGGCTTTCCAGGAAGAACAGCTTGGTGTTCGGCCTGACCGCTTTTTCCCAGTTGGCGATGTCGGTGCCGTCGACCAGCGTTGCCTCGATACCGTACCGAGGCGCCAGGGTCTCGACCACCCAGCGGCAGGAGCCGAACAGCGCGCGCGCCGCCACGATATGGTCGCCGGCCTTGACGCTGCACAGAAGGGCTGCGGTCACCGCCGCCATGCCCGACGCGGTGGCGCGCGCATCCTCGGCGCCTTCCAGCGCGCACATGCGCTTTTCGAACATGTCGACCGTGGGATTGGCGTAGCGCGAATAGATGAAGCCCGGCTCCTCGCCCTTGAAACGGGCTTCGGCGGCCTGCGCCGTCTCGTAGACATAGCCCTGGGTGAGGTACATCGCCTCGGAGGTTTCGCCGAATTGAGAACGCAGGGTTCCGGCGTGTACGAGGGCTGTCTGAGGTTTCCAGTTGCGCTTCTTGGTGCTCATCGCTTTTGTTCCAGACACAAAAAAACCGGCCGCGAAAGTCGCAACCGGTCCATACGGCCTTGCGGCCCGACGGTCCTTTAGCGACTTGTTTAACGTGGCTGCAAGCCGACCGGCCAAATCACCACGGGATAACGACCCTTTAGACCCGCGCCACGCTTGCGTCAATTGCCGGCTTGATTAAGAGGTTTGTACCAAGCAGGTTCAGCAAAAGTGTTCCACGGTTTTGCGGCAAGAACCGGCGACAAGAAAAACGTCTGGCCTAGGAGTGGAGCCTTGCGGCAGACAGGCATTCTTCCCGATCAGGACATTTCGGCGCTGTTCCAGTCCGGTGCGCTGAAGTCGCCGCGCGCCCTCGATGCCGACCAGATCCAGCCGGCCAGCCTGGATTTGAGGCTCGGCGACAAGGCATGGCGGGTGCGGGCCTCCTTCCTGCCCGGTCCCGGCCACAAGGTTTCGGAAAAGCTCGACCGGCTGAAGCTGCACGAGATTGATCTTGCCGACGGCGCCGTACTGGAAACCGGCTGCGTCTACATCGTGCCATTGCTCGAAAGCCTTGCGCTGCCGGCGGAGATTTCGGCCTCGGCCAATCCGAAGAGCTCGACCGGGCGGCTCGACATCTTCACCCGTGTCATGACCGACCGTGGCCACGAGTTCGACAAGATCGCCGCCGGCTATCATGGGCCGCTCTACCTGGAGGTCAGCCCGCGCACCTTCCCGATCGTTGCGCGCACCGGCTCGCGGCTGTCGCAGATACGCTTCCGCACCGGCAATGCGCTGCTTTCGGAAGCCGAGTTGCATGAATTGCATCGCGCCCAGATGCTGGTCGCCACCGAGCCGCCGAACATTTCCGGTGGCGGCATCGCGCTGTCGATCGACCTCAATGGCGATGAAAATGGTCTGGTCGGCTATCGCGGCAAGCATCACACCGGTCTCGTCGACGTCGACAAGCGTGCCGCGCAGGAGGTCGTCGATTTCTGGGAACCGATCCACAAGAGTGGCGCCGGCGAACTGGTGCTTGATCCCGACGAGTTCTACATCCTCGTCAGCCAGGAGGCGGTGCATGTGCCGCCGCTCTATGCCGCCGAGATGACGCCGTTCGATCCGCTGGTCGGCGAGTTCCGCGTCCACTATGCCGGCTTCTTCGATCCGGGTTTCGGCCACTCGGCGTCAGGCGGCACCGGCAGCCGGGCGGTGCTCGAAGTGCGCAGCCATGAAGTGCCGTTCATCCTCGACCATGGCCAGATTGTCGGCCGGCTGGTCTACGAGCATATGCTGAAGCGGCCGCAGGCGCTCTACGGCACCGACCTCGGCTCCAACTACCAGGCGCAGGGCCTGAAGCTGTCCAAGCATTTCCGCCCCGCACGCTGAACCGCATTGCCGTCGGGCAAAATACTTGCCTGTGCTGGCCCACCATGCTTGGCTGCCTTCTGGCCGTCAGGATGCCGGCGTTCAAGGGGAACCAAGAAGATGCGGATTTCAAAATGGATCGTTTCGGCAGCGGGCGCTGCCATGCTGGCGATGGCGGCTGGCTCTCTGTCGGCGCAGGCCGCGGAGAAACTGAAAATCGGCACCGAGGGTGCCTATCCGCCGTTCAACACCATTACCTCGGACGGCAAGGTTGTCGGTTTCGATATCGACATCGCCAATGCGCTGTGTGCGCAGATGAAGGTCGAGTGCGAAATCGTCACCCAGGATTGGGACGGCATCATTCCCGCCCTGCAGGCCAAGAAGTTCGATGCCATCATCGCGTCGATGAGCATCACCGAGGAGCGCAAGAAACAGGTCTCCTTCACCAACAAATACTATACGACGCCGCTCGCTTTGGTGGCGCCCAAGGACAGCGATCTCACCTCGACCGAACCGGCGGCACTTGCCGGCAAGACGGTCGGCGCCCAGGCTTCGACCACGCAGGCCGACTATGCCCAGAATACCTATGGCAAGGCGGGCGCGGAGGCGAAGCTCTATCCGACACAGGAAGAGGCGATCACCGACCTGACCAATGGCCGGCTTGATGCCGTGATCTCGGACAAGTTCGTGCTGGTGGACTGGCTGAAGAAGGCAAGCGACGGCTGCTGCAAGCTGGTCGGCGACGTCAAGGGCACCGAGACGCAAGCCGGCATCGCCGTGCGCCTGGAAGACACGGCACTGCGCGACAAGCTCAACGCGGCCATCGACGCCATCGTCGCCGACGGCACCTACAAGAAGATCCAGGCCAAGTATTTCGATTTCGATATTTATTGAGGGTAAAGCTGCCGATCTCCCCCCTCGTGGGGGAGATGCCCGGCAGGGCAGAGGGGGGCGTGAAGGATTGCCAACCTCGCATTCTGTGACAAATCGAAAGCAGTCCGAGGGCTCGATGATATTCGGAGGTGCTGGAGGGACAGCGCCCCCCTTTGGCCTGTCGGCCATCTCCCCCACGTGGGGGAGATCACGCTGTCAAAGCGCCTTCACCGCGACATTCACCGGCTGCTCGATCTCGAGCGGGTTGCGCAGCGGCAGGCCGAAATCCCTGGCCTCGATCTCGAACACGTCGCCGGCCTCGGTCCTGATGCCGTCGGCGAAGGACAGCGTCGCCGTTCCGAACATGTGCACATGCACGTCGCCTGGCTGGCGGAAGGCCGAGTATTTGAAATGGTGGTGTTCGAGATTGGCGATGGTGTGCGACATGTTCGCTTCGCCCGACAGGAACGGCTTTTCCCACAGCGTCTTGCCGTCACGCACAATGCGCGAGGTGCCGCGGATGTCGGACGGCAGGTCGCCGATCAGGATCTCCGGTCCGAACGACGCGTTGCGCAGCTTGGAATGGGCGAGGAAGAGATAGTTCACGCGCTCGGTCACGTGATCGGAAAACTCGTTCGACAGCGTGAAGCCGACGCGGAATGGCGCGCCGTCGTCACCGATCACATAAATGCCGGCGACCTCGGGCTCCTCGCCGGCATCCATGGCGAAGGCCGGCGACATCAGCGCGGCGCCTGGCGCCACCGCCATCGTGCCGTTGCCCTTGTAGAACCATTCCGGCTGTACGCCGACCTGACCTTTCGCGGGTTTGCCGCCCTCCAGCCCCATGCGGAACATCTTCATGGAATCGGTGAGCTGCTCCTCGCCGTGGGCGCTGAGATTCTTGTGCATGGAATCGCGCGTCGCCGCCGAGCCGAGATGCGTCAGGCCGGTGCCGGTGAGGTGGAGATGCGCGGGGTCGGGATGGTTGATCGGCGACACCAGCCGCCCTTTCTTGTAGGCCGCGTCGAGGTCGATGGTCTCACCGAAGCCCTTGCGTTCGATCAGCGCGACGAGACCGACGCCGGTGCGGGCGGCCTCCATGGCCAGCGAATAGACGCTGCGCGCGCCGTTGATGATGCGGGTCTTGCCGCCATTGCGGGCAACGACGCGAATGGTCTCGGCGTCATCGAGAATCTGGGAGATCAGCATGATGAATCCTCTCTCATTTGCCTTGGCATGGCTGCCGGCACGGCAAACCTTCCCAAGCGCGGCCGGACGTCGTCCATGCCACGGGTGAAATTCTCCGTTCGGATTGCGCTCGCGGGCTCGGTCCCTCGGGGGACTTCTTCGTGCCGCCCGGCAGTGCCGCGATGTGACCCGTATGCCTTCCTGTTTCCTCAGCCCTTGTTCTTGTTGTAGACGTCGAAGACCACGGCGCCGAGCAGCACCAGGCCTTTCACCACCTGTTGCCAGTCCACGTTGACGCCCATGATCGACATGCCGTTGTTCATGACGCCCATGATGAAGCCGCCGACCACCGCGCCGATGACCTGGCCGACGCCGCCCATGGCCGAAGCGCCGCCGATGAACACCGCGGCGATGACGTCGAGCTCGCTGCCGAGGCCCGCCGCCGGCACGGCCTGTCCCAGGCGTGCCGCGATGATCAGGCCTCCAAGCGCCGACAGCACGCCCATGTTGACGAACACCATGAGGGTCAGCCGCTCGGTCTTGATGCCCGACAGTTGCGCCGCCTTGGCATTGCCGCCCATGGCGTAGATGCGGCGGCCGACCGTCATGCGTTTGGTGACGAAGACGAACAGCGCGATCAGCACGCCCATCACCATGAGAACGATCGGCAGGCCCTTGTAGGTGGCGAATTGATAGACCAGGAACAGCGCCAGGGCGCTGGTCACCAGGGTCTTGACGACGAACAGTGTGAAGGGCTCGGCTTCATAGCCATGCTGCTCGCGGGTGCGTCGTGCCCTGAGCCCGAAATAGGCATAGGCGAGCACGGCGACGACGCCGATCAGGATCGTCGTCATATGCAGTGTCAGGCCGCTGCCGATGATGGTCTTGCCGGCGGCGTTCACGGTCGGCGGGATCAGCGTCAACGGGCCGATCACGTCGGGAATGAAGCCGGAGCTGAGCGCCTTGAAGCCGTCTGGAAGCGGCCCCACCGAAGACCCGCCACCCAGCAGCGCCTGGCAGATGCCGCGGAAGATCAACATTCCCGCCAGCGTGACGATGAAGCTCGGTATTCGGTGATAGGCAATCCAGTAGCCCTGGGCGGCGCCGATGCCGCCGCCGATGATGAGGCAGATGATCGACACAACCAGCGGATTGCTGAATGGACCGAGCGGCCAGATGACCATCATCATCGCCGCCAGCGCGCCGATGAAACCGGCGACAGAGCCGACACTGAGGTCGATATGACCCGAAACGATCACCAAAAGCATGCCCAGCGCCATCACGATGATGAAGGAATTCTGCTGGACCAGGTTGCTCAGGTTCACCGGCTTGAACAGCGTGCCGGACGTGGTGAACTGGAAGAACACCATGATGGCGATCAGCGCCAGGATCAGGCCATATTCGCGCAAATTGGTGATCAGCGCCGAGACGGCGACGCGCGGTCCCTGCTGCACGTCTTCGGCGACGCCGCTTTTCGGCGCGGGAGCGCTTTCGGTGCTCATGATGCTTTTCCTTCTCCCCGAACGATGGCGCGCATGATCTTTTCCTGGCTGGCGTCGCTCGCCGCCATTTCGCCGACCATACGGCCTTCGTTCATGACGTAGATGCGGTCGGTGATGCCGAGCAGTTCCGGCATCTCCGACGAGATGACGATGATCGCCTTACCCTCGGAGGCGAGGCGGGCGATGATGGTGTAGATTTCGTACTTTGCGCCGACGTCGATGCCGCGCGTCGGCTCGTCGAGGATCAGCACTTCCGGATTGGCGAACAGCCATTTCGACAGCACCACCTTCTGTTGATTGCCGCCCGACAGGTTGCCGGTCATCTGATAGACGCTGGACGAGCGGATGTTGGTCTTGGCCTTGTAGTCGTTGGCGACGGCGAGTTCGCGCAGGTCGTCGATCACGGCGTGGCGCGACACGCCGGGAAGGTTGGCCAGCGTGATGTTGTGCTTGATGTGATCGATGAGATTGAGACCGTAGGTCTTGCGGTCTTCGGTAACGTAGGCAATGCCGTGTTCCACCGCCTTGCTCACCGATGAGACGTCGATCTGCTTGCCCTTGAGCAGCACCTCGCCAGTGATGCGGCGGCCATAGGAGCGGCCAAACAGGCTCATCGCGAATTCGGTGCGCCCGGCGCCCATCAGCCCGGCGATACCCACCACCTCGCCCTTGCGGACATTGATATCGATTCCCTTGATCACTTGCCTCTCGGCATGGATCGGGTGATAGACCGACCAGTTCTTCACCTGGAGCACGATCTCACCGATCTTCGGCTCGCGCGGCGGATAACGGTCGTCGAGCGAGCGGCCGACCATCGAGGTGATGATACGGTCCTCCGAGATGTCTTTCTTGGCCAGCGTCTCGATGGTTCGCCCGTCGCGGATGATGGTGACCTTGTCGGCGACCCGGTTCACCTCGTTGAGCTTGTGCGAGATCAGGATCGAGGTGATGCCTTGCCGCTTGAACTCGAGCAGCAGGTCGAGCAGCGCCTGGCTGTCTTTTTCCGACAGGCTCGCCGTCGGCTCGTCGAGGATCAGCAGCTTCACTTCCTTGCTGAGCGCCTTGGCGATCTCGACCAACTGCTGCTTGCCGACGCCGATATTGGTGATCAGCGTCTTGGGGTCCTCCTTGAGGCCCACCTTCTTCAGCAAGGCGCTGGTGCGTGTCTCGTTGGCATTCCAGTCGATGATGCCAAATCTGGCGTGTTCGTTGCCAAGGAAGATGTTTTCGGCGATCGACAGCATCGGCACCAGCGCAAGCTCCTGGTGGATGATGACGATGCCCATGTGTTCGCTGTCGTGAATGCCTTTGAAATGGCATTCCTCGCCACGGTAGATGATCGCGCCATCATAGGTGCCGGACGCATACACGCCTGACAGCACCTTCATCAGCGTCGATTTGCCGGCACCGTTCTCGCCGACCACGGCATGGATCTCGCCTTCCTCGACGCTGAGGTTGACGTTCGACAGCGCCTTCACGCCGGGGAACGTCTTGGTGATGTCGCGCATCTCCAAAATCGTCGAGGCCATCAGGAATACCGCTCCTCCGAGGTCCGGAACAATGCCGGGGGCTAGTATGCGAATTTTGGATTCGCCGCGCTAGCAAAAAGGGGCCCCGCTGCGCGCGGGACCCCAGGCTTTGCAGACGCGATTACTTCAGGTCTTCGGCCTTGATGTAGCCGGAGTCGACCACCAGTGCCTGGTAGTTCGACTTGTCGACTTCATGCGGCGTCAGCAGGATCGAGGGAACGACCTTGACGTCGTTGTTGTAGGTCTTGGTGTCGAGGCCTTCCGGCTTGCCGCCCGAGAGCACCTTGTCGACCAGGCCGACAGTGGCCTTGGCCAGTTCGCGGGTGTCCTTGAACACGGTCGAGTACTGCTCGCCCGAGATGATCAGCTTGACCGAAGCGGTCTCGGCGTCCTGGCCGGTCACGACAGGCCAGGGCTGAGCGGCCGTGCCGTAGCCCACGGCGCGAAGCGAGGCGGTGATACCGCGCGACAGGCCGTCATAGGGCGACAGAACGCCATCGACGCGGCTGCCGTCCGAGTAGTTGGCGGAGAGCAGGTTGTCCATGCGCGCCTGGGCGGTTGCCGCCAACCAGCGCAGCGTGCCGACCTTGTCCATGCCCATCTGGCCGGACTTCACGACCAGCACCTTGCTGTCGATCAGCGGCTGAAGAACGGACATGGCGCCGTTGTAGAAGAAGAAGGCGTTGTTATCGTCGGGCGAGCCGCCGAACAGTTCGATGTTGAACGGACCCTTCTTGTCCGGGTAACCGAGGCCCTTGAGCAGCGAATTGGCCTGGATGACGCCAACGCCGAAATTGTCGAAGGTGGTGTAGTAGTCGACATTGGCGGTCTTCTTGATCAGGCGGTCATAGGCGACGACGACGACACCGGCGTCAGCGGCCTTCTGCAGCGCATCCGACAGCGTGGTGCCGTCGATGGAGGCGATGATCAGTGCCTTCGGACCCTTGGTGATTTCGTTTTCCAGCTGGCTGAGCTGGTTGGGGATGTCATCCTGCGCGTATTGCAGGTCGACGGTGTAGCCGAGAGCCTCGAGCTGGGACTTAACGGCGTCGCCGTCGTTGATCCAGCGCTGCGAGGTCTTGGTGGGCATCAGCACGCCTACCAGACCTTTGTCGGCTGCGTAGGCGGTGGCCGACATGGCTGCGATGCTGACCGCCAAGGCGGCGACTAATGTCTTGATGATTTTCACTTAACTCTCCCTGGTTGATGGACGCGGCACCCCGGGGGTCGCGGGCCGCGCAATCGTGCAGAAGCGCCAAGGCACTGCTGCCGTCATATCGATCTCCGGTATCCTCCCATGGCTCCGAGGCGCTGATTTCAATCGATACGATTCTTCTCGTCAGCGACCGTCGCGTCTCGGAACGCGCGAAGGGTGTGGCCCTTTGCCATAACTGTCAAATGCGATCTTTGATGGTTGCTATATCACTATTGGTATGTGTTATGAGACGTCACGAGACCGCCGACAATACCGGCCGGCGGCGAGCGGAGGCGACGAGAAGCCATGGTGGCGCTACGGAATCCGACAGCGGTTTCAAATGGTTACAGCGAGATGCCGGGCGATGGCGAAACCCTGCTGCGCAGTGGTCTCAGCCTCCGTCACATGCGCATGATCGTCGCGCTAGACGATCATGGCCGGGTGAGCGCGGCAGCCCAGGTCATGAACATTTCGCAGCCAGCGGCCTCGCGCATGATCGGTGAGATGGAGGCCGTGCTCGAGGTCAAGCTGTGTGAAAGGCTGCCGCGCGGCATCACGTTGACGCCGTACGGCAAGGCACTGGCCAGGCGCGCGCGATCGATCCTGCTGGAGATGCGCGAGGTCGACCGCGAGATATCCGAGCTCAAGGCGGGCAAGGGCGGTTCGGTGTTCCTGGGTGCCGTGACGGCGCCGGCGATCGAACTGGCGGTGCCGGCGATTCGCGAGATCCGCCGCATCTATCCGCGCATCGAGATCACCATGCAGGTCGAGACCTCCAACGTGCTGGCGCGCGAACTGATCGCCACGCGCCATGACTTCATCATCGCGCGCATCCCCGACGATCTCAATCCGCGGCTGTTCGAGTCGCGCGTCATCGGCGTCGAGAAAGCCTGTCTTATCGTGCGCCGTGGTCATCCGCTTACGCGGGGCGAGGCGGTGCGGCTGGAAGACACCGCCGCCTATGACTGGGTCTTCCAGTCGGGCGGCTCGCCGCTGCGCCAGGCGATGGAGAGCAATTTCCTGAACCGCAACATCGCCCTGCCGGACCGCATCCTCAACACCAGCTCGCTGCTCCTGACCCTGGTCATGGTCGCGCAGTCCGACGCCATCGCCCCGGTCTCGGTCCAGGTCGCGAAATTCATCCAGAATCCCGACGGGCTGGCCGGCGCCATCGACGTCGTCCACACCGAATTCGACATCGAGGTCAGGCCCTACAGCCTGATCACCGTGAAAAACCGTGTGCTGTCGCCCGCCGCCAAGATGCTGCACGACTTCATTCTGCGAGAGGTGGGATAGCGGCCACTGCGGGCAAGGTTATCCTGCCCGACGCACGACTTGATCACCAGCGAACTTCAGCATCGAATGGGTGGCCAGATGATCGCCGACGGATGCAATGGTTCCATAGGCGACAGATCCGATGCGGCGGCTCCCAGGTCCGACCGCCAACGGCGAATGCCATTGCCGGCAAATGGCCTAAGCCCCGGAGCCAGTTGGTGCCACATGTACAACCCAAAGCGAGGGGCTACACATTCCTTGAGAGCGCCATATTTCCCTTAACTAATGAATCTCTGCGAACCACCAGCAAAGGGGACACATGAAAGGCGTGGCAATATTGACCGAGGCTCGTAGCGGCTCCGAATGGCTCGGCAGTCTCACCAACAGCACCGGTACCTTTGGCAATTCGGCCGAATGGCTCGATACCATCAATCTGGGATTCAAGCCGAAATCGTTCGATGAACTTCTTTCCGCAGTGATCGATCGCGGCGGGACCGCGAATGGCAGGTTCGCGGTAAAGTTGTTCCCACGGCATCTTCACTGGTCGCAGGCGAAATATGGAACCGACTTCCTCGCCGAATGCGTCAGGCGCCATGATATGGGATTGATCCTGCTGGAGCGGAGAGACCGCCTTCGTCAAGCAATTTCCCATTGTCGGGCGAAGGCGACAGGCCATTGGAAAAGCACGATGAACGGCGCGGATGTGGTTCCGCAATACGACTTCGCGGGCATCTGCCAGGCCTACTTCCTGATCGAACAGAGCTATGCCTTCTGGGAGGCCTACTTGCGCATAGCCAATCTGCCTTACGACCATTTCGTCTATGAAGACCTGTTGGACGACCCTCGTCCTTATGTCGAATCGATGGCCCGGCAGTTGTCGGTTGAAATGCCAGACGGCGAGTTCAAGACGAATTTACGATTGCAGCGGGACACGCACACTGAAAACTGGGTAGAGCGGTTCCAAGATGACGCCAAATCCAAGAGCCCATTGGCCCATCTCCCCGAACACGTGGCGCCGCGCAACATTGATAATCTCGCTCGGTTCCTTCTGAAGAAGCAGATGCGAATCAGCCAGGCTTAGGCAGCCTGTTCGAACCTTCCGGAATGTGGGGCCTGGAGCGGGAATCGAACCCGCGCGTTCAGCTTGGGAAGCTGGACGTATTGTAGTAATTTCAGTGGCTGGGTTGTAAAACGGGGATAATTCTCGCCGGAAATTCTGCAATGAAATCAATGACGCTGTAAGATTTCTGAGCACTTCGACTCTTGGCCTGGGCAGCCGTCAACACCCTCGACGCTAAGGCGGTCATCAGCAAGCGCTCCCGGGCATGGCCTGCAAAGTTCTAGATTTGCGACCGTATGGAGATCCCGTCTCGTCCGAAGACATGGACACGCTGTCCAATCATGGTTACGGGCACGAGGTCGCCGGGACGGACCTGCGGATTGGCCGGCAGCTTGATCGACAACAATTCTTCCTGGCCATCGATGCCAGCATAGGCGATGGTCTCGCTTCCAAGCCGCTCAACGACCGCAATCCTTGCCTGGCAAATCTGCGGACCTTCACCGCCGATGGCCAGACTTTCCGGCCGGATGCCGACCGTTACGTCCTCTCCCGGTTGAGCCGGCACTTCATCGCCGAGCTGCACGGCCATCCCACCGGCCACCGCCATCTGCCGCCCTTCGACGACGTCTATCTTTGCAGCGAGGAAATTCATCTTCGGCGAGCCGATAAACTGGGCGACGAAGCGATTTGCAGGGTGTTCATAGAGGTCTATCGGCGCCCCGACCTGTTCGATGCGGCCTGCATTCAGAACCACGATCCGGTCGGCCAGCGTCATCGCCTCGACCTGGTCATGGGTCACGTAGATCATCGTCGCCTTCAGGCGCTGGTGTAGGCGTGCGATCTCGAGCCGCATCTGCATGCGAAGTGCCGCATCGAGGTTGGAGAGCGGCTCGTCGAACAGGAACACGTCCGGGTTGCGGATGATCGCGCGACCGATCGCGACACGCTGCCGCTGCCCGCCTGACAGCTGCTTGGGCCGACGATCGAGAAGCGGCGTCAGCTGCAGGATATCGGCGACCTCGGCGAGCTTTTTTGTAATTTCATCTTTGCCGGCATGCGCCAATCGAAGACCGAAGGTGATGTTGTCGGCGACGCTCATATGGGGGAAAAGCGCATAGGACTGGAACACCATGGCGATGCCGCGCCGAGCCGGCGGGACATGGGTGACATCACGGTCGCGAATCGAGATCATGCCAGAACTCGTCGTCTCTAGGCCCGAGATCATGCGGAGCAGCGTGGACTTGCCGCAGCCTGACGGTCCTACGAAGACGACAAACTCGCCCGACGGGATGTCGAGTTCGATACCTTTGATGATGTGGACATCGCCGAAGGATTTACGGATATTCTTGAGAGTAAGAGTGCTCATGCGATCTTTCCGGGTCAGCCTTTGACGGCCCCCATGGTCATGCCTTTTATGAAATAGCGCTGGAAGAAAAGGAAAACGGTCAGGGTCGGCAAGCTGGCTATCAGCGACAATGCGCCTTGGATGCCCCAAGCGACGCTGTATTGCCCCTGCAGGAAGACCAGGCCGAGCATGATCGTGCGCTTGTCGTCGGATTGCGTGAAGATCAGCGGCCAAAGGAAGTCGTTCCAGATCCAGGTGAACTGGAGTGTCGACAGCACTGCCAGCGCCGGCAGGCTGAGTGGCAGGGCGACCTTGGTCAACACCTGCCATTCGCTGGCGCCTTCAATGATGGCGGCTTCCCGGAGCGCCGCCGGCACGGTGGCGAAGAAGTTGCGCATCATCAGCGTGCAGATCGGGATCCCCATGGCGATGTGCACGAAGATCATCGGCCAGAGCGTGTCGAGCAGGCCAAGTCCGTTGAAGAGGCGGAAGAGCGGGATCAAGATCACTTGCGGCGGGAAGAACATACCGGCAATGATCGCCAGGAACAGGACGTCGCTGCCACGGAACGGCAGCTTCGCGAAGACGTAGCCGGAGAGGATTCCGAGCACGATAGAGCCTGCTGTCGCCGGGACGGCGATCAGCAGCGTGTTTAGGAAATAGGTGTGGATCGCCGGGTCGGCGAGCACGGTCCTGAAGTTGTCGAGATAGAGGCTGGTCGGGAAGCTCCAGAGTTTGCCGAGAGCGATGTCCTCGGTGGTCTTCAGCGACGACAGGAGCACGCCGATCGTCGGGGCAAGGAAGAGCAGCGCGAGCACTGTCAGACATACGAAGATTGCCGCTTGCCACGGGTTGAAGGAGGGCATGGCGGCGGAGGCAAAGCGATCATTCATAGATTTCGTCGACTTTCCTCAACTGGCGGAAATAGGCGAAGATGATAGCGAGCGCGATGAGGAACAGGACGACTGAAATCGCACTGCCGTAGCCCATGTGATATTTCTTGAAGGACTCGTTATACATGTGCATGGCGAGCGTGTCGGAGCTGTTGAAAGGGCCGCCGCCGGTCATGATGTAGAGGATGTCGAAGCCTTTTAGCGAGTTGATGACGCCGAGTGCCACCACCACCACGGTGGCCGGGCGCAGCAGCGGCAGGACGACTTGCCGGATGCGCTGACCGGAGCTGGCGCCTTCGATATGGCAGACCTCGATGAGATCAGACGGAATGGCGGTCAGGCCGGCAAGGAAAATCACCATGGCGAGGCCTGTCTGCTGCCAGGACCAGGCTGCAATCACCGCGTAAAGGGCTGTCCCAGGCTTGGCGAGCCAGGCGAAATGGCTGTTGCCGCCGGTGACTAAGTTGATCGCCGTATTGAGCAGGCCCCAGTCCGGTTGGTAAATCCATACCCAGATCTGTCCCACGACAATCGCCGAGAGGCAGATCGGTAGATAGAAGATCGACTTGAATACCGAAGCCCCGGGAACCTGCGAGTCGATCAGCAGGGCCAGGACAAGGCCAAGGCCCGTCGGCACGATCACGGCAGCCAGCATCCAGATCACGGTGTTCACCGCGGCTCTCGTGAAAAGCGGGTCGTGGAAGATCTGCAGGAAGTTGTCGAATCCGACATACCGATAGTCGGCGCTGAAACCGTTCCAGTTGGTGATGCTGTAATAGAACGAGCTGAACAGTGGCCAGACCACGAGGATCCCGAACACGGCAAGCGGTGGGATCAGCATCGCCACCCGCCACAGCGTCTTGTCCTTCTCCAAATTCATCTTCCTTCAATGGTCAGTGCCGGCCGATATCATCGAATCGGCCGGCCCCTCATGACGAGACGGTCGCTTACTGCTTGAATGCAGCGGCCGCGGCAGTTTGCGTCTGGTCGAGCATCGACTTGACGTCGCCAGGATTGTCAAGAAACTGGGAGAACATTGAAAGGCCCACTTCAGAGACCGCCGGAGGCGTGGCAAGGTCGTAGTTGAAGGCGAAGGCCGGTGCATGCTTCACAACATCGAGCGCGTGCTGCATCACTGGGGTGTAGGTCTTGGGATCGACCATCTCGTTGGCCGACAGGGCTCCTTGGATCGAGGCCCACTTCGCCTGGACGTCGGGCTTGGAGATCATGAATGCGAGGAGCTTCTCGGCTCCTTCCATGTTCTTGGCGTTCGCCGCGATCACCAGGCCGTCGACCGGACCGACGGCAGCGCGCGGAACACCATCCTTGACCGTCGGGAACTCGAAGAAGTCATAGTCGGCATCGGTGAACTTGTTGGTGTTCCAGTAGCCGGTGATCCAGGTGCCCATCAGGGTCATCGCGGCCTCGCCGCGTTGCACCTGGTCGGCGGCGTCCGTCCAGTCATAGGCGTTGGGGGTCTTGGTGAAGTCGCCGGCCTCCAGCAACTGCTTCCAGAGTTCCATCGCCTGCGCGACTTCCGGATCGGTATAGGAGGCGGTGCCGGCCATGAGCTTTGCGCGATAATCCGGTCCGGCGGTCCTGAGCAGCAGGTAGTCGAACCAGAACTGCGCCGGCCAGCGGTTCTTCGAGCCGAGCGCGATCGGTGTGACGCCGGCTGCCTTCAGCTTGTCGCACATCGCCTTGAACTCGTCCCAGGTCTTCGGCATTTCGGTGATACCGGCCTTCTGCAGGATCTTCTTGTTGTAGAAGATGCCGGCATAGTGATAGCCAAACGGGATCAGGTAACGGTGGCCGTTATAGAGGGTCGCACCGTCGGCGACCGGCTTGGCGACAATCGCGTCGAGATTGGCGGCCTTCCACATGTCGTCGATCGGATGCAGGCTCTTCGAATTGATGATGAACTGTGTCTTTGCGCCCGCCCAGTAGCTGAACACGTCGGGCAGGTTGCCACCGGCTGCCCGCACCAGGATGCCGGTCTTGAAGTCTTCGTGTCCGATCGGGCTGTCCTTCACCGTGACGCCGGTTTCCTTGTTGAATTCGGCGAAGATCTGCTTGAGGCCGTCGAGGCCGAGATCGCCGGTGAAATAGTGGCTGATGGTGACTTCGCCGCCTGCAAAGACCTGCTGAACCGGCAGCGCTGCCATGAGGCCGGACGCCAGCACCGATACCATTAAGGCGCGTCGTGTTGTTTTGAACATCTGTTCCTCCCTCGAACCGTCAAACCCAAAGTTTGACAATGTTAAACTGTGTGCATTGCACGAGGATATAAAAGTCAGGGATCTACTATCCTGTCAATAAAAAGTGTTGCATACGGCTATTTTTTCTGAATTATCGTCCAAGACGGAGCAATTGCCGATTATTTGTTGCCCTATGTTTAACTTACGGTTTGCATATGTTAAACAAGGATATGGCAACGGAAGATCGCGAGACGAAAAATGAGATTGCTGAAATCATTGGCGCGTGGATTGGAAGCCCTCGACTACCTGGTCGCCCAAGGCGGACCGGTCAGATTGACCGAGCTTGCTTCGGCGCTCGGCGTCGACAAGTCCAACGCCTCGCATCTGCTTCAGACCCTTGTGGCGGGCGGCTATGCCGACCAGGTCGAGGGTCGGCGCTACCAGGCCTCGGCCAAGGTGGCAACCGATTCGTCGCCTTCCCTCGAGGACATCATCGACGTTCGCGATCGACTGCGTCCGGCGTTGGCCGCGCTCGTCGAGGAAACCCGCGAATGCGCCCATGTGGCCGTGCTGGTCGGCAGCCGCGTCTGGTATATCGACCAGATCGCCTCGCCGCTGCCGTTGAAGGTTGACCATCCGATCGGCTCCCTTGCGCCACTTCACTGCACCGCACTGGGTAAGGCGTTTCTCGCCTTTGGCGGTGCAAGTCCGCCGTCAAAGTTCGAGCAGCACACGCCAAAATCGATCGTTACCCAGCTTGCGCTGAATGCCGAGGTCGCCTCGACGCGTAAGCGAGGCTTTGCGCTTGATGACGAGGAATACACGCTCGGCATACGTTGCGCCGCCGTGCCGATCTACAACACGCGTGGACAGATGGTGGCGGCGATTGGCGTGTCCGGTCCCACCGCACGCATCGACGATATTCGTTTCGCCGAACTCGGCCAGACCGTGTTGGCACAAATCGACAAGATGAAACCTGGGGTATTGAATGTTTTATGACCGTTTGCGCGTGGCCATGATCGGCACGGGCCGGATTTCCGACCTGCACGCAATCGAATATTGCCAGAACCCTCACACGGAGATCGTCGCGCTCTGCGATCGGGATATGGAATCGGCAAGAAGCCGGGCATCAGCCTGGGGCGTCGAGAATGCACGGATCGTCGACGATTACAGGACCATCCTGGCCGATCCGGAGATCGACCTGGTCGAAATCCTGTTGCCGCACCACCTGCATTGCTCGGTCACGCTTGCGGCGATCGAGGCGGGAAAGGTCGTGTCGCTGCAGAAGCCGATGTGTGTCGATCTCGCCGAAGCGGACAAAGTGGTGGAGGCTGCCGCGAACGCCCGCGCACCGGTCAAGGTGTTCGAAAATTTCATCTTCTATCCTCCCGTGATGAAGGCGAAGTCCCTGGTGGATGAAGGCGCGATCGGCACCCCCCTCACCATCCGCATCAAGAGCAATCCAGGCCGGTCGCAGACAGCCTGGGACGTCCCGCATGCCGCGGACGCCTGGCGGCAGGAGCGGTCGCAGTCTGGCGGCGGGCCGCTGGTGTTCGACGACGGCCATCACAAGTTCGCGCTCGCCTGGCACTTCATGGGCAATCCGGACGAAGTGCATGCCTTCATCGGCGAGACGCAGCGGCAGGACGGGTTCTATTTCGATGCCCCGGCCATGGTCTCGTTCCGGTTCCCCGGCAACCGCATGGGCAATCTCGAAGTCGTCTATTCACCCGAACTCGACATCATCACCCGCCACTATGCCCAAGACGATCGTGTCGAGATCACCGGCACCAAGGGCGTCATATGGATCAATTGCGGTCACGGCCGCCTTGGCGATCCCCCGCCGCTCGCCCTTTATCGGGACGGCGAACTCCGCACTTTCCGCGGCATGGAAACCGGCTGGGAAGCGAGCTTCGTCCACTCGACACGGCATTTCATCGAGGCGTTGCGCAGCGGCACCGCTCCTTCTCTGACCGCTTGCGAAGGCCGTCAGGTGCTCCGGTTCGCGCTGGCGGCTGAAGAGTCGGCGCGCACCGGCAAGACAGTCGAGCTCGGGTGAGGGGGTGGCCGTGCTGCAGACCGAGGCCAACTCAAGCTCCGATATTTCCGCAGCGCGCCTGGCAGGGCGCATTGCTGCCACAGGCGGCTTTGAGCAAGCGCTTGCCGCCGGCCTGTTCTCCACACCTCACCGGATCACGTTGAGCGAGGCACTCGTGCTCGGCCTTCTCAAGCAGGGGGTGAGCAAATATTTTGCCATCTTCGGCCATGGTTCGACCGCGCTTGCCGAGACCTTGCGTGTCTATGAGATCTTTGGACTTGTCAGCGTCTGGCAATGCCGCAACGAGGTCGAGATGGCGCATGCCGCCACCGTGCTTCGGTGGGCCTATGGCGAACCCTCGGCCGTCGTGACCTCTATCGGGCCCGGCGCATTGCAGGCCATGGCCGGGTCGCTCGCTGCCGCCTCGAATGGGATTGGCGTCTATCACCTCTATGGTGACGAGACGACACATGGCGAAGGCTACAATATGCAGCAGGTGCCGAAACTGGAGCAGATGCTCTACGGCCGGATCACGGCCCTGATGGGACGCTCCTATGTGCTGCATACGCCCGACGCGTTGCGCGACGCCTTGCGCCGCGGCGCGGCGACCGTGTTCCATGATTTCAAGGCTGGCCCGTTCTACCTGCTGCTGCCGATCAACACGCAGCCAAAGGAAGTCGACATCCGGATAGACACGCTGCCGGCGGTGACGCCTATCGCGCCTTCGGCCCCGGCCGCAGCGGCCTCGCTTGACCGAGCCGCGGAACTGATCCGCGCGACCGCACGCATTGTCGTCAAGGCCGGTGGCGGCAGCCGCGGCCATGCCGAAGCTGTTCGGCGCTTCGCCGAAGCTTCCGGTGCCGCTGTCGTGCTGAGCCCCGGATCAACCGGCGTCGTGCCGGACGATCATCCGCAGAACATGCATGTTGGCGGGTCGAAGGGTTCGATCAGTGGTAACTGGGCCATGAAGCATGCCGAACTGCTGGTCGTCGTCGGCTCGCGCGGCGTCTGCCAGTCCGATTGCTCCGGAATTGGCTATCCCAGGGTCACCAATGTCATCAACGTCAATGCCGATCTCGACGACGTTCAGCACTACAACAACACGACAGCGCTACACGGCGACATCGGCGCCATTCTCGCAGCGCTTACGGCACGCCTCGAAAGTGCAGGGTTGTTGGTGAACCGCGCTCGGCAGGCCTGGCTCGGCGATTGCCTGGCTGAAAAGCGGCGGTGGGGCGCCTTCAAAAGGGTGCGCTACGAAACGGCCCCGATCATCGACGCAGTCTGGGGACGGCCGGTGCTGACCCAGCCGCGCGCTATCAAAGTGGTCGCCGATTTCTGCAAGGCCAATGGCGCGCTCAAGCTGTTCGACGCCGGCGATGTCCAGGCGAACGGTTTTCAGGTCGTCGAGGACGAACGGCCTGAGGACACGATCACCGAAAGCGGTGCGTCCTACATGGGCTTCGCAGTCTCGGGATTGCTCGCCGCCGCCGTGGCGGACAAGCCGCGTTACACGGTCGCCTTTACCGGCGACGGATCGTTCATGATGAACCCGCAGATCCTGGTCGACGGTGTCGAACATGGCCTGCATGCCACGATCGTCCTGTTCGACAATCGTCGGATGGCGGCGATCACATCCCTGCAGCTTGCCCAGTATGGCCGCGAATTCCGCACCAATGACAGCGTTGCGGTCGATTATGTCCGGTTCGCCGGTGCGATTGAAGGCGTGCTGGCGCTCGACGGCGGCAATTCACCCGACAGCCTGCTGGACGCATTGAGGCGGGCACATGCTCATCGTGGACTGAGCGTGGTGCATGTGCCCGTTTACTTCGGCGACGATCCGATCGCCTCCCTCGGCGCCCATGGTTCCTGGAACGTCGGCAACTGGGTTGCCGACGTCGAAGAAGCCTACCGGGCGGCGACGATATAGGAACTTCCCCCATGTATGAGAACTATGGCCTTTTTATCGAGAACCGATGGCGGCCCGCCGGTTCCGGCGAAACCCGCGCGGTCGTCAGCCCCGTCACCGGCGAACCGGTCGGTCACGTGCCGAACGCCGCCGAAGGAGACATCGACACGGCGCTGGCAGGCGCAGAGGCTGCTTTCAGCGTCTGGCGCGCCGTTCCGGTTTGGGAGCGTGGCCGAACTCTCGCCAAGGCATCATCGCTGATCCGCGCGCGCGCCGATACGATCGCTCGGATGATCAGCACCGAAACGGGAAAACCTCTCGCCGAGTCGATGGGTGAAATCAACGCCACGGCCGACCAGTTCGAATGGTATGGTGAGGAAGCCAAGCGCATCTATGGCCAGATAATCCCGGGCCGCAACGCCACCGACCGCATGTCGGTGACATACCAGCCGGTCGGTGTCTGCCTTTCGTTGTCTGCATGGAATTTTCCTGCTCTGCTCCCGGGCCGAAAGATCGCCGCGGCACTTGCCGCGGGATGTTCGGTTATTGCGAGGCCGGCGTCAGAAGCGCCAGGCGCATGCTTTGCCATCGCACAGGCGCTGATGGATGCCGGGCTTCCCTCCGGCGTCCTGACGATCCTGACTGGCGATCCAGGGCCGATCTCGGAACGACTGATCGTTTCGCCTGTTGTCCGCAAGGTCTCGCTGACGGGATCCGTCCGGGTCGGCAAGCATATCCTGTCGCTCTGCGCTGCGGGCATAAAGAAGGTCACGATGGAGCTTGGCGGCCATGCGCCGGTGATCGTTCATGCGGACGCCGATCCTGTCGCGACGGCGGAACGGGTTGCTGCGGCGAAATTCCGTAACGGCGGGCAGGTGTGCATTTCGCCCAGCCGCTTCTACGTGCATGTCAAGATCAAACGCGAATTCGAAGCCGCTTTCAAATCATTTGCCGAGAAACTCGTCGTCGGCGACGGACTTTCGGAAGGCGTCACCATGGGGCCGCTCATCCGCCCTAGCGCGGTCGAACAGTCGCTTGGACTTGTCGAGGACGCCGTTAAGCAAGGGGCGAAGCTCCTGACCGGCGGGCGCCGGCCAAGCCAGTACAACAAGGGCAACTTCCTGGAGCCGACGGTGTTGACGGACGTGCCCGACGAGGCGCGAATCATGCAGGAGGAACCGTTTGCGCCGGTCGCTCCGATTGCCGGGTTCTCCCGGCTCGACGACGTGATTCGTCGCGCCAACAGCGTGCCTTTCGGCCTCGCTTCCTATGTCTTTACGCATGATGACGCGCTCGCGGCACTCACGGCAGAGGGCATCGATGCAGGCATGGTTGGCGTGAACGAAACCATGCTGGCAACCGCGGAGGCGCCGTTCGGCGGCATCAAGGAGAGCGGGTTCGGCCGGGAAGGCGGCTCGCTCGGAATCATGGACTATCTCGAGTCGAAATATATCCGGCGCCGGTTGGAAATGAGGGGTGCCCTCTGATGGTCGACAGGCATGAAGGCCTTACCGGTGGCCTCACCAACTACGGCGACAGGGAATTTGCCCGCTATCTGCGCCGCTCCTTCGCGAAATCGATGGGCTACACCGACGCGTCGCTCGACAAGCCGATCGTCGGCATCTGCTATACGGAAAGCGGCTTCAACAACTGCCACCGCCATTTTCCCGAGCTCCTGGAGGCGGTGAAACGGGGCGTGCTCGCTGCCGGCGCCCTGCCGGTGCCGTTTCCGGTGATTTCACTCGGCGAAGTTTTCCTCAGTCCGACCAGCATGCAGTTTCGCAACCTAATGGCCATGGATGTCGAAGAAATGATCCGCGCCCAGCCGATGGACTCGGTCATCCTAATGGGCGGATGCGACAAGACCGTGCCGGCGCTGCTGATGGGCGCTGCCTCGGCCGGCAAGCCTGCGGTTCTTCTCGTGGCAGGTCCGATGATGACTGGGCGGCACAAAGGCGAACGGCTAGGTGCCTGCACAGATTGCCGCCGCTTCTGGGGGCAGTATCGCGGTGGCACCATCGATGAGGCCGAGATCAACCAGGTCGAGGGACGTCTCGCCGTGACGGCCGGCACCTGCGCGGTGATGGGAACAGCCAGCACCATGGCGCTGATCGGCGAGACGCTCGGCATGTGCCTGCCGGATACGGCGGCCATCCCAGCCGTGCATGCCGACCGGCTGCGGGCTGCTGAGGAGACCGGCGCGCTTGCCGCGCGGCTCGTCGGCTCGAACCAGACGCCGGACAAGATAGTCACCGCGGCTTCGGTGGAAAACGCAATGCGGGTGCTGCTGGCGGTGTCAGGTTCGACAAACGCGCTGATTCATCTGACCGCAATAGCCGGCCGTTTGGGGATCGATGTCGATCTCGACCATTTCAATAGGCTCTCCGACGAGACGCCGGTCGTGGTCAACCTCAAGCCCGTCGGGCAAGGTTACATGGAAGACTTCCACACGGCGGGCGGGCTCGAGGGCGTGTTGCGCGCGATTGCACCACTGCTTGATCTCAATGCGGTCGACATTACCGGGCAATCGATGGCGGAGCGGCTGGCGAAGCCGTTGTCCGACCCGATCGACCGAACCTATATCCGTTCTGCCGAGGATCCCATTGAGCGGGAGGGCGGACTTATCGCGCTCAATGGATCACTCGCGCCGGGTGGTGCCGTGCTGAAACGTGCCGCAGCAACGCCCGGGCTGCTCGAGCACGAGGGTCGTGCAGTTGTGTTCTCATCGCTGGATGATCTCGCGGCCAGGATCGACGATCCCGATCTCGATGTGAACGCCGACGACATACTGGTCCTGCAGAACGCCGGCCCGAAAAGCCCTTCCGGGATGCCGGAAGCCGGCTATCTGCCGATTCCGAAAAAGCTCGCACGGCAGGGTGTCAAGGATATGGTGCGAATCTCGGATGCGAGGATGAGCGGCACCGCCTTCGGCACGATCGTGCTGCATGTCACGCCGGAGGCAGCTTTGGGCGGTCCTCTCGCGCTTGTATGCAACGGCGATCGTATTCGACTCTCCGCCAGGGGCAAACGGATCGATCTGCTTGTCGACGAAGCCGAACTCGCCCGGCGCAAGGTCGAATTCCGACCGGACGCAGATGTCCCGGCGCGGGGTTACCAAGCGCTCTACCATCGCTCAGTGCTGCCTGCCACGCACGGATGCGATTTCGACTTTCTGCGCGTCACGAAGACAGCCTGATGCAGGCATTCGCCTGAGCAGAGTGACTGGATTTTGAAGTCAAGCGCAGCGAAACGAGAATCCGCACGCTACCCGATATGGCGTAGTGTCAGCACGGCACAGGCATCGCCGCAAGGCAGACGGACTCGTCCCGGCTTGGCGGTAAGGCTAGATCGCATCGGTGAACGAATTTACGTTCTGTCGGACGGTAAGAACAACATCACGGCATGGCCGCCCGCGAAAAGGCTGAACGAAAAGAGACGCCAATTGCGCGAGCGGGATGGTTGACGGTCACTTCCGCATGCCGGTTCACCAAGTCTTTCGCGCAAACCAGCCGGGGGCTGTCTCTCCATTCCCCCGGCTAGAGCATGATCCCGAAAAGTGGAATCCGGTTTTCGGGAAAGATCATGCTCAAA